>CAZBGA010000189.1:0-1548 GCA_964491385.1 uncultured Treponemataceae bacterium | reverse complement strand
GACCGAGCTGGGCGGCCCGTATGGCGCAGACGTAGCCCCCCGGTCCGGCGCCGATTACGACGATGTCGTATTCGCGTTCGGGCATCGATATTCCTCCTAATTAAAGCAAAGCCTTGCCTGGCTCCTCGATCAGCGAGACGAGAGTCGCGAGGAATCGCGCGCCCGCCGCGCCGTCGATGACGCGATGGTCGCAGCCGAGAGTCATGGCCATCGCGCGCCTCGTTCCGACCGTCCCGTCCCCGCGGACGAAGGGCTCGGCCAGCGCGGCTCCGAGGGCCAGGATCGCCGAGCCCGGCGGGTTTATTATCGCCGTGAACTCCTCGACGCCGAAGCTGCCCAAATTGCTTATCGTGAAGCCGGCGCCTTCGTACTCGCTCGGGGCCAGTCCCCTGTCTCTCGCCTTGGCGATCAGGGCGGAGAGCTCCTCGTCGATGGCCGCGACGCCCTTGCGGGCGCAGTCCCGCACGACGGGAGTTATCAGGCCGTCGGGCAGGGCGACGGCCAATCCTATGTCTATGGACGATCGCTCCAGAATGGTCGCGCCCTCCCAGGTCGAGTTGACGTAGGGGTGGCGGACTATGGCCTCGGCCGAGAGCTTCACGATGAAGGCGTTGAGCGAAATCGGCTTTTCGCGACCCGCGTTGGCCGTCTCGCGCAGGGCCATGAGGGGCCCGGCGTCCGCGCGCCTCTTCAAATAGAAGTGCGGGGCCCCGAAGAAGGATTCGGAGAGCCGCCTGGCGATGACCGCGCGCTTGCCCGAGACGGGGAGCCTGCGGTCGGCGGCCTGCCCGGCTGCGGAGGCCGCCGCGCCCTGCGGCGCGATCGGACCGCGCTCCGGCGCCGGCCCTTGGGCCGCGAGGGCGCGGACGTCCCTCTCGACGACGCGGCCGCCCGGGCCCGAGCCCCTGGCGCTCCTGAGATCGATGCCCAGCTCGCGAGCCAGCGCTCGGGCGAGGGGAGAGGATGGAGGATAGGATGAAGGCGCCGATGGCCGCATCGCGCCCCCCGCGCCGCTCGCGGGGGGCGGGACGCGCGGCGGTTCGGGCGCGCTCGGCGCGGAGGTCTCGGGCGCGAAGCTCGGCGCCCTCGGCAGTACCGGCGCGGGCGCTGCCGCGGCCGATGGCAGAGAGGCGGACTTGGCGGCCGCCGGGATGAAGGGCCCCGGATCCTCGCCGGCTTTGCCGATCACCGCGATCGGATCGCCGACGGCGGCCTTCCCTCCTTCGGGCAGCAGGATCTTCAGGAGGACCGCGTCCTTGGCGGCCTCGTAGTCCATGCTGGCTTTGTCGGTTTCGACCTCGCAGAGGACCGATCCCGCCGCGAAGGCGGAACCCTCGGCGACCTTCCATTTCGCGATGGTGCCCTCGCTCATCGTCGGGGAGAGGGCCATCATGAGAAGTTGCTCGGCCATGCTATTCCTCCCGATAGAGGGCGCGCAGGACCGCCGCCTCTATTTTCGCGGCCGAAGGCTGGGCCGCCAGCTCGAGGGCGTGGTTGTAGGGCATCGGCACGTCCTCGCCCGATACGAGGGCGACGGGCGCGTCGAGA
>CAZBGA010000188.1:0-1576 GCA_964491385.1 uncultured Treponemataceae bacterium | reverse complement strand
ATGCCCGCTCCAAGATGAACGTCGTCTTCCGCCTGAGGAGCGAGGAGCTCGAGGAAAAGTTCGTGAAGGAAGCCAAGGCTGCCGGCATCATCGGCGTCAAGGGACACCGCTCGGTCGGCGGCATCCGCTTCTCGATCTACAACGCCAATCTCGTGCAGAACGTCAAGGTTTCCACCGGGTTCATGAGGGATTTCCAGAAGCGCAACTGACGGCCTCCTCCACGATGATGAAGCGTCCCTTCTCCCGCGCCGCCCGGGCGACGCTCTTCATCGCGACGGGCCTCGCCTTCTCGAACGCGGTCTCGACGGTCTTCGTAAGCATGTACCTGTACAGGCGGCTGGACAGCATCGCCGCGCTCACGGTCTTCAACCTGGGGCAATTCGCCCTCATGCCCCTCGCCTTCATGGGCGCCGCCCTCCTCGCGAGGCGATTCGGGAACCGTTCCGCCCTGATGCTCGGCCTGAGCCTCTTCGTGCTTTTCTACGGCCTCCTCGTCGCCCTTGGGGAATCGAGCTCGCGACGGCTCGTCCTCCTCGGCGTCCTGAGCGGCCTCGCCAACGGCTTCTTCTGGTTCCCCTTCAACCTCTTCACCGCGCGCGCCGCCGAGGATTCCGAAAAAGGCAGGTTCTTCGGGACGTCCGGGGCCCTCGGCTCGGGCGCGACGGCGGCGGGCCCTCTCGTCTCCACCTTGGCTATAAGCCTGGCGCCGCGGCCCGAGGTCGGCTACTCCATGCTCTTTCTGTCAATCGTGGCGGTCAGCGCCGCGATGGGCGCCGCGGCCTTCTGCCTGCCGAACGAGTTCTCCGCCGTCCCGATCGAAGTCAGGCGGCACCTTCGCGCCCGCGGGGACGGCCGCTGGAGCATCGGGCTCGGGATAAGCCTCACCTCCGGCCTCAGGGACGGCGCCAACTGGTCCGTGATGAGCATCCTCATACTTCAAGGGGCGGGGAGCGAGACTGTCGCGGGTTACCTCGCCATGGCCTTCGCCGTCCTGGGCATCGCGGCCAGCTATGGCCTGGGGAAGGTCCTGACTCCTCGCCGTTACTCCGGCTTTTGGGGATGGGGCTCGCTGGTCGCGCTCGCCTCGGCCCTCGTCATAGCGCTGTCGCCGACCCTGGTTGGCGCCGCCGTATCCGGTACGCTGTGGAAGATCGCCGAGACTCTCGTCTTCCTGCCCTACAGCGCGGTCTTTCTCGGCATCCTGGCGCGCTACATCCGCGAGGAGGGCAGCGCGGCCGGAAGGAACATAGCCGCCGAGATAGCGCTCAACCTCGGCAGGGCCATCGGCGCCGGCTCCTTCCTCGTCCTATCGCTATTCACGGTCGACTACGCGAGGATACTCTTCCCGGTCCTCACGCTCGCGCTGCCCGCCTCCTGGCTCATCTACCGCCGCCACGCGCCCGCTATCGCGCAAGGGAGCTGAGGACCGAGGCTCGGTCGCGCAACGCCGCCATGTCCCTCCGCGTCCTTTCGACGAAGGGGTTGTCCTCGGGACAGCCGACGACGGCGCGCATCTCGGCATCGCTCCTGAATGTCGCCCTGCGGAAGCGGTTGGAGTAGTCCTTGGCGCGCGTCG
>CAZBGA010000187.1:0-1585 GCA_964491385.1 uncultured Treponemataceae bacterium | reverse complement strand
CGCGGGTCAACGCCGATTGGAGGGACCGACTGGACCCCCTTGAAATCTATAGCGCCCTCCAGAAAATCACCTGACCCGCCCCTACCTCACCGGACGACGATCGCATGGGTCATGAACGGCGCGACGGTGCGTCATGAGGGTGAAGCGGTTTTCCTCCCAGACCTGCTCGACATGAATCGGCGCGAACTGGCGCTCGCAGAAGAGGACATGCTGCAGTCCCGATATTGACAGAAGCTCGGCCAAACATGGCTTGGCGGATCGCTTACTCAATACTGCGGTCGAGGGCTACCTCTTGAGCGGTATCCAGTACTCGCACCAGTAGTCGGGCGACTCGGGCGAGCCGGCCGAAGCCGGGTATAACTCGATCTCGGCGGTGCCCGCGTGCTCCCAATCCGAGGCGGGGAGCCACTCGCCGAAGACGCGCTTGATCGTGTCCTGGATGTTGGGCCGAAGCGGGCCGCGGCTTGTGAACTTGCCCCAGGTGGATGCCGGCACGCCGATGAACTCGCTGCCCGCCGGCATACCCTCCATGCTTTCCGGCTCGTCGATCCCGATGCTATAGACGAAGGTGCCGGAAGCCATGTCGAAGTCCCGGCACACTCCACATACGCCTATGCGCGCGAAGTCGGCCTTCGCGAGGAGCGCCTTCCAGCGGCCGTCCCTCATTATGGCGTCCCGGAACGCAGGCACGTCGACGAAGTTGCTGCCGTCCTTCGAGGTTACCTTCGTGCCGATGCCGGCCAACCTCATTGCCGGCCCCTTCTCGATCCTGTACTCCATGGCCTTGTCCCCCTTGAGCACGACGGAAAAGGTGAGCGGCGGGTAGCTGTGCAGCCTCGCGCCGCCCTTCCTGGCCTCGGTGGGCAGGCATCCGAACTCGCGGCGGAAGGCCCTGCTGAAAGCGTCCGGCGAGTCGTAGCCGAAGCGCATGGCGAGGTCGATCACCTTCTCGTCCCCGCCGCTCGACAGGAGCAGCGCCGCCTCGGAGAGCCTGCGCCTGCGCAGGTACTCTCCCGGCCCGACCCCGGCGATCACCTCGAACATCCTGTAAAAGTGGAATGCCGAACAGTTGGCCTCGCTCGCGGCAGCCTCAAAGTCGACTTGCTATTCACGGTCTCCCCCGAATGTCCGATCGGCTCTTCCGTGCCGACCGATCCGGTGCGGCCGTTTGACCGCCCTGGGGGGAGTTTACCGTGAGGGAGCCTCGTCTGCCCGACTTTCGCTGTCCACTCCTGTCGGTCGAGGAAGCGCGGGCGGCGGAGTCGAGACCGGCGCCGAGGACTGCGCATAACCCGTCGAGCCGCTTACAGGCCTGCCTCGATCATCCTGCGAAGAGTTCTTCAGACCTCGGCGAACGTTTTCTTGGCGCAATTGATGGCGTTGATCGTTTTCGGAAACCCTGCATACACGCAGAGCTGGAGCAGGGTCTCGACGATCTCGGTCTTCGTGCAGCCGACGTTGAGCGACCCTCGGATATGTACGCTCAGTTGCGGTTCGCATCCGCCCATCGCGCCGAGCATTGCGATTGTAGCGAGCTCCCGCTGCCGTAGGGACAAGCCCGGCCTGCCGATAACGTCGCCATAGG
>CAZBGA010000186.1:0-1599 GCA_964491385.1 uncultured Treponemataceae bacterium | reverse complement strand
TAGCGGAAGATGTGCATGATCCGGATCTCTTTCACCTGGGCCGCGACGACATCGAAGGCGGCGGGGGCGGAGGGCATGCCGATCATCACCGCGCGGCCGTTGGGGCGGAGATAGCGGACGAAGCTCCCTATGACCGCCGGACTCCCGCTGGCCTCGAAGACGATGTCGGCGCCTTCCGGCGCCAGAGCGAAGACGGCCTCGTCCAGGGACTCCCGAGCCGAGTCGACGCACACTATAGCGCCGGGGAAGATCCTGCGGACAATCTCGAGCTTCTTCTCTTTGATATCGGCGAGGATGACCTTGGAGCAGCCCGACGCCAGAGCGGCGAGGGCGGTGACGATGCCTATGGTCCCCGCCCCGAAGACGAGGGCGACGTCGCCGGGCTGGACCGCGGCGGTGCTCGCCGAGTAGACGCCGATCGCGAGGGGCTCGACCAGGGCGCCTTCCTCGAGCGATACCTCGTCGGGCAGCCTGAAAGTGAAGCCGGCCGGATGGACGACCGTCTCTCGCATGCATCCATGGATCGGCGGCGTCGCCCAGAACCTGACCCCGGGGTCGAGGTTGTAGAGGCCGGCGAGAACGGCGGGGCTCCCCGGGGAGGGAATCCCCGGTTCCATGCATACCCGATCGCCGATCTTCAGGTGCCCGACATTTGACCCGACTTCCAGCACCTCCCCGCTCGCCTCGTGGCCGAGGATCATCGGACCTTCGACGACGAAGTCGCCGATCCTGCCGTGGAGGTAATAATGGACGTCGCTCCCGCAGATCCCCACGTTCCGTATCCCTATCCTGACATCGTCGGGCGACAGGGATTCCTCTACCTGGAAATCCTCGACGACTATTTTATTCTTCTCTTTAAGCACGACTGCCTGCATCCTCGCCTCCGATGGTTGTGCACGTTCCCTCCGCCTCGCAGAAGGTTT
Organism: uncultured Treponemataceae bacterium; assembly: GCA_964491385.1. Lineage (GTDB taxonomy): Bacteria > Spirochaetota > Spirochaetia > Treponematales > Rectinemataceae > UBA1306. The sequence goes on along the minus strand of CAZBGA010000186.1, from coordinate 676 downwards.
TCAGGGGGGAATTTCCGCATACTAACGCAAATATGTCAAGGCAAAATTCTCTAATTTGCTATTGATTTGCGCAAATTATATCGATACAATTTGAACGTCTAACGAGAGGGCCTTGAAGCTTTTCCCGAGTTTCCATGCCGGCTTCCATTGCGGAAGCAACTTGTAGAGCTGAGCCGCCATATTCCGGAATTTTCTTAAATGTATATACAATATAAGGATAATTTTGAGCTCCATCATATGGTTTTTTTGCTTTTCGATTGAGGTATACCTGAAGCTCTAAGGCCGCCCGCGCCGGGATCGCCTGGACAACAAGGCAAAAATGAGAAAAAAACAGCTTGACAAATCGGAGAATGGTCCTATATTGACGCAATACCGAAAGAGTGAAGGAGGTATTTGCGGCAAAATATTGGCTGGCAGAGTTTCGCTTTTATAGTAGTCTATGTTACCGTACGACGCAGAATCAGGAGGTAGAGGATGCTGAAGAAATTGGGTTTAGCGTTGCTCATCGCCTTGTCCCTGGCAGCCGGGCTCTCGGCCCAGGCCAAGGTGTATAAGGTCGCCTACATCGCGCGAGCGCAGGCGGATTCCTTCGCGGCATGGCTGGCCAACTCGGTGGTCGACGAGGCCAAGAAGTACAAGAACATCGATCTCAAGGTCTTCGACGGCCAGGCCAACG
>CAZBGA010000185.1:0-1783 GCA_964491385.1 uncultured Treponemataceae bacterium | reverse complement strand
AGGCTGGAGCAGGCGTACTGGCCGGTGGAGCCGTCGGGCAGGGCGAAGGGCTCGGAGATCACGCGTACGAGTACGCCTTTGCCGGCCCTGGCGCGGCGTTCGTGATCGGAGCTGCGGATGGGGTCTGGGACGCCTACGGGGCTTCGCGCGATCGTCCCTCGGGCCGCCCAGAGATAGGAGAGGACCGCGCGCTCCTTGGGAAGTCCCGCCTCCTCGGAGAGGGCCTCGAGCCAGGCAGGCGCCTTGAATGCGTCGATGCCGAAATGGCACCAGGGGAACTTGTCCCTCTTCTTAGGCATGACTACAGGGGGGAGGACGAAGCGCGACGGGGCGACGTTCGGGTCGCCTTTTATCGTCCGCGTCTCCTCGGGCGGGAGGAGATGGCGGAAGATTCCCGGCATGGGGCAGGAGAAGGCGTGGGGGCAGGGGCCGAGGGGCGAGGCGCCCTCGGCGAGGAGGGCGGCACGGAGGGCGGAGACGAAGGCACCCGAGCGCGGATCCCCGGGCTCCATCACGAAGACGCTGCCGTTCTCCTTGAGGTAGGACAAAAGGGTCCGCGCGGTGGCGAGCGCGCGCTCCCCGAGGTTGCGCTTGTCCTTCCAGAAGAACTCGTTGAAGACATTCGCGGCGGTGAGCAGGTGCGCGCGCTCGGGCAGGGGGACGCCGAAGGAATCCTTGCGCGACTCCAGGCGCCAGGGCGGGAGCCTGCCCTCCACTCGCATGCAGAGTGTCTGGAAGACGTTGACGCCCGCTTCGAGGACACGTTCAACTCTGTCCACGCAGTAGATCGTCAGGGGCACGTCGCGGAGCTCGGGCCGCGCTATCCAGAGCGCGATGGGAAGAGTGAGGGGACCCGAGCCCATGTCGACGATGACGGCTTTGTCGGGGAGGCAGAAATCCGCGTTGGTCAGGAGAGCGGCGAGGCGGAATACGTTCCAGGGGAGGAAGTACCGGAGATAGGCCGAGAGGGCGGGAGGGGAGCCGAGGTAGTCGGCGGAACGGAACTCGCGGTCCGAGGTGAGCTCTTCCCAAAGCTTTCGGATATCGCTCCCGAGCGAGGCCCTGTGCCTGGCCTGGAGGGGGACGGCCTCGTCGAGGACCCCCTCGAGGGCCGCGAGGGCGGCGATGCTCTCCGAAGACGGCGAGAGAGTCTCGAGCCTGCGCGCGGCTTCGGGCGCTTTCGCCGGCGCGGGTCGGCCATGGCCGCGGACGTTCGACACGTTGTGGGGGATGGCGTCCAGGTCCTCGGGGCTGAGAAGCGGGAGTCCGTCGGGGTGGCCGTGCCTGTGCGAGCCGGAGGGACGCCGATCGTCGCTCCTAGAGCGAGAGGATGGGCCGTGAGAGCCCGAGCCGCGGGACGGAGGGAGGCCTGCCCTCCTGTCGGGGCGGGCTCCTTCCTTCTTGCGAGCGCCTTTGACGCTAGGATGCCTCGGCGCAGCCTTGGGACGGGTTTGCGCGCTCTCGCCCGCTCTCGGGGCATCGCTTGCGGCGGAGCGCGGGGGACCTAGGTCCGAGGACTTGACCGCCTTGCGCCTTTCGCGACGCCGCTTGGATCGGCTCATTTTCGCCTCGGACTGGTCTTCGCCGGCTTTCGAGGGGGGAGGAGCTTCGTCGAATAGAGTGCCTTGGGCCGAATCCTTCGCCATGCTTCGTCTGGGCTTGCGTCTTCTCGGGCCCCATGGCGGGGCGTCCTGAGCCTTCATCGGCTCCGGCCCGCCGGAGCCCTCGGATTCGCGCTCGCCTCGCGCCGGCTCGATGGCCCGCGGATCGTCGGTCTCTTGAG
>CAZBGA010000184.1:0-1852 GCA_964491385.1 uncultured Treponemataceae bacterium | reverse complement strand
TATACGGCGAAGGGGCCTCCGAGGTCCGGGCGCTCGCGGGGGTCAGCTTTTCGGTGTGCCGGGGCGAGTTCATCGCCATCATGGGGCAGTCGGGATCGGGCAAGTCGACGCTCATGCATCTGCTCGGCTGCCTCGACCGGCCGACCTCGGGGTCCTACCGCCTCTCCGGCCAGGAGGTCGCGGGCCTTACGCGCGACCAGCTGGCGGCGGTGCGCTCCAAGCAGATAGGCTTCGTCTTCCAGAGCTTCAACCTCCTCGCCAGGACGAGCGCCCTCGAGAACGTCGAGCTTCCGATGCTCTACGCCGGGACCCCGCGCGAAGAGCGGGAACGCCGCTCGAAGGTCCTCCTCGAGGAGGTCGGGCTGGGCATGCGGATGGACCACAAGCCCAACGAGCTCTCGGGCGGCCAGCAGCAGCGGGTCGCGATCGCCCGATCGCTCTCCAACGGGGTCCCCCTGCTGATGGCCGACGAGCCGACCGGCAACCTGGACAGCGCGAGCAGCGTCGAGATCATGAATCTCTTCCGCCGCCTCAACCGCGAGTCCGGCATAACGGTCATCGTCGTGACCCACTCGATGGAGATCGCGGCCTGGTCGGACCGCATCATCACCTTCAAGGACGGGCTCATCGTCGGCGACAAGCCTACATCCGAGCAGGCCTCCGACGGGGACTGCGAGGCGACGGCGGCTCTCGCCCAGGCGCCGAGAGGCTCGGGAATCAGCCTCGTCGTCCTCGTCCGAACCGCGTGGAAGGCCTTGCGGCGGAACATCAGCCGTTCGCTCCTGACGATGCTCGGCATCATCATCGGCGTGGGCGCGGTCATCGCTTCCATGGCGATCGGGTCGGGAGCCCAGGCGGCCGTGCTCAAGCAGATCGAGACCCTGGGAGCCAATCTCGTGGTGATCACGCCGGGCAGCATCTCGACGGGCGGAGTCCAGATGGGCTCGGGAACCCGTACGACCCTCCTGCCCAGCGACGTGGCGGCCATCGCGGGAAACGTGCCCGAAGTGGCGGGTGTCTCCCCCTACTCCCAGATCTCCTCCCAGGTGATAGCCGGGGGCCTGAACTGGTCCACCTCGATAGCCGGGACGAACACGGCCTATCCCGAGGTGGGCAATTGGACCATCGCCCAAGGACGGTTCTTCTCCGACGACGAGGTGGCGAAGGTGTCGAAGGTCGCCGTCCTCGGAACCACCGTCGCCGCCAACCTCTTCCCCACGGGGACCGCGGTGGGCAGCGAGGTCACCATAAAGAGCGTGCCCTTCAAGGTCATCGGCATCCTGGGGTCGAAGGGGCAGACGGGTTTCGGTCGCGACCAGGACGACATCGTGATGGTGCCGATCACCACCCACCAGCAGCGGCTCTCCGGGCAGACCTGGGTCAACAGCATCCAGCTCTCCGCCTCGTCGCCCGACGTGGTCGACGGCGTCGTGGACTCGACGGAGCGGCTCCTGCGGCTTCAGCACCATCTCTCCCCGCGCCAGCCCGACGATTTCACCATCCGCAACATCGCGAATGTGCAGCAGGTGCGGATCGCCACGACGCAGACCCAATCCCTCCTCCTCGCGGCGGTCGCGGTCGTCTCGCTCGTGGTCGGCGGCATCGGGATCATGAACATCATGCTGGTGTCCGTGAGCGAGCGGACGCGGGAAATCGGCCTGCGCATGGCGGTCGGGGCGAAGGGCCGCGACATTCAGCTCCAATTCCTCATCGAGGCCCTCTCCATGGCCATCGCCGGCGGAATCATCGGCGTCGGCATGGGCGTCGGCGTCTCCGACCTCACCTCGCTGATAGGCCATTGGCCGACCGTCATCACGGCCTTCTCCATCCTCCTCGGCCTTCTCTCGGCCGC
>CAZBGA010000183.1:0-1904 GCA_964491385.1 uncultured Treponemataceae bacterium | reverse complement strand
TCCATCGTGCTTTTCATGAGCGCGACGGTGGCGTCATGAAAGACTTGGCTGTCCTCTTCTTCTTGGATTTCGTTGCCCCGACCCTCGCGAATCTGGACTGACCGCCATTTCGCTCCCGCAAGATTGAGGATTGCATGGACCTCGGAAGGCTTCAAGCCGAGGCCTTCGAGTTCCCGAACGGACTCGAGCAGGATTTCTTCCCGGAATCCTCGATACTTCATCCCCGTAATGTCCTTTCGACCAAGCCCGATCGAGGCTCTCTACGTATAAGATTATCCATTCTCTAAAGAAAGGAAACACCTCCGCCGCGAGCGGCCAGGCGGGCGCGGACGACAATATTTCGTGACGGGGGAAAGAAGCCCGGCTTGATCCATTCCCTGTAGCTCAGAATCTGAGTAGTTAGAGTGCCCGTAGCCGGATTATATGCGTATACCCTGCCTCCGGGCCTTTTGACCTTGCCGGTATTAGATCTTAATTAAGGAAGCTATATGTTTATCATATAGGTATTTATCCGAACCAACAATATGATGGGACCTATTTCAATTCTGAGCGGATATGTTATAGTAGCTGCGGGGATGGGGATATGATGGTGGCAGCATGAACCATGATGAAGAGCGGAAGTACAAAACCTTCGTAATAGACACCAACGTGCTCATTCATTATCCCGAGGCTATCATGTCCTTCCGCGACAACGAGATCGTCATACCTCTCGAAGTGCTCGAGGAGCTCGACGGGCTCAAGACCTATCCCGACCAGCGAGGGAAGAGCGCGCGCGAGGCGATACGCTTCCTGGACAGCATCGCCAGGAAGGGAAACCTGAACGAGGGAGTGCGGCTCGATAACGGCTCCACGCTCAAAGTATCGCTCAGCCTGCCGGAGAAGACTCCTCCGGGCATAGAGCTCGACAGGAACGACAACAAGATCATCCTCTGCGCCTACGCTCTCCAGGCCGAAGGCAGGCGCGTCTTCTTCGTGTCCAAGGACATCAACGCCCGCGTCAAATCGACCGCGCTCGGCGTCAGGGCCGTCGATTACGAGAAGCAGAAAGTCGACATCGCCACGCTGTATCAGGGCATGCGCGAGACGGATTCCTCGGCCGATACCATCTCCCGGCTCGCGGGTACGGGCGAGCTGCCATGGAAGGAGAAGCTCTACCCCAACGAATACATTCTCCTCCGGGACAGGGCCTCGGGGCAGACCGCCCTCGCCAAAGGGGAGCCTGAGCAGGGCAGGATACTGGCCTTGCCGGAATGGGATTCGCCAGTCGCGGGCATCTCCCCCCTGAACGACAAGCAGCGCGTCGCCTTCGAGCTTCTATTGGACGACGATGTGCGCTTGGTCACCCTTGTCGGCAAGGCGGGCACGGGCAAGACCCTTCTGGCCATTGCGGCTGGGCTCAAGCGCGTCTGCGAAGACAAGAAGTACGCTCGGATGCTCGTCACCCGGCCGGTCGTTCCGGTCGGCAAGGACATCGGCTACCTGCCCGGCGAGAAGTCGGCCAAGATGGCCAACTGGATGCAGCCTCTCTTCGACAACCTCGAGCAGATACTCGCCGAGTACAAGAGGCCGAACGTCAAGAGCGTCGAGCAGCTCGTCAAGGACAGGATGATCGAGATAGAGGCCCTCACCTACATACGCGGGAGGAGCCTCCCCAACCAGTACATGATCGTCGACGAGGCCCAGAACCTGACGCCGCACGAGATCAAGACCATCGTGTCGAGGGCCGGCGAGGGGACGAAGGTAGTGCTCACGGGAGATCCCTACCAGATAGACAACATGTACCTGGACGCCAATTCCAACGGCCTGTCCTACCTTGTCGAGGCCTTCAAGGGCCAGAAGATATTCGGCCACGTCACCCTGCAGCGAAGCGAGCGCTCGGAGCTCGCCGAGCTCGCCGCGAGCCT
>CAZBGA010000182.1:0-1936 GCA_964491385.1 uncultured Treponemataceae bacterium | reverse complement strand
ACATACGCGATTGTCGGGGCGTTGTCAATAAGCGGGGCTCGGGCGATCACTCCACCAGGTAGCGCCCGAGCTCCTTGAGCTCGGGTATCTGGGTGAAGACGGGACTCTTCGGCGCGGCGTTCTCCTTGTCGATCGCCACCACCTTGACGTAGAGCTCGTTGACCTTGTCGGCGAGTATCTTGAGGTTGGGGCCGAAGTTCGCTATGGCCATGTCGCGGAAGACCTTGTCGGAGGCGCCGACCTGATCGCTCCCGCTGGAGGCGAGGAAGCGGATGTTCGGCAGGAGGTCGCGGCGAGCCTGGTAGACGAAGCGCGCGATCGCGATTATCTGCGCGTATATCTCGTCGAAGTGGTAGCCCTGGTATCTGTAATTCTCGAGCTTCTCGGTGAGTTCCTCGATGAGGTTCCAGGTTCCCGGGTCCAGCACCAGGGAGGATATGCCGCGGCGGGTGAATCTGTTCGAGATGTTCGTCCGGAAGTGCTCGCCTATCCCTTCTACGGCCGCGAAGATCTCTGGGTTCTTGATCTGCATGTGGGTTCCAGTATAGCTCACTCCGGGCCGAATCGCTACGCCTCGGAGGGATCGGCCCCTCGTCCCGCCCCGCCGATCGCCTCGCCGGGGCGGAGGCTCCGGCGGGCGCCCTGGCTCGAGCCGCGCGAGGCGAGCTCCGCCTCGACGGCCCGATACAAGTCCGCCTTGCCCGGCCTCCGCCGCGGCGCGAGGAGCTCGCCGGAGGGCGCGTCGGAGCGGAGCCTCATCACTTCGCAGGCGGGATCGAGGAGCTCGAGGCAATCGGCGAGGAGACCCGGCATCCTGGACGGGTGGAGGAGGGTAAGCTCGCCGGACAGGTACTCGGAGGCGAGCGCGCTGCCCCTGGGTATGAGGAGATCGTGGAATTTCACGCCGTCGAGCCCGAGCGACGCGATGCGCGAAACCGTCTCCAGCATGTCCGCCTCGGTCTCCCCGGGCAGCCCGAGGATGAGGTGTACGGCAATGCGCAGCCGCGCCGAGGCGCCTCCCGCGGCGCGGAGAGTCTCCAGCGCGCCGACGAAGCGGGCGTAGTCGTGGCCGCGGCGAATCCTGCGGAGCGTCTCGTCGCGCGAACTCTGCAGTCCGAGCTCGACCCAGACCTCGAGGCCCCTCTCCGCGTACGAGGCGAGGAGGGCCGCCTTCTCGCCGTCGACGCAGTCCGGCCTCGTCGACACTACCAGGCCCCGCAGTCCTCCCGGGGCGCGCTCGCCGACCGCGCGCAAGGCGTCGTCGTAGCGCCGGCGCAGCTCGGCGGGCGCGGCGAAGGTCGAGCTGTAGGCCTGGAAATAGGGGAAGAAGAGCCGGGCCCCGTAGCGCCTCCCGAGGAAGGCGAGGCCGGCTTCCACCTGCTTCTCGATCGAAGACTCGCCGTCGGGAAGGTAGGGCGCCCTGGCGGCTCGCGGGGCGCAGTAGCTGCAGCCGCCCGGCCCCCGCCCGAGCGGCCTGTTGGGGCAGGAGAAGCCGCCGTCGATGCCTATCCTCCATACGCGGTCTCCGTGGCGCGCCTTGAGGGCCTCGGCGTGGCGGTGGATCAGCGACCCGGCCATCGCCGCCCTACCCCGGAAGCGCGGCGGAGGCCGCGAGCCATCGGATGAAGAGTGCCTCGAAATCGCCGACCGAGGCGGCCTTGACGCCGGCCGCCCGGAGCTCGGCCCCGCCCGGCGACCCGCGCGTGTACGAGCAGAACTGCTTCCGGAACTCGACGCAGGCCGTCCTTTCCCCGAGGAAGCGCACGGCGGCCGAGAGATGCCTCCGCGCCGCGTCGACGCGCTCGCCGGCCGGCACGGCCTCAGCGGGTCGCCCCTCCATCGCCGCCTTCGCCGCGCGGAAGATGAAGGGATCGCCCATCGCGCCGCGGGCGATCATGACTCCGGCGCAGCCCGTATCGGCCGCCATGCGCGCGGC
>CAZBGA010000181.1:0-2156 GCA_964491385.1 uncultured Treponemataceae bacterium | reverse complement strand
GAAATCGGGACGATGCGCGGGTCGAGGATGCGAACATCGTCCTCGAGGGTCACCAATATTCCGAAGGGAGCGTTGTAGACCGACTTCTCGAGGAAAGAGCGAAGTCCACGGGTGTCTTCCATCGGATCGATGCGCTTCCGATACTTCACCTCGATCGGGATGCGCTTGGTGCCTACGGTGATCACGAAATCGACTTCCGGCTCGGAGCCCCGAGTCGGGAAATGCGCCACATCGAGGTTCGGTATCGATGCGAGGAAGTAGCCGAGCACGCTCTCCGCGATATGGCCGGCGATGTCCGACAGATGCGGGTTGGCGAGGAGACCCGGCGGATCGAGGGGCACTATTTCCTGGAGCCATGAAGCCCGCAGTGTGTGGTCGGAAAGGCAGATTTTGGCCGGGGCCTTCTTGCGCTTCAGACGCAGCTCGATCGGTTGGACCAGACGAACCAGCAGAGACCCGTCGAGAAAGTTGAGGTACGAGACGACGCGCGACCACCCTATGTTGCCGGCCAAGGCCTGCTGGATTTCCGGCACGAAGACCGCGGGTCCCGCGGCTTGGCCCGCGTAGCGACAGCAGAGACGGTAGACCTCTTCCAGCAGCCGCTCGTCGCGCTTCTGCCCGCGCGGTCCCATCCGAAGATCATGCTGGATCGCCCGCTTGATGATGGATTCGTTGAGATAATCGGCCAATTCCGGCCAGGGCGTCGAGGAATGCTCGTAGGCTACCGGGTAGCCGCCGCGCTCAGAAAAGGCGCCGAAGGACTGGTCGCGAATGTCGCGGTCACTCTGGCCCCTGTGTACGGCCGCTTTCCAGAACTCCAGGGACAGCAGTCGGTCGAGCCCGTTGTCGCCCCACTGGGATTCGTGCCTTGACCCGAACCGAAGCTCGGCTATCTCGCGAATGAGAAGGGGACCCATCTCCAGGGTCGTAATCCGTCCCGCGAGGCTATCCCGGCCCGCTTCGATCCGCAGCGAGGAGCTGCCCGTTATCAGGATTCGAACCGCGTGGTTATCGACGAGGTTCTTGACCTGCGGAGCCCAGGCATCCAAGTTTTGCACTTCGTCGAGAAAGATGTAAACGGACCGTCCCGCGTTGGCCGAGGCGTTGAAGCTTTCCTTCAGGACCTCGCGCTCGAACCACCGACTGATCGCCAACACCGGCTCCTTGATGCCGCGCAGGGTCGGCAGCTCGTCGAAGGCGACGTACAGTATCCGACGGCCGTCCACGCCTTCGCCGAGCAGAGCCTGCATGACCTGCCTGATCAGGATGGTCTTGCCGACCCTGCGCGGACCTCGCAGCACGGTCGCGGGGGTCATCCCCTCCTTCACCATTCGGAGAAGCCGCTCGAAGGGCCATCTATGGAAGGCCGGCGGACGCGGCATTTCCTCGCCCCGCCACCAGGGATTGTTTCCCTCGATATTGAGCTGGAGCTCGAGAGGGAGGGGGCCGAACAGCGGATGATCCTGGAGCGGGTGAATGCTGTCATTCCCCAATGTCGGGCCTCCATCGGCAGCTTCGGGCACCGAAGCCGCTGCCGTTATTATATAGATATCGAATCGACGATGTCAGATCCGCGGCCTTCGCTCAGCGGCCGCCGCCGAGTTGGCCGCAGGCTGCCATGATGGAGCGGCCCCTCGTGGCGCGGCGCCGGGTCCGCAGTCCCGAGGCGAGGAGGCGGGCCGTGAAGGCCTCGATCTCGTCTTCGCCGGGGGCGCGACCGATCGGCCTCGATCCGGGATTGTAGGGTATGAGGTTGACGAGGACGCGCCCGAGGCCCTCGCAGAAGGCGGCCAGGCGATCGACGTCGGAAGGCGAGTCGTTGAGGCCCGGGACGAGGCAGTAGTTGAGGCCCAGGACGAAGTTCCGGCGTTTGGGGTAGTCGCGAAGCGCCTCGGCGAGCTCGGCCAAGGGCCAGCGCCGATCGATGGGCATGATGCGGGAGCGAAGCTCGTCGGAGGCCGCGTTGAGGCTGACCGAGAGGTTGATGCGCTTCCAGGGACGGCGAGCGAGGAGGCGCAGACCCTCGACGTGTCCCGCCGTGCAGATCGTGATCCGTTCCTGCGCGAAGGCGAAGGCACTGCGGTCCAAGAGGACATCTATAGCCGCGAAGACTTCCTCGGCGTTGTCCAGCGGCTCGCCCATGCCCATGAACACGA
>CAZBGA010000180.1:0-2174 GCA_964491385.1 uncultured Treponemataceae bacterium | reverse complement strand
ATAATCGACGAGGTCCACATGCTCTCGAACAGCGCCTTCAACGCGCTGCTCAAGACGATCGAGGAGCCTCCTCCCTACATCGTCTTCATCTTCGCGACGACCGAGCTGCACAAGGTGCCGGCGACCATCAAGAGCCGCTGCCAGCAGTTCGCCTTCCGCCTCCTCAGCATCGACGCGGTGAAGGCGCTGCTCGCGGCCGCGGCGGCGGAGACGGGCGTAGAGGCCGAGGACGAGGCCCTGCATTGGATCGCGAAGGAGTCGGGGGGCTCGCCTCGCGACGCCTATACTCTGTTCGACCAGGTCGTGTCCTTCTCCGACGGGAAGATCACCGCGGCCCTGCTGCTCGAGAAGCTCGGCCTCACCGGCCTCGACGCCCTGGGCGGCCTCTTCGGAGCGGGCGCGGCCGGAGACGCCGGCGCCGCCCTCTCGATCCTGGACGAGATACTCGCGCGCGGCGTCTCGCCGGAGCGCTTCGCCTCGGAGGCGGCCGAGTACTGCCGCGCCCTCCTCCTCCTCAAGAACGGGATCACCAAGGCCTCGCTGCTCGGGGCTCCCGCCTCCTCGTACAACGCCGCCGCCCTCGAGGCCTTCACGGCCGAGAGGCTCGAGCGCGCCTTCGCGGGCCTCCTCGATCTTTTCCGCAACCTGCGCTACACGGTCGACGCCCGCTTCGAGCTCGAGCTCGCTGTGGCCAAACTCTGCCGCCTCGCCGACTACGTGTCGCCCTCCGAGCTCGCGGCGGCGGTCGCGACGCTCCGGCGCCGCCTGGCGGGAGAGACGGGCGCCGCCGCGGGCCCGGACCAGGAGCCGCGGGCCGAAAAAAAAAAGCCTGAGCTCCCTCGACCGCTGAGCGCCGCGTTCGACAGCCTCTCGGCGACGGCGGCGCTGTCGCTCGCGGCCCCTCCCCGGCCCGGGCTGATGAGCGACTCCTCCGAGGAGGACGAAGGGACCGAGGAAGAGGCTTCCGCCGGCGCGGTCCCCGGCGGCGCGCCGGACGGGCTCCGCGATGCCGTGATCGACGCCCTCGGCCGGTCGAGTCCCCTGCTGAAGTCGGGGCTCGTCTCGTCCCTGGCCTGGCGCGTCGAGGAGACGAGGATCGTCATTCCCTTCCGTTCCGGGATGGAGGAGAGCGTCGTCAGGGGCAGCATCGCGGACATCGCGGCCAAGGCTTCCGAGCTGTCCGGGAGGCGGCTCAGGGTCGAGCTCGTCGTCGAGCCGCGGCCGGGGCCTCCGCGCGGCGAGGCTTCGTCGGCCGAGGCTGCGCCGGATCCCGTGGCCATAGTGGAAAGAGTGTTCAGGGGCACGAGACTGCCCGACAAGCCGCGAGGAGATCCCGATGAACTTCGCTGAGATCATGGAGATGTTGAGGAACCCGCAGGCCATGCAGGCGCGGGTGAACGAGCTGCGCGACAAGACGGAGAGGATCCAGGCCACGGGAAGCTCGGGCGGCGGCATGGTGCGGGTGAGCCTGAACGGGTCACTGGAGATGCTGTCCTGCGAGATCGCGCCCGACCTCGTCGCCGGCGGCGATACCGCCCTTCTCCAGGATCTCGTGCGGGGCGCCTACAACGACGCCGCCGCCAAGGTCAAGGAGGCGATCCAGGCGGAGCTCTCGTCGGGGATGGGAGGCATGCCCTTCCCGCCGGGAATGCTCGGGGGCCTGTAGTGAAGGCGCTCGAGGACCTCGTCGGACTCCTCACGAGGCTCCCCGGCATCGGGCGCAAGAGCGCGCTCAGAGTGGCCTACTATCTGCTCAAGGCCGACGTCTCCTTCTCCGAGGCCCTGGCCGGCCGGATAGCCGAGCTCAAAAGCACGATCGCTTTCTGCTCCATCTGCGGATCCTATACCGAGTCCGATCCCTGCCCGGTATGCTCCTCGCCTTCGCGCGACCGCAACATCATCTGCGCCGTGGAGCAGCCGCAGGACGTCGTCACCATCGAGGCGTCGCGCGAGTACCGCGGTCTCTATCACGTGCTCGGCGGCCTCATCTCCCCCCTGGACGGCGTGGGTCCCGAAGACCTGAAGATACGCGAGCTCGTGGCGAGGGCCGGCGACGGCGAGGTGACGGAGGTGGTGGTCGCGACGAATCCCACCGTCGAAGGCGACACGACGGCTCTCTACCTGAAGCGGCTCCTCGAGCCCACGGGAGTGCCGGTGACGAGGCTGGCCACGGG
>CAZBGA010000179.1:0-2266 GCA_964491385.1 uncultured Treponemataceae bacterium | reverse complement strand
TCGTTGTAGCGCCTGAATACGCTCGGCGCCAGGGGCCCCCCGCCCGAGATGCATATCCGGATGCTCGCGAGGCTCGCCTTGTCGAGCACGGCGCGGAAGATCGTCTTGCCGGGATTCCTGCCGGTGAGCCTCTTGACCATGAACGAGATTCCCATGAGGGCATGGATCAGGCCGAAGACGATCGGCCCCTTCTCCCTCACGCCCTTGATGATCCCGGCGAGGATCTTGTTGAAGAGAAGGGGCACGCCGAGGAACATCGTGACCCTTGCTTCCTTAAGGTCCTTGAGCACCTGCTTGATTACCATGCGCTTGGCGAAAACGATTTCGGCGCCGGTGGAAACGGCCTCGATGAAGACGGCGAGCATCGTATAGGCGTGATGTATCGGCAGGAGGGCGTAGAATACGTCGGTATGGTACACGGGCAGGTTTGCCTGGGCGAGGTAGCAGTCCGAAACGAAGTTGCGGTGGCTGAGCATCACGCCCTTCGGCGTGCCCATGGTCCCGCTCGTGAAGAGGATCGCCGCGATATCGCTCTCCGCGGGGCTCTCGAAGGCGGGCGCATCCGGCGCATCAAGGTCGAGGACGTACCCCGGCCTGCCAGCCGCGAGGGAGAAGACTGCCTTGAGCGCGGGGCATGCCTTTTTGAGCTCGGCTTCCTTTTCCTCATCGGCGAAGAGCACCGAGACGTCCCCGGCGGCGACGAGATTGGCCAGCTCGTGTACGGCCAGCTGGTAATCCAGGGGAACCACCACGGCGCCCGCCGTGAGGACGGAAAAATAGGCGACCGCCCATTCCGGGCTGTTCTTGCCGGTGATCGCGACCTTGTCGCCGCGACCGATTCCCAGCGAGCGCAGCCTGCGCGCGGCTCCTTCAATCTTGGCCAGCGCCTCGCGGTAGCTGAGGCTCCTCCGCTCGGGCTCGAAGACGGTAAAGCAGGCGCGGTCGGGAAACCTGCGGGAACTCAGGACGAAAAGCTCCGGAAGGGTGGGCCATTCGCCGTTAAAGGCTGCCCCGCGGTAATCGTCGAGGAATGTCCATGGGTCTTCGCGCGCGTTCTTCATCCTGGCCTCCGACGGTATAATGCTAGCCAGATAATCCCTGATACCGCAATAGCTCAAAGACGATATTCGGATAGACAGGGATGCGCGAGGATGGTTGCGGTAACCTATGCCGAACGAGGCTGTTATTATCGATATGACGAACTCGCGCGACGCGGAGGGACCGAGGAAAGACGAAGCGCGGAAGGCCAAGCGCGTCCTCCTCATCGTGATGGCGGGGGCCCTTTGCCTCGGAGCCGCCTTCCTCGCGGCGACGATGCTCCTCGCCTCGTGCTCCGCATCGGTTTCCTCGGCCATCAGGGCGGACGGAGGGGCCAGTATTTCCATCGAGGCCGAGGTGCCCGCTCCCCTCGCCACCAAATTCCGAAGGCTCGTCGCGGCCGGCTCGGGCGCGCCGAAGACCGGTCCCTTCTTCGACGCCGACGCGATACGCAGGTCAATAGCCGCACGACCTAGCCTCAGCCTCGTCGAGCTTGGACAACCCAGCCCGGATTCCATCCGCGCGGTACTGTCCGCACGCAATCTCGAGGAGCTGGCGGCGTCTCCCGATATCAGAGATTCGGGCCTGGTTTCGGTATCCAAAGGCGCGGGCTGGACCGAGTGCCGCTTTCGATTGGAGCGAGGGAAGGCGAAGGCGATCGCTTCTTTTTTCCCCGGCATAGACCCTTATCTGATGGAAGCCCTTTCTCCGCCCGCGCTCGAAGAGGACCCCGTCACGGCCGCAGAGTACGAAACGATGCTAAAAAGCGTCCTCGGGGAAAAGGCGATGCCGGCTATGGAAGCAGCGGGGATTAGCCTGAGTATCACTGTTCCCGGCGCAGTATTGAGCTCCGGCGGCGGCATCCTCACGGGCTCTACGCTCGTAAGGAAAATTTCCATCCTCGACGCGCTTTCCCTGGAGAAGCCCATCGAATTCTGGATTCGCTGGAAGGACGAGCGATGATTAAGCCGCCGGAGTCAGCGACTCCGGCGGCTACGACCCGACGCCTATTTTTAATTCCACGAAGGTTCGTCATTTTTACCTACGCGTTTTTACATCCGCCTTTTTACCTAGAAATATTTTTAAATCAGCATGATTAACTGCCTTTATTAACGCAAACTGCATGCCAAAAACAGTAAAGCTTTATCATTTATGATTTCGCGTAAAATACCTATGTAAGGGTTCCTGAAAAACCCTCTTTTGCTGATCAGGCAACAAAATCCAGCCT
>CAZBGA010000178.1:0-2363 GCA_964491385.1 uncultured Treponemataceae bacterium | reverse complement strand
CGCCTCGAGCGCCTCGCCCACTACGATTCCCTGACGGCCCTGCCCAATCGCGCCCTCTTCTTCGATAGGCTCGAGAGCGCCGTCGCCAGGGCCCGGCGGGAGGAGAGGCGCTTCGCCCTCCTCTTCGTCGACCTGGACGGTTTCAAGGCGGTCAACGACCATTTCGGGCATGACGCCGGGGATTACCTTCTCTTCGAGATCGCGCGGCGCCTCCGGGCGGCGATTCGCGACTCGGATACCGCCGGCCGGATGGGAGGGGACGAGTTCACCATCCTCCTCGACAACATCTCGAAGCCCGAGGACGCGATGGCGGTCGCCGACAAGATCCGTTCCTCGCTCGCCGAGCCCATCGAGATCCCGACGGGCGCGCGCGTCTCGGTCGGCGCGAGCGTCGGCATCGCCGTGTTCCCGGACGACGGGGCCGACGGCGAATCGGTGCTTAAGGCCGCGGACTCCGCAATGTATGCCATCAAGCTCTCCGACGGCCGTCGTTGACAATCCGGCTCGGCCGACCTAGTATCGACCCAAGTAAAACCATGAAGCGCCTGCGCCTGACTGCGATCGCCCTAATCGCCTCGTTCATCCTCGCAGCGTCCTGCGCGACATCCTCCAAGCCGAGCCCGCCCGACCAAGGAGAGCTCATTGCCGACGGCGCGCGCCTGTTTTCCGAAGGCCGGCTGGACGAGGCCGAGAGAGCCTGGTCCGCCATAGCCGACCCGGGCATCCGCTCGCGCTACCTCTCCTTCCTAGAAGCTTATTCCGCATTCGACGCGGCGGCCTCGGGCGCCGAGACGACCCTATCCTCGTCGGGGCCGGAGGCGGCCTTGGCGGCCGTCAAGGCGAGCGGCTCCCTCCCCGCGCCCCCGACGCCGATAGACCCCGGCTCGGCCGATCCCCGCGGCGCGAAGGAACGCCTCGACAGGGTCGGAACGGCGGCGTCCAGCGCCCTTGTCGCTCGGGCCTCGGAGGCCGAGCGCGCCGCCGACGCGGACCTCGACAGCGCGCGCTCGGGCATCGGCACGGATCCGACGGCCAGCGCGGGCAAGGCTCTCGGAGGCTTCGAGGAGGCGGGACGGCTCTATCGCGGCGCCTCGGTCTTCATGCCGCAGGCGGAGCAGGACGCGAAGGAAGCGGACGCGAAGGCCCGCGTCGCCCGGGAGCTGCGCGAGCGCCTCGCCAAGGAATCGCTGCTTTCCTTCCCCGATCGGATGGGCGAGGTCTTCGCCAGATCTCCTTCCTCCCCGGCCAAGATGAGCGACAAGGACATCCTCGCCTTCAACGCCGAGACCGAGGGGATGATCTCCGCCGGGCTCTCCGATTTCGACAAGACGGTCGCCGACCACCCGGGCATCCTCGATTCCGACACCATCGAAAGGCTGCGCGGCTCGGCGCAGCGGCTCTCGGCCCGATTCGCCCGCATCGAATCGGCCATCAAGGCGGTCAAGGACAGAGGCAAGCCGGTTATGCCCCTCATCATAGGCGTATTCAACCCCCAGCCGGGCGACCCCCAGCGGAGCCGGCCCGCAGCCTTCTCGGGCCAGCTGACCGGCGGGTCCGATTGGTGGTGGGGCATCGCGGATATTCCGAAGGGCCTCGCCCAGGACCTCGTGATCGCGATGAGCGACTCCCGTCCCGTGCGGATCTACGCGGCGGGCCAGGGCGCGGGATCGACTCGCCCGGCTTCGGACCTGGTCAACCCCCTGTTCAAGGTCGGGAACTCCTGGCCGGTGCTCAACGCCGGCGCTCGGCTGGACCAAGGCGTCTTCCATATCGAGGTCGGGCCCGGGGAGTCCCCGAGCTACAGCGGCGAGGCCGTCGTCTACAAATCCTTCATGACGAGGACGCGTTGAGGCCGCCGACCGCCGCTTTCCCGGTGCCTGCCCGCCTCCGCGCCCTCGGCGTCCTCATATTGGCCGGCGCCTTCGCGGCCTGCTCCTCCGGCGGAGCGGGCCGTCTCGTCGTCGCCGCGCGGGATATCCCCGCCCGGATCGATCCGGTGCGCGCGTCGAGCCCCGCCGAGGAGAACGCCTGCGAGCTCGTGTTCGACGGGCTGGTCGACGTTGCGGCCGACGAATCGGGAACGGCCAGCCCCGTCCTCGGGCTAGCCGAGTCCATCGCGCAGGACCAGAGGGACCGCTCCCTCTATCGCATAACCTTGCGCGCCGCGCGCTGGCACGACGGGCGGGCGCTCGACCCCGAGGACGTAGTCTCCTCCTTCGCGGCCTACGCCGACCCCGCCAACCTGTCTCCCAGGCGCGCGTACCTCCTCGGCCTCATCGCCTCGGTGGCGGCCGACGGGCCGCTCGGCGTCGTCGTGCGCTTCCGCGAGCCGATCGCGGAATTCCGCGCCTGGTACGTCCTCG
>CAZBGA010000177.1:0-2394 GCA_964491385.1 uncultured Treponemataceae bacterium | reverse complement strand
ATTGATGATCATGCCTTACTCCTTTAGTGGCTATACGGCGGCCTTCCAGGGGCCGTCTCGGCGTCCTTGCCGGCTTGCAGCGCGCCGGTTCCGCTCGCGTCCTCCGCGAATCCATCCGCGGCGTCGACGCTTAAAGGAGCCCGAGGCCAAGCGGCGACCGCTCGCGTACCGGACCCCCATACAATCCGAGTATCGGAATCGCGCGGTCCTCCTTGAGGGAAAAAGGGAAGGCGTCGTATTGGCCGAAGTTCCCGTTTGTGCTAGATTGTCGCGAGGCCGACAGCGATGACAGTACGAAAGATAGCGGAGATACTCGAGGCGAAGGTGGCCTCCGGCGAGGACCAGCTCGACATGGAGGTGTGCGCGGCCTGCGGCGCGGACCTCATGAGCGACGTGATGGCCTTCGTCAAGGAGAAGGTGGTCCTCCTCACGGGCCTCGTGAACCCGCAGGCGATACGCACCGCCGATCTCCTGGACATCAGGGTCGTGGTCCTCGTGCGCGGCAAGAGCCCGACGGAGGACATCGTGTCCATGGCCCGCGAGAACGGCATGGTCCTCCTCTCCACGAAGTATTCGATGTTCCTCGCCTGCGGGAGGCTCTACGAGGCGGGCCTCCGCGGCGGAGGAGTCAGGGATATCGCCTAAAGGCATCGCCGACGGCGCGCGGCTCTCCAGTGAAACTGAGATTCGAGGTGGACGACGGGGACTTCTCCCTCGCGGGGAGGGCCTCGTCCGAGCTCAAGCGCGTGCTCGGGCGCCTGGGGATCGCTCCCGAGACCATCCGCCGGGCCTCCATCGCGATGTACGAGGCCGAGATCAACATGGTCATCCACGCGGGCGGCGGCGTCGCCGAGGCCGAGATCGGGAAGGACCGCGTGGTCATCACCTTGAGCGATTCGGGACCGGGCATACCCGACATCTCTCTCGCGATGACCGAAGGCTGGTCCACGGCCCCCGACCGTTTCCGCGAGCTCGGCTTCGGCGCGGGCATGGGCCTCCCTAACATGAGGCGCAACTGCGATGAGTTCGACATCGAAAGCGAGGTCGGTAAAGGCACATGCGTACGAATGACCATCAATCTATGAGCGGCGCGCCCTCGCCGGCTCCCCATTCCGTGCTGCTCGACCCCGAGAAGTGCGTCGGCTGCACGACCTGCATAAAGAAGTGCCCCACCGAGGCGATCCGCGTCCGCAAGGGCCGCGCGAGCATCCAGCCGGAGCGGTGCATCGACTGCGGCGAGTGCATCCGCACCTGCCCCCACGGCGCGAAGAGGGCCGTATCCGATCCTCTCTCCATGATCGAGGCCTATCGGATCAAAGTGGCGGTGCCCGCGCCCACCCTCTACAGCCAATACGACGAAGGGAGCAGCGTGGACCGGGTCCTCTCGGGCCTCCTGGAGCTGGGCTTCGACGAGGTGTTCGAGGTGGCCGAGGCCGCCGAGATCGTGACCCGGGCCACCAAAGAGCTGCTGGCCCGCGCCGACGAGGCCGGGGACCTGCCGCGGCCGCTGATCTCGAGCGCCTGCCCGGCGGTGGTGAGGCTCGTCCAGCTGCGCTTCCCCAGTCTCATCCCCCATTTGGCCCGGCTCATCCCGCCTATGGAAGTCGCGGCGCGCATCGTCAAGGAAAGGCTCCATCCCGGCGAGGAGGGAGTCGGCGTCTTCTTCATCACGCCCTGCGCCGGTAAGGTCACCGTGACACGGGCGCCCCTCGGCTACGAGAAATCCGCCATCGACGGCGTGATCGGCCTGCGGGACATCTACCTGCCCCTTCGATCGGCGATCGCCTCGGCGCCGGAGCGCAGGCTCGCGCGCGCGGGACGCAGGGGCCTCGAGTGGGCGAGGGTCGACGGCGAGTGCGACGCCGTGGGCGAGCGCAGGTCCATCTCGGTGGACGGCATCGGGAACGTCATCGGAGTCCTGGAGGCGCTCGAGAACGGGAAGCTCCGTGACCTCTCCTACATCGAGGCCCTGGCCTGTCCCGCCGGCTGCGTCGGCGGGCCCCTCACGGTCGAGAATCCCTACATCGCGAAGACGCGGCTCCGGAACCGCGAGGAGAGCGCCCCGCCCGAGTCCACGGGACCGCGGCGCTACGAGCCCGCGATCGACCTGAAATGGACCGCGGCCGTGAAGCCGCGCGCGGCCCTGGCCCTCGATCCGGACATGCTCCGGGCCCTCGTCATGATGGAGGAGATCGAGCTGCGCGCCGAGGGGCTGCCGGGACTCGATTGCGGCTCCTGCGGCGCGCCGAGCTGCCGCGCCCTCGCCGAGGACATCGCGAGGGGGACGGCGATCGAGTCGGATTGCGTGTTCAAGCTCAGGGACAGGGTGCGCGAACTCGCGAAGGAGCTCATGGCGCTCGAAGAGATACGGCCTCCGGGCCTGGATCGGGAAGC
>CAZBGA010000176.1:0-2397 GCA_964491385.1 uncultured Treponemataceae bacterium | reverse complement strand
GCCGTTGCCGCGGAGATTGGCGGCGAGGAGGGAGCAGACGAGGGGATCCCAGTTGGGGAAGAGGACCGTCTTCCCGCGGAGTTGGGTCGCCAGCCGCGGCACGAAGGGATCGCGACGGCCCGAAACCTCCGTCCTCCGGGCGGAGGCGACGGCGTGGAGCGATGGAGAGGCCCCCGGGCGCGCGCCGCGGAAGTGGTTTCGGAAAGAGCGGAGCCCGGCCTCGATGCGCGTCTCGTAGCCCGCCCCCGAATCGTGCTCGTCGATCTGGAGGACGAGGTAGGGCTTGCCCGACCGGTCGAGGATCCGCCTGAACCACTCGAGGGCGATGGAATCGGGGGAGCACTTGAAGGTAGTGATGAAGACGGGGTAGAAGCGCGGATTCCTCGCGCAAAAGTCGGCGGCTTCGAGGACTTCCGAGGCATAGCGCCAGTGGAAGGCGGCGAGGAGGGGATCGATCGCCGACGCGCCTCCCTCCGGCAGCATGTCGCTGTACGCGAGGTCGACGCCTCGTTTGGCGATCATCCCGCCGATGGAGGCGCCCATCGCGGCCGACAGCGCGGCGTAGGGCCTGCCCACGAGGACGACGCCGATATCGTCGCCCGCGGCGCTTTCCGCGAAGACCCTTCTCGCCACCTCGCGCGCCTTCCGCTTCGTCTCCGCGCAGGTCTCCCACGCATCCCTCAAGGCGCGCTCCGAGGGCGCCCTGATGCCCCAGGGCGCGAGGGCGATCCTCAGCGCGCTCCTCAATTCGCGCACAGCGTTCGAAGCGCCGCCGCGCCGGCCCTTCAGCAGGGGCATGAGCATCCTGACGCGGTCCTTCGATTCCGCGCAACGCGCAACGATCGACGCGTATTGACTGTAGTTGCAATAGTAGCGGCGCGCTCCTTCGCGCGAATCGGCGCCGGGGGGATGGGCCGGCTCCTCTTCGAGATAGATCGGGAGGAAGGCGAAGTCGGCCGCCTCGAGGAGGGCGCGGGCCTGGCCGTGGAACATGGCCATCGGCGCGCAGAACTCGGCGCCGGCGAGGCGCTTGCCTTCGCGGAGGGTGTCGCCGTCGTCGGGAGCGAGGAGGACGGGAAAGCCGAGGAGCTCGAAAAAGGCGCGCCAGAACGGCGCATCCTCGGCGAGATAGAGGGAGGTCATGATGCCGATGGTCGGATAGCCGAGCCTCGGGAAGACTCCCTTTCGCGCCTCGCGCCAGATCGCTCCGATCGCGCGCGAGCGCCGGCCCAATAGATCGCCGCCCTCGTCGGTCTTGACGAAGCGCTTCGTGCCGTAATCGCGCCCGCAGAGGAAGCCGAAGGCCACCTCCTCGCCCCCCACGTCGACGATGCGGAGTCGGCAATCGTTGGGGCACAGGCCGCATCGCTCGGATCGGGAGGCGAGGTCGAGCCGGTGGATGCCGAAGCCCCGGAACGTCGCCGTCCCGGCACCGGCGAAGCTCCCTGCGGTAGCGCGAAGGCTCAGCTCGTCCCTCGACTGGAGCGCCGCGCCGATCGCGCCCGTAAGATGGCAGAACTTCGAGACGCGGATCTTTCGCCCAAGCCGGCGTTCGAAGGCGGCGACGAGGGCCCGGTTCTTCGCCGTGGCGCCCTGGAAGGTCACATGGTCGCCGATGGCCCCCTCGCGCGCCACTTTGCTCAGGTAGTTGTCGCAGACCGAGAAGAGGGAGGCCGCGAGCAGCTCGTCGGTGGCGTAGCCCTGGCCCTGGAAATGGTTGAGGTCGCGCTCCATGAAGACGGTGCATCGGTCGCTCGTGAGCGGCGCGCGGGCGCCCATGGCGCGCGGGGAGAAGTCGGCGAGGCTCACGCCGAGCCGCTCGGCCTGTTCCTCGAGGAAGCTCCCGGTCCCGGCGGCGCAGACCGCGTTCATCTGGCTGAAGGTGACGAGCCCGCCCTTGAGGACCGTGAACTTGGAGTCCTGTCCCCCGATCTCGATGATAGTGTCGACCTCGGGGTCGAGCTCGACGGCGGCGCGGGCATGCGCCGTGATCTCGTCCATGGCAGTATCCGCTCCGACTACGGCGGCGACGAGCTTCCGGCCCGAGCCTGTCGTGGCGGACAGTCGGACCTCGAAGGTCAGGCCCGCCTTGCCCTCGATCAGCTCGATCGCCTCGAAGATGGACTGCACGGCCTCGAGGGGCCTGCCTGCCGTCCTCGTGTAGAGCCCCGCGATCACGCCGCCCTCCTCGGTCAGGATCGCGGCCTTGGTGCTGGTCGATCCGATGTCGATGCCGAGGAGGACGGGAAGGCTCGAGCCGCCCCGGGCTTCGGCGGAGGGCTCGATGTAAATGTCGACTTCGACGGGATTGGCGGGGCCGCCTTTTCTGGCGACGTGGAGGAAGCGCGAGAGCGAGGAGAAATCCGGATAGCCGTCGCTCGGCGCGTCGAGGGGCTT
>CAZBGA010000175.1:0-2550 GCA_964491385.1 uncultured Treponemataceae bacterium | reverse complement strand
ATTACTACACGGCGACGGGGAACTCCCTCGTCATCGCCAGGCGGATAGCAAGCGAACTCGGCGAGGCGGCGGTGCTGCCGATCGCACATTTCAGGAAAGAGCCGTTTAGGCCGGATGCCGAGCGAATCGGGATAGTATTCCCGATATACGCATGGGGAGCGCCGCGTACCGTGAAGGAGTTCGTATCGAAGCTCGACCCCACGAAGGCTCGATACGTCTTCGCCATCGCGAGTTGCGGCGGAACGGCGGCCGGCGCGCTTCCGAGGATTCGAAGGGAATTCCGGAAGAAAGGCGGGGAGCTCCATGCGGGCTTCATCGTCAAGTCGGAGGGCTATGTCGACGTAGATCCCGAGAGCCCCCAAATGAAGGCTATCGGCATGGTCCGAAGGCTTTCGGGCAAGCTTCCCGGGACCGAGGAGGAACGATTGCCGGAAATCATCGAGGCGATCAGGGGACAAAGAAGCTTGGAACCCGAGCGCGCGTCGACGGCGGGACGGATCATCGGCAACCTGTTGCACGACATGGCGGCGCCGCAATTCGCCGCCATGGACCGCAACTATCGCTTCTCGACGGCATGCGACGGCTGCGGAGTATGCGCCCGCGTATGCCCGCGCGAGAACCTGGTGCTCGAGGACGGGAGACCGACGTGGAGACACGACTGCGATTCCTGCGGAGCCTGCGCAGTCTGGTGCCCGAGCGGCGCCATCTCCCACGGCAGCGCCGTCGAATCGACGGGGCGCCACAATACCGCGGTCGAGCTCGGCGACGTCTTCCTGAGATAGGGCCGGAGGACGGGCCCGCTTCGGTCCGTCCTCCTCGCTCCTCGACGGGACGCGTACTATACTGTGAGCCATGCCGACGACGGTACTATCGATCGTGTTGATCCTGGCCTTTCTCTCGGGGCCCGCCGCCTTCGTCCTCCTCTGGATAACCTACAGGAAGACCGGAGAGGCCCAGCTGCGAAGCCTGGCCTACAGCATGCTCGGCCTCTGCCTGATCCTCCTCGGCAATACGGCGACCTGGATCATCGACGAGTTCGTCCGGCCTCGCGACCCTCGATTGGGCTATCTGATCATGAACGAGGTCTTCCTGGCCTCGGTGATGACGGGAGTCTTTCTTGGCCTCTTCGCCCACCAATGCACGGGAGCGAAACTCAGTCTGATCCGCAAGACTTTCTTCTGGGCCTTCACGATCGTCTTCTTCTTCCTCGTGCAGTCTCTGCCGCTATTCCTGAGCGGCCCCGGCGTCGTGAACGTGGACGACGGCTATCTCCCTTCGACGATCTACGGAGTTCTCTGCCAAGCCTACGCGACCATCCTCATCGTCTCGAGGCGGCCGCGGATTCCTCCGCCCTACCGGGGCTTCCTGCCGCCGCTGTTCGCCGTACTCCTGTTCCTGGGCCTGCTTTCCGTCCTCAACGATCTCCTCCACTTCGGGGTCCTCCTCCACGGCTCCAATTTCCCCTTCTCTCCATTCTTTTTCATCCTGACCAACATCGCCATCACCGTCTTCTGCGCCCGAGAGCTGCTCCGGGCCAAGGACGAATCGAAGGGTCCCGCCGAAGGTCTTGGCCTCGGGATCGGACTGGCACTCGATGCCGGGCTCTCGGAGCGGGAGAAAGATCTGCTCCCCCTCATCGCCGAGGGCCTCTCCAACGAGGAGATCGCGGCGAGGCTCTTCATTTCGCCCCACACGGTCAAGAACCACGTCACGAGCATATTCCGGAAGACCGGCGTCGCGAGCCGCTTCGAGCTCCTCAGGCGCATGACCCTTCCCCCTTCCTAGTAAGCGAGTCCTAGGGCTTTCCCGGACGATCGGGAAGGAAAAGGGAATAGCGGCCGATGGAAGGAACGCGTCGAGGAGGATCATATTCGTCCCGATAAAGGAGACGAAAATGACAGTATCGACGAGAGCCGGCGAAGCCGCGGGCGAAGCGGCAGCCGGCGCGAGGCGCTTCGCCTATCTGGACAATCTCCGTTCCTTCGTCATTTTTCTCGTAGTTGCCGTACACGCCAGCGTGACCTACAGCGGATACGGCGGCTGGTACTACAAAGAGGCGAGCCCCGACAGGCTCGACATGGCCTCGCGCGCGGTCTTCGGCCTCTTCGAGGCCTTCACCCAGGCCTGGTTCATGGGGATCCTCTTCTTCCTGGCGGCCTTCTTCGCGACGAAGTCCCTGGCCAAGCGCGGCCCGGCAGCCTTTGTCGAGGAACGGCTCTTCCGCCTCGGCCTTCCCCTTCTCATCTACATGCTCGTGATCGAACCCTTCATCTACTACTGCCTCATGGACTACGGCAACATGAGGGAGCGCTACGGCCTCGGTTCTTTCTATGTCGGCTACCTGTCGTCATTCAGGTGGCTGGTAGGCACGGGACCCCTCTGGTTCGTCGAGACCCTCCTCTTTTTCAGCCTGCTCTATGCGGCGTGGAGGGCCTTGCGGCCCGTGAGGAGAGCGGAGGCGCCGGCCCCGGCGACCCTGACCCTCATCCTCGTCATCCTCGCCACCGGCCTCTTCGCCTTTTCCATACGGCTCTTCCAGCCCGTAGGCAC
>CAZBGA010000174.1:0-2645 GCA_964491385.1 uncultured Treponemataceae bacterium | reverse complement strand
ATGGTCTTCCATTCGGGGAAAATCTGCTGTCCGGCCATCATCGCCCTCCCTTCGCTTCGCCCCGTTCCTCGACGTTTTCGATCTCGCGAAGGAATTCGGCCATCGTCTCGAACTTTCGGTACACGGACGCGAAGCGCACGTAGGCCACCTTGTCCAAGGCGTACATCCTGCGCAGCACCATCTCCCCGAGTTCCACGCTAGGGATCTCGTTGGCGGTCTTGCCCTTCTGAGCGGCTTCGTCCTCGATCTCGTTGACCAGGTTCTCTATGCTGAGCTGGGAAACCGGCCGCTTTTCGAGGGCGCGGATGACGCCCCGCTCGAGCTTGGCGCGCTCGAAAGGCTCGCGCCGCCCGTCGCGCTTGACCACCATGAGGGGCTTTTCCTCTATGCGCTCGTAGCTCGTGAAACGGAGCCCGCAGGAACTGCATTCCCGGCGGCGCCGTATGCTTTCCCCGTTGGCTAGAGTCCTACTGTCTATCACTTTATCGTCGAGACTTCCGCAGTGGGGACAACGCATCGCTCACCTTATAGTATGAAATTCGCAAATTACGTTCTACTACAGCTAGGGGCGCCCTAAAGACCACCTACAGGATATAGTAGCGCGCCCAGACGCTGTCAAGGACAGAATTGAATAATTATTTAGGAAAAAAGTCGAGGCGCCTATGTCCGCGAAGGCTTCCGCATCCTGCATATGTACATAGGACCTGCGCCGCGCGCGCGGTCTGGCAGCAACGAAAGTCCGTATTCGGTCTCTTCCGCGACGTCGGGGCCTTCGTATGCCGGTCTGTCGATGACGAGGGCCTCTCCCAGCTTGTCCACCGCCCTGGCGACCACGAGGTCGTTCTCCTCGGGCGACAGAGCGCAGGTCGAGTAGACGAGACAGCCTCCTTCCTTGAGCATGATGAGGGCCGAGGAGAGGAGAGCCCACTGTCGCATGGCCAAGCCGCGCACCCTCGCGGGACTCCACGCGGCCAGGGCGCCTTCGTCCGCGAGGACGTGGCGCTCGCTCGAGCAGGGAACGTCGAGGAGTATCGCGTCAAAGGCGGTCTCGAAGGATCGGCACATGGCGGCGGCGTCGCGGCTGGTCGTCCCCACCCTCGCGCGCGCCACGGGTGGGAGGTGGCGATCCAGCACTTCGCGAAGCCGGCGCCGGCGATCGGCCGAAAGTTCGTTCGCGACGAGGCTGGTTTTCGGTCCCATGCGCGACGCGAGCACGAGGCTCTTGCCCCCGGGCGCCGCGCAGGCGTCGAGCACCCTGCCCTCGGAAGGGAGAAGGAGAGAGGAAGCCGCGAAGACCGATGCCGAGTCCATATAGTATGGCTCCAGCCCTTCGGCCGCGACGAATGCGACGGAATCCGGCTCGGAGGCGAGGGCCGCCTCCAGGGCAGGCCAGCGTTCCCCGAAGAGGCGGCGATAGCGATCGTGGAAGGCCTCCGCCCCGCGCCCTTCCTCCTTTCTGCTCACGACTTCAATCTAGCCGAGATGCCGGTCCGGCCTCAATTGACCTTGGCCCCTCCTGTTTGGGATACTCTCGGCGATGAAGAAAGCAGTGATATTCGATCTGGACGGAACTCTCGCGGACACAATCGAGGACATCGCCGGAGCGGTCAATCGCACCTTGTCGCGCAGGAAGCTGCCCGAGCACGACCTCGGGCTCTACAAGCTCATGGTGGGAGACGGCTTCCGCAAGCTGATCGTCCGGGCCCTCCCCGAAGTGCTGCGGAGCGACGACTACGTCGAGGACGCGAGAGCGGAAGCGGCGGCGGACTACTCGGGGCGCTGCCTCGAGCGCACCAGGGCCTACCCCGGCGTTCGGGAACTCCTCGCGGCCCTCGCTGCCCGGGGCATCCCGGCAGCGGTCCTGTCCAACAAGCCCGACGAGCTCACGAAGAAAGTGACGGCGGGGCTCTTCCCGTATTTCGCATTCGCCCTCGTGCGCGGCGAGACGGAGGACTTCCCGCGGAAGCCCGATCCCGCCTCGGCCCTGGACGCCTGCGCGAGGCTCGGGGCCTCTCCTTCCGAGGCGCTCTATCTCGGCGACACCGGGGTCGATATGTCGACCGCCAAGGCCGCCGGGATGACCGCTCTAGGCGCGCTGTGGGGCTTCAGGAACGAAGCCGAGCTCCGCGAGACCGGCGCCGACGCCCTCCTCGCCTCTCCTGTTGATCTGCTACACTATCTATGATGGATCTTCGGCGATAAGGAGGGATTATGGATCGCGAGGAAATCAAGGCGAGGGCGGAGGACTACGTGCGCCGCGAGGGCGACGCCGAATTCCGCTCCGAGGTCGAGGCCCTCCTCGAGACCGGGGACTGGAAGGAGCTCGAGGATCGCTTCTACCGCGATCTCGAGTTCGGCACGGGCGGGCTGCGCGGCGTCATAGGCGGCGGCTACAACCGGATGAATACCCTCGTGGTCAGCCGCGCCACTCAGGGTCTTTGCGACTACCTGAAAGGGGCCTTGCCGGGAAAGAAACTCTCGGCCTGCATCGCCTACGATTCCCGGCGCTGCTCCGATTCCTTCTCGTGGGTGACCGCGCGCATCTTCGCGGCCAACGGCGTGAAGGCCTACCTTTTCAGCTCTCTGCGGCCCACTCCCGAACTCTCCTTCGCGATCCGCCGGCTCGGGGCCGACACCGGCATCGT
>CAZBGA010000173.1:0-2666 GCA_964491385.1 uncultured Treponemataceae bacterium | reverse complement strand
TCGGAACCAGCTGCACCGGGAGCCGCCTCATCAACGGGACGATGAGCATACACGTAGAGCTCGAGAAACGGCTCGCCGCGTTCATGGGTAAGGAATCCGCGCTCGTATTCAGCACGGGGATGCAGACCAATCTCGGCGCGATTTCCGCGCTGATCGGGCGAAACGACGTCGTAATCATGGACAAGGAAGACCATGCCAGCATCGTCGACGGCTGCAAGCTCGGCTACGGCGAGGTGAAGCGCTTCGTGCACGGAGACCTCGATCAGCTGGACCGCATCCTCGCGAAGATTCCCGAGGACAAAGGCGTCCTCGTCGTCGTCGACGGCGTATTCTCCATGGGCGGCGACATCGTCGATCTGCCCAAGCTCGTCTCCGTCTGCAAGGCGCACGGCGCCCGCATTTACGTGGACGACGCCCACTCTATCGGAGTCCTCGGCGGCGGCCGCGGGACGGCCGCCCATTTCAACCTGGTTAAGGAAGTCGATATCACCATGGGCACGTTCTCGAAGAGCTTCGCATCCCTCGGGGGCTTCATCGCAGGCGACGAGGACGTCATCGATTACGTCAAGCACAACGCCCGCTCCTTCATCTTTTCGGCCTCCCTGCCCGCACCCAACGTCATGGCCGCGATGGCCGCCCTCGATATCATGGAGAACGAGCCCGAGCATATCGAGCGCCTATGGGAAAACGCCCATTTCATGATGAAGGGCTACCGCGACCTCGGCTTCAACATCGGGGGGACGCAGACTCCGATCATCCCGATCATCGTCGGCGACGACGAGAAATGCTTCCGCCTCTGGAAGGAGCTCTACGAGGGCGGAGTGTATACGAACCCCGTAATCGCGCCGGCCGTGCCTCACGGGATGGCTCTACTTCGAACGAGCTATATGGCATCCCATACCAGGGCCCAGCTGCAGCGCGCTCTCGACGTCTTCGCGAAGGCGGGAAAGACGATCGGCGTGATATAAAGGGTCATGGGAAATAGGACGCCGCTCTACGAGAGCTTCGCCCTCGAGCTCGAGGAGCGGATACTCGCGGGGACCTTCCCCGAAGGCGGAAGGATCCCCGCGCTTCGCGAATCCGCGGCCCAGCACGGCCTTAGCCTTTCGACGGTCCTCCAGGCCTATCATCTGCTCGAGACGCGGGGCATCATCGAGGCGAAGCCGCAGTCCGGCTATTACGTCAGATACAGGCCGAGGAAGGTCCGCCTCGAGCCCGATCCCGAGCCGACACGGGACGATCCGACTCGCGTCAGCATCGACGAGTTGTGGCTTCGCCTCGTCCGCGACAAGAGGGATCCCGACTTCGCGCAATTCGGCGCGGCCACTCCCGACCCGGAGCTCTTGCCGACCGCGAGGCTCAATCGCCTCCTCGCGGAGCTCGCGCGCGAGGGGCGCTTCTCGGAGCGTGGGCCCATGCCGGAGGGATGCGAAGAGCTCAGAGTGCAGGTAGCCCAGCGCGCCTTCGGTTACGGCTGCGAGGTCGGCCCCGACGACATAGTAATTACGGCCGGGTGCAGCGAGGCCATGTCGCTGTGCCTCCAGGCGGTTTGTTCGCCCGGTGACACCGTGGCGATCGAGTCGCCCACGTATTTCGGAGTTCTGCTCATCCTCGAGTCGCTCCGCCTCAAGGCCCTCGAGATTCCGACCAACCCCGGCACCGGCATGAGCCTCGACGCCTTGGGGTTCGCGCTCGAAAACCATCCAGTCAAGGCAGTCGTCGCGGTGACCAATTTCAACAACCCCCTCGGAAGCTGCATGCCCGACGAGGCGAAGGTCGAGCTGGCCGCGATGCTATCGCGCAGGGGGATCCCGCTCGTCGAGAACGACATTTACGGGGAGTTGTATTTTTCGGAACGAAAGCCGAGCGTCGCCAAGGCCCATGACTCGGACGGCTCGGTCCTGCTGTGCTCGTCATTTTCGAAGGATATTTCGCCCGGATACCGCATCGGATGGGTCGCGCCGGGGCGCTACCTGGACAGGGTGCGAACGCTAAAGATGGCTTTCACGAACGGTAGCTCCGTGCTGCCTCAGCTCACGATCGCGCGCTATCTCGAATCGGGCGGCTACGATCTCCACCTGCGCAAGATACGCAGGGCGTATGCGTACAAATCCCTGGGCATGTCGAGAGCCATAGAGGAGCATTTCCCCGAAGGTACGCGGATAGCGGAGCCCCTCGGCGGCTATGTGATATGGGTGAGGCTGCCCGACGGGCTCGACTCTATGCTCCTTTACCGCGAAGCCGAAAAGGCCCGCATCACCATCGCGCCGGGCTGCATGTTCTCGCCGAGCGGCAAATTCCGCGACTATGTACGGCTTAACGCCGCCGCATGGTCGGAGAGGACCGAGATGGACTTGGCTCGACTCGGCAGACTCGCCAAGGATCTGGCCGATCATGGATAGGCCGTCACCGGAAGGCCTCGGCGATTCGGCCTAATCCCGAGGCGGCAGTTCGAGCAGGCCGTGCTCGACGAAGCTGAAACAGCCTGAGCCGGAGAAGATCAGATGATCGAGGAGGGCGATGCCGAGGGTGTCCGCGGCCTTCTTGAGCCGGCAAATGATCTCATTGTAAAGCAAGTCCTATAAACGGAAAGATTCTACAGGAAGTCTCTATGTGAGGGGTGCTGAAAAAAATAGAATAAACAGCACCGTAAAGAAATAGCTGAT
>CAZBGA010000172.1:0-2690 GCA_964491385.1 uncultured Treponemataceae bacterium | reverse complement strand
GCCCTCCCAAGACACCTGTAAATTCACTACAGCCATAAAATCGACAGTCTCAACAGCTCATTGACTATGATTCCGAGAATCTGCAACTGCCTGACCTCCAGGACGAAATCCTCTATGCCGCATTCGACTTCCACCAGATGATTGTTCGGGAAATTGCGTATGACGTCTCCCACGAGCGTGGAAAGATAATCCTTGACCGAAGGCTTGATGAACTCCCCGCCGACGAAGAGCTTTTCGTACAAAAGCAACATGCTTTGGATTCGCAGGCTCGCGTCGTTGATGGCGGCCGAGGCCTTGCCGTCGTTTGCCGCTTCGGCCTGAAGCGCGAGAAAGCTGGTGATCATGGACATGTTGTTCTTCATCCGGTGATGGACTTCCTTGAGGATGATCTCCTTTTCGGCGAGGAGGGTCTCTATCTTCTCCAATGCCGTCCTGCGCTCGGTTACATCGTGAAGGGTGAGCAATATGCCCTCGATCCTCGGATCATGCACCAGGTTGTTCGCGACTACCTCGAAGTACTTGTAGGAGCCGTCCCTGCATCGCAATCTGTACTCGAACGTGTGTTTCTGCCTTTTCTTCTCGGCGAAATCGAAGAATTCGGCCTGGATCCTCCCTCGGTCGTCCGGATGAATATAGGAAAAATTATCCTTGACCAGCTCCGAGGGCTTCCAGCCGGCCACCGCCTCGACGTTGGAGCTGATGTACCTGAGAGCTCCGTCGGGGCCGACGATCCCGACGATATCGGAGCTGTTCGACAGGATGAGCTCCAGCTTCGATTCGCTTTCGAATCGCTTCGCGTCGGCTTCGAACAGCCTCAGGGCCAGCTTTATTGATGCGACGTGGACCGAAGGGTCGGAGTTCTTCTCTATGCATCCGTAAGATGGGCTCTT
Source organism: uncultured Treponemataceae bacterium (assembly GCA_964491385.1). GTDB lineage: Bacteria > Spirochaetota > Spirochaetia > Treponematales > Rectinemataceae > UBA1306. Next base: position 1,800 of record CAZBGA010000172.1, on the reverse strand, counting down.
CGCGATCCTCTCGACCAGGTCGGGCTTCGGATGGTCCGAAAGGAAGAGGATCGGGATCCTGCCTTCCCTTGAGATCAGGTTAGCCGCTTCCACCCCATCGATGCCGTCTCCTAGGTCGATGTCCATTAGTATGAGTCGGATAGTCGGATTTTCCTTTATCGCCTCTATCGCCTTTTCTCCGGTAGCGGCCAGGGTGACGTCGTATCCGTATTTCTCGAGGGACGCTTTCTCGGACCGGGCGACACTCGATTCGTCCTCCACCAGGAGGATAGTCCTGCGGTCGGTCGACTCCGAATCATCACTCACTGCCACTTATCATAGCGCGGCCCGCCCTCGCGTCAAGGCGATTATACAACTATCGCCAGCCGCACCGGTCGGGGGGTCGATACCTCGGGCCTCATGCCTGCTCGAAGCAGCCTAGCAGCCTACCCTTCGCGATGACCTGGCCCTCCGCGCGATGATCCCGGCGCTCTCGACCATCTCGCCCATGGTGAGGAGGCCGTAGTCGGGGAAGCCCCGCGCGGCGGACACGCCCGCGCCCGTCATGTAGACCGCGGGAAAGCCGGCCTCTTCCACCATTCGCGCGCCTATCCCGTCATAGGCCCCCGGCGCCACGATCATGCCCTCGCGATTCAAGGCCTCCCTAAATACCGTTCTGGCTTTCATCTTCTGCTCCTTCTCAAGCCCGCGAGAAATATGGAAAGGATCCGCTCGAAGCTCTCGTCCCGGTCGACCGGGTTCTTGAAGGACCCGGATATCTCCAGGGTCGCGAAACCGTGGACGAGGCTCCGCAGGCCGCGCAGGACGTGGATCTCCTCGTCGCCCTTCAGGCCGAGGCCCTTCAAGGCGAGACCCAGGGTATCCATGATCCTGTCCCTGGCCTCTCCCCACTCCCGGTCGCTCTCCGGGGCCGTCGGCAGGGTGGCGGCGTAGACGCCCGGGTGCTCGTGGACGTAGTCCCTGTAGGCGACGGCGACGGAGTGCTCCGCATCCTCGGAGGACTTGCCGAGGGCCGCTCGCGCGATCCGATCGTTGAGCTCGGCCAGCCCCCGCAGCCCGATGAGGCGCTGGAGCTCCCCAAGGCTCGCGATATGCGTATAGAGGGAGGGCGTCCTGATGCCCAAGGCAGTCGCGAGGGTGGTCAGCGAGAGCTTCTCGAGACCCTCGCGGTCCGCCATTTCAGCGGCCGTCGCCAGCACCTTCTCCTTGTCGAGCCTCTCGGCGCGTATGGTCTTCACCTGCCCTCCTTCTCGCTCTCGACCTGCCACGTAGTATCCTTATTTGTTTATCTTGTATCCTAACATGATTAGGATAATGAGTGATTCATGTGTCGTCAATAGGAAAGATGCAAAAGGGAAAATTGCTTAATAGGACATGACTTAGGCTCATAGATCCCGAGCCGGCGGGTTTTGAGGCAGGTACTGGCTGTTGTTTTGTAGAGAGCCTGGTGCTCCGTTTATCGTGATCCCGGACTACTATAAGGAAGAATTCCAAACGGAAAGGGCATGTGGGCGCCGGATTATTCTCCCAACCGTCACGGGTGGCCCGCGATGTCGAGATATACTACCTATCGTGTTGTACAGTATATATTTGAAGATTAATTCCCAGCTAGGCGAGGCTTTTTCAAAATGCGGACGCATTTTGAAAAAGCTACCATAAATTGCGGCATTTGCGCACGGTTTCGAAGAAACCGGAGCAAATGCGAAGCCAATTTCAAAAGTGACGACTTTTGAAATTGGCTCAGGCCCTTCGCAATTTTATTTGTGCTCAGCACGTAGTGAACGTATAATGCCCACTTGA
>CAZBGA010000171.1:0-2752 GCA_964491385.1 uncultured Treponemataceae bacterium | reverse complement strand
TGCTCACCTACAAGCAGGGCACCTCGGAGATCGTCCCGGGCCTCGCCGAGAGCTACACGGTCAACAAGACCGGAGACGAGTACGTCTTCAAGCTGCGCAAGGGCCTCAAGTTCACCGACGGCACTCCCTTTACCGCCGACGCGGTGAAGTGGACCATCGACCGCGTCGTGGCCCTCAAGGGCGACCCTTCCTGGCTCGTCACCCAGTTCGTCAAGTCGGTCACCGTGATGGATCCGCTTACGGTCAAGTTCACACTCAACGGCCCCACTTCCTTCTTCCCCTCGGTCATCGCCGGCAACCCGCCCTATTTCCCGCTGAGCCCGGGCGTCTACCCCGTCGACAAGATCATCAGCGATCCGACCGAGCTCAAGGGCGGCCAGCTCGTGGGGCTCGGGCCCTATAAGATCACTTCCTTCAAGCGCGACGAGGAGGTCATCTTCGAGGCCAATCCCGCCTACTACGGTACTCCTCCCAAGATCAAGAAGATCATCATCCGCTACTTCGCCGACGCGACGACTATGCGGCTCGCGCTCGAGAAGGGCGACGTCGACCTCGTTTATAAATCCCTGAATCCCTCCGACATCGCGGACTTGGCCAAGAACCCGAAGATCGTCACGAACAAGCTGCCGGGTCCTTTCATCCGTTTCCTGTGCTTCGAGACTTCCGAGAGCGTGTTCAAGGATAAGAACCTGCGAAAGGCGATCACGGCCCTGATCGACAGGCCCGAGATCAACCAAAAAGTCTACCTCGGCCAGAACGAGCCTCTCTACTCCCTCATCCCCAAGGGTATGCTTTACCACAACGAGGATTTCAAGACCGCCATCGGGGACGGCAACGTGGCGATGGCCGAGAAGCTCCTCGCGGCCGCCGGCTACAGCAAGGACAAGCCCTTCGAGTTCGATCTCTGGTATACCCCGAGCCACTACGGCGATACCGAGGTCAACCTGGCCGAGGTCGCGAAGTCCCAGCTCGAGAAGACCCCCCTCGTCAAGGTCACGATCAAAAGCGCGGAGTGGGCAACCTATAAGCAGCAGTTCAACAAGAAGCAGATGCCCGCCTATTTCCTCGGCTGGTACCCCGATTACGTCGACCCGGACGACTACACCGCCGCTTTCGCCCAGACCGATGCCTCTGCCGGCGAGGGCATCTTCTTCTCGAACAAGGATTGGGACGCGCTCTTCCTCAAGGAAGAGAATACGCCCGACCCGAAAGTCCGCCAGCAGCTCTTCGAGCAGGTCCAGAAGTGGTGGACCGATGAAGTGCCTTGCGCCCCCATCTTCCAGGGGAACCTCTACGTCCTCACGCAGAAGAACGTGACCGGGGTCAAGATCGGCGCCCCGCTGATCTTCCGGTACGACTCGTTGATGTTCAAGAAGTGATCGGGCGAGACGCCAGGTAAGCGGGGAGGAGCCGTTCGATTGGCTCGAACGGCTCCTCTTCTTTACTGATCCGCCTCAAGCTCCCGGCAGAAGGCACTGATGAGACGCATCCTCAAGTATCTCGTTGCGCGGCTCCTACTGATGATCCCGATGCTCTTCGTCCTCTTGACACTGGTCTTCGTCGTCCTGCGTGTCATGCCCGGCGATCCCGTATCGGCGATGCTCGGAGGCCACGCCCCCGAGAAGGTCATCCAGGAAAAGAAGAAAGAGCTGGGGCTGGACAAGCCGATAGGCCTTCAATACCTGGATTACCTCGGCCAGCTCGCCCGCTTCGACTTCGGCAAGTCGATGATCCTGGAAGAGCGGGTATCGAAGCCCATCCTCGACAAGCTCCCCGCCACGATAGAGCTCACCGTCTGCGGCCTCCTCATCTGCCTGAGCATCGGCGTCCCGCTCGGCGTGCGAGCCGCCCGCCGGCGAAGGAGCGGCCACGATTTCGGGATTCGCCTGTATGCGAACGTCGTATACTGCATCCCCGTCTTCTGGATGGGCCTCATGCTCCAGATGATCTTCGGAGTCTTCCTCAACCTCTTTCCCATCTCCGGACGCGTCGGGAGCCGCGTGATCTCCGGAGAGTTCGATAAGACCGGGTTCTATATCCTCGACACTCTGTTCTCCGGGAAATTCCTGGCCCTCGGCGACGTGCTCTACCACCTCGTGCTTCCCGCCGTGACCCTCGGCATCGTCCTCTCGGGCGTATTCGTCAGGCTCACGCGCGCGAACATGCTGGACGTCCTCAAATCGGACTTCGTCCTGGCCAGCAGGGCGCGCGGAGTTCCGGAGCGCGACGTCGTCTACAGGCACGCGCTCAAGAACGCGCTCATCCCCATCATCACCATGCTGGGGCTCCAGTTCAGCACCCTCCTCGCCAACGCCATCCTGACCGAGACCACTTTCTCGTGGCCGGGCATGGGCCGCCTGCTCCTGGAGCGCATCGAGCTTCGAGACTACCCGACCGTCCAGGGAATAATCGTGGTCTACGCCTTCATCGTGAGCTTGGTCTCGCTCCTCGTCGACATCGTCTACGCGGTTATCGATCCGCGGGTCAGGCTCTAGGAGGACGCCGATGGACAAAGCGCAGCGCGACGTTCGTCTCGAGGCAGCCAGGTTCTCGCCGGCGGCAGGTCTGGCCAAGCTCTTCGGCCGCTTCTCCGCGGCGGCCAGAAGGTACAGGATCGAGTGGTGGATCCTAGTGGCCGGGATCCTCGTGATCGGCTTCATCGTCTTCATGACCGTTTTCCCCGGAGTCTTTACCGTCTACAGCCCCTTGGACCAGAACGCGGGACCGCAGCTGGCCAAGCCGAGCGCCGGGC
>CAZBGA010000170.1:0-2765 GCA_964491385.1 uncultured Treponemataceae bacterium | reverse complement strand
AGGCAAATGGAATCGCGGTCCGTGAAGGCGTTGAGATATCCCCCCACCCTCTCGATCTCGCGGGATATGGCCGCCGCGCTCCGTCTCGAGGTGCCCTTGAAGGCCATGTGCTCGACGAAATGCACGAAGCCCCGCTCGTGCGGGGCTTCGTGCCTGGAGCCGATGGGGAACCAGAAGCCCGCGGCGAAGGACCTCGCCCCCTCCGCGGTCTCCGCCGCCAGGGCGGCGCCGCAAGGGAGGCGCAGGGTCGGAATCATCCTATCTCCTCCGGGAGTCGTCCCTCCGGGGTCCCCTGTCTCGATCGCTTCCGCGATCGAAGGGCCTGCGCTCTCGCGAATCATCGCGCCGCGATTCGTCGCCCGAGGGGGCGTGCCGCTCGGGCGCGGGTACGTTGCCGTTCTCGTCCAGGGCGTCCAAGGCCGCGAGGTTGAGCCGACCCAGCCTATCTACCTCGAGGAGCTTGACCTTGATCTTGTCGCCCTCGTGGACGACGTCGGTCACCTTCTCGACGCGGGCCTTGGACAGCCGCGATATATGGCAGAGGCCTTCCTTGCCGGGTAGTATCTCGATGAATGCGCCGAAGTCCATGACGCGCTTTACGACTCCTTCGTAGATCGTGCCCACGATGGGATCCTCGACGATTCCCATGATGGCGTCCTTGGCGTCGTAGGCCGCCTTCTGATTGGCGCCATAGATCGTCACCGAGCCGTCGTCGTCGACGTTGATCTTGACGTTGAACATCTCGCAAAGAGCCTTTATGTTCTTGCCGCCCGGCCCGATGATCGCGCCGATCTTCTCGACGTCGATCTTCGCCGTCACGACCTTCGGGGCGTACTCGGATATCTCCGCCGAGGGGGCGGCTATCGTCTTCTCCATTATGGAGAGGATATGCAACCTGCCGCGCTTGGCCTGCGCGAGCGCCTTTTCCAGTATCTCCATGGAAACGCCCGCTATCTTGATATCCATCTGGAAGCCGGTGATGCCCCTGGTCGAGCCGGCCACCTTGAAGTCCATGTCGCCGAGGTGGTCCTCGTCGCCCAGGATGTCGGAGAGGACCGCGTATCGGTCGCCCTCGGTGATGAGGCCCATCGCTATGCCCGCCACGGGCATCTTGAGGGGAACGCCCGCCTGCAGCAGGGATAGAGTGCCGGCGCAGACCGTGGCCATCGAAGACGACCCGTTGGACTCGAGGACTTCGGATACGACGCGGATGGTATAGGGAAACTGCTCCTTGGTCGGCAGCACTTCCTCGATGGCTCGGCGCGCGAGGTGGCCGTGGCCTATCTCGCGCCTGCCGGTGCCCAGCCTGCCGACTTCCCCGACCGAAAAAGGCGGGAAGTTGTAGTGCAGCATGAAGCGGTCGCGCCTGTCGCCCTCTATGTCGTCGAGGATCTGCTCGTCGAAGACCGTGCCTAGCGTAGTGACGCCCAGGGCCTGCGTCTCACCGCGCGTGAATAGCGCGGATCCGTGCGTGCGCTGGAGGACATTGACCTCGCATGTGATGGGACGGATGTCCTCCAGGCCGCGGCCGTCGACGCGGACGCCCTTGTCGAGGATGCCGCCACGGAGGGTCTCGTACTGGATATCCTCCATGAGGGCGCCGAATAGCTTCTTCTGGACATCATCTTCGAGGACTGCCGCGAACTTGGCGCGCGTATCCTCGATGGCGGCGCGCACGGCCGCGTAGCGTTCCTGCTTTATCCTGGTGAAGAGCGCGGCGGACAGGAGGGGCTTCGCGTAGGCGCGTATCTCGGCCGCTTTCTGGAGTTCGGCCTTGAGGGGCGACAACGGCAGCTTCTCCTTGCCGGCGATCTCGCGCAGCTTGACGATGAGGCCGCATATCTCCGCGATGGGCTTCTTGGCGACCTCGATGGCGCCGAGCATCTCCTCCTCGGAAGCCTCGCCCGCGTGGCCCTCCACCATCGTTATGCCCACGGCGGTGCCGGCCACGACGATCTCGAGCTTGGACCTCTTTATCTGGTCGTGGGTAGGGTTGATCGCATAGGCGCCGTCGACGAGGCACACGCGTACGCCCGCTATGGGCCCGGCGAAGGGAATGTCCGAGATATGGACCGCCGCGCTCGCCGCGACGATGCCGATGATGTCGGGCGGCACGACGCCGTCGAAGGATATGCAGGTCGGCACGACCTGGATCTCGCGGCCGAAGGCCTTGTCGAAGAGCGGCCTCATGGGCCGGTCGATAATGCGCGACACGAGTATCTCCCGGTCCTTGGGCCTCGTCTCGCGTTTCACGAACCCGCCCGGAATCTTGCCGGCCGCATAGAACTTCTCATTGTATTCGACGGTCAGCGGGACGAAATCCAGTCCCTCCTTGGCCTCGTCGGAGCAGCAGGCGGTCGCGATGACCGCTGAGCCGCCGTAGGTGGCGAAAACGGCGCCATTGGCCTGCTTCGCCATGCGCCCGGTCTCGAGGACCAGCTCCTCGTCGCCGATCTTACAGGACAGCTTGTGTACCATGTTTTCCTTCTTGGTGTGAGCTGACGCAAATTGGCCCTGAGCCGTTCGGGCCGGGCCTTCCAGTCCGCGCGGCCTCGCCGCTCGGGGTCGCCGCGGACGCTACTTGCGGATACCGAGTTTCTCGATAAGCTCACGATAGCCTGTCAAGTTCGTGCGCTGCAGGTACTTGAGCAGGCGGCGGCGCTGGCCGACGAGCTTGAGAAGGCCCCGCCTCGAATTGGTGTCCTTCTTATGGACCTTGAAATGCTCGGTGAGCATGGTGATGCGCTCGGAAAGGAGGGCGATCT
>CAZBGA010000169.1:0-2783 GCA_964491385.1 uncultured Treponemataceae bacterium | reverse complement strand
TCGCTCCTGAATGTCGCCCTGCGGAAGCGGTTGGAGTAGTCCTTGGCGCGCGTCGCGAAGACCTGGGCTTCTACGCGAGAGCTCAGGGATACGAGGTCGCGCAATGCCGAGGCGAGGAGCTCGGCCGGCCTCGGCCGCGGTGCGTCCGCCCCTTCCGCGCCGCCCGCCGTCCTCCCCGCCGGGAGAGCATAGAGAAGCCGCAGCACCGCCCAGGCGTGGGCGGCCTTGTCACCGGGATACTCTTCCGCAAGGCGTGCGTACTCGTCGTGCATGGCGCGCCAGTCGGGCAGCCCGCCTTCGCGCGCCTTCGCGAGGAGGGTCTCGACTTTCGACGACGGGACGAGCTGGCCTCCCAGGTTCTCCCATGAGGATTCGCGGAAAGCGGCGCGGGCCTCGAGGGGGGCGAGGGCGGCCGAGAGGTCGGAGGCGGAAGTCGCGGGACCGGGGACTCCCAGCCGGTCCATGACGGCGTTGGCCGCGTACCAGAGGAGCATCTCACTGTAGGCGGCGAGGGCTCGGCTCGGCCGTTTGAGCACTACCTTCCTGCCTGAATTCTCCACGAGCCTCGTAGGCAGCTCGATGAAGTCGGGATCGCTTCCGCCGCTCCGCCCCCCGTCGCTTCGCAGCCAGGACTCGATGAGGTCTATCGCCGCGAGAATCTCCTCCGCCGTGTCGGGGGCGAAAGGCGAGAATTCGATCGTCTGGATCTTGACCGTCCTCTTGTCCCGCGCGAGGAGCTTGCTCTCGTTGCGCATGAGGGCGTAGAGGTTGTGCGACCACCAGTAGGCCGGCACGAGGACCAGGCGATCGCGCGCGGGGTCGTCGTCGACCAGGCAGAAGGGGAGGGGCAGGTCGATCTCGAATCGGTAGTCGCCCTTCGAGAGCAGGCAGAACGAGGCGAAGCGGGAGGAGTGCTTTACCGTAGCGGAGAGGCCGGGCCAGAAGCCTCGTCCCGCCTCGATCTCGCCGTCGTTGGCGCGGGAGTTGTGGTTCGAGCCCAGCGTCGCCCCGGCCGCTACGTTCGACTGGCCGCGCACGATCGATGCGATGAGGAAGCTCGTATTGTGGTGCTGTTCGTGGCCGGGGAAGATGAGGTTGTTGAGCATCTCGCAGCAGGAGACCGTCGAGTTGTCGCCGAGGACGGAGTGGATGAGCCTCGCGCCGTACTTGAGCGAGGAATTGGGCCCCAGGACGAAGCGGACCGCCTTGCACCCGTAGAATATCCTGCATCCCCTGCCCACTATGCCGTTAACCAGCTCGACGCCCTCGCCGATCTGGGTGCGCTCCTCGTCGCTGGAGAGTATCGTGAGGTTCTTGAGCTTGTTGGCGCCCTTGACGTAAGCGGACTCGCCGATCGCGACGTCCTTGATTATCCTGTTGGACTTGAGCACCGAAGCCTTGCCGATCGAGCCGTAGCGCCCCCGCCTCGGATCGTACATCGAATCGGTCATCGCCTTGAAGGCCGCGAGGAGGTCCGGGTCGTCGCGACGGCGGGCCCAGAGGCACGCGTCGGCGCAGATCATGTCCTGGAAGGGAGGCACGGAGCGGCCGCCCGCCTCGTTCATGAGGTCGAGTTCGACGCGGAGTTCCTCGCCCTCGCCTTCCATGACTATGCCGTTACCGAATTTGGAATGGTTCGAGACGTGGATCTCGTCGTTGGACAATAGGATGCAGCCGTCGCCGACTACGTAATGCGCCACGTACGAGCAATCGTGGATCGCGCAATCGTCGCCGATGTCGCAGGCCACGATCCGCGAGTTCGTGATGCCGACCGGGGCGACGAGATCGTGGTGCTCGATCGCCGCCCGCCTGATGGCGCCCAGTCGCACGAGGCCGGCGAATTCGCAGTTGCGGATCAGCTCCGGCGCGAAGGGATCCGTGACGCGGACCAAGCTCCAGTCCGCGCAGCGGTTGCCGTTCGCGACGAGGACGGCCTCTTCGGGCGCGGTGAGGTTCCGATACGAGCCCTTCTCGCGTCCCAGCGATGCCTTCAGCTGAGGGTCGCGTATCCGGTACTCGTCCTCCCCCGGCTTGAGGAAGCGGCGGGGGACGAAACCGAGACCGTAGGCCTTCTCTTCCAAGATATGGATGTCGTTCATCGGTTGAGCGAGGATATCCCCTAGGGTCGCCGCGGGCAAGGCCCTGGGGCTTCGCCGCGCATGGGCCGCGTCCGCGCCGCGGGCGGGGTATTGACCAATAGACGCCTTTTTGACATGGTAGGCCATGAGTTCCCGGGAAACGACCATAGACGTACGCCTGGTTCCCGACGTAGACAGGGTGGCTTTCGAGACTCTGCCCCTCCTCGTCGGCGCCGAAGACGCCCGGCGGGGCCGCTACGCGATGCAGCTGGCGGATATTCTCGGGAACGCCGGGGAGTTTCAGCAGTACGTCAACACCCCCCCTCCCGAGCGCCTCGCCCGGATAGACCGCCTGCTCCGCATTTTCCGAGAGAACGTCGAGCTCCTCGTCCACAAGACCTGGGTGGAGAAGTCGGAAGAGAAGCCCAAGGATCGGCTCCTCGACGATCTCCTGGCCTTCGAGCGCGAATTCCGCGACGGGGCCATCTGTCCCGCGTTCAAACGCTTCGTGGCCTTGGCCAACTCGATCGCGAGCCTGCTGTTCGGCCACCAGAGCAAGGCGGAAGACTTCCTCGCCTACTGCTTCCGCATCGATCCGAAATTTGGCCTCTTCTTCTGGTACGTAAGCGAGCTCGAGAAGCAGGCGCGGGAAGGCGTCTGCACGGACGATCTCATGACCGTCGAGACCCTCCTCGGCGTCTACGT
>CAZBGA010000168.1:0-2836 GCA_964491385.1 uncultured Treponemataceae bacterium | reverse complement strand
CGCATGGAGATACAGATCGACATCAAGGGGATTTCCGCCCACGGCTCGGCGCCCGAGCGCGGCGAAAGCGCGGCCTACAAGGCCGCTCGCGCGGCCCTCGCGCTGGAATCGCTCAACGCGCAGCTGCAGCCCGACGACGACGGATTTCTCGGGAAGGGAACCATCGTCGTCTCGCAGATCAAGGTCCAGGGGCCATCGCAGTGCGCGGTACCCGACCAGGCCATGCTCTACTGCGACAGGCGCCTCACCTGGGGCGAGGACGACAAGCTCGCGATAGGACAGGTCGAGAAGGCGCTGTCGGCCGCGGGGGTCGACAAATTCACCGTGCGAATGCCCGAATACGCCCAAGCCGCCTATACGGGCAAGGTCTATAGGCAGGAGCTCTACTTCCCCACCTGGAAGATCCCGGCCGACCATCCCCTCGTGCTCTCGGGGATCGACGCCTACGCCGGCCTCTACGGCTCGAACCCGGCCGTCGACAAATGGACCTTCTCGACGAACGGCGTCGCAATCTGCGGCCGGCACAAGATCCCCGTGATCGGCTTCGGGCCCGGCGACGAGTCTCAGGCCCATGCGCCCAACGAGGTCAACCGCGTCGACGACCTCGAGAAGGCCTCGGCCTTCTACGCCGCCCTCCCCTACTCGCTGGAGCGCGGCTACTCGCCGCGAGAGCGCGCGTGAGATGGAGCTACCGCTGCCCGAGCTGCGGAGCGGAGTACGTGATCGAGCCGGGCAGGTACCTCTGCGGCCCCTGCTCGTCGCGCAACGCGCCCGGCGCGCCTCTCGGCGGCGTCCTCGAGTGCCGTTTCGAGGAAGACGGCTCGACCTCCGGAGCGTCGCCGAACCGGGCCGGGGCCATACCGCTTCCGATAGAGGCCGAGTACTTCCCTCCCCTTCCCGTGGGCGATACCCCGCTCTGGGCGCCGAGGCGGCTGCGGGAGGAGCTGGGCTTCCCCGGTCTCTGGCTCAAGGACGATACCTGCGAGCCCTCGGGATCGTACAAGGACCGGGCCTCCTTCCTCGTGGCCGCCTTCGCCCGCAAGCACGGCATCGCCGAAGTGGCCCTCGCCTCCACGGGCAATGCGGCCTCCAGCATGGCCTGCGTGGGGGCGGCGGCGGGCCTGAAGGTCACGGTCTTCCTCCCGAAGTCGGCGCCGGTCGCGAAGCGCATCCAAGTCCTCCAGTACGGCGCCGAGCTTCGCGAGATCGACGGGAGCTACGACCTCGCCTTCGACGCCTGCCTCGAGTACACGGATAGGACGGGCGTCCTCTCGCGCAACACCGCCTACAACCCTCTCACGATCGAGGGCAAGAAGACTGCGTCCTTCGAAATGGCGCGATCCCTGAAGGCGGCGGGCTCGCGCGGTCCCGATCACGTCTTCGTGCCGACCGGCGACGGAGTCATCGTCGCCGGCGTGATCCGAGGCTTCGAGGACCTCCTCCGCCTCGGGGAGATCGAGAGGATGCCGAAGGTATGGGCGGCCCAGGCCGAAGGCTCGAGCGCCATCGCACGCGCCCTCGAGACCGGCGCCTTCGAGTCCCGCCCCTCGAGCACTCTGGCGGATTCCATATCGGTCGACGCGCCGCGCAACGGCATCTTCGCCCTCGAGAAGCTACGGCGGCACGGGGGCGCGGGCGTCGTCGTCTCGGACGAGGAGATACTCGAGGCGCAGTGGCTGGCCTCTTCGCGCTCGGGGCTCTTCGCGGAGCCCTCGAGCGCCTGCGCCTTCGCGGGCTTCCTGAAGGCGAGGCCTTCTCTAGGGAAGGACGAGGTCGCCGTCGTCATGCTGACCGGATCGGGATTGAAGGATATCAAGAGCGCTGCCCTGGCCGTAGGCGCGAAGAATTATTGAGGCAGGCAAGGAGTTTTCGATGATCGACCTTAACGTGAACGAGGCCCAAAGGAAGAGGAACATCCAGCGCTGCAGGGAGAAAGGCATCCTCCTGCCCACCTACGCGCAGATGCGCGATCCATCCAAGGTTCCCGAGGCCATAAAGAAAGAGCTCGCGGGCATAGGCCTCTGGGACGTGCACAGCCGCAACCTCTTTCGCGTAACCTGGCACAACGAACCCAAAGAGAAGGGCGGCGCCTTCGGCGGCGTCAACTTCGTGGAGCTTCCCCGATCGATCACGGGGACCGAGGCGCGCATCGTCGGTCTTTCCGGTAAATGGTTCCCTACGGGCGCGCACAAGGTCGGCGCCGCCCTCTCCTGCCTCCTGCCCGAGCTCGTGACCGGCCGCTTCGACCCGACCACCAAGAAGGCAGTGTGGCCGAGCACCGGAAACTATTGCCGCGGCGGCGCCTACATCTCGCGGCTCCTGTCCTGCCCGAGCATCGCCATCCTCCCCGCGGGGATGTCCCGGGAGCGCTTCGACTGGCTCAAGACCATGGCCGAGGAAGTGATCGCGACCCCAGGCACGGAGTCCAACGTCAAGGAGATCTTCGACAAGTGCGCCGAGCTCGAGCGCACGAGGCCCGAGGCGGTCATCTTCAACCAGTTCGATCAGCTCCCCAACCACCTCTGGCACTATGCGGTCACCGGTCCGGCCATGGAGGAGGCCTTCAACGCCATCGCCCGGCCAGGCGACCATGTCGCGGGCGCCGTACTCTCCTCCGGCTCCGCGGGCACCCTCGGGGCCGGGTCCTACCTGCGCGACAGCTTCCCGGGCGCGAAGGTCGCGGTGGCCGAGGCCCTGCAGTGCCCGACCATACTCGAGAACGGATTCGGCGAGCACCGCATCGAGGGCATCGGCGACAAGCACATTCCGTGGATCCACAATCTCCGCGACACCGACGCCGCGATCGGCGTGGACGACGAGCTGCCGATCCGCCTCA
>CAZBGA010000167.1:0-2862 GCA_964491385.1 uncultured Treponemataceae bacterium | reverse complement strand
TGTCGGGAAAAGCCTTCCTTATATAGTAGGGGAGGGCCTGGGTGATCGGGCAGAAATTGGCGTGCACGTCCTCCTCGTAGCTTGGCATATCGCGGAAATGGGGCAGGAAGACGTAGTCGGCGCCCTTCTTCCATACATCCTCCACGGCGCCGTGGGCGATCTCGGCGGGGAAGCAGTAGGTGCTTTCCGCGCGCGCGACCCCCTCGTGATCCACCTCCTCCGACAGGAAGGTCCTGATGCCCAGCTCGTGGAAGAACCAGGAATAGAAGGGGTAGAGGGTGTGCACCGAAAAGCACTTGGGTATCCCGACGACATAGTCGCGCTTAGGCCGGAAGTCGGCGGGATTCGGCGCCGAGGCGACGTAGAGCAGCTCCGTCCTCTCGCGCACCCAGTCGGAGACCTGGGTTTCCTTCGCCTTCTTGCGCATGTTGGCGTACTTGTTGCACCTGCCGCCGAACATGTATTTGGTTCCGCCTACGTTGAGCACCTGGATGGGGCAGAGATTCTCGCAGGCCTTGCACTGGAAGACGCTCTCGTAGACGATCTCGCGCGAGCCGATCTCGGCCAAGTCGTAGGAGGCCTTGGGCAGGAGGCCGTCGACGTGCTTCTGCCTCGCGAGGAGGCCTACGCCGTAGCAGCCCATGAGCTCGGGTGAGGGCGGAACCAGTATCGGCTTCCCGAGCAGCATCGCGAAGGCCAGGGGCACGGCCTTGTTCTTGGCGACGCCGCCTTGGAGGAAGACCTTCTGCCCTATGCTTCGATTGCCGACGACGCGGTTCAGGTAGTTGGAAACAATGGAGCAGACGATTCCCGCGGTTATGTCCTCGCGGGAAGCGCCTTGCTGGACCGCTTTTCGGATGTCGGAATTGATGAAGGCCGAGCAATGCTCGCCGAACTTGAGGGGCGCCCGCGCGGAAAGCGCGATGTCTCCGATCTCGGCGGCGCTCCCGATGTTGAGGTCGCCCTGGGCGGACTCCTCGAGGAAGCTTCCCGTGCCGGCGGAGCAGGCCTCGTTCATCGCGTAGTCTATCGGCACGCCGTTCTTCAGGAGGACGTATTTCGCGTCCTGGCCGCCTATCTCGAAGATCGTGTCGACGTCCTTGGAGAAATGGGTGGTGCCGACGGAATGGGCTATGATCTCGTTGTAGACGCCCTGGGTCTCGAGGAAGACGCCGAGTATCTCGCGCGAGGAGCCCGTCGTCGCGGCCAGGGAGATGACGATCTGCGCGTCGCCGACGTCGGCGGCTATTTTCTCCCGCATCCTCTCGAGACAGATCTTGAGGGCCTTGACCGGATCGCCGTGGGTGCGGCCGTAGTGCGAGGCGACGACCTCGTCGGTCTCGATGTCGATGAGGCAGGCTTTGGTGGTCGTCGAGCCGCCGTCGACGCCGAGGATGTACTCGCGGCCCGCGCGCACTGGACCGGTCTTCTCCTCGAAGTACTGGACTTTGGCGAGGGCGCCGTTCAGGTCGTCGAGGCGGTCGAAGCGGATCTCGTTGGAGCGGAGCAGCTTCTCGCCTCCGGGGAAGGGAGTTCCCGACTCCCGCGCGAGTATCGCCGCGCCGTAGGCCTCGAAGTAGGAGGCTTCCTTCGTGATGACGAAGTCGATATCCGGAGCCGTCTCGCGTATGAATCGCAGGATATGGGGGTTCAGGGTCGTGCCGCCGGTGAGCATGACGCGGCCGCGCATCACCTTCGCGCGCTTCAGGAAGTCGACGACCTTGGTGGCCATGACCATCGACAGCGAGACGACGATGTCCTCCTTCGTGGCCTCGCGCTTGTTGAGGCGATGGGTGCAGTCCGACTTCATGAATACCGAGCATCGCGTCGACAGGGGCATCACCTTCGCGCTCGAGCCGACCTTGGCCGCGTCCTCGAGCCTCATGTCCATCCTCGCGAGCTGCTGCTTGAAGAATTCGCCGGTGCCCGAGGCGCACTTGTTGCCCGAGAAATTGTTCACGATGGCGCATCGGTCGTCGACAGTGTAGACGATGAGGTCCTCGCCACCCATGGTGACGACGGCGTCGACCTTCTCTCCGATGGAGCGCAGGGCGGCCTCTATGCATAGGGGCTCGATCGTGTTGTTGAGCGCGAACAGGCCGCGACCCTCGTTGCCGGTGACCAGCGACCGCGCGCCCGCGGGGACGGAATGCCCGGCCAGGGTCTTGCGCACGGCGGATAGGAAATCGCCCTCGTGGGGCAGGACGGAGCTCCATACTATCGATTCGCCGTCGAGTAAGACCATTTTGAGGCTCGAGGAGCCCACGTTTATCCCGAGACTGTTCATCGTCACCTCGTTTGGTGGGGACTGGCGCCCGCTCCGGGGATCCGTCGGCGCGAAGTCATATTAGCATTAATGAATATACAAGCACAAGGACGGGGAGTATCCATATCGGTCGGATGTGGATTATAGGCTGGAGATCAGCCTGTTATAGAAGATCTCGCAACGGCGGAGATTCGCTATTTCCACGCGCTCGTCGCGGCCGTGGACGCCGTCGAGCTGGGCCGAGGTCTGCTTGAGGGGTGTCAAGCGGTACATTGCATCGGTCACGCCGCGGTAATGCTTGGTATCCGTACCCGCGCTGAAGAGGAAGGGAACGGCCGCAGCCTCGGGAAAGGAGGCGGCCAGGGCGGATTCGATGGCGCGAAAGCCCTCGTTATCGATCGGCGATTCGGGCAGTGGCTCTACGAGGGCCTCGGGGTGGGCGGGCCGTACGGTCGCTCCGCGGGGTTTCGCCAGGCTGGCCAGACGGGACAGGACGGCCTCCGAGTCGTCCCCCGGCAGGATGCGCACATTGACGTTCGCTCTGGCCAAGTCGGCGAGGACGTTTTCCTTGGCGCTGCCCTGCAGCATGGTGGGCG
>CAZBGA010000166.1:0-2943 GCA_964491385.1 uncultured Treponemataceae bacterium | reverse complement strand
CTTGGGAAGCGCGAAGGGCGAGCCCGGATCGCGATAGCCGCGAAGCTCCGCGGCGCCCTGTATCGTCTCCGTCAGCCCTAGATCGATGGAGTGCAGCCGGATCCTCGGCTCGGGCGTCCGGCGCACGAAGACCTGTATCGGGCTCTGCCCGTTCAGGTCGACCGCGAGATTGACGACGGCCCCGCCGTAGCGATTCGTATAGGGCGGCGTGTCCGTCCATCCTCCCGCGACGTCGAAGCGGGCGGGCGAGCGGGCCCACACTATCTGGTCCTGCTTGACCGAGATCCGGAGGCCTTCTCCGCGGAGCCTCGGCGCGAAGTTCAGCTCGATGCGCTCCCCGGCCGGTATCCCCTCGACGCCCGCCCTCCTCAGGACGGCCCCCCGATAGGCTTTCAGCAGGGGATCGTCGGTCGAAACGTAGCGTTCGGCGAGAGGAGCCGTGTCGAGCCCGGCTTCGACGAGGCTCGCGAAGTCCTCGGAGGGAAGAGCGAAGAAGCCCCCGCGCCTCAGCCCCGCGGCCAGCTCGGCTCGACGCGTCTTCGAGCGCTCGCGGTCCCTGGCGACCGCGTCCGTGAGCTCGTTGGCCCGGGCGATCGATATTTTGCGCGCCGCCCTGAAGCGGAGCCCCCAGGCCGAGGGGTCCTTCGGGCGGCGCCAGTACCCGGCCAGGAACTCAGGCTCCGAATCGGCCGCGAAGAGCTCGGCGCCGTAGAGGTCGAAGGCTCCGTCGCCGGCGCCGATGTCCTCGCGCGAAAGGGAGCGTTCCCCGAGCCACTCGTCCATGGGGAGGCCGCAGTAGCGCGCCTCTCCCGCAGAGGCCAGAGGCTTGAAGCTGTCGCCGGAGTGATAGACCAGCCTGAAGGATTCGAGCCCGCGCCCGGCGTCGATCCTGCGCTCGTCGATGCAGATCCCCCGCGCCACGGCATCGCGAAGGTCGAGGCCGCGTATCCCGACGAGCATGTTCCCGCCGGCGAGGACGGCCCTCAGCTCCGAGCAGTTCTCCGCGTAGGACCCCTCGCCTCGCGGCTCGAGCTCGGTGCCGGAGCAGGAGAATCGGACTAGCGCCTTCCCGGCCTCCGGCACGAGCTCCTCGGCCTGCAATGCGTAGAAGGCCGCGTGGCCCTTCTCGCGCAGCTCGACGCAGGCGGCCGGGTATTCCGCGGCGCTCCCGAAATGCAGGAAGAGGGGGTTCCTCACCAAGGCGCCGGAGAGGCCGCAAGGATGGAAGAGCTCGAACATCTCCTCCAAGGCCTCGCGCGACATCCTCGTCGAAGCGCCGACCCGATCCAGGTAGGAGGCGGGATCGAGCTTGCCGAGACAGGCCGTCATCAGCTCGAGATAGATGTCGAAGCCGTAGGCTCCCTCTCCCGGGCGCTTCGGCGATCCGATCTTCCTCTCGGCGAGCTCTTTCAAGGCCCCGAGCGCCCTGCCCCGGAAGGAGACGATCCCGAGATCCAGGGCGCAGGCGTCCCGCCCGTCTATCCTGGCCTCCCGCTCCAGAGTCTCCACCGGGGCCTTCTGGAAATAATCGGCGATGGATCCCGTCAGGGGGTCGAAGACGTAGACTCCGTGCCGGGAGCCTCGCTCGAAGGAATCGGGAGCGGCGAATCCGCACAGAGGCCCATCGGGAAGCTCCAGCCCCTCCGTCTCGAAATCGATGACTACGTCGCCGGAGCAGACCAGGAGCTCGTCGTCCCTCCAGGGATAGCGCAGGAAGAGGGCGAGCGTGTGATCCAGTACGACGGGCTGGACGAGACTGCTGGAAGGCGAAGGCAGGGGCGCGAAGAGCTTCCCCTCGGGGACGTAGGCGGGAAGCCTCCGCGATTCCCCGCCCGCGTGGATGACGAGGACCCTTCCCTCGGGCCCCAGGCGCGGCGCCGCGGCGCGAAGCGCCCATAAGCTGCCTCCGCCCGAGCCGACCCTGGCTCCCGGCGGGTCCGAGCATACGATGAAGTCGATCTCGCGCGGGTAGAGCCCCGCCTCGATCCGCCGGGCGATGAGGGCCCGGAACACTCCGGCCTGCCTCTCGTCCGAGGCGGTGATCACGCAGATGTCGAAGACGCTCATGGAAGCCACCTGGAACTTCGGGTAGGATAGCCGCTATTCTATAGCAACAACGCGCAGCAAGGGGAGAGAATTGCCGGGAAGCGATATCCTCGGCCGCGGCCTGGAGCGCCTCGGCCTCCCGCCCTCGGGCGGCCTCGCGGAAGCCCTGAGCCGCTATATCGCCGAGATCGAGCGCCTGAACCCCAGCCTCGGCCTCGTGGGGGCCTCGGGGGACGAGCTCATAATCAAGCACATCCTGGACAGCCTCTCCCCGCTGGCGATCGTCGAGGGCATCCTCGCCGGCAAGCCGGAGCGGCGCATCGCCGACCTCGGGAGCGGGGCCGGCCTCCCCGGCATTCCCCTGGCCCTCGCCCTGCCCGGCTCCCGCGTCGCGCTCATGGATCGCATGACGCGCCGCGTCCGATTTCTCGAGTCGCTTCGGGACCTCCTGCCGATGGACAACGTGGAAGTCGTCGAGACTCAAGTCGAGCACGCGCGCGGAGAGTACGACCTCGTGACCTTCCGCGCCTTCCGCCCCTTCGAGCGGAAATTGTTCAAGAGAGTCTTCGCGCTGTGCGCCCCGGGCGGCGCCGTCCTCGCCTACAAGGGAAAGGCGGAGAAGGCTCGGGCCGAGCTCGCCGCGATCGAAGGTCTCTACTCGAGCGCCCAAATCCTCCCGGTCAAGGTGCCCTTCCTCGAGGACGAGCGCTGCGTCGTGGTCATGCGGCCCTAGGTCTCCGGGCAAAAAAAAACCCGAGCTTGCGCCCGGGCCTCTCCGTGGATCATCGATGATTCCGCCTCAGCCCTCGGCCATCATCCCCTTGGCCCGGGCGTCGATCGAATTGAGAGTCTGCATGAGGGTCTGCTTCTCGATGAGGTCGATGAGCCTGGCCTCGA
>CAZBGA010000165.1:0-2983 GCA_964491385.1 uncultured Treponemataceae bacterium | reverse complement strand
ATCGCATTTCCGTTCTTCGCGACGGCGGGCTCGTCGACACGGTAAAGAGCAGCGAGGCGAGCGCCGGCGAGCTAAAGCTTCTAATGGTGGGACGGGAGCTGACCAACCGCTACTACCGGACTGATTATGACCAGAGCGTTTCCGACGAGGTGGTACTCGCGGTCGATAATGTGTCGGTTCCGGGCGAGATGCAGAATGTATCCTTTCGCCTCCATAAGGGGGAGATCCTGGGAATAGGAGGTCTTTCCGAGTGCGGCATGCATGAGACCGGCAAGGCGATATTCGGCGCCTCTTATGGGCGAAGCGGCAGCGTAACGCTCAAAGGCGGCTACTCGGTCAAATCGATACCCGGCGCCATCAGGCATGGCGTCGCGTACGCGTCAAAAGACCGCGACAATGAATCCGTCATCGTAGCCGATTCGATCCGCGATAATATCTGTCTGCCGTCCCTCGATGATATGTCGAAACATGCCCTGCTCAATAATAGAAAGCTCGACGGGTTTGCGCGGAAAAACGCCGAATTGATGAGCGTCAAGATGACCGGCATAGATCAGTACGTGTCCGCCCTCTCAGGCGGCAACAAACAGAAAGTGGTGATTTCCCGCTGGCTCGGCAAAGATTCCGATATTCTGGTGCTCGACAGTCCGACGCGCGGAATTGACGTCAAAGTGAAAGCGGACATCTATGCGCTCATGAGCGAACTCAAAGAGCGGGGCAAGTCAATCATAATGATTTCCGAAGAGCTGCAGGAGCTGCTCGGTATGAGCGACCGCATTCTGATAATGAAAGACGGCAGAATCAACGGAGAGTTTATGCGAAATCGGAATCTTGGCGAAAGAGACCTCATCACCAAGATGGTGTAATGGAGCCGTGGAATGGAAAAGCAGGGCGCGACAGCCGCGATCGCAAGGCAGAAAGCGAATACCTATCTCAGAGGGCTGATGCCCTTGTTCGGTTTTATGGGCATCATCATCATCTTCTCGATACTGACAAGGGGAAAAATAGTCACACCGGAGAATCTTTCGCTCATGCTCAGTCAGGTCTACGTCCTGATGATTTCATCCATGGGCGTCTTCATGATAATGACCGTAGGCGCCCTCGATTTCTCGCAAGGCTCGATCATCGGCCTGGCTTCGATCATCTTCTGCTGGGTTTCAAACTACAGTATCGTGCTTGGAGTCGTCGCCGGGATGCTGGCGGGCGCCGCGATGGGTGCCTTTAACGGATTCTTCCACGTGAAATTCAAAATCGCCTCCTTCATCGTTACAATTTGCACGATGTACTTCTTCCGAGGACTCTGCAAGTACATAACGACAAACGGCCCCGTCCCGGCGATCACGAACGTTTTGGCGCTCAATGAGACATGGCTCAAGCTGCTTTTGACGGGAATCATGCTATTCCTGGGGTTTATGGTATGGCACTTTACGCGCCTTGGTTGCGATCTGCGCGCAATAGGCGCAGGCGAGACGGCCGCGCGTTTTTCGGGAAGTCGTCCCGATCTGCTGAAGTTCCTCGTCTTCATGGCATCGGGAGCCATCACCGGATTCGCGTGCTTCATCAACGTGATCAAGGTCGGCTCCATTACGGGCACGGCCGGAAGCCAGCTCGAGACCCAAATACTCATCGCCCTTGTTCTCGGCGGCATGCCGATCTCGGGCGGCGCTAAAGCGCGCTTCTCCAACATAATCATCGGCACGCTGACCTATTGCGTGCTGGATATGTGCCTCCCTATGGTCTTCCCCGTTCCCGCGACACAGCAGCTCGTAAAGGGAATCGTATTCCTTATCGTGGTCGCCCTGACGATAGACCACGAGTCTCTGCGCGTCATTAAGTGATCGATAGTTTCGGCGGCGGCGAGGCGTCTTTAGCGTCCGAATGACAGGTAGGGGACTATCGCGTCGTTCTTAGGCGCGCCCGTCCCGTCGTAGGTGATCGTGACGATCGGCACGCCGGTCACCGCCTCGATCTCCCTCGCCATGGCCTCGGTTATGATCGAGGGACAGCAGAATGCCGGGTTGGCCTGGACGAAGAAGGCCGTGTCGGGGTGCTCGTCGAGGATGCGGAATATCTTGATGGCGTTGTCGAAGCACTCGCCCTCCAGCTCGCTTCGCAGGCCGAGGCGCTCGATCTTCTCGAGATAGCCTGGGTTCCTCCAACTCGGGAGACTGCCGAAGGTGGCGTGGTCGGCGAGCGCGAGCGATTTCTCTATCGCGGCGAGGACGGCGACGGCCGCCTTCATCTTCGCCCACTCGGCCCATGAATGGTCGATCAGGAGCCGCTTGAAATACGCGTCGAGGGTGGCCTTGATGTAGTCGATGTAGGGCGTGGTGATCACCTCCCCGCCCGCATTCTCGATGGCGATCTCGAGACCTTGGTTGAGGACGTCGTTGTCGCGCGAGTAGAGGTCCCCGAAGATCGCGACCTTGGGCCTGGTCCTGGGCCCCGTCGGAAGTTCGCCGAAGGGGCCGAAGGCTTCGCCGTAGGCCGCCTCTTTCGGGCTGCCCGCGGCGAAGGCCGTCTCCAAGGTCGAGAGGGCCCGATCGACGAGCCTCTTCGTGGCGCCTGCCTCGATCTCGTAGGGCCTGACCCTGCATGCCAGACGCCTGAGCATGCCTCCGGCCAGGAAGGCGTGGTAGGCGCCGATCATCGTCTTCGGTCCGAGGTACAGGAAGGTGATGTCCCCCGCGAAGACTTCCAGGGCCTCCATGCCCCGGCCTTGGCGCTCGATGAAAGCCTTGATGAAGTGCGGATACATCGGGAAATTGCAGGGCCACATCCCGGTGCCGACCCATAGGACGACTCGGGCGGGATCGAGGCCCTCGCGCTCGACCTGCTCTATTGTCTCGCCGGCTATGATGTTGATGGGGATGCACTGACCGGAATTGCCGCTCATCGCGCGGCGGATGGAGGTCGGATTCTCGTCGAGTATCCTCGCGTCGACGCCGTTGCCGCGGAGATTGGCGGCGAGGAGGGAGCAGACGAG
>CAZBGA010000164.1:0-3102 GCA_964491385.1 uncultured Treponemataceae bacterium | reverse complement strand
CCGAGGCGAAGGGCGACCTCGAGCGGCCCAGCCTGATCATCCTCAAGAGCGTGATCGGCAAGGGCTCGCCGGGTAAGCAGGGCTCGGCCGGCGTTCACGGCTCGGCCCTCGGCGAGGAGGAGGTGGCCAAGACCAAGGCGGCCATCGGCGCTCCGGCGGGCCAGAAGTTCTGGGTCGATTCCGCCGCCTACGCGTACTACGAGAAGCGCAGGGTCGAGCTCGCAAAGGCGCGCGCCGCATGGAAGGCCGAGTACGCCGCGTGGAAGGCCGAGGAGCCGGCCCTCGCGGCCGAGCTCGAGGACTACCTGGCGGGCAAGCCCCGAAAGCCCCTCGACCTGCCGGCCTTCGCCAAGGGCGAGAAGACAGCGACGCGCAACGCCTCGGGCAAATGCCTCGCCGCGGTCTCAAAGGCATGGACGAACCTCGTCGGCGGCTCGGCCGATCTCACCGGCCCCAACGTCAGCTCCCTCCCCGAGGGCGGCGCCTACGGAAGGGCGAACCGAGGCGGCCGCTACATCCACTTCGGCATCCGCGAGTTCGGGATGGCCGCCGTCGCCAACGGCATCGCGCTCCACGGGGGCTTGAGGCCCTTCGTGGCGACCTTCCTGGTCTTCGCCGACTACCTCCGCCCGGCCCTCCGCCTCGCCGCGCTTATGAAGCAGCCCGTCGTCTACGTCCTCACGCACGACTCGATCTTCATCGGCGAGGACGGTCCCACGCACCAGCCCGTCGAGCATCTCGCGAGCCTGCGCGCCATACCCAACGTCCGAGTCCTCAGGCCGGGCGACGCCGAGGAGACTGCCGTCGCCTGGCGGATGGCGATGGAGCGGACCGACGGTCCCACGGTGATCGCCCTCTCGCGGCAGAACCTGCCGGTGTTCGAGAAGGCCGATCCGGAGTGGGCGCTCTCGATGGGCCTGGGCGCGTACGTCGTAAAGAATACCGAAGCCGCCCCGGAAACCGTAATCGTCGCCACGGGCTCGGAAGTCTCCATGGCCCTGGCTGCGGTGGACAAGCTAGGCAGCCCCGCGGCCTGCGCCGGAACGCGCGTAGTGTCCATGCCGAGCCGAGAGCTATTCATCTCCCAGCCCGAGCCCGTCCGCGACGCGATCCTGCCTCGCGGCGCGCGCGTGGTGGCGGTCGAGGCCGGCGTATCGATGGGCTGGGAGCGCTTCGCGAAGAGCGGGGACATCTTTTCCATCGAGAGATTCGGAGAGTCGGGCCCGGGCAACGACGTCGCGAGGCATCTCGGCTTCACCGTCGACGCCCTCGTCAAGCTCCTCTCAAGCTGAGAGCCCGCGCGCGGGGCCTTCCGGCGGGACGCAGGCCCCGCGCGCGAGTTATTTCGGGTTGTGAAAAGCGCGGTCGATCGCCTATACTGAGTGAGTGGAATCGGAATCCGCCGGTCGAAGGGTCGACGACAGCTTCTTAAATCAATTCAACTACCTCCAGAGGAGCGGAGCTCTCGACGATCTCTCGCTGCTTCGCAGCGAGAATCGCCTCCTCGATGCTCTGATAAACGACGCGGCCTCGCTGTTCACGCTGAACTCCGTCGAGAAGATGCTGGACTTCGTCATCTCCCGTATATTGGAGCAGTTCATACCGACCCACCTCGCGATACTGATCGAGCCGCCTCGCGGCGAGGTCCTGACGCAGTATTGCTACGTCAACCTCAAGCCGAGCGAGGAGCGCCTGCCCGCGTCGAGCTACTCGAGGATCAAGGAGCACTTCCTCGCATCGCCCTACCCCGTCGCCTACGAGGACATCGCGGCATGGGGCGGCGGCGACGAAGACCTCCTCCGCTTCGATCCCGAGATCCTCTTCCCGATGTGCGGAATAGGCGGACCCTTCGGCCTCGCCCTGCTGGGACGCAAGATCGTCGGCACGCCCTATACGGAGCTCGAGAGGATGTACGTCGACAAGTTCATGCGATTCCTCTCCATCGGCATCCAGAACAGCCTCCACCACGAAAGCTCGATAACCGACGCGAAGACCGGCCTCTTCAACCACGCCTACTTTACCCAGAGGCTGGAGCAGGAGATCGCGCACGTCGCCCGGCACAAGACCTCGGCGGGCCTCGTCATGCTCGACGTGGACCACTTCAAGCGCTTCAACGACGCCTGGGGCCATCTCGCGGGCGACGCCGCGCTCAACGAGCTCGCGCACGCATTGAAGCGCGCCGTGAGGTCCGAGGACGTGGCCTCGCGCTTCGGAGGCGAGGAATTCTGCGTGCTGGCGATAGAGTGCGACGGCGCCAAGCTCCTGGAAGTGGCCGAGAGGATCAGGACCGCCATCGCGGGGATGGACGTCGTCTACGAATCGCGGAAGCTCTCGGTCACGGCGAGCCTCGGCTGCTGCCTCATCACGCCGACGCCGCAACTATCCGCCGCGCGATACTTCGAGATGGCGGACAAGGCCCTCTATCTCTCCAAGTCCGGCGGAAGGAACAAGTCCACCCTGTACAGGCCCGGCCTCCTCGACAGGGCCGAGGCGATCAGGCATCGCGTCGGCTAGCGACTCCCGCCCATTTCATTATTATATTTAATTGGATGCATCGGAGGATCACATGGCGAATTCACTGTTCGATCTTTCCGCGCGCGCCAACGACGGCAAGGATTTCCCGTTCAAGCCCTACGAGGGCAAAGTGATGCTCGTAGTGAACACGGCGAGCAAGTGCGGGTTCACGCCTCAATATAAAGGGCTCGAGGAGCTCTACGAGAAGTACGGGAACAAAGGTCTCGTCGTCCTGGGTTTCCCCTGCGACCAGTTCGCCCACCAGGAGCCGGGCGACGACGCCGAGATCGCCTCCTTCTGCAGGAGCAATTTCGGCGTGACCTTCCCCCTCATGTCGAAGGTCGAAGTGAACGGCGAGAATACCCACCCCGTCTTCGCCTTTCTCAAGGCCAGGGCGCCCGGCAAGGACGGCGAGGCGATCAAGTGGAATTTCACCAAGTTCCTCGTCGCCAAGGACGGCAGGACAGTGACTCGCTTCCCGTCGACCACGGAGCCGGAAGAGATAGTAAAGGACATCGAGACCGCGCTAGCGCTCTAGTTTCCTATACACGATACGGTGAGGCCTGTCGGCCTCCGATCCGAGCTGGG
>CAZBGA010000163.1:0-3124 GCA_964491385.1 uncultured Treponemataceae bacterium | reverse complement strand
GAACTCGACCTTGTCGTCGGCCACCATGAAGCCGCCGTGGTCTCCCCTCATGACGTCGAGGGTGCCCATCGCGCCGATGGCTACGACGGGAAGGCCCGTGCCCATCGCCTCGATCGTGCAGAGTCCCAGGGTCTCGGTCTTGGAGGGGAAGACGAAGACGTCGGCCGACGCGTAGACGAGGGGGAGCTCGGAGCGGGCGACGTAGCCCATGAAGTGGCAGGACTCCGAGAGGCCCGAGCGCCTCGCGGCAGCCTCCAATTGGGCCCTCGCCGGTCCGTCTCCGGCGAAGAGGAGGGCGAGGTCGCCCCTGGAATAGCGCAGGCGCCTGAGCACGGGAAGGAGGAACTTGACGTCCTTCTCGACGGTGATGCGTCCGGCGAAGAGGAGGATGCGCTTGCCCGCTAGGCCGGGGAAGCGCGCGTCGAGCCCGGCGCGATAGGCGGCCACGGCGGCCGCGGCCTGCGGGGCGAACTCGCAGGTTATGCCGGTGGGTATGACGACGAAGCGCTTGCGGATGTGGTAGGCCTTGAGCTTCTGCTCCTGGGTGCGCGAGGGCGTGACGATCACGTCGGCGGTCCTGTAGATCGCGCGCATGATGAAGCGCACCGTCGCGCGCAGGAGCCGCGCCGGCACGTAGGTGATATAGTTGCAGATGTAATCCTCGTAGTCCGTGTGCGAGGTGATGAGGATGGGATAGCCGCGCAGCCTGGCGTAGCCGCGCGCGGCGAGGTAGGCCATCAGCTCGGTGTTGATGTGGATGACGTCGGGGTTGAAGCGCTCGAGCGCGCGGGCGATGAGGGGGAAGGCCGAGAGCCTGATGAGGCGGTCCTCCTTGGACACCGAGCTGGCGGCGGATCGGAAGCGCCGCACCGAGGCCTCGCGGGGGACCGCGCCCCACGACGGCGGATAATCCGGGCAAAGTATCAGGACCTCGTGCCCCAGCCTCGCCAGCTCGTCGCGGAAGGTCTGGACGGATACGGAGACGCCGTTCACTCTCGGCCAATAGCTGTCGGTTACGAGGGCTATCCTCAAGCTGAATGCTCCTTCCGAACCAGGCCAGTACTATATCCCGCGGCGAAAGGAGCGGCAAGATTGCGATGATCGGAACCGGATGGAGGCGTCGTCTCGCCTCTCTATTCTTCGTCCTCGCGGCCTCGGTCCTCGCGGCGGAAGCCCCGCGGGGACTGCGCGACTCGAGGCTGCTGAGCTTCGCGGTGTCGGACTTCCGCGACTCGGGCGGCAAGCGGTGGATCCGCATGAGCTGCGAGTACGAGGGCCATTATAAGGAAAGCGTCGACGATCTCGTCGCGACTCTCTGGGATTTCCCGCGGTCGCCCCGCGTGTTCTCGCGGATCGAGGCCGTCCGCGTGCGGTCGGACGCGGACGGAGCGGCCGTGACGGAGCAGAAGAGCGCGGTGCGCGTCCTCGGCCTCGCCTTCGTCTCGAACCTCGTCTTCTCCAACCGGGTCAGCCGCGATGGCCCGGGCGACGCGACGGTGAGCTTCGAGATGATCGAGACCGACGGCTCCTGCCTCTCGGCGAAGGGCTGCTGGACTTTCGAGGACGATCCGGGCCCGGACGGAGGAGCGACGCTCGCGCGATACTCGATAGAGAGCTGCGTCGCGCCGCGGTTCCCCGGGCAGGAGGCCGTCATGCGCATCTTCGGGGCCGCCGAAATCGGGCGGCTCATGCGCGAGCTGGGCGCGGCCGTCGCGCGGAAGGGCGATCGCGGCTGAGGCCCGCTGTTGACAGCCCGCCCTCCAGGCTTCACTATTGAACGCATGGGTCTGCTACCCCTCGTGGTCATCGTCGTCATCATCCTCGTCTTCGCCATCGTGCTCATCGTAGCCTTCACGTCGAGGCGGGGCGAGGGCGCCGGCGGGAGCAAGAAGCGCATCAAGGCCAAGGACAGGGCGCAGGTCCTCAAGGAGGCCAACCGCCGCCTCGCCTCCAATCCCAAGGACCTCGAGGCCCTGGCGGCCCTCGGCTCGATGGCCTGGGAGGAGCAGGACTGGGAGCGCGCCTGCAAGGCCTACGAGACTCTGGCCGAGGCGGGGGCGGGCAACCCGGACGTCGACGAGTTCGAGGCCAACGCGCGCTACGGCATCTCGGCGCTCAGGCTCGCGCGGGTCGACGACGCCTACCGCGGCCTCATGGTCGCCCGCACCATCAGGCAGGACGATTTCGACGTCGATTACAACCTCGGCGTCCTCGAGTTCCAGAAGAAGGCCTACGAGAAGTCGGTGGCTCTGCTCAGGCAGGCGGTATCGGCCCAGCCCGAGAACGCGATGGCGCTCAAGTACCTCGGCAACGCCCATTTCAAGGTCAAGGCCTACAAGGAGGCGCTCGGCGCCCTGCGCAAGGCCATCGACTTCGAGCCCGAGGACAAGGAGTCGCTCTTCGCCGCCGCGGAGTGCTACTACGAGCTCGGCAATCTCGAGCAGGCGCTGAAGATCTTCACCCACCTGCGCGCGGACCCGGTCCTGGGCCCCTCGGCCTCCCTCTTCGCGGGCACCGTGCACCTCAACCAGAGGCTCTTCGAGCGCGCGGTGACGGATTTCGAGATAGGGCTCCGGCACCAGAACGCGAAGCTCGAGACGGTCGTGGAGCTCAAGTACCGCCTCGCCGCGGCCTCGCTCAAGATGCAGGACATCGGGAAGGCCGTGTCCCTCCTCGGCGAGATCCAGGCCCTCTACCCGAACTTCAAGGACGTCCCCGCCCTCCTCGTCAAGTACCGCGAGCTCAACTCCAACCGCAATCTCCAGACCTTCCTCCTGGGCTCGACGAGCGACTTCGTCACCCTGTGCAGGAAGATCGCCCTCCTCTTCTTCCCCAAGGCCAAGGTCAAGATCACCGACATCTCCGTGCAGGGCAACGACTGGGCGGACATACTCGCGGAGATCGAGACCTCGAAGTGGTCCGACCTCATCCTCTTCCGCTTCATCCGATCGCAGGGCACGGTGGGCGAATTGTCCGTGCGCGATTTCCACGCGAGAGTCAAGGACGTCAAGGCGGGTAAGGGCTACTGCATCACCGCGGGGGTCTTCAGCGAGGAGGCCAAGCGCTTCGTCGAGGCCAGGCTCATCGACCTCATCGAGAAGCAGACCCTCATGCAGACTCTCAA
>CAZBGA010000162.1:0-3127 GCA_964491385.1 uncultured Treponemataceae bacterium | reverse complement strand
CACCGTGTCGCCCGGCTTCGATGCCGCGATGGAGCGCTTGAGGGAAATGGCCGAAAGGACCGTATCGCCGGCGTAGCGCAGGATCACGTCGCCTTGCTTGAGCCCCGAGGAGTCTGCGGGACCCTCGGGTATGACCTCGACGACGGCTACGCCGATCGTGCCCTGCGGCAGTTTGAGACCTTCGATGATCGCCGGGTTCAGATCCTGGAATTTGACGCCCAGGTCGCCGCGGACTACCTTGCCCAGCCGCACGAGGCTTTCCGAGATCGTCCTGATGATGGTCGCGGGGATCGCGAAGCCGAGCCCTTCTGAGCCGTTGCTCTGGGATAGGATCACCGAGTTGATGCCGATGACCTCCCCGTCCAGGTTCAGGAGGGGGCCTCCGGAGTTGCCCGGGTTGATCGCCGCGTCGGTCTGAATGTAGTCCTCCATCCCGGTAGGCTCTCCGTCCCCGACGAGGCCCCGGTGCTTGGCGCTGATGATCCCCATAGTGACCGTCCAATCGAGTCCCTCGGGAGAGCCGATCGCCACGACCCAATCCCCGACGCGCATGGAGTCGGAGTCGCCGAATCGGACGGGGGGGTCGCCGATCGGGCCGTCGACCTTGAGGACGGCCAGGTCGGTGGTAGGATCGGAGCCCACGGTCTTGGCGGACCTGGTAGTGCCGTCGAAGAATTGAACCGAGATGGTCTCCGCGTTCTCCACGACGTGGTTGTTGGTGAGGATGTGCCCTTCCCTGTCGAGTATGACTCCGCTGCCGAGGCCTCGCACCGGCACGATTCCCGATCCGTCCTGCGGCGCATGGATCCCGAAGGGTCCGTTCACCGGCAGCTGCTGGAGCATGGTTCCCGTAGTCTCGATATGGACGACGCTCGGCCTCGCGGCCTCGGCGACGTCCGCGATCGTATTCGCGAAGAGCAGTCGCGGCCCCGTCGCCGGCCCGAAGGCAGCCACCTTACCATCCTGGGCATAGCTCGGAGTCGAGCTCAGCGCGGCCGCGAGCAAGGCCGGCGCCAACGTCCGTAGAATGCTTTTCCTGGCCATGATCACCTTCTTCGGCGACCGCAGATAATGTCGATCTCCTTACTCTGAATTTCCGGATGAAAGGGGCATGCGGTCAAGGAAATACGTCAAAACGAGATCTCGAGCGTCGCCCCCAGCTGGCCCGCCACGGTCGCGATGCCTTCGATCAGGCTTTCCAGGCCGGCATAGGTCCCGGTCCCTTCTCCCCAGATCGCCTTGCCATATACGACCAGGGTCGCATTCTGCGCGGCCCACAGCGAAACGAGGATCATTCCCGTACCGGAGTCGTCCGCGATATCCCAGATGACCGAGGGCGATACGGAGAGGAATTCCGTCGCTCGCCAGGTTATCTCCCCGTACAGATTATGCGAGCCGGGGAAAAGGGGGTCGGCCGCGGCGCCGCCGCCGTTGTAATAATACTCGGCGGCGAAGATGAAATCGCCTGTGGACCAGTCCGCGCCCGCGGCGGCCCTGATGTTGGCCCCGGCGCCGGAATCCGGCAAGGCATACGAAAGATCGCCGTAGAAGCCCACTTCGAGATCGGCCTTGAAATCCGCGCCGAGATAGGTGGTCCTGGCCTGCCCGTCGCGGGCCGCCGAAAGGGCTCCGTCCACGCCAAGGACGAGTCCCGAGAGCCTCGCGGAATAGACGCCGTCCGCGGCGAAGGTGTCGGGAGCCGCAGCGATGTCCAGGCCGGTCGTCGTTCCGAAAGGGAAGGTGAGTCGGAGCGCGTCGCAGCCCAGCCTGACGGGCGAAAGGCCGGTCAGGTCGAGCTGGGTGAAGATGTCCGTCGGGCTCCAGAGCGCGCCGCGCTCGTAGTTGATGACTTGCCGACCCGCGATGAGCGAGACCCAGTCGGCGTCGAGCTTGACGTAGAGCGTCCGCACTCGAAAAGCCATGAGGAGGTCCGGACCCCCCGGGGGCCTGCCGGACGGAACGAAAAGCTCGTCGGTGGGGGCCAGTCCCGGCTGGGCCGCCAGCACCCACGCGATCCGCGCCGCATCGCCGTCCATGACGGCGGTTTCGAGGGAGGCGCTGGCCCTGGCGCGTTGCCCTTTGACATCCAGGTTCAGTCCGAGGGTAGTCGATGATCCGTAGCCGAAATCGTCGGACGAGAAGCCGCCGGAGCCCGAATAGCTGCCGTATGCCTGCTCGAGGACCGATCCGCCGAAGGTCGTGATCGGAGAATCCTGGGCCGCGCCGAGAGGCGGGGCGACGATAGCGAGCGCCGCGGCGAGCGCGACGGCGGGGGCCGAGACCTTCATCGCCTAGGCCTTATTTCGTGAGGGCGGACATCGTGAACTGCCGCTCGTCGATGGAGGTGTCCATCTCGATCCTGCTCATCGCGAAGAGCGTCTTCGTATTGTTCCGCAGTTTCGAGACGTACTCGGTCCGCGAGGGATACCAGCGGTCGCCGACTCGCTGGACCTCGAGGGCCGCGCTCGTCTTGAGGAGCCTCCCCGATTTCGCGTACATCTCCTCCTTGAGGACGACGAAGCGCTCTGCGTCTACCCACATGACGCGCCGATCGTAGGCCGCCGTCGGCACCTTGGCGTCGAGCTGTATGATATAGCAGTCGCGGCCGTCCAGGCTCTCCTTGCCCTTCAGGGAGGCGCCGTACTTGATCTTGAAGTCCCTCGACTCGAGGGCGTCCTCGTAGGACACGTCCGAGCCCATCATCCCTTCCTTGAGAAGATGGCCCGAGATCTTCACCGTGTCCTGCTCTTTCGGGAAATAGATCCAGAGGTCCTTGGCGAGCTTCAGATAGCGGGTGCCGCGGTCCTCGGGGTTCGTGAATTCCGCGAAGGCCTTCTCGGATCCCATCGCGACCGCGTCCATCGTCTTGTAGCGGGTCTCTCCGCCGATGGTGATTTCCAGCCGCCCGCTGTAGCGCATGTTGCCGAAGGACATGTTGGCGTCGACCTTGGCGAGTATCTCGTCGGCGGAGCCCGGTACCTGGGCTCCGAGGGCCGTGGCCGCGAGGAGGGATAAGCCGATCGCCAGCGTGGCCACCGGCGCCATTCTCGTAGGATCTTTCATATCGATTCCCCTTTCGCTCCCCTAACAGACTGTTGAAATACTCGAAGCATTTCAACAGCCTGTT
>CAZBGA010000161.1:0-3230 GCA_964491385.1 uncultured Treponemataceae bacterium | reverse complement strand
ATGAAGTCACCGCTATCCTTCGAGAGCGCCTCGGTGCGTTCGAAGACCGCATCGACCGTGAGGAGGTAGGGACCGTAGTCCAGGCGGGCGACGGGATCGCCCGCGTGTACGGCCTAGACTCCTGTTCCTACGGGGAGCTCGTCGAATTCGAGTCGGGAGGCGTGGGCATGGCCCTCAATCTCGACGAGGACGATGTAGGCTGCATCCTGTTCTCCGATCAGGATAAGGTGCGCGAGGGCGAGACGGTGCGCCGCACCGGACGCGTCGTCGAAGTGCCCGCGGGCCCCTCCCTCTTCGGTCGGGTGGTCGACCCTCTGGGCGCGCCGATAGACGGCGGCGGCCCAATCGAAGCGAAACGCAACATGCTCATCGAGCGCCGCGCCCCTTCGGTCATTGACCGCAAGAGCGTCGGCGTGCCCCTCCAGACGGGCATACTCGCCATCGACGCGATGATTCCTATAGGCCGCGGACAGCGCGAGCTGATCATCGGAGATCGCCAGACGGGCAAGACGGCCCTTGCGGTCGATACGATAATCAGCCAAAAGGGCCAGGGCGTCGTCTGCATTTACGCCTCCATCGGCCAGAAGGCCTCTACGACCGCCCAGGTCGTAGAAACCTTCCGGCGCTACGGAGCCCTGGACTATACGATCGTCGTGGCGGCAACCGCCAAGACCACGGCTGCCCTCCAGTACCTCGCGCCCTATTCGGCCTGCGCCATCGCCGAGTATTTCATGGACGAGGGCAAGGACGTCCTCGTCATCTACGACGATCTCTCCAAGCATGCCGTCGCCTACCGCGCACTTTCCCTCCTCCTGCGCAGGCCGCCCGGACGCGAGGCCTACCCCGGGGACGTCTTCTACCTCCACTCGCGACTGCTCGAGCGCGCCGCGCGATTGTCGCCCGAAAAGGGCGGCGGCTCGATAACCGCGCTGCCCATAGTCGAGACCCAGGGAGGCGACATATCCGCCTACATACCTACTAACGTAATTTCGATAACCGACGGGCAGATCTTCCTCCTTTCCGAGCTCTTCTTCTCGGGCGTCCGCCCCGCGGTGGACGTGGGCCTTTCCGTATCCCGCGTCGGCGGCGCCGCCCAATCGAAGGCGGTGCGCAAGATCGCCGGTCGAGTCCGCCTGGACCTGGCGCAGTACCGCGAGCTCGCGGTCTTCGCGCAATTCGGCTCCGACCTAGACAAGGCCACGCAGGACCAGCTGGCTCACGGCAAAAGGCTCGTCGAGGTGCTCAAGCAGGGGCAATATGCTCCGATGCCCCTGGCTGACGAGATCGTCGTCCTCTTCGCCGCCGTCAACGGATACCTCTCCGACGTGAAAGTGGAGGAGGTGCGGCCCTTCCTTGATCAGGGGCTCAAGACCCTGAGATACAAGCATAAGGCTCTTCTGGATACCCTCCAGACCAAGGGCGAGCTCTCGCCCGAGTCCGAGGAGGAGCTGCGCGCCGCCCTCGACGATATACGCAGCCATAAGAAGGCCGACTAGCCATGGAGACGATGCGCGACATCCGCTCCCGGATGAAGAGCGTCCGCCAGACGCGCCAGGTCACGGGCGCCCTGAAGCTGATCTCGACCTCCAAGCTCCGCAAGGCGCGCCGGAGGCTCGAGGACACGCTCCCGTACTTCGACGGGATAACGGAGGCGATGCGCGACATCATAGGCCATTCGGAGGAAAGCGGCCAGAAATGGTTCGACGCTCGGCCGGACAAGGCGGACCGGAAGGTGGCCACCCTCGTCGTCACGGCGGACATGGGCAAGGCGGGCGGCTACAATCACGCGATCATCCGCTACGTCGAGGAGTCGTGCCCGCTCGGCTCCCTGCTGCTGCCCGTCGGTAACGTCGGAAAGCGCTATTTCATGGAGAGGGACTACATCCTCGTAGAGGACTTCGCCGTCTCGACGAAGGAGCCGACGGTCTACGAGGCCAAGGAGATCGCGGCCTTCGCCGCGAGCCAGTTTTCCGAGGGCAAGATAGACGAGTTCCGCGTCATATACACGAGGATGAGGTCGATCGTGCGCCTCGAGCCCACGATGCTGACTCTCCTCCCCCTCTCCGTAAAGGACATCGCGGGTCCGGCTCGGACCGCCGTCGACGCCGAGACATATCGTTACGAGCCGAACGAGGAAGGCCTCTTCGACGCCCTGGTGCCGCAATACCTCAAGGGCATAGCTTACGGGGCCCTCGTATCGGCTTTCGCAAGCGAGCAGGCCTCGCGCATGACGGCCATGGACGCGGCGACCAAGAACGCCGACGAGATGCTCGGTCGGCTGCGCCTGCACTATAACCGCGCTCGGCAGGCGGCGATAACGAGCGAGGTTTCGGAGATAGTAGCCGGAGCCGCCGCCCTGGAAGACTAGGGCGCGATCCGGAAAGGAATGAACGAAATGGGCGAAAGCGTTGGAACGGTCGTTCGCATAACGGGACCTATCATCGACCTCAGGTTCGAGGGAGGCAATCTGCCATCCATCCTCGACGCGGTCGAGATCGAGCGCAAGGACGGGACCAAGGTCCTTACCGAGTGCCTCCTCCACACCGGGGACGGCGTGGCTCGATGCGTCGCCATGGAGGCGACCGAGGGGCTCGCCCGCGGGCTCGTCGCGCGCGGAACGGGCGGCCCCGTCTCGGTACCCGTCGGCAAGGAAGTGCTGGGCCGCATGTTCGACTTGGCGGGTAGGCCGATTGACGGCGGCCCGGCCGTCGTCGCCGCGCGCTCGCCCATCCACCGGGATGCGCCCGCCCTGGAGGATCAGAACCCGAGCACCGAGATCCTCGAGACCGGCATCAAGGTAATCGACTTGATCGCGCCCTATGCCAAGGGGGGCAAGATCGGCCTCTTCGGCGGCGCAGGCGTCGGCAAGACGGTAGTAATAATGGAGCTGATACGCAACATCGCCACCGAGCACTCGGGCTATTCGGTGTTCGCCGGCGTGGGCGAGCGCAGCCGCGAGGGCAACGACCTCTGGAAGGAAATGAACGAATCAGGCGTCATCAAGAACACCGCCTTGGTCTTCGGACAGATGAACGAGCCGCCCGGGGCGCGCATGCGCGTCGGCCTCTCCGGCCTCACGATGGCGGAGCATTTCCGCGATGTGCTGGGCCAGGACGTCCTCCTCTTCATCGACAACATCTTCCGCTTCGTCCAGGCGGGAAGCGAGGTCTCTGCACTCCTCGGGCGCATACCGAGCGCCGTAGGCTACCAACCGACGCTCGCCAACGAGA
>CAZBGA010000160.1:0-3284 GCA_964491385.1 uncultured Treponemataceae bacterium | reverse complement strand
CGCGAGAGCGAGGAGAAATCCGGATAGCCGTCGCTCGGCGCGTCGAGGGGCTTCGAGGCGTAGTCCCGACTCTCTCCGGCATCGCTCAGTATCTCGCCGGCGGCGAAGGACCGTCCGGACGTCGCGCCCGAGGCGAGGAATCTCAGACAGGCTCCGATGGCTCCGTAGAGATGGGAAAGATCGTCGACGCCGATGGCAGAGCCCGCGATCACGGACAGGTGCCTCACGACCGCGGCGTTGCGCGACACCCCGCCTGCCATCACGATCGGCGCCTCCGGGTTCTCGCCCGGGAAGAGGGTGTCGGCGATGTTGCGGGCGAGCCCCCGGCAGAGCCCATCGCAGATCGCGTTTACGCTCCAGCCCTCGGCCTGGGCGTTGATGAGATCGGTCTTGGCGAAGACCGAGCAGCGGGAAGCGATGGAGGGGCGCTCTCCCCGGTTCGCGAGGGCGAGGGAGGCCAGCTCGGCGCTCCCCCCGACCAGGCCGAGTCGCGTCGCCTGCTGGTCGAGAAAACTCCCCGTGCCCGCGGCGCAGGAGGAATTGCCCCGCATCCGCACGTAGCGTCCGGCGCCATCGAAGGCGGTCCTCGAGAAGCGCTCGGCGCCGACGACGAGGAAGGTCCTCGCCTCCGGGTGAAAGCGGCGGAGGGCCTCGATCTCGGCCACGCGTCCGTCGACGGCGACGGCTTCGCCGGCGGGCGACGAAAAGGGCGGCGTCGAGGAAGTGCGCGCCAGACCATCGACCATCGCTCCTCCTCCGCCGGGGAGCAGGCCTTCGAGGAGCCTCGTGACGCAATCCGAGATCCGGCCCCGGTGGTATTCGTAGGCCGTGGCCAGGATGGACTCGTCCTCGTCCATCGCGACTATCGCCACCGAGGCCGAACCCGAGTCTATGCCGATCACCGTAGGTCGGGCCATGCGCCCTCCATCCGTTTCAACGACCGCTCGCCCATATGAATAGAAATTGACTTATTTTGTAGCATATCCCCAAAACCTGCATTGGAAAGATGAATTTTCGATATAAATGAGGATGAGGAGTCAAGAGTTTTACACTTGCCTCCTGTCTTTCGAGTTATCTTCTTGTATTGCCCTTCATTTGACGGAATACTGCCTAATATATGTTGAATTTTCGAATAAAATGTGCAATTATGTAGTATATTTTCGCTCGGAGGCGAATATGCTGCTTGAGTTCCGCGTCTCGAATTATCGATCCATCCGCGACGAGCAATGCCTGAGCCTCGTGCCGATCGGCAAGGATGCGACCCTCCAGGCGACCAATATCTTCATGACTGGCAGCGAATCCGCCCCGGCCGCCCTCCTTGGCGTCGGCGTCTACGGCGCGAACGCGAGCGGCAAGTCGACCGTCCTCAACGCGATGGCCTTCGCGCAGGCCTTGATCCGGGACTCGGCGAGTAAGGTCCAAGCGGGCCAGAGCCTCAATGTCCAGGGCTTCGCCTTCGACGAGGCCGCTCGGTCGCAGCCATCGTCCTTCGAGATCACTGTGCTCGTGGAGGGAATTCGTTACCAGTACGGATTCTCCCTCCTACCCGAGCGGATCCGCGACGAGTGGCTCCTCGTCTACAAGTCATCGAAGCCGCAAGAGTGGTTCAAGAGGACCTGGAACGAGGCGGCGGGACGCTACGATTACGCCGCCTTCAGTTCGTACTTCGCCGGACCGAAGGACCTCTGGAAGAAGTCCACCAGGGAGAATGCCCTATTCCTTTCCACCGCCGTGCAGCTCAACAGCGATCAGCTGAAGCCTCTGTGGGACTGGCTGGTCCTTTCATGGGCAATCGTCCCGGCGCAGGCGGGAATCGGCCTC
This sequence comes from uncultured Treponemataceae bacterium, assembly GCA_964491385.1. Lineage (GTDB taxonomy): Bacteria > Spirochaetota > Spirochaetia > Treponematales > Rectinemataceae > UBA1306. The sequence goes on along the minus strand of CAZBGA010000160.1, from coordinate 1,463 downwards.
GACCTCACCCTCGACGCCATCGAGAAAGGAGGATCGAAGGTGGCCGTGCTCGGGTTCCTCAATTCAGCAGATATCGGGATAACCGACATAGCCATTGAGAGGCAGCAGGCCAAGCAGAACTTCTTCATGCTAGACGGTGCGACAGGTAAGGCCTCCGTCTCGGAGCCGGTCGACACGGAAATCCGTATGCCTAGGTTCACCCATCGCGGGGCAGGAGCGAGCGCGGTCATCGATTTCCAGTTCGAATCGCAGGGGACACAGCGTCTCTTCTCGCTCGCCGGCATCGTGCTCGCGGCACTGGATCGGGGCATGGCGCTCGTCATCGACGAGATCGAGAGTAGCATGCATCCCCTCCTGGTGAGGCATATCCTCGGCCTCTTCCTCTCGCCAGAGACGAACCGCAAGGGAGCGCAGATCGTCTTCAGCACCCACAGCACGTCGCTCATGGACAACGAGCTGCTCAGACGCGACCAGATATGGTTTACCGAGAAGGGCGGCGACCAGGCTACGGTCCTCGTCCCCTTGAGCGATTTCAGCCCCAGGAAGAAAGAGGCCTTCGCGAAGGGCTATCTTGAGGGGCGCTACGGCGCCATTCCGATCCTTGGATCCCCGCGCGTGAGGAGAGGCGTGGATGCGGGAGAATAGCCCCAAAATGCGCCAGGCGCGCAAGCTCGAACGGAAGGCAGGCGCGAGGCCCCCGTATCCGCGAGTTCTCATGGTATGCGAAGGGGCGGAGACCGAGCCGAACTACCTCGAAGAGATCAGGCAATCCAAGAGGATTCCATCGGCCCACTGGACTATCCTCCCTTCGGAGCTCGGGACCGGGCCGGAAAAGGTCGTGGAGTACGCCGAGCGGAGAGCGCGGGAAGACGGCACCTGGGACGAGATTTACTGCGTCTTCGATCGCGACGATCATGCCCATCGCCTCCGTCCCATGCTTCGAACTTTGGTTCCTCCTGCATTTCGAGCCAGTCACACGCGAACTCGACCGGACAGAGGCAAGGCGAAGGCTCGAGCGATGGATCCCGGTTTACGATAAAAATCTCGAGGATATGTTCGCGCGAACTTCGGATCGATTGGAACAAGCTTTCAAGAACGCGAGCGACGAGCGTAGGCGCGCTGTCGATACTGGTAACGACAATCCATCTACTAACGTTGACATCCTTATTAAAAGACTTTTAGCGATAGCTGCACTGGCCTCTCGATAAATCGTTTTATAAGAGGACTCCCGGAAGAGTGCCGCGATGACCGAGAGCTCGTCAGGCTCGAACAGCCGTTGAAGACCATTTCGCCGACGATGCCATTCTATCCTCACAGCGTGAGCATGGTTCTGTCGGATAAGGCATGGCCGGCGCGAGAGCTGAACAGGTCAGCCAGCTTGCGCGGCGTCATAGCGATCCGCTCCTGGCCGCTCAAGTCCAACACCAGCCGTCCGGAATCCATCATGACCGTGCGGTTCCCGA
>CAZBGA010000159.1:0-3379 GCA_964491385.1 uncultured Treponemataceae bacterium | reverse complement strand
ATATCAGCTATTTCTTTACGGTGCTGTTTATTCTATTTTTTTCAGCACCCCTCACTTGTCTATGCGCCCGGGGCGGCTCGATTTGGGGGATAATAAGCTGAGCAATTTTATCGGTAGAAATTCTTCAGTGGTCGCGGAGGAATTTTCTACTGAAGAAGCTGGCCGGGACCACTGAAGAATTCTCCCGGGATCACTGAAGGATTCCTCCGCGATCAGTGGAGAATTCCTCCATTGTCAACTGAAGGAATTAATTCCTAGTGTGCCGGTAATATTTGCCAGGGCGCGATCGCGATGCTCCACGGGGCTCGGGCCGGTGGCGTCGGGACCGAGACTTCCGTGCGGTACCGCTCATAGCCGCAGGAAGCGACGACGATTCTCTCCCGACGCCCGGCGCCACGCTATGGCTATTTCCCATCCTTTCGCTTGATGAAATCGGCGTAATCCCGATCGTCCTTCAGGATATGAGCTTCCAGCCACGCCATCAGAGACTCGGCTGTCCGAACGAATGCCTCATCCTCGCGCGACGACGCCAGAGCTTTCAACGATCCAATTTTCCTGATATAGAGTTCATGCTCTTTCCCGTGCCCTTTGACCTTTTTGTACCCCTGTTCCTGGAAGAGGATTTCTTCCTGCGAAAAATGATAAATAGAGTATTGCTCCAAATTGCTCAAAATGCCTCTGATCGCCGGTTCCCCCAGCCCATTTTCAAATGCCTCTATCGACTCGTTCAGCAATCCGATCATTTTCTTATGATGGGTATCGATGGACGATATCCCCACCGAATAGTCTTCCTTCCAGTCGAAGTATGCCACCTATCGCTCGCTTATTCTTGATCTCCGGTACGTGCTTTTCTTAAGGCTAGCATACTTTCTGCGCGCGGTATAGAAGGCAGGGCACCTCGCTTTGAATGATGCCTTCTGCCATGGTCCAACAGCGCGCTTGCTTATTTCTGCGGCTTGCCTTGGGCAGCGTTCGAGACGGCCTCCCACGCCTCCCAATCGGCAAGGCGAGAGGCATAGGCGGCGCGCGCCATCGGCAAGTTTGCGCTGCCGAAGATAAATCGCAACGGCGGCTCCTGGGCGTCCACGACCTTGAAGAGAGCTTCCGCCGTCGCCGTCGGATCTCCTTTTTGCCCGCTCGATAGTCGCCCGAAAACCTGTTTTCGAAGATCGGCATAGGCGTCCATTCCCGATGCGCTCTTCATGGACGCGGGGCTTCCGAAATCGGTCGCATAGGCGCCGGGCTCGAGGAGGGTCACCTTGATGCCGAAGCCTTTGACCTCTTGCGCCAAGCTGTCGTGGAGCGCTTCGACCGCCCATTTCGAGGCGCTGTAGAAGCCGATGAGCGGCATCGCCACGATTCCCATGGTGCTCGAGACACCGAGGATATGGCCGCCGCCTTGGGCCCGCAGCAGAGGCAGGGCGGCTTGGATGACCCGAAGCATGCCAAAGTAGTTAGTGTCGAACAAAGCACGGACGTCGGCCTCGCTAGCCTCCTCCGCCGTGCCGACCAGGGTGTAACCGGCATTGTTGAGGACAATGTCCAATTTGCCGAAATGCGCGTGAGCATGCCGAACGGCGTGACGAGCCTGGTCGGCATCGGTCACGTCGAGCGCCAAAGGAAGCACGGCGTCGCCGAAACGTTCCTTCAGATCGGCAATACTCGTCAATTCGCGGGCGGTCGCCGCGACCCTGTCGCCTCGCTCGAGCGCGGCCTCGGCCCATACGCGGCCAAAACCGCGAGAGGTGCCGGTGATAAACCATACTTTACTGGTCATTCGATGCTCCTTCGATTCGATTTCTCGATTTTCGCATGTTCTGTCGCTACTCACTTGAATAGCCGCCGGCTTCCTTGGATAATGGTATGAAGGATTCTTCAGATTGACAATTCGCATTACAGGTACGCAGCCTCGGGTCCCTCTGGAACCAAGGAAAACGCCCGTGCAGGCGCGATCCGCGGTTACCGTGGAAGCCATTTATGAGGCCACCTTTCAGGTTCTGCTCGCGGTTGGGGGTGCCGACCGCCTGACGACGACTCGCGTTGCCGAGCGGGCTGGAGTATCGGTAGGCACGCTCTATCAGTACTTTCCCAATAAACAATCGCTGCTCTTGTCGGCGCTGGAAAAGCATCAGAATCAGGTCGTCGGCGCAGTGGAGTTCGCATGTCGCAGCAATCACGGTCAACAGCTGTCCACCATGATCGAATCGGTCGTCAAAGCGTTCGTGGACGCAAAGATGGAACGTTCCGACATATCCATGGCTCTTTACGCGACTGCCGTCGGCGCGCAGGAAAGAGCGCTCGCGAACAAAGTGGAGAAACGAGCGCGAGATGCCATTGCTTCGATGCTGGCAACAGCCCCGAACGCCAAATTCGCCAACCTGCCGTTCACGAGTCTCATGCTTATTTCGGCGATGGGCGGCGCGACACGAGCCGTTCTCGAAGCCGGTTCCCCGCCAAGGATGCTGCGTTTGCTGCGAAGGCAGTTAGTCCTGCTTTGCCGAGGCTTCCTGATGAGTGTGGCCGCCCAAGCCTGAAGGGACAGCGCCGGAAACCTCGGCTTCAGCGCCTGCTGCCGGTCATCCCCTCTCGACGACCACGTCGACGAATTCCTTCACGCGTTCCTTGATCTCGTCGCGGACCTTCCTCACCTGCGCCATGATTTCCTCATCGCTTCCGGTAAAGGTCGAGGGATCCGGGAAGGGCCAGTAGAATCTCTCGGCTACGCCGGGGAAGATGGGGCACCTCTCGGCGGCCTCACGGGAGCAGACCGTCACCACGTAGCGGAAGCTGCGGCCGGCTCTCCATAGGTCGAAGACATCCTTCGTCTTATTGGCCGATATGTCGATGCCATCCTCCTTCAAGGAGCGCACGACATAGGGATTGAGCGTTCCCGGTTCCAACCCGGCGCTCTCGACCTCGAAACCGTCCCCGCCGAACTTGCGGCAATATGCTTCGCCGATCTGGCTCCGGGCGGTATTGTGGACGCACAGGAAAAGTACTTTGATCATGACGCCCCCTCCTATGATGGTTATGGCTTGCGAGCTTGGATGCTCGCCGAAAGCGCGTAGTCCTCGACCCCTATCTCGGGGACCCATTCCTTGACGAAGCTTTTGCTCTCCTCCTTGGGGGATATCCGTATGCCGATGAAGCCCGCCTCCCTCATGAAACCCGTCAGCTCCTCTACGGTCGACGCTCCCGCGACGCAGCTCGAGTAGAGCGCAAGGTCCGACTTCAGCTCTTCCGGGATGGGGCCCGAGGCTACCATATCCGACACGGCGAGCCGTCCGCCGGACTTGAGGGCGCGAAAAGCCTCGAGGAAGACCTGGCGCTTTTCGGGGGAGAGGTTGATGACGCAGTTCGAGATGACGACGTCGACGGA
>CAZBGA010000158.1:0-3511 GCA_964491385.1 uncultured Treponemataceae bacterium | reverse complement strand
TCGCCTGGCGTATCTTCGCCTGGCGTATCTTCGCCGTTTCGCGAGATCGAGGTCTGCGCCGATTCCGGTTGGGCCGCGGGGCCCGACTGTCCCCGCGTCGAGACCATCCTCGTGCCAGCCGGCGTCAAGAGCCTGCCCCTCTGCCCATATTGCACGACCGTGGCACTGAGCGCCGACGGGCGCTACCGAGTGCGGGCCGAAGAGGAGGATCCCGCGAACGTGCGCACCGAGAAGCGCTTCGTCCTCCCTCCGGCGATGGAGAAGTACTACGCGCGCATCCTGAGCTACAAGGGACTGCCTCCCTGGAAGCCCGGCTCGGCCCAGAGCTCCAACCGTGACCTCGCCATCGTCGCCCCCGAAGAGGGCGCCGCCCTGTATATCCCCGTTGAGATCACCGGGCGACCGGGAGCGACCGTATTCACCGTCGCGCACCGCGACCCCGGCGCGGTCGTGTTCTGGCAGCTCGACGGCGCCTACCTTGGCTCGACTCGGGGAGTGCACGCGATCGAGGCGAAGCCCGGTCCCGGGGAGCACGTGCTCACGGTCGTAGACGGATCGGGGCGGAGCGTCTCCAGGCGCTTCACGGTCTTGAGCGGGAACTGAGATGAATCTTCCGCCGCGCCGCCTCCTCGCGGCCGCCCTCGCCCTGACCGCAATCGCCGCTGTCTTCGCCCAAAGCGGCGACTCCTCCCCGAAGGGCGTATTCCTCGACGGCCGATGGGAGGGCAGCGTCGATCTCGGCGAGGGGCCCGAGCCTATCGTCCTCCGGCTTTTCCCCGCCGACCTTGAGGCGGGCAAGGCGGCGGCGGGGCTCCTCGACCTGCCCGCGCGGAAGCTCTTCGGCTGCCCCATGGATACCGTCGAGCGGTATCCCGGCGGAATCGCCTTCAGCCTCCGCGGCGGGGCGCCCCTCGGCGGCCTCTTCGAGCTCGAGGGTTCGCCTTCGTCGCCGGCCTCGGGCGGCGCGTTCCTCGCGAGCGGGACGGCGCGGCGACTGCCCGATTGGGGCGGAGAAGGCGAGGGAGCTCCGACGGAGGGGCCCTTCTCCCTCGCCTATTCCGGCCTCGCCTCGAGGGGGCCCGAGTACGGAGAGGAATGCGTCGTAGATACGGGTCGCGGGCTCTTGCCGGGGAGCCTCCTCGTCCCCGAGGGCGAGGGCGCTTCTCCGATCGTCCTCATCCTTTCGGGCGCGGCCGAGGACCGGGACGGCGACAACTACTCTGTCCCCGGCCGGAGCGACGCGCTGGCCGAACTCGCCGTCGCCCTCCGGGACCGCGGCATAGCCTCCCTTCGCTTCGACAAGCGCGGGACCGGCGGAGCCTACAGGTTCGCGTCGAGGGAGGAGGATCTCCTCTTCGACTATCACGTCGCCGATGCCCGCGCGGCGATTTCCTCCCTGGCCGCGAGCCGGCGCTTTTCCCGGATCGTCGTCCTGGGCTACGGCGAAGGCGCTCTCGTGGGCGCCGCGGCGCTGGAAAGCCCCGAACTCCGATCGGGCGGCGGGACTTCGGAGCCGGTCGCGGGTTTGGCTGCCCTCTGCGCTTCGGGAAAGACGGAGATCGAGACCGTCGAGGAAGCCCTCGCCTCGACGCCCGAGGAGAACAAGCCAGAGGCCGAGGCCATCATGTCGGCGCTCGAGAGCGGCGGTACTTACGCGGATCCGAGTCCCTATTTCGCGGATTTCTTCAGCCCAAGCGCCCAGCCTTACATGGCCTCCCTCTTCCGATTCGACATCCGCGCGGCCTTCGAGGCGGCGCGTCTGGGAGTCGAGCTGCCCAGCCCGGTCCTGGTGATAGCCGGAGCCAAGGACCTGCAGGTACCAACAGGGGAAAGTGTCCTCCTGGCGTCCGTCAGGCACGATGCCGCCTATCGCGTCATTCCCGGGATGAGCCACGCTCTCAAGGAAGCGGGAGAGGACGAGGAAGCCAACTACGCGTCGTTCACCGACCCGTCCCTTCCTCTGGCGGGAGGACTCGTTGATCTGGTGGAAGCCTTCGTCAAGGGGAAGGCGCCGCCGGGAGAGGATCCGCGCGAGGCTCCGGCCGCGGCCGGCACGGACACGGTCGTCCCCGCCGGCTCAGGTGCCTTCGTCCCCGCCGGAACGGACCAGGCCGGCCCTCAAAGCGACGAGGACTCGAGCGAGGGCCCCGCCCGATAGGTTTATTCCCGAGGCTTGGTAGCTGTCCCCGTCGAGCGTGAACGAGGCGCCCAGGGCGGCGTCCGCCTCCGCCCCGAGGAGGCCGCGCGCGATGCCGTACCAGGCTAGTCTCAAGGCCGGCCTGTAGATGCGCGCAGAGTCCGGGTCCTTCATGAGGAAGACTATGGTAGCGTCGTAGCCCGACTGCGGCCCGACGGGTCTTGCCGCTATGAGCATCCCGAGGGCCGGCACGTCCATCGGATCTCCGAAGATGGCGGCCGCCAGCTTCGAGAAAGGGTCGGGCACCCAGATCACGAGTTCGCGGGAGGCCAGGCCCGAAAGCCGCGAGGGAAGGGGCGAGGGACCGGGAGCCTTGGCGGCGGCGATGAGGGACTCGAGCCCGCCGGTCGAGGCGAGGACGAGGTTGGGGCCGGGGACGGCAGCCCGCAGTCCGAGGCGCGCGTTGAAGTAGCCCGTTTTCTCGCGTTTCCAGCCCGGATCCGCGCCGAGGGAGAGGGAGGCCGCGCGGAAAGGGTAATCGCCGATCAGGCAGACCTGCAGCGCCGGCCCCCCCACGCCGATCGCGACGAGCCTCGTCCTCGCGAGCACGGTAGACAGGGACTTGGCCGCGTCGGGCGGCAGGGCCATGGGAAGGAGCTCTCTGGCGACGGCTCCATCGAGGCGCACGTAGGCCATGGAGCCCGGGTCGAGGAGGGCGAGGGGATCGACCGATGCGTCGAACCTGAGCGGGGCGGCGCAGCCGGCCGCGGACAGGGCGAGGACGGCGCCCGCCCAGAGGGCGAAGGATCTCACAGCAGTCCTTCCTTCGAAAGAAGGGAAAGGGCGAGCTCGCGGTGCTCTCGGGCGGCTTCGTTCCATCGGTGGAGCTCCGAGCCGCGGAAGCGGCCCCCGGTCTCGACCCGCTTCGCGCCGGATCCGGCTCCGGAGCGGCGCGCTATCTCGCCGCGGAGCCAGTCGAGCCTGTCGTAGCCCGAGGACGACGAATCCTCGGGTCGATCGTCGCCGATGCCGGCGCGCGCCAGGTAGGCGCGCCTGTCGTAGGGTGGGACGTCGAGGTCGACGGTGAAGCCGGCGATGCGCGCCTTCATGTCGCCGGGGTAGGCGGACCAGGCCTTGACGAGCTCTTCCAGTACCAGGTTCTCCTCCTCGAAGCCGGAGCGGAGATAGGTCCGGAGGTAGCGGTAGATCTTGCGCGCCGCCGCGCGGAAGCGCGAGCCGTTGTCGACGCGCGAGAGCTCGGGGATCAGGCGGGAGTCAATCCATCGACCCGAGGCGTCGTCGGGCGCGCGGAGGGCCTGGAGGTGGCCCGCGGGCGGAAGCGGCGAGGAGGGATCGACGACGTTGCCCTGCTCG
>CAZBGA010000157.1:0-3518 GCA_964491385.1 uncultured Treponemataceae bacterium | reverse complement strand
GATCGGCATGGACCGGTCCCCAGAGCCGCGAGTCGCTCGAGGAAGAACGCGCGTCCCCGGCGAGGAAATACTCGTCGCTGCCGAGGACGAGGAGGTCCGTGTGGCCGGAGCCCGGCAGATCCTTCCTCCAAGATCCCGGCGCATCTTCGTGGGAGATGTCGTAGGGACGCGAGGACAGCTCGAATTCCGTCAGGAACTGGTCGCTGCCAGCAGGCTTCACCTTGAACACGAAATCGTCCATCTGGATGGAGTCTCCGGGCAAGCCGACGACACGCTGGAGGGTAGGGGCGGTGAGCATGCCGTCGGGACCGCTCCGCGCGGGAGAGACGAGCTGGAATGTGATGAACCGCGCGAAGGAGTCAAAGAGTATTTCCCAGAAGCCGAGACGCCTCGCGTAGTTGGTGTCGACGACCACTATGTCCCCGCGTCCGGGCCTGGAGACGCCAGGAAGCTTGCCGAACAGCGTGCTCGGGCCGAAAGCCAGGGGTGTGGCTAGGATCCTGTCTCCCGGGAAGACTGTCGGCGCCATCGCGGAGGAAAGCATCGCATAGCTCTCCAGGAAGATGCCTGATAGCAGCTCGTAGGACAGGAATACCACGACGAGGACGCCCATTCGCCTCGCCAGCTTCCGCCTGCTCTTCACGACTTCGGTGTAGGATCTCCGCTTAAGCAGCAACGCGGCAGCCCTCGCGCGAATACGGCCCTTGATGTCGCTGAGTCATTGCGGAGGAACAGTAGCATGACGGGCGAACGCTGCGCTAGACACTCTCTCGGCCCTTGCCGGCGCTCGCGTTGACAAGCGATGGCGCGCTTCCTATAATTTTCGCGCGTGAGCATACCAGAGGGCGTGAAGGTAGTCGCCGTCAACAGGCGCGCCAGGTTCGACTACGCGATAGACGAAACATTCGAGTGCGGGATCTCGCTCCTCGGGACCGAGGTTAAGTCCATAAAGGACGGTAAGCTATCGTTTCCCGACGCCTTCGCCGAAGTGCGCGGGGGAGAGGTTTGGGTCAGGAATTTCCGCGTCTCGGAATACGCGTTCTCGTCGGCCGCCTTTCAGCACGACCCCGACAGGCAGAAGAAGCTTCTCCTACATGCCCAGGAGATCAAGCGCATCGATCGCCGCGTGAGAGAGAAGGGCTACACCTTGATTCCGCTATCCGTGTACTTGAAGCGCGGACTGGTCAAGATCGAGCTCGGACTATGCAAAGGAAAGAAGTTGTACGACAAGCGAGCGGACATTCGGGAAAAGGATATGGATCGGGACATGCGCCGCGCCCTGCGCCGCCGCAACGAGGGTTGAGCCATGCGCATCACCGGCGGTAAGTACAGGGGCCGTAGCGTCGACGTCCCGAAGGGCGGCCTCGATATAAGGCCCGCTATGGACAGAATGCGCGAATCCGTTTTCGCCGTCCTAGGGGACCTCACCGGCTTATCATTCCTCGATCTTTTTTCGGGAACCGGAATAATCGCCCTCGAAGCGGCGAGCCGAGGCGCCTCACCCGTCGCGTGCGTCGAAAAGGACCCCGGCAAATTCTCCCAGCTCCTCGACAATGTCTCCCTCGCGGAAGAGCGCATCGAGTGCAAGTCGATGCCCGTCGAACGCTTTCTCCTGCGAAATAAGACTCAATACTCGATCGTCTTCTGCGATCCGCCCTTTCCCTATCGCCACAGGGTCGAGCTGCTCGACCGCCTGGCGAATTGTCCCTCGACGGCGCCTGGCGGCCTAGTGCTCATCCATTTCCCCGCCGAGGATCCCGTGCCTCAAACCGTGGGAAGCCTAAAGGCGGTGGACGAGAGAGAATACGGAAGATCGCGCGTGAGGTTCTATCGTCGCACGGCTTGAGCGGGTCAGCGGTCGCGCGCCCGTAGATAGGCCGCGAGGCGCTCGGCCTTATGCGCGGAATCGATTTCATCCGTAGAAACCGGCTCGACGCGCGCCCTGAACGCCGCTCCAGCCGCGATCGGGAACTCCTTGAAGACCTTCGATTCAAGTCCGCGCGCGAAATCGGCAGCGCTGCGCCGCTGGATCATGATTCTCCTTCTCGACCGAGAATTTTAAATCATGTTATCGCGTTACGAAGGATAAAACATCTTCTTCCGCGGAATCGCGGGTTGATTATTCAATGGTTTCCTTATATATTTGTCGGGTACGGCGATATTTTATGGACAAAAACCTATTCGAACGCTTCCCGGCTGACGGTCTTATCAAGACAGCCGATCTTCCTCTGCCCGGCGTTGAGTCAGAGCGAAAGGCAAAGCTCAACAGGAAGGGGAACGAGCTCTTCAACAGCGGCGATGTCGAGGCCGCCAGGCGAGTCTTCCAGACGACGGGCTATTCGGACGGACTGATCCGAGTCGGGGAAAGGTACATGGCCGAACGCCGTCCGCTGGACGCGCTCAAGATGTATCGGCTGGCGCGGGACGACAAGCGCGTGGAGGGGCTGATCAGCAGCGCCGCTCTTGTAATACAATTTCTACTACGCGAGGAAGAGGAAGCGAAGTGAGCGACAGTAACATTCCCGAGTCCCTCCGCAACGAAGGCGAACACGAGCCACCTAATCAGGAGCTCGCTGAGATCGCCGAGCTTTCCAAGAAGGGCTATCAGTACCTCAAAGAGAACAGGATTGAGGAAGCGGAGGAATGCTTCGCCCGCATACTCGAGAGGGACAGGGAGAACAATTACGCGCTCGTCGGTCTCGGCGACGCAGCCCGGAAGAGGGGCGCGTTCCGCGATGCCGTGGACCATTACAAGAAATGCCTCGTCTACCACCCCGGCAACAACTACGCTCTTTTCGGACTCGCCGATTGCTACAAGGCCCTCAACCAGTATCAGAAGGCGATCGAGATCTGGGAGCAGTACCTCCTCCACGACAACAAGAACATCACGGTCCTGACCCGGGTCGCGGACGCGTATCGCAAGGTCCGCGACTTCCGCAAGTCCAAGGCGATCTACCTTCGCGTTCTCGAGATGGAGACCGACAACCCCTACGCTCTCATCGGGCTCGGACACCTGCACTACGATTTCAAGGAATACAAGGATGCCCTCGGCTATTGGCAGAGGATGGTCGATCTTCAGGGAGACGACGTCGACATCAGGGTCCTGACTTCGATCGGCAACTGCTACCGCAAGCTCAAGCAATTCGAGATGGGCGTACCGTACTTCGAGAAGGCTCTCGGCAAGGAGCCCGACAATTTCTATGCGCTCTTCGGCCTCGCCGACTGCTACCGCGGCACGGGCACGCCCGAGGGTTCGCTCGATTTCTGGAACCGCATCCTTGCGAAGGACCCCAAGAACAAGGTGATCCTCACGCGCGCGGGCGACGCATACAGGAGCATGGAGGATTACGAGAAGGCCGCGGACTATTACGAGCGCGCCCTCAATATCGAGTTCGACGTCTACGCAGTGCTGGGACTCGCCGTGATAGCCAGGAAGCAGGGCAAGGTGCAGGACGCGATCGTATCGCTGCGCAAGCTCATCCAGAACGATCCGAAGAACTACCGCCTCTACCTCGAGC
>CAZBGA010000156.1:0-3549 GCA_964491385.1 uncultured Treponemataceae bacterium | reverse complement strand
GGGCCGAGATTATCATGAGCTTTATATCCTGCGTGCCGCGTCCCCAGACGCAGCCTTCCGCGATGTCGCCCGAGAAAGGGGCGTGCCCCCACTCGGCCGCGTCCTCGGCCGGCACTACGTCGAAGTGGGCGCAGAGGATCGCGGGGGCGAGCTTTTCCTCGCCGCCCCGCCACGTGAACAGGAGGGCCCTGTCGCCTATCTCCTCGCGCCTCATTCCGGCGTGGACTCCGGGGTAGAGACTCTCGAGATCCTTCTTGAAGCCCGCGAAGGCCGCGCCGTCCTCCGCCGCCTCGTCGTAATAGGAAACCGTCGCGCGCTTGATCGTCGCGGCGAGATCCTCTTCCACTCCCGATGCCTCGCCCAGGGCCGATTCGGGAAGAGGCCCAGCGGCCTTCGGCGCGCTGGGCGTGGCGACGGCCCGAGCGAAGGCGATCAGGATCGCGGCGCCGAGGAGGGACGCGACGACGACGACGGTGCCGGCGAGGATGCTCATGGCGGCATTATCGCCTCGACTCGATCCTTCGGTCAATCGATGCGGATATTTCAGGCCAGGAAGAGCGCGAACACGCCGGCGACGGCAATGACCGATCCTAGTATTTCGCGCAACGTGACCCTTTCCTTGAGGAACAGCGCGGAGGGCGCGATGATGAGGACGGGGACGATGGACATGATCGCCGACGCGATGCCCACGTTCCCCGACTGCACCGCGAGCAGGCTCAGGGAGACTCCGATGAAGGGCCCGAAGAAGGCGCCCGCCGTCAGGCTCGCCGCGGCCTTCCCGTCCCTGAGTCCCGATCCCACGCCCCGCCAGTTCCGCGAGGCGGTGATGACGGCGGCGAAGCCCAGGATCCCGGCGATCACCCGGACTTGCGTTCCCGCGAAGGGGTCCATCGCTCCGATGCCGCTGCCGGCGCCGAGCTTGCCGAGCACGAGGCCGCCCGCCTGGCCGAGCGCGGCCACGACGGCGAGGACCAGGCCTCTGGCGCGGCGTGGAAGGTCGCGGGGCGGCGATTCGGGGCTCGACGTCTCGCGCCGACTCAGCACGACGAAGGCGATGCCGGCGAGGGTCAGGAGTATCCCGCCCGCCCCTAGGGGGGTCAGGCGCTCGCCGAATACGGCGAAACCCAGGAGGGCGGTGAACACGGGGGCGGTGGCGTAGACGAGCATCGAGAGCCGCGATCCGATATCGATGAAGGCCTGGAAAAGGCAGAGGTCGCCGAGGACGAATCCGACCAGGCCCGAGGCTCCGAGCCACAGCCAGGCCGATGGGGGCGCGTCGATAGGCGCGAATCGACCCCTCGCGAGAAGGCCGTATATTCCCAGGAATAGGCTCCCCACCAAGAGGCGCAGGAAGTTGAGCGTCAGGGCGCCGATCCGCTTCGCCGCGTACTCGAAACAGATGGCGGTGAGCGTCCAGGCGAAGGCGGTACCGAGGGCGGCGAGCGCCCCGATGCTGGCGTGCATTGCATCTCCGTTTTCAGACCACTCGGTATACTCGCCCGGGCCCCGCGCTGTCAATTTGCGCGAGGCCGCTCGGATGTCCTTGGCGATAGGCAAAAAGGCGGTCGCGAGTTGCGATGTATAGTAACTTCAGTCGAATTACCGGGCACCCCTACTCAAATGTAGGTAATAATGGAGGCAATTGCCGGTCACTGAAAGAGTGTATATTGACTTTTTCCGTAAAGGGTTCCTATTGTTCTTTTCAATTCCTTAGGAGGTAAATGGATGAAGACTAGCAGAATCGCCCTGGCGCTCGCCGTCCTTACGGCCCTGGCCCTGCCCCTGTGGTCTCAGGGCAAGACCTACACCTTCGGTTCCGACGCGACCTTCCCGCCGATGGAGTTCGTCGACTCCGCGACGAAGAACGTGGTCGGCTTCGACGTCGACATGATCAACGCCGTCGGCAAGATCTCCGGATTCACGGCCAACGTCAAGAGCACCGCCTGGGACGGCATCTTCGCCGGGCTCGCGGCCGGGGACTACGACGGCGTGCTGTCGTCCGTGACCATCACCGACGAGCGCAAGGCCACGATGGACTTCTCGACCCCCTACCTCAACGCGGGCCAGGTCATCATCGTTCCCAAGACCACCAAGAACGTTTCCAAGCCCACTGACCTTGCGGGCAAGATCGTCGGCGTGCAGATCAGCACGACGGGCGACATCGCGGTCGGCAAGATCGCGGGCGTCAAGGAAAAGAAGACCTACGACGACATCGGCCTCGCTGTAGAGGATCTCACGATCGGCCGCCTCGACGCCGTCGTCGTGGATTCTCCGACCGCCGCAGGCTACGTCCTCCAGAACGACAAGTACAAGGCCAAGCTCATGATCGTAGGCGTGCCCTTCACCGAGGAGTATTACGGGATCGCGGTCAAGAAAGGCGACACCGTCCTCCTCGGCCTCATCAACAAGGGCCTCGACGTGATCATGAAGGACGGGACGATCGACAAGCTCAAGAAGAAGTGGCTGCAGTAGTATCGTGAGCGACTTCCTCAAGCTCGGGAAGCGCAAGGCGCCGCCGGCCTCCGGGTCGGCGGCGCCGTCCGCGCCCGGCTCCTTCAACATCAACGTCACGGACGGGACTCTCATTCCCAGCACGGGAGACAGGTCGATCCTCTCGGCGTGGAACATCTCCTTCTTCGGCGCGATATTCGCGATCATAATCCTTCCGGTGCTATCGCCCAAACCCTACGTGGCCATACTGGCCGTCGTGCCCTCAGGCCTCGCCGCGACCTTCGGCGTAACCATCGCGTCGATCGTCTTCGCCCTCATGCTCGGTCTGCTCGCGGGCCTCGGGCGCATCGCCAAGACCAAGCCCATCAACCTGATAGCCACCGTCTATGTCGAGGTGATCCGCGGCATCCCCCTGCTCGTCCAGCTGTTCTACATCTATTACGCGCTCGGCCCCCTTCTCCACCTCAAGGGTCCGGCCTCGGCGATAATGGCCATGTCCATCTGCTACGGAGCCTACATGGGCGAGATATTCCGAGCCGGAATACAGTCCATCCCCAAGGGCCAGATGGAGGCGGCGCTCGCCCTCGGCATGTCGAGGACCCAGGCCCTCTGGCGGATCATCCTGCCGCAGACGGTCAAGGTCATACTCCCCCCAATCGGCAACGAGTTCATCGCTCTGCTCAAGGACTCGTCCCTCGTCTCGATCCTCGCCGTGGCGGACCTCCTCCGGCGCGGCCGCGAGTACGCGTCCACGACCTTCAATTACCTGCAGTCCTTCACGATCGTAGCCCTCATCTACCTCATCATGACGCTCTTCTTCTCGCGCCTCGTGGGCATCATGGAAACCAGGCTTAGGAACCATGGAAAATGGCATAATTAGGATCAAGGACGCGCGCAAGCGCTTCGGCGCCGTCCAGGCCCTCGGGGGCGTGGACCTCGAGATAGCCAAGGGCGAGGTCGTCCTCGTGATAGGCCCCTCGGGCTCGGGGAAGAGCACGCTCCTGCGATGCGTGAACAGGCTCGAGCACCTCGACTCGGGCGAGATCTGGGTCGAGGACGACTGCGTCACGAGCCCCCACGCCAACATACGCAAGATAC
>CAZBGA010000155.1:0-3643 GCA_964491385.1 uncultured Treponemataceae bacterium | reverse complement strand
CGGAAAGAGAGTCGCGTTTCAGCGATAGGGGAACGCGGCAGAAGGGGAAGTAATGCTTCGCCAAAATTTGAAATGCGCGCTGATAACCGGCGCGAGCCTCGGTCTCGGCAGGGCTCTCGCCCGCGAGTGCGCGTCCAGGGGAATGAATCTCGCGCTCGCGGCTCTCCCCGGAAGCGGATTGCCGGAATTGTGCGATGCGATCGCCCGAGAGCGGGGCGTCTCGGTCGACTGGCTCGAAGGCGACCTTACCGAAAGCGCTACGCTCGAACGCCTCGTCGCTATGATCCGAGCCAAGAATCTCAAAATCGACTTCCTCGTCAACAATGCCGGCATCGGGTCCGTCGGGTCCTTCGCCGATTCGTCCATCGAGTATCACGAAGCGGTGATCCGGTTGAACGCGATCGCCCTCGTTCGCCTGACGCGGCTCCTCCTCGCCGAGCTCGAGGACCGAGGGACCGCCCATATCCTCAATGTCGCGAGCCTCGGCGCCTTCTTCCCGATGCCGACCCTCTCCGTCTACTCGGCGACCAAGAGCTTCGTGCTCAACTACAGCCTCGCGCTGCGCGAGGAGCTGTCGGGCAAGGTCGGGGTGAGCGTCCTCTGCCCGAACGCAATCCGGACGACCTCCGCCGTCGAGGAATACGTCGATCGGCTCGGTCTCGCGTCGCGCCTGGCATGCCTGAGCCCCGGGCGGATCGCGCGCATCGCGCTCGACGGAGTCGCCCGCGGCACGGCGATCATAATCCCGGGCCGCTTCAATCGGGTGCTGGCCGTCGTCGGCCGTTCCCTGCCGAGGGGGATAGTCATGCGCGCGATCCGCCGCTGTTGGGGCGGCTTCGGCGAAGCGGGCGCCGCCGAAGGCTCGACCGAACCGATCGGCGCGCTCGGGGCCCGGGGCTAAGGGATGGATCGCATGGACGCCGTGCCCGCGCGCCGCAGTCGGATATCCCTGCTCTACTATTCCGGCGCCGGCGGAACGAAGCTCGTCGCGGAGCTTCTCGGGGAAATTCTGTCGGTAAAGGACGAGACCTGCGTGGCAGGGGTGAAGGATCCCCGCGCGGCCGAGGTGGCGGCCGATTCCGATCTTCTGGTGTTCTGCTAC
This sequence comes from uncultured Treponemataceae bacterium, assembly GCA_964491385.1. Taxonomy (GTDB): domain Bacteria; phylum Spirochaetota; class Spirochaetia; order Treponematales; family Rectinemataceae; genus UBA1306. Next base: position 2,541 of record CAZBGA010000155.1, on the reverse strand, counting down.
CCGACCTACTTCCTGCGGCCCGCTCCGTCCATGCGGGAGTTCATCGAGGGTCTCGGGCCCTTCGATCCTCCCCGGGCCTCGTATATCGTGACGACCGACGAGCTGTATTCCGAGAACTCGATCCGCGCCTGCGCCCTCATGCTGAAGGCGCGGGGGATCTTCGTCATAGGCTCAAAGGTAGTCCGCGCGCCGGGAACCGACTTGACCTGCATCCTCCCGGGCCGGCTCCTGCCCTGGCTGTATCGTTTCGAGAGGGGATTCCCCCGCAAGCTGCGCTCGATCGCCGAGGAGATCGACAGGAATCCTCGAGGCTTCATCCCGGCCCCCAAGTGGTATACGCCTATTGCCCAGCTGCTGCAGGTCGCCTTCTTCAACAGATTCGAAAGGTGGCGCGGCAGGTTCCGAGTCCTTCCGGATCGCTGCACGCTGTGCGGCGCCTGCGCGGCGGGCTGCGATCGGGGAGCGTGGTCTATATCGGCCGCAGGGCTTATCCATGATCCCGAGCGTTGCGAGCTCTGCACTCGCTGCATCCATCGATGCCCAAATAGGGCCATCGTCCTCGTCGGGTCGCTAAAGGACAACCCGAGACTGGACTCGCGGCTATACGCTTCGCTGAAAGAGGACGCGAGGAAGCGACTGATCGCGGACCGCGCCCTGCGCGCGAAGGAGAGGAGGGAGGCATGAGGCGCGGCGGAATGAAGGATATCGCGGTCGGCCTCTTCAACGACAGCTTCACGCCGATCATCGACGGCGTGACGGTCACCGTGCGGAATTACGCGTATTGGCTCAACAGGACACTCGGGCCGACCTGCGTGGTGGCGCCCTCCGCGCCCTTCCATCGCGACGAGGAAGGCTTCCCAATCCTCCGCTTCCTGTCGATCCCTACCTTCGTGCACCCCCCCTACCGCATCGGCCTCCCGGCCTTCGACCTCGGGTTGCGGACCAAGCTCAAGCGATTCGATTTCTCCCTCCTCCACGCCCACTCGCCTTTCGGCGCCGGCCGCGCGGCGCTGAAGGCTGCCCGCGCGGCCGGCATCCCCGTCGTGGCGACCTTCCACTCGAAATTCCGAGACAATCTCCGCCGAGCCGTCCCGATCTGCCGTCTCGTCGACGACCAGATCAAGCGCATCGTCGAGTTTTACTACTCGGTGGACCATGTCTGGGTCCCCCAGGAATCCGTCGCCGAGACATTGCGGGAATACGGCTATGAAGGGCCCTACGACGTCGTGGAGAACGGCATAGATTTCCGCCCTCCGAGGGACGTCGCGCCGCTCCGGGAAAGGGGAGGGAAGCTCCTCGGAATGCCCGCCGACGCGATCGTGGGATTGTTCGTGGGCCAGCACATCCTGGAGAAGAACCTTGATCTCCTCGTGCGCTCGCTTCCCGCCATCATGACCGCGGTTCCGGGTTTCCGCATGGTTTTCGTCGGCCAGGGACGCGCGAGGCCCGACTTGAAGGAGCTGGTCCGGAGGCTGGGAATACGGGACCGCGTCCTGTTCTACGGGCCGATCCTCGACCGGCGGCTCCTCGCGGCCGCGTACGCGAGGGGCGATATTTTCCTCTTCCCCTCGCTCTTCGACAACGCGCCCCTCGTCGTCCGGGAGGCGGCGGCCTTCGGGACCCCCTCCGTCCTGATCCGAGGCTCCACTGCTGCCGAGGTGATACGCGACGGCGAGAACGGCTTCCTGGCCGAGGACGATGCGGAGGCCTTCGCCGCGAAGGTGGCGCGGATCCTCGGGAACCCGCGAAGCCTCGAGCTCGCGGGGCTCGGCGCCCGGCGCTCTCTGTGCCGTACCTGGGAAGACGTCGTCCGGGAGGTCAGGGACCGATACCTCTCCATACTCGAGCGCCGGCCGGGATGATATAGGAGGAATGATGAAGCCGATGACTTTCGAGTACATGATCGAGAACAATCCCCTGCGGGCTCGGATCAGGGAGAAAATGGAAGTGAAATGCCTGAGGGCGGCAGCCGAGGTCGGGAGCATCGATCATGCGCTGCACATCGCCTGCGGAAACGGAAGCGCCACTCGGCTGATCCTGAAGCATTTCCCCGCGAAGAGGCTGTCCGCCGTGGATAGGGACTGCGAGCTGATCGCCGCCGCGCGGAGGACGCACATGCAGGATGCACGGAGCCATACGATCGATTTTTCCGTCCAGGACGTGAGGTCCTTGAGCTTCGACGACGGCTTGTTCGACGCCGCCTTCGATCTGGCGGATCTGCACAATATCCCGGATTGGAGACGCGGCTTGACGGAGCTGAACAGGGTGCTCAAGCCCGGGGGGCTTTTATTCTTAGAGGAACTGTCGCTGGAGACCTTCAGCCATGCCGCCGGGAGATTGTTCAAGGCCCTCACCGACCATCCCTACGACTCCATGCTTACCGTTAGGGATTTCCGCGAGCAGGTCCTCGGGAGCGGATTCGAGATCCTTCATTTCGAGGTGAAGATTCCGTTCGGGCTCTTGAAGTATTTCATAATGGTCGCGAGAAAAGTCTCGGCCGGGCCAAAAGGAGAGTGAATCATGAAGACGGCGATCTATTAC
>CAZBGA010000154.1:0-3702 GCA_964491385.1 uncultured Treponemataceae bacterium | reverse complement strand
CGACCGACTTCCTCGCCGACCTCGACCAGCAGCTCGCGAGCGGCGCCATGGCCGGCGAATCGGGCGGGCACTACGCCGATCCGCTCTTCGCGTTCATGCTCGTCTACAATGCCATAAAGGGCAATTATCACAAGCCCGCAAATTCCTTCTATGAGGTGATTTTCCCCTATCTGTACGTCGCTTCGCCCGACGACTACACTGCCTACGCGAAGTATTTCGTGAACGACCTTCCGTACAACGCGGATGAGCTTCGCGCGATGGCCAAACTCAGCGAGCCCAAGCTCGCGAAGGCCTCCGCGGCGCTGTCCATCCAGGACGTGATGAATCGCCACAAGTAGGGCGAACAAAGGCTTTACAGGCCCCCTGATGGCCCTTACTATGGTTTGAGGGTTCGGCGGCGGCAAAATGCCGCCGCCGAGTTATTTCCCGGCAGGAATCGGAATGACGACGTGAGCAATGCATTCGCGAGATTCAGGACGAGCAGATATTTCGGACTATCGCTGCTTGTCGCTATGACCCTGTTTTTCTGGGCCTCTTTCAGGGTTTTGTCTCCATCGAATTTCGGTTCCACAAGACAGATGGTCGATTACCTCCAGACCAGCATCCAGTATGCCGTCGGCGGCTGCGGGCTGTACTTTATCGTAGTGATGGGGCTCTTCGATTTCAGCGTCGGAGCCAACATAGTCCTCTCCGCGCTCGTGGGCGTGTTGCTTTCGCGGCATTTCGGCTATTGGGGACTCATCTTGGGCTGCCTCCTCTGTGGCACCCTCATCGGATCCTTCAACGGCCTGCTATATTCAAGACTTCGCATTCCTTCGATGATCGTCACCGTCGGTCTCATGCTGATTCTGGAAAGCGTCGCCAACTATGCCGTCACCCTTGACAAAGCGGGATTCCCCGGCAAGCTCAGCAGCGGCAATATCCTCGCCTTTGGCCGCGCTCCGTGGAATTACATCTGCGCCGGCCTCGCCTTCCTCTTGATGTTTTTCCTTCTTCGCTCCACCAAGATCGGGACCTACTGCAACGCAATCGGAAGCGATGAGCTTATTGCCAAAAATATGGGCGTGAATGTGGAACACTATAAATTTATCGGATTCGTTCTGCTTCATTTCTTCGTGGGCATCATGGCGCTGCTCTCCGTGAGCTACGGAAGGGGAATGCTCGCCGTTACGGGAATGGCATCCATGGACCGCAACTTCAAGCCGTTGATGGGCACCTTCTTCGGCGTCGCGTTCAAAAAGTACGGCTACCCGGTACCCGCTATCGTGATCGGCGAGTTCATAATCGTCATGATTTTCAACGGCCTGGTGGCTCTGAACGTGCCCACCACGATAAACGACTTCGTGACGGGGGCCGTGTTGCTCATTATCGTCACGCTCACGAATAGAGGCCGGAAGGGCAGTGTGGTCAAATGACGGAGCGGAGAAATGAGTGACGTCATATTGAGATCGGAGAATCTATGCAAGCGGTTCGGCATAACGACCGCCGTCAATGACGTTTCGCTTGAATTTGAAAAAGGCGAAATTCATGGACTGATCGGCGAGAACGGATCGGGAAAATCGACCTTCTGCTCGACGCTCTGCGGCATCTATCCGGTTACGAGCGGCCGTTTCCTGCTCGAGGAAAAGGAGCTCAGGGCAAGGTCCCAGGTAGAGGCCAATCGCCGCGGCGTATCGATAATCGTACAGGAAATGGGAACCCTGCCGGGGCTTACCGTCGCGGAGAATATCTTCCTGGGCGAAGAAGACAAGTTCATGCGAGGTATCGTAAAAAACACGGGCGCGATGAACCGCGAAGCGCAAAGGCTCCTGGACGGCTATGGTTTCAAGCGCATTATCGCTTCCAAGATGATCGACAACTATAGCTTCGAAGACAGAAAGCTCATAGAAATCGTCAAGGCAACATATTTCAATCCCAAGATCTTGGTGGTCGACGAAACGACTACAGCCTTAAGCCGGTCGGGGCGCGAAGAACTCTTTAAGGTGATGGACCGCATCAAGAGCGGCGGGAACACGGTCATATTCATTTCTCATGACCTTGACGAGGTAATCGACCATACCGATCGCATTTCCGTTCTTCGCGACGGCGGGCTCGTCGACACGGTAAAGAGCAGCGAAGCGAGCGCCGGCGAGCTGAAGCTCCTAATGGTGGGGCGGGAGCTGACCAACCGCTATTACCGGACCGATTATGGCCAGAGCGTTTCCGATGAGGTGGTGCTCGAGGTCGATGATGTGTCGGTGCCGGGCGAGATGCAGAATGTATCCTTTCGCCTCCATAAAGGTGAGATCCTGGGAATAGGAGGTCTCTCCGAGTGCGGCATGCATGAAACCGGCAAGGCGATATTCGGCGCCTCCTATGGGCGAAGCGGGAGCGTAACGCTCAAAGGCGGCTACTCGGTCAAATCGATACCCGGCGCCATCAGGCATGGCGTCGCGTACGCGTCAAAAGACCGCGACAATGAATCCGTCATCGTAGCCGATTCGATCCGCGATAATATCTGTCTGCCGTCCCTCGATGATATGTCGAAACATGCCCTGCTCAATAATAGAAAGCTCGACGGGTTTGCGCGGAAAAACGCCGAATTGATGAGCGTCAAGATGACCGGCATAGATCAGTACGTGTCCGCCCTCTCAGGCGGCAACAAACAGAAAGTGGTGATTTCCCGCTGGCTCGGCAAAGATTCCGATATTCTGGTGCTCGACAGTCCGACGCGCGGAATTGACGTCAAAGTGAAAGCGGACATCTATGCGCTCATGAGCGAACTCAAAGAGCGGGGCAAGTCAATCATAATGATTTCCGAAGAGCTGCAGGAGCTGCTCGGTATGAGCGACCGCATTCTGATAATGAAAGACGGCAGAATCAACGGAGAGTTTATGCGAAATCGGAATCTTGGCGAAAGAGACCTCATCACCAAGATGGTGTAATGGAGCCGTGGAATGGAAAAGCAGGGCGCGACAGCCGCGATCGCAAGGCAGAAAGCGAATACCTATCTCAGAGGGCTGATGCCCTTGTTCGGTTTTATGGGCATCATCATCATCTTCTCGATACTGACAAGGGGAAAAATAGTCACACCGGAGAATCTTTCGCTCATGCTCAGTCAGGTCTACGTCCTGATGATTTCATCCATGGGCGTCTTCATGATAATGACCGTAGGCGCCCTCGATTTCTCGCAAGGCTCGATCATCGGCCTGGCTTCGATCATCTTCTGCTGGGTTTCAAACTACAGCATCGCGCTCGGAGTCGTAGCGGCTGTGCTGGCAGGCGCCGCGATGGGTGCCTTTAACGGATTCTTCCACGTAAAATTCAAAATCGCTTCCTTCATCGTTACGATTTGCACAATGTACTTTTTCCGTGGGCTCTGCAAGTACATAACGACGAACGGCCCCGTCCCGGCGACCCCGAGCGTACTGATGCTCAATGAGACATGGTTTAAGCTCCTTTTGACGGGAATCATGCTATTCCTTGGGTTTATGGTATGGCACTTCACGCGGGTCGGCTGCGATCTGCGGGCCATAGGCGCGGGCGAGACGGCCGCGCGCTATTCTGGAAGTCGTCCTGATCTGCTGAAGTTCCTCGTCTTCATGGTATCGGGAGCCGTCACCGGATTCGCGTGCTTCATCAACGTGATAAAGGTCGGCTCCATTACGGGAACGGCCGGAAGCCAGCTCGAGACCCAAATACTCATCGCCCTCGTTCTCGGCG
>CAZBGA010000153.1:0-3747 GCA_964491385.1 uncultured Treponemataceae bacterium | reverse complement strand
GTCTGCGGGGCGAACATAGCGCGCAGACTTTCGGCCTACGAGCTCGACGTCGCTCTGGTGGACAGGGAGGCGGACGTCTCCTTCGGCGTTTCCAAGGCCAACTCGGGGATAATCCACGGCGGATTCCATCATAATAGGAAATTCCTCAAGGCGCGCCTCGAGATTCAGGGCGCGATGATGTTCGATCGCCTCAAGGCCGAGCTCGACTTTCCGTTCGTCCGCTGCGGCATCGTCGTCGTGGCCCTCCATGAGGACGAGATGCGCGCCGTCGAGCAGCTCTATGCTCAGGGAGTCGAGAATGGCGTCATCGGCGTCGAGATGTGCTCCAGGGAGCGCATGCTCGAGCTCGAGCCCAAGCTCAGCCGGGATGCCGTCGGCGGGCTCTACGCGCCGGGCGGAGGCATCGTCGAGCCCTACCGTTTCGTATTCTCCCTCGTCGAGTCGGCGGTCAAGAATGGCGTGCGCCTATTCACGGAATGGGAGGTCGTCGCGGCGGAGCGCGACGGCGGAGCTTGGACCCTGCGGGCGGCGGACGGCAGAAAGCTCCGCGCGCTCTTCGCGGTCAATTGCGCCGGTCTCTATGCGGACGGGGTCTCGCGGATTTTCGGAGCCGAGGATTACTCCATAAAGGGGCGTAAAGGCGAGTACTACCTGCTCGATAAACTGACGAAGGCCAAGCCGGACCGCGTGGTCTTCCCCGTACCCACCTCCATATCCAAGGGCATGCTCGTCGTGCCCACCGTCGAGGGGACGGTCCTCATCGGGCCTACCGCGAACGCCGTCGAGGACAAGGGGGACGCTGCCACGACCAGGGAGCAGCTCGAGACCATCCTGCGGAGCGCGCGTAACATGATTCCCGATATCTCGGAGACCGACGTCATCACGAGCTTCGCCGGCATTCGGCCCACCCTCGGGGAGGATTTCTACATCGACGCGTCCGCGAAGGTTCCCGCATTCGTCCAGGTGGCGGGCATCCAGTCTCCCGGCCTTACGGCCAGCCCGGCTATCGGCGAGTACGTGAAGGATTTGCTGAAAAAGGCCGGCCTCGTCCTCGTAGAGAAGGCCGATTGGGACCCTGCCGTGCCCAAGGTTCCGCGCGCCAGGGACCTGTCGCTTTTCGAGCTGGACGCCCTCGCCGCCGATGACAGGAACTATGGGGAGGTCGTATGCCGCTGCGAGCGCGTCACCGAGGCCGAGATCGTGGCCGCGATCCGCCGAGGTCATACGACTCTTGACGGCATCAAGTATTTCACGCGGGCCCAGATGGGGCGTTGTCAAGGCGGATTTTGCACGTATAAGATCATGAAGATACTGATGCGCGAAAGCGGAATGGAATGGAGCGAGATCGCGAAGCGCGGCCGCGGCTCGACTCTGCTTGAGGGCGAGCTATGAAGGAGCTGTCGTTCGACGCGGTCGTGATCGGCGGCGGCGCGGCGGGGATGGCGGCCGCCCTCGAGCTCGATGCCGAGGGCCATAGGGTCGCCGTCGTCGAGCGCGAGGAGCGCCTCGGAGGCATACTCGCGCAGTGCGTGCACAATGGCTTCGGCCTCATCGAGTTCGACGAGGAGCTGACCGGACCGGAATTCGCCGAACGCTTCGAGGAGAGGATGAGCGCTCGGCCGATCAGCGTTTTCTGCGGTTGCACGGTCCTCGAGCTCGGCGCCGACGACGGCGAGAAAGTGGCGTCCTGCATTTCGGCGAAGGAAGGAGCGCTCAGGCTGAGGTCGAGGGCGGTCGTCCTCGCGATGGGCTGCAGGGAGCGCAACCGGGGCAACATCCGCATCCCCGGATCCAGGCCGGCCGGCGTCTTTACCGCCGGCCTGGCCCAGCGCCTGGTGAACGTGGAGGGCTACGTACCCGGCAGGGACGTCGTCGTTATCGGCTCCGGCGATATCGGCCTGATAATGGCCAGGCGGATGAGCTGGATCGGATGCAAAGTCCACGCGGTAGTCGAGATCCTGCCCTACCCCTCGGGCCTGACGCGCAACATCGTGCAGTGCCTTCACGACTTCGACATCCCTCTCTTCCTCTCGCACCTCACGACGGACATATACGGCGGAGACCGAGTCCGGGGAATCGAGGTTGCGCCGATCGAGAACGGCGCGCTCATGATGGAGAAGGCTTTCAGGATCCCTTGCGACACCCTTCTCCTCTCGGTCGGCCTCGTGCCCGAGAACGAGCTGTCGCGCAATGCGGGCGTCGCGATCAATCCGATGACCAACGGTCCCTGGACCGACTCGACGCTGATGACCAGCGTCCCTGGCGTATTCGCCTGCGGCAACGTCCTCCACGTCCACGACCTCGTCGACTTTGTCGTCGAGGAAGCCAGGCGGACCGGGCGATTCGCGGCCGGCTGGCTCGGGGGCGCCAGGCCCCGGCGCGAGGCGAGGGTCAAGGCCGGTCCCAACGTGCGCTACGTCGCCCCGGCGCGCGTGGAGGCCGGCCGCGACAATAAGCTATACCTGCGGACCATGATCGTGAAGAATGACGCTCTCTTGGAGGTCAGGCTGGGCGGCAAGGTCCTGCTCTCCTCCAGGAAGAACCACGTCCAGCCCTCGGAGATGATCACGCTTACGCTCGGGAAGGCGGAGCTCGCCACGCTGGCCGACCTTCCCGACGAGGCGGTCGAGGTCTCGATACTATGAGGAGGCGGGAATGAGCCAGGAGCTGACCTGCATAACCTGCCCGATGGGCTGCCGTCTCGTCGTCGAGCGTTTGCCCGGCGGGGAGGGCGGCGGCGAGCTGTCCGTCAGCGGGAACCGCTGCCCTCGGGGCGCGGCTTATGCCCGCGAGGAGCTGCTCGCGCCCAAGAGGACGGTTACCGCGACGTGCAGGGCCTTAGCGAGCCGTAGCTCGGGCGCGGCTCGCGGGATGGCGGCCGTCAGGCGCATACCCTGCAAGACGACCGCGCCTTTCCCGAAGGAGAGGGTGGACGAGCTCCTCGCCGCGATATACGTCCTCGAGGAATCCCTGCCGGTGGAGAGGGGGCGCGTCCTCATCCACGACGCGCTCGGCCTGGGAATCGATGTCGTGGCCACGCGCAGCCTGGGCTAGGCGAGAATCGATACGGCGCCCGCAACCTTCGACGGGGCAGCGACGTCTAAAAACCGCGGCGACGCGGGAAGAGAGGATTTCGGATGGCTTTACCTTCGGCCGCGCAGATAATCGTTTCGATAATTCCGATCGTCGGGATCGTGATGGCCGGCGTGATCGCGTTCTTCTACCTTCTTTGGAGCCATCGCGAGAAAGTCAGGCTGATCGAGCGCGGGCTATACGAGGCGAGGAAGATCGACTTGGACACCTTCTGCCTCCTCGCCGGCCTGCTCTTGTTGAGCGTCGGGGCGGTGCTTTCGGTCCTTTTCATCGTAATCGAAGGCGCCTCGTTCGCTCTATTAGGGGGGCTCATTCCCTTCGCGGCCGGCATAAGCCTATTGCTCTTCTTCATGCTGCGGAGGAACCGGGACGGGGCATGAGCGCCGCGGATCGGGCGCAAGAGACGAGCGACGAGGAGGCGATCGGGCTGGTGCTGGACGGCGATACCGAGGCTTTCGCGGTATTGGTGAGGCGGCACAGGGCCCGAGTCGCGAGGTTGGGCATGAGCTTCTTCCGGGACGAGGAGGAGGCGGCCGATTTTACCCAAGATGTCTTCGTCAAGGCCTATACGGCCCTCGCGTCGTTCAAGGGACGGAGCCTCTTCTCGACTTGGCTCCTCCGGATCGCGTACAACACCGCGATCAACTCCAAGAA
>CAZBGA010000152.1:0-3748 GCA_964491385.1 uncultured Treponemataceae bacterium | reverse complement strand
TCAGCCTACTCGCGAAAAAATGGATGGGACTCGTCATCTACTCTTTGTCCGGAGGCGAGCTGTATTTTCGGGATCTCGAAAAAGCCATTCCCGCGCTGAGCGCGCGCGTCCTGACTCAGCGCATCCGCGAACTGGAGATCGCGGGGCTCGTGGCGAGGAAGATCACCCCGGCTTCTCCCGTTCGGGTAAGCTATAGCCTGACCGAAAGCGGGAAGTCCTTGGCCGATGTCGTAAAGGGGATCGCGGACTGGGCGAACGGATGAGCCTCCGTGGCATTCACCGCTCTTCAGCCGGAGAGGCGGGCATAGTACCTTCCGTCGTCCGCCTCGACGCGCAGAGGGATTCCGAACAGCTCGGATATAGTCTCGGAGCGCAGCAGCTCGCGCTTCGGCCCGTCCGCCGCGATCCGGCCTTCCTTCACCAATACGATCCGGTCGATCTCGGGCGGGATTTCCGCGAGCTCGTGCGTCACCAGGATTATCGCGTGGCCGCGCGCGGCGAGCTCCCGGACGCGGCCGCCGAAGTAGTGCCTCGCGGCGATATCGAGCGAGCCGTAGGGTTCATCCAGGAGGAGCATCTCGGGATCGTGCACGAGGGCGCGGGCGACGAGGACGCGGCGCATCTCGCCGGAAGAGAGCCCGCAAGCCTTTCGTCCGAGGAGGCTCCCGACGCCGAGGAGCTCGGCCGCCCCTCGAGCCTTCGCGACCATGGTCCGGGAAGCCTCGACGCGGAGGGGGAGCCCGACTCCGCCGAAGAATCCCGATAGTATCGTATCGAGGACGCTTTCATGCCTCGCTTGCGCGGATTGCAGATCCCCGGACACGATGCCGAGGCGCGACCGGAGAGCGAAAAGCTCCCAGCGTTCCTGGCCGAAAAGCCGTATCGCGGCCGGCTCGCGGTAGAGAGGCGAAAGGTCGCCCGATATCATCTTGACTATCGTGGATTTCCCGGAGCCGTTGGGCCCGAGAATGCAGGCATGCTCTCCTTCCTTGAACCTTAAGTTGATCCCGCGCAGCGCAGTCACTCCGTCGCGGATTACCGTCGCATCCTCGATTTCTATCGCTTCGCCCATTGCTTCTCCTGTATATTCGGACAGCGCGAGACGGGAAGCCTAATTCGGGAGCCTGCGATCGTCAACGGGTTCGGGCAGGGCCCGCTGGCGCGTTGACCGATCTCGCGATATCATCTGGTCATCATGGATCCCCTGGATGTCGCGCTGCTCTTCGCGGCCGTGGCCTTCGCCTTGGCATCTCGGGCGGCCATGAAGCGCTTCGTGACGCGCCGGCTCGGGAAGGCGAACGAATCCCTGCTCGAGATCGATTTCTGGAGGGCGGCCTCCGGCGAGGGTCTCACTCGCTGCCTGCTTTTCGTGGAGCTCCTGTCCTGGGGCGCGACCATCCTCCTGCTCGCGATGTTCGCTGCCCGCGCCCTTCAATAGCTGTGGAGCCCCGTCAGAAGGAAGTTTACGCCGAAGAAAGTGAAGAGGGCGCAGAGGAAGCCGAGGATCGCGACCACGGAGGGCAGGGCGTCCTTCCTCTTCCTCACGAGACGGACGTGAAGGTAGACGGTATAGGTCAGCCAGGTCACCAAGGCCCATATTTCCTTAGGGTCCCAGGACCACCAGGAGCCCCAAGCCTGTTCGGCCCAGATCGCGCCGAAGACGAGTGCGCCCGCCGTGAAGACGGGGTAGCCCGCCCCTATCGCGGTATACGCGATTCTGTCGTAGTCCCGCTTCTTCTCCTCATTCCGGCTCGCCAGGAAGGCGATGGAAGCCACGAAGGAGGCGACGAAGAAGGACTCCCCGATAAAGCTGAGGGATACGTGGAGCACGAGCCAGCCCGATCGCAGGGCCGGTATAGGAGCGAGCAGATCCCTCGGCGCTATAGGAGAGCTCGCCACCGCCAGGAACGCGGCCGCGATTATCGTCGCGCCGAATTGCACGAGGGGGAGGAAGGCTATTTTCCTCTGCAGCCTGTAGATCAAGGCGATGAGGCAGATCAGCGCCGAGAAGAAGACCAATGACTCGAATGTACCCGTAAGGGCGGGAAAGCCGATAGCGATGCTTCTTCCGCCGGTCACGGCCGCGAGGTCGAGGAAGGCGATCGCCAGGGCCCAGTGGGAGACCGGATCCGGCCTGGCCTCCCGGCGGAACAGGAAGGGCGTCTGGATGGCGGCGGAGAGGAGGATGAGAGCGAAGGCGATAGTCGGCAGCGCGTTCATGCCCGGATTTCTCCCAGTCGGCGGGCGAAGGTCATAAAGGAGCCGAGGCCGATGACGGCGAAGGCGACGATGACGAGGGGATAAAAAGGATCGTAGACCGCCTGCAGGCCCGAAAGCTCCTCTTCGCCCGCGCCTTGGACGGTGAAGGCGCCGACTTTTGACCCCTTCGCGAGGCTGACCGTCCTCGTCCCTTTTTCGCCTTCCTCTCGGGCGGTCGCGAGGCCGCTGTCAGGATCTACCGACACCAGCATGAGCCTGCCCTCTCCGGCGTCGATATACTCGCCGACCGATAGGCTGAGAGTCGAATTCGAGGGCCCCGCGAGTTCGAGCACCCCCTCGGCACCGTAGCTAGCCTGCAATATCGATAGAGGCCACATCCGGAGAGGATGATTGACGCGGATCTCGTACGAGGGAATGACGATTCTCCCCGCCTCGCTGACCTCGACCGTGCTTACCCAATCCTTGTCGCGCCCGTCGGGGTACTTCTCGTTTCTGAGGGACTTGAGGAGGAGAAGCCTCCCGTTAGGCAGCTCTACCGCCTCGCCTTTCCCGAGGCGGGCGAATCCCTGCCAGGCCGGATGGCTCTGCTTGGCCGCATGACCCAAAACGGCTCCCAGCAGGAGGAGAACCAGGCCCAGATGGAGGATGTCCGGGCCGTGCCTTCCCGCTCTGCCTTTCTTGAGCTCGCGCGCGAAGCGGAACGCCGAGCAGACCGAAAGATTCGCGAAGAAGAGGAAAGCCGGGACTAGGAACAGGACGGAGCCGTAAAAATCACGGAATCCCGTTTCGACTATCAGGGCGGCGAGCGGGGCGGAAAGCGAGGAAAAGTAATAGGAGGCATCTCGGCCCTGAGGGACGAGTGAGGCGAGAATCCCGGTCATGACGATATAAGTTATGAGGACAAGGGCGAGCCGTACCGATCTGAGAGCCGTGAATATGTTGCGCAAGCTGCCATCCTTCTCCCGATATCGCCTGACGATAGGCGGCATCTCCCGGCCTGTCAAGACAAGGCATAAAGGATGACAGCGGCGGCCGTCGCGACATTGAGCGAATCCGTACCTCCCCGCATCGGAAGAGTAATTCGATATCGGCAGGCTTTGAGCCAGGGATCCGAGAGGCCGAATGCCTCGTTGCCGAGGACGAGGGCCAGGCGTTCAGGTCTCGTCCAGGAACGAAGGTCGGCGGCGTCCGGATCGAGGACGCAGGCAGCCGTCTCGTAGGCCCTTTCGGAGACGATCGCGAGTTGCTCGGGGCCGCGGAGCCTCGCCCAGGGGAGGAGGAGAGGAGCGCCCATGGAAACGCGAAGGACGCGGCGGCAGAGGGGATCCGGCCCCGCGGGGCCGAGGAGGAGGGCGGAGCAGCCGAAGGCTGCCGCGTTCCTGAAGGCCGAGCCGAGGTTTTCCGGATCGCCGATCTCGGGTAGCACCAGGATCGTGGCCCGCTTCTCGTCAGCGGACACCGCCTCCGCAGGGTCGAGCGCCTCCGCAGGGGCGAGCGCCCGAGGGCGCCGGGCGAGGGCAAATGCCCC
>CAZBGA010000151.1:0-3810 GCA_964491385.1 uncultured Treponemataceae bacterium | reverse complement strand
CGACTATTTTCTCCACGCTGATCGTGTCCGCGGAAAAGCCTCCGACCTTGGGCAGGTCCAGGGCCTCGGGCGGGTAATCGCAGTAGCTCGTGTCCCCCGCCATGAGCTTCCCCGCGCCGACCGCGAACAGGGTCTCGGTCGCCTCGGGCGAGAGGGATACGATGCGCCGGGCCGGCGCAGCCAGGATCACGCGACGGCCCAGGGCGTCGGCGGCGGACACCGAGGCCCCCAGGGCGGAAGCGCCGATGCCGGCCGCGAGGGCCAGGACGACGAGGACGGCCTTCGCCGCCGGGATCGATATGGACCGCATGTCCCTCGGCCTTTTCCTTTAGTCGCCCTCTGAGACGCCGGCTTCGCCGAAGGTGGCCATCTCGTCGAGCACCTTGCAGGCGGAAACGCAGATCGGCATCGCCAGGGCGGCCCCCGTCCCCTCTCCGAGTCTCAATCCCAGGTCGAGGATGGGCCTGAGCCCGAGGGCGGCGAGCGTCGCCTTGTGGCCGGGCTCGACGGAGTTGTGGGCGGCGATCATGTATTCGGTGGAGGTCGAGCATAGACCCTTGGCGATCAGGGCGCCCGCCCCCGAGATGAATCCGTCGATGAGGACCGGGACTCGCCTGGCCGCCGCCGCGAGAATGGTGCCGGCGATGGCGCCGATCTCGAAGCCCCCGACCGCGGCGAGGACGCCCAGGGCATCGCGGGGATCGGGCGCGTTGAGGGCGATCGCCTTCTCGATCACCGATATCTTGCGCTCGAGACCCGAGTCGTCGATACCCGTGCCCCGTCCCGCCACCGAGCGGACGGCCGCGCCGGCGAGGACCGCGACTATGGCCGCCGAGGGAGTGGTGTTGCCTATCCCCATGTCCCCCGTGGCCGCGATCCCGAAGGCTTCCTTGGCGTACTCGGCCTCGAAGACCTCTATCCCGACCTCGACGCATGCGCGCGCCTCGTCGCGGGTCATCGCGGGGCCCCTGGCCATGTTGCGCGTGCCGCGCCCGACCTTCTTTATATAGAGGCCGCTCGCCGCCTCGATGTCCGCGGCCACTCCGACGTCGGTGACCACCACCCGCGCCCCGGCCGCGCGCGCGAGGACATTGATGCCCGCCCCCCCGCGGACGAAGTTCAGCACCATCTGGGGCGTCACTTCCTGAGGGAAGGCGCTCACGCCCTCGGCGCAGACGCCGTGGTCCGCGGCCATGACGAAGACCGCGCCGGGAGCCAGGACGGGCCTCGCCTTGCCCGTCATTCCGGCGATCCGCACCGAGAGCTCCTCGAGGACGCCCAGGCTCCCCATAGGCTTGGTCAGGCTGTCCTGCCGCGCGCGGGCCGCCGCGGCCGCCGCGGCATCGGGTCTCCCTATGGCCGCGATCGTCGTATCCAACAGGCTCATGGTCCCTCCTCGATGCAGTGCTTCATGGTCACGCGCTTCCCCTCGCGGCGAAGGCCAGGAGGGCCGTCATGTCGAGCGAAGAGCCGACCTCGTCTGCCAGGCGATCCAAGGCCCTCTCGCGCTCTTCGGAGAAACTCCCGGCCTCGTCCCCCGGGCAAGCGCCCAGGGAGGAGAGCCAGGCCCTCCTGAAGGCGGGAAGCTCGAAGAGGCCGTGGAGGTAGCTCCCCCAGACCCTGCCGCCGGGGGCCGCGGCCCCGTCTTCGCGGGCGGGCAGGGAGCCCGACCGCTCGAGGGAAAAGAGCCCTCTCCCCTCGACGCGGCTCGACCCCGCGTGGATCTCGTAGCCGGAAATCTCCTCGCCCGCGGCGGCGGCGAAAAACCCGGGGCCTCCTATGACCCTGCCGCGCCGGGGCAGGGCGGTCTTCTCTCTCGCGAAGACGGTAGTCAGAGGAAGGAGGCCGAGCCCCGCTTCCGAGCGGGGAAGCCCCTCTATGCCCTCCTCGTCCTCGATGCGCTCGCCCAGCATCTGGAAGCCGCCGCAGAGCCCCACGACGGCCCTGCCCGCCCTGGCGAGCCAGCGGACGCCCAGGTCCAGGCCCCGCTCGCGCAGCCAGGCCAGATCGTCCAGGGTGGCCTTGGTACCGGGAAGGATGACGGCGTCGGGAAAGCCGAGCTCCGAGGCATCCGATACGAATCGAACCGAGACGCCCTCTTCGATCCGCAGGGGATCCAGATCGTCGAAATTGGCGATTCTCGGAAAGGCCAGGACGGCGACGTCGACTCCCCTCGCGGAGAGCCCTCGAGACTCGCGGACCCTCCGCTCCAGGGCCATGCCGTCCTCCTCGGCGAGCCCCAGGTCGCGCATCCAGGGGATGACCCCGAGGACACTCTTGCCGCACAGCTTCTGGAGCTCCTCGATGCCGCTCCGCAGTATCGAGGGCTCCCCCCGGAACTTGTTGATGACGATGCCCGAGACGAGTTCGCGCTCTTCGCTTTCGAGGAGGGCGAGCGTGCCGACCACCTGGGCGAATACGCCTCCCGAATCTATGTCCGCGACCAGGAGGACCGATGCCCGGGCGTACCGGGCAACTTCCATGTTGGCGAAATCCCGGCCCCTGAGATTGATCTCGGCGGGGCTCCCCGCGCCCTCGGCCACCACCAGGTCGAAGGACGAGCGCAGCCTGTCGAGGGCGCCGCGGGCGACGCCCCAGAGGTAGTCGCGCTCGAGGTAATACTCCCCGGCCTCGAGGGTCTTGTAGGGTCCGCCCATGACGACCACTTGCGACCGCGAGTCGGCCTCGGGCTTGAGGAGGACGGGATTCATGTCCGCGGTCGGCTCCACTCCGGCGGAAGCGGCCTGCAGGGCCTGGGCGCGGCCTATCTCGCCGCCGCCGCCGATGGCGGCCGCGTTGTTGGACATGTTCTGCGACTTGTAGGGCGCGACGCGAAGGCCCTGCCTCGCGAAGAGGCGGCATAGGGCCGCGGCGACGAGGGATTTGCCGACGGAGGAGGCCGTTCCCTGCACCATGACTACCGGCGCGGGCTTCATGGCAGGGCGCGTGAATTCCAGGGGATTCCGCATACCGTCATTATTCATCACCCAGTGAATAATAAAGCGATCGCCGCGCCCAGGGCGCGAGAGCTACGGCTGGTCTCCTGGCTCGAAGGCTTGCCTCTCGCGTCCTCGCCTTCCCGCTCTTCACAGTGGCTTCGGACAGGTTCGTCGCCTTCTTACAGTGCCTGGGGGCGCTCCGGAATCTCACCGGCTTCCCAATTAAGCCTTGCGGCACCAGTACTCGGTGTCGGAGTCTAGCCCGGCGATTCGGCTCCGGTCAAGCGGCTTGACCCCGCGGCGCCTCCCGGGATATCACCCTGTGCATGCGAGTCCTCGTGACGGGAGGCGTCAAATCGGGCAAGAGCCGCCACGCCCTCGAGTTGGCCGACGCCTTCGCCCCGCCCCGCCTCTTCCTCGCCACCGCCGTCGCCTTCGACGACGAGATGCGCGAGAAGATCGCCAGGCACCGGGCCGAGAGGGCGGATCGCTACGAGACGATAGAGGAGCCCCTCGACATCCACGAGCGCCTGCGCGAGCGGATGATCCTCGACTGCCTCCCGCTCTGGCTCAACAATATCTTCTACTATCGGAAAGAGGCCGAGCTCGAGTCCGTCCTCGCCTCCTTCGTCGAGCGGCTGCCCCGCGACATCGTGATAGTGACCAACGAGGTGGGCCTGGGCTTCGTGCCGGAAAATCCGGAAGCGAGGCGCTACGGCAACCTTCTCGGGGCGATCAACGCCCGCGTGGCGGCCGCCTGCGACAGTCTCGTACTCATGGTCGCGGGCCAGAGCCTGCGAGTGAAGTAGCCGCCATGAATCGACCCATGGCCCGGTTCCTGAGCGTCTTCACCCTCGTCTCCAGGGTCCCG
>CAZBGA010000150.1:0-3899 GCA_964491385.1 uncultured Treponemataceae bacterium | reverse complement strand
GCTTCGCCGAGCCGGTTCATCTCTTCCAGGATGGTCTTGTTGCCCTGGCTCATCTCCGCGGATCCCGAGCGCACCTGAGAGGTCACGTCGTTCATGGCTCGCAGGGCCTCGAGCACCTGCGACGATCCCTCCTTCTGCTCCGTCATGGCCTGCCGGACCTCCTGCACGATTCCGTCCGTCTCGGAGATGCGGGCCGCCACCGAGGCGAATGCCGCCTCGGTATCGCGCGAGGTCTCCACCACCTCGTCGATGACCGTCTGGAGGCGTCCGAGCGCCTTGCCGATGGTCTTGGACTGATCGCCGGCCGTCTCCGAAAGCCGCCGGATCTCGTCGGCGACAACCGAGAAGCCCTTGCCGGCTTCGCCGGCGTGCGCCGCCTCTATCGCCGCGTTCATGGCGAGGAGATTGGTCTGGGATGCTATTCCGGTAATGGCCTCGTTCGCCTCGAGGAGGGAGCTCGAGAGCTCCGAGGCCAGCTTGATCTTCTCGGCCGTGGCCTCTTGGGCCGCCAAGCCGGAGTCGGAGGCTCCGGAAAGGGCGCCGAACTGCTGGGCCATCCGTTCGATCGACGTCGCCACCGCGCCTATATTGCCCACCATCTGCTCGATCGAGGCCGAGGCCTGGGTCACGGCGGAGGCCTGATTGGCTATGAGCTCCTCCAGGCTCCGGATGTTCATGGCGATCTCGTGGACCGCGCTGGAGGAAGCCTCGACACTGTCCGTCTGGCGATTCACGTGCCTTTGCACCTCGTCGATGTTTCCCGAGATGCCCGCGATCGAAGCGACCGTGCCCTCGACGCTCTCGCTCAGCGCGCTGCCTATCCCCGCCAGGTCGGCCTGGGCGGACTTCAGGCTCGAGACTATCTCGCGCATCTTGGCCAGGAAGGCGTTGAAGTCGCGGGCCAAGTCCCCGATCTCGTCGCCCCGCTCGAGCTCTATGCTCTTGGTGAGGTCCGCTTCGCCCTCCGCCAGCATGCGGAAGCCCGAGGCCGCGAGCCTCACGGGACGCACGATCGACCGGGCGAGCAGGGATGCCGCCAGCGCCGATACCGAGACCCCGACCAGGAGCACTGCGAGGAGGAGGAGCACGAGGGAATTCGCCGTCTCGTCGAGCTCGCGGGAGGGGAGGCTCAATCCGAGAGTCCAGTCGGACGAAGTCGAGACCTTCTTGAAGTAGGTCGTCATACCCTTGCCGTCGGGGCCGGTCCAGCTGCCGTAACCGGAGTCGGACACGAGCATCTGCATGCCCAGGGCGTCGAGGCCGCGATAGCCGTCTTTGTCGGCGTCCGTGACGTTGAGAGTCATGATCGCCTTCTTGTCCGCGTCGGCGATCATGACGCCCTTCTTGTCCACGATCCATCCGTAGCCCGACCTGCCGATGCGTATGCCGCCGGCGACGGCGGACAGCGAGTCCAGGCTCACCTGGAAGGCGACGAAGCCGCGGACGCTCCCGTCCTTGCCTTTCACCGCCTTCATGAGCACCACGACGGGCACCTTCAGCGTCATGGATACGAGGGCCGAGCTCACCAAGTAGTCGGAGACGCCGGAAATCGCGTTGGAGGTGCCGTCCTTGAAGAAGTCGTAGGCCGAGACGTCGGTCACCTCCCCGGCGCTCGTGTACATATAGCCGTCCGGCCACGCGAAGAAGGTCCCGATCACCTCCTGGGACGCCTGCCCTCCCAGGCTCTCGATCTCGGCCTCCATGGCCTTCCTGTCGCCGCTGCGGAGACGGTCGCTGGCGGCGATGAGATTGAGCTGCCAATGCAGCTTCTCCAGCAGCTCGTCCAGCTGGCCGGCGCGCGCGCCCGCGATCTGCATGTTCTCGGCGAGCATGATGGACTTCAGCTCGGCGCCCAGCCGCGTAGCTATGAGGAGTATCGAGACTCCGAGGAGGGTGGCCACCAGGACGGCCGTCGTCAGCGTTATCCGCGAAAGCAAGGATATTCTTTTCGCCATAGGTCGGGCCCCCTTTGCTTGCGCGTCAACCGAATGTAGCCCAGCTCCTCGACTAGTCCATAATACTACGAGATCCCGGAATGCTCTACGATTCCCGCTGCGGAGGTAGATACCGCGCGGTCGGCCGGGCTCCATGAACGGCTCGAGCTCGTCAGCCTTGAGGATTAAGTCGAAGTGGTCGTAAATCCGGCCGAAGTCCCTCGACGCGAGATCTACGATAGTGTGGGCGAAATCGGGATCGTCGTAGAGGCTATGCCGGGGTGGAAGGTCGCATGGACGTCGGGCCCCAGGTTTGGCCGGAAGATACGGATCGATCGTAATCCGGCTTCCACTCCAGCTAGATCCTGGACCCGCTCATCGCCTCCGAGAAAGAGTCCTATCGGATTCCCTGCTCGGTCTTTATCTTTCCGACAGAAGGATTTCCTGGTAAAAGCCAACCGGATGAAGGGAGTGCCGGCTTTCCTCGGCACCCAGGAGGCGCCGGTCAGGGATTCCTGGATCGTAGGCTTCAATGGCCAGGGACCATCGAGCGGCGCGGCGGACGCGGCGAAGCGCTTCCTGAGGGGAGCCCGCGAACTTCCCAGCGCCTTCGTCTGCGGCAACGACGAGAATGCTTTGCATCTCATCCAGGTTGTCGAAAGGCTCGGCATCCGAATACCCGTCGACCATCCCAGCTTCCGGATCGGGGAAAAGGCGGCGAACATTCTCCTAGACAAGATATTCCACTAGCGCCGCCAGGACCTGACGGTATCAACCGCCGTCATCGTCCTGAATAGCGAAGCTGAAGGTGAAGAACGCATTGGTGGTCGAATCCTTGCCGGTGATGGTTATCGTACCTGTCGGCCCCAAGCCTGAAAAATCGTTGTTGTTGAGGGTTTGGAAAGTCGTGCTTCCCGACGGGCCGATCGACGTTTGCGAGGGTTGTGTGGAGATGGAGAATGATGTACCGGCGATGGAAACAATGGGGCTAGCCGTCAACGTGATAGTCGCGGTGGAACTGACGTTCGCTATCGTGAATGTCGCGTTCGCGCCGTAGCCATAAAGCAGGACGGGCTCGACGGAGGGGACCACTTGCGTACCATTCGGGGCGGAATAGAAGCCATTCCCCACGCTGCTGGTAAGAACTTCGAACGATTCGCCCGAGGTGCCCTGCAAGTCGACGGTGATCGGACTGCCGCCGGCCGGCGTGATTGTCAGCACCCCCGTCTCGACGGTGCCGGTAGCCGCGCTCGGGGTAAAGCTTCCCGTAAACGAGTTCGAGGAATTGGCTCCGACGCTGAAGGAGCTCCCCGCATTCTGGGCGAAGTCGGATGCATTGCTTCCGCTTACGGCTACAGTCCCCGAAAAAGCCGTCGACCCGGAGTTGGTGAGCGTAAGAGTCAAGGACTCGGTCGCGTACTGCGGCACATAGCCCATGTTCAGGCTCCAGTTCAAGTTCGAGCCGGTCAGGGTGCCCGAAGAAGCGCTGATGGTGTACGTGACCGTCGGATTATTCCCGTACGTCGGACTGGAACAGGCGACTGCCAAGGCCAACGCGATAATCGCTATCGAAGCGGTGATGCCGATCTTTTTCATTGCTCTCCTCATCGTCCATCGTCGAAGCAGTCCCACTCTCGGCTCTCTTTTGATGGCGCGCCAAAGGAATTGCATTATACTTGACTAATATATTAATAAATAGATTGAGAACAAAGAATATCGGCAGCGGGGGGCGTGGAGATTGGAGGGAGAGGCTTCTCATTTGTTGAGTTGTTTGTCTTGTACTTCCTAGGGGGCTCCCTGGGGTCTTATACCAGATCAGCAAGGAAAATCATCGACCTGGCATTACGTACAGTGTCCAGGCGCGTCCATAGGGTTTTTCAGCTTGTGTAATCTGACTTGATTTCTCAGGAGAAATTCTTCAGTGGTCGCGGAGGAATTTATCACTGAAGAAGTCGGCCGGGATCA
>CAZBGA010000149.1:0-4068 GCA_964491385.1 uncultured Treponemataceae bacterium | reverse complement strand
GTTATCTCCGTTCACGAGATCGAGGCCATATGATGAAAAATGGATCGAGTCGAAATTGTGTCGATGGGCAAAGGATCGCGGCGTGGCATCCTTGATATCGAATCTCATGTACAAGTTCTTCTCATCGACCGCGAGGTAGACCTTGTCGATCGCCATGTCCTTCGCTAGAGGCGATCCTATTCCGGACGTGAAGATGGGAAGGATGCCGTTCCATTCGTCGAAATTGCCGTCGATTTTGATCGCGGCTCTCGGCAGCCGGAAAACGTCGGCCCGGTACGAGAATGCGACATTCTCCGCCGTCCCCGCGGCGACGGTCGCGTCATGCCGTTCCACGTGACCGTTCGCGTATCGGAGTTCCAGGCTCCGCTCGCCGACTTCGACCGAATCGAGCCTTGCCTGTCCCCCTGCAGTCAGATCGCCCATGGATTTGCCGTCCAAGTATAGGGTACCTTCATCGGCCGCGCTGATGATCAGTGACCCGTAACTCTTCATCGCGGTCAATGTCGGAGCCGATTCGGGAGCGGGAATCGCGGCCGCGGCCTTGGGACTTGTCGCGCCTCTGTTGAGTTCATAATCGAAATCGAGGCTCGTATATTGGAAAGGGGTCTGGGCTGAATCGGTGGCGCGCTTGACCTCCGCCGTGATCAGCTTGATCGTGCGCGTGATGTCCCCCGGCTCGGGCAAATACTTCACCAATGCGGCGGCAAAGGGGCTGTTGCGTCCCTCGCCGTCGGCCGCGGTCTGGTTCTGCGCCGTCGAGAACAGCACGACGCTCTCGGGTGGCGCCGAGGCCACCACCGCGAGGCCGCGCTGCGCGCTCCGCGAAGACGCAGGAAGGGGATTGTCCCGACAGGCATCCAGGATAATCACGTTCACCCTGTTCTGCGCCTCTTCTATGTTGCCCAGGACTCGCTGAAGATTCACCGCCTCGTCGTCGAGATCGGCCTCGGATCGTATGTCAGCGCCCACCGGTATCAGGTAGTTCACTCCCTTGGCCTGGACGCCGTGGCCCGCGTAATAGAAGAAGCCTTCGCTGCTTCGGTCCGAGGACAAAGATTCGCGGAAGGCGGTTATGGCCTGATTCATCTGCTTCCGCGTCCCGTCATAGAGCGGCGCGACCGAGAATCCCAATTTGCCGAGCGCTTCCGCGACGTCATGGGCGTCATTCGCGGGATTCCGGAGCGGGGGCAATCCCGTGTACCCGGAGTTGCCTATGACCAGAGCGTATCGCGGACCTCCCGTCTGGGCCGCGAGAGCGCCGACGCGGAGCGCGAGGAGGAAGAAGAATGCGATGAAAGCATGGCGTCTCGGGTACAAGGCCGCCCTCCTTCGGGTTCTTCCAATTCGAGAAGTTCACGCTCCGCATGAACCGCTGAAGGAAAGGACCCGGGTAGAGGCTTGCATGAGTTCACTGCCCTTGGTCTTGGACTCTTCGTCATGCAAGCCTCGATAAACGTTCGTTTATCGCTAAAATACTGAAATTACATTCAAAATTTTAGGGATTTAAACTCATCGGGCTCTTCGAGTTCTCCATATGCCTTAGCCCATCACGCACGAGTCAGGTGAGCTATGTCGCTCCGATCCGGGAAATAAGCCTCGGGCCGATCATTCGTAGCGCAAGGCGTCGATCGGATCCAAGCGTGCGGCGCGCCATGCGGGGAAGTATCCGAATGCGATCCCCGTCAATGCCGCCGAGGCGGAGCCAAGGGCGACGGAGAACGGCGTGATTATCGTCGGCCAATGGCTGACTAAGGATACGACCCTGGCCGCGCCGACGCCAAGCGCGATTCCGACGACGCCGCCGGCCATGGACAGGCTGAATGCCTCCACGAGGAACTGAAGCAAGATGTCGCGCGAGCGGGCCCCGACCGCCATGCGAATGCCGATTTCCTTCGTTCGCTCGGTGACCGATACCAGCATGATGTTCATGATGCCGATCCCGCCGACGACTAGCGATACGACTGCGATGGCGACGAGGAGGAGCACCTGGGATCGGACGGCGGCGAATAGCGCGGCCTGGACATTGGCGACATTGCGAATGGTGAAGTCGTCGGACTCGCTCGGGGATAGATCGTGACGGACTCTCAGTAGCCGGTCCATCGAGTCGATCACCCCCGGGACGGAATCGGCGGTATCCGCCCAGACCATGATGGCATTGACCCAGGATTGGCCCGTCAGGCGTTTTTGGTAGGACGTTATGGGTATCGCGACCAGATCGTCCTGGTCTCTCCCGAACTCCGATTGTCCCTTCGGGGCAAGCACTCCGACGACTCGAAACGGGATATTCTTTATTATGACCACGCGTCCCACAGCGCCGCCGGAAGGGAAAAGGTTCTTCGCCACGGTATCGCCGAGAACGGCGACCTTGGCGCGAGAGATCAGCTCTTGTTCGACGATCATCCTCCCTTCTGCGAGATTCCAGTTCCCGACTACCGTCCACGAAGGAGTCGTCCCGACGATCATGGTGAACCAATTGGTTCCTCCCGCGATGACTTGCGTATCCGTTTGCGAGTAGGGAGCAGCCGCAGCCACCGAAGGGACGATCGCGGAGATGGCGGAAACGTCCTCGGGCTTCAGGCTAGTCCGGGCTCCGCTTCCCAGACTCACCCCGCCGCTTGAGATGCTCCCCGGAAGGACGATGATGAGATTCGCCCCCAGACTCTCGATCTGCTCGACGATGGCGGACTGGGCCCCGGCGCCGATGGCCATCGAGACGATGACCGATCCGACGCCGATGATGATGCCCAGCATCGTGAGGAGCGAGCGACCTACGCTGCGAAGCAGGGCTTCCCAGGAAGTCAGGAGAAGGTCAAGCAGGCTGATCATGATTCCTCGTGCCGGCGCTCATCGACTATCCGGCCATGGGTCTCTCCCCGTTTTCAGGCCCCATTCTACCGGGTCCGGGCCTCGCGTCAAGCCGGCTGCCGATTTTGCACGTGACCATGCCGGAGATCGCCCAGGCGCCGAGAGATCCCTTGCGTCAGCGCTGTTCCGTCCTGTATCGTTCTCTCGGAATATATAAGGGGATATCATATGGGATCGAGGGACGTCTCGTGAAATGGGCGCGCATCGGAATCGGCCTGGCCCTGGTCGCCGCGCTCGCCGTCCTCGGCTACGCGAAACGGGAATACATCGAGGAGCTGCCCCTCGGCTGCGCCTTCAAGGCCAAGGCGCTCTGCGCCGGCATCTTCCTCCAAGGCCTTCCGGAAGAGCGGCTCGAGGCCGAGGACACGGGTTTCGACCCGGCCTTCTCGATCATCAAGGCCGGGATCGACTATCCCGGCAAGCGCGTCACCTGCTCGATCCTGGGAACGGGCCTCTTCGCCAAGACGGCCGTCCTCGTCGAGGGGCTCGGCCCCGTCCTCCTGTCGGGCGTTCCCGAGAGCCGCCTCGCCGAGCTGGCAAGCGAGGCGGCCGCGCGGAGCAGCAGCCCCGCGGAACCAAGAGCGGCCCTCCGGCCTTGGCCCGAAGGCGACGCCGAAGGCGACGGCCCTCCCCTCGCCGAGTCGATGGCGCTGAATGCGGCCCTCGACTCGGCCTTCGCCGAGACGGACCCGAAAAGACTGAAGAGGACGCGGGCCGTCGTCGTCGTCCACGGCGGCCGAATCGTCGCGGAGCGCTACGCCGAGGGAGTCGGCAAGGACACGCTCCTCCTTTCATGGTCCATGGCGAAGAGCTTCACGAACGCCATGGTCGGCGTCCTCGTCAGGCAAGGCAGGCTCGATATCAGGGCGCCGGCGATGGTCCCCGAATGGGCGAAGCCGGGCGACCCGCGTCGCGCCATCACGACCGACATGCTCCTAAGGATGAGCTCCGGGCTATCCTGGTACGAGGAGTACGCGAGGCATCCGATCAGCGACGTGAACCGCATGCTCTTCCTCGAGCCCGACGCCGCGGCATACGCGGCGCGAATGCCCCTCTCTTCGCCGCCGGACTCGGCCTGGTCCTATTCCTCCGGAACCGCGAATCTGGTGTCGCGCATCGTTCGCGACGTCGTCGGAAGCGAGACCGGATATCTCGCCTTCCCCTACCGGGAAATCTTCGACAGGATAGGCATGAGGAGCGCGG
>CAZBGA010000148.1:0-4075 GCA_964491385.1 uncultured Treponemataceae bacterium | reverse complement strand
GAGCTGGTGAGCGCGCGCAACGGCTTTAAGAGCTTCGAGCGCATCTTCCGCTTCATACTCCTCCCAACCCCATTCGAGGTGGGTAAAGAGCTGTCTGCCAAGCAGGAAATAAAGCGTCACGCGATCGTGGAAATATACCATAAGGAAGTGAAGAGGCTCTTCGACCGCGACTAACCCTCTATTTCGATGTCTCCGGAGACCGACCTGACGTGAAGGCGCCGGCCTCCCTCCCCGACCTTGAGCGCGCATCGCCTCGGCCCGGTAGTGAGGGGCTGCTCGGCCCCCGGTGCGTCGAGCTGGCCCGAAAGCGTCTCGGCGCGGAGCTCCAGGTCGGATCCCGCGAGGGCGAGGCTGACGTCGCCTGTCGTCGTGCTTATCTCCCCGCCCGCGAAACGGCCTTGAACCTCGAGCTCGACGTCGCCCGTGCCGCCGGCTACCCTGAGCCTGCCGCCCGGTCGAAGCACGGCTATATCCCCCGAAGCGCTGACGACCACCACGTTGCCGCCCGACGCCTCGACGGTTACATCCCCCGATTGGGTCTCGGCGTGTATCGAATCAGATATCTCGCGGCAGTGGAGGGTCCCCGATACCAGCTTGGCGCTCACCCTGAACGCCTTTTCCACTTCAACGCCGCCGGTCGAGGAGGAAGCCTCGACGAAAGTCCCGCCGGAAACGCGGATGTCTCCGGTCTCGGTAGCCGCGAGAAGGTCGACGGCGAGACCTCGCATTTCGATCGAGCCCGATCCAGCGTGCGCCTCGATATCGCGAAACGCTCCCGGCACGTGCACGCGGGCCACTGTCGCGACGACCTGATCGCAGGGCTCGTCGGCCACGACCAGGATGCCCTCGCTGCGGCGAATGGACGGCTTCCACCCGTGAAGCTGGCTGGGGCTGCCTCGTAGCTCTAGTTCGAGCTTGACTTTCCCGTCGTTGGAGGGCAGGACTATGAGATCCCCCTCGGGAAAGCGCAGGACGAGCCTTTCCGCGAGTCCCGGATCGAGCGTGTCGCTGTAGTAGCCTGGCTCGATCGCGTTCTCGTCCCTGCTCATGTGGTCTCCCTCCCCGTCCACCGCGCGACCGGCGATGAGACGGCCGGGTAGTATACCACGGACCGGCCGTCGAGACGAGATGCTTTCCGCCTTCCGACGACCTGGTCTTCGCCTGCGATATCAGCGAGGGGTTATCACGTAGCTCGCCATGGCCTCGGCCCTTTCCCCCGGACCTGCGCCGGCGGCGCTCACCTTGATTCCGCGGGTCATCGCTCCGCGCGCATCCTTGCCCAGCTCCGCGAAGGTCTGACCGCCGGCGGCTGCCGTTTCGTCGGTCGCGAAAGGCTCCGTCGAGGCGATGACCTTGATGAATTCGGTGCCGAAAGGCGGAGTCATGTCGAAGGAGAAGGCGTCGCCCGGTCCGGGTATGCTCATGACCGTGTCCGGATCGATACGCCTGCCGGAGCTATAGGCGTTAGGCCAGATGAGCCGGACGACGCCTTTTGCGTCGACGTGGTAGACCTTGAGCCATGCGCTCTTATTTACCGTCACGAGGACGACCATCTTCTCGCCCTCGACATAGACGGCGCCGGCCCCCCTCTCCGTGCTCACCGATACCTTGAGCGCGCCCTTCCCCGAATCGGCCGCGAGGCTGCCGATGCTCGATGCGGTGGCCGATGCGGAGGAGGAGGGGTCGATGGTCGCCTCCGGGGGTATATCCGATATGGGTATCCTGAGATCCAGCGTGCCGATTAGCACGCCGTCGGATAGGCCCGTCAGTTCGAGCCGGGCCTTTACGAGCGAACCCTCGACGTAGTAGCGCCCGGACAGGAGGGCGTCGACGCTATTGCTCTTGAAGAAGTCGCCGTAGACGGCGCGGAAAGCCGGATCCATGGCCGCCGCCACCGACTTGTTGAAGAGCTTGAGGCGCGAGCATCGGGTAATCGCGGCTTTGAGGCCATCCTCGAGGTAGCGCGAGAAGGGGCTCGGCAGCGCGGAGTCCGCGTAGGTGAAGGTGCCGAAGGCGGTGAGGAGACTCGGCTGCCAGGCATTGGCGGATATTCCATCCAGGCTCGCCGGAAGCCCGGCTTCCCAGGATTGGGCCGAGGACGCGCAGGCGAACGCAAGGAAGAGCGTCGCGGCGCACGGAAGGCATTTCTTGTTCATAATTCCGCTCCCGGTCGATATTGGCGATAGTATATCTCCGTCGAGAAGGCTCTTCAATCTACGGAGCGATCAGGAGGAATCATGGTACACAGTTTCGAGGGCGAGAGGCCCGAAATATCTCGGGCTTCCTTCGTCGCCTGGAATGCCGAAGTCGCCGGACGCGTCTCTCTCGGCGAGGGCGCGTCTGTATGGTACGGCGCCGTGCTGCGCGGGGACATCGCCGCGATCAGCGTCGGCGCCTGGAGCAACGTGCAGGACGGATCGGTCCTCCATGTCGACCATGACAGCCCATGCATCGTAGGGGAGCACGTCACGATAGGGCATGGGGCCGTCATCCACGCCTGCAATGTAGGCGATCGATGTCTCATAGGGATGGGCGCCGTGATACTCAACGGGGCCGTCATAGGCGAGGAAAGCATTGTCGGAGCGGCCGCCCTCGTTACGCAGGGGAAGACCTTCCCGCCGCGCTCGATGATATTGGGCAACCCGGCGAAAGTGACCCGCCCCCTCACCGACGCGGAAGTCGCCGGATTGCGTCCGCGCGCAGAGGCCTACGTCGAGTTCGCTCGGCGCACCGCCGCGGGCAGCCGGGAGCTGTGAGGGCTAAAGGGGCCGCGGGCGACCTCCGATATTTTGAAGGAAGAGGTACGCCAATGAAGCAGTTCGCCATCAAGTCGGAAGGCCGGAATCCTTCCCTTCTCGAGCTCATAAAGGAGACCGAAGGGGGCTATTTCGTACGCATCGTCCACCGCCACGAGGATTGGGACGACGTCGAGGAAGACTTCCTTCCGCGAGAGCTGTTCGACACCTGCGTCCGCACGGGCTATATCGCGGAGCTCAGCGCTCCACGATTCGCGGAACTCTCGGCCTAGAGCGTCGCGGAGGAGGGCTGAGTCGGCTCCCCTCGGGAGACCGCTATCCGGTTGTGAGCCCTGGCGGCGGCGCGCTTGGAGGCTTCGACGCGCCAGGCGAGGGTCTCGGTAGCGAGCCGCTTCGCGGCGCGGCCCAGCGCCTTCTCGGCGCGTTCGCGGTCTATCTCCTCCGGCCATTCCGCGGCGTCGACGAACAGGTCGATCTTTCCGGCCTTAACCCGAGCGAAGCCTTCGGTGATGGCCGCCCTCTTGATCGTGCCATCGACTACGAGCCTCAGCTGACCTATGCGCACGGGGGCGACGAGGCTCTCGTGCCCGGCCAGTATCTCGATCTGGCCGTCGTGCGTCACGAAGGTGACGGATTCCGCCTTACCGTCGTAGAAGCGTCGGTAGGGCGTCAGGATCTCGCAGTTGAATTCCGGCATAACTCATTCCCTACAGGTTCTTCGCGCGTTCGCGGACTTCCTCGATCGTGCCGGCCATGAAGAACGCCTGCTCGGGAATCTCGTCGCACCTTCCCTCGGCGATCTCCTTGAAGCCTTTGATCGTATCCGCCAGAGCGACGTATCGGCCGGGAAAGCCCGTGAATTGCTCCGCGACGTGGAAGGGCTGGGAGAAGAAGCGCTCTATCTTGCGCGCGCGGTAGACCGTGAGCTTGTCTTCCGGCCCGAGCTCCTCCATGCCCAGGATGGCGATTATGTCCATAAGCTCCTGATAGCGCTGGAGGATCTCCTGAACCCTCGTGGCGACCGTGTAGTGCTCCTCGCCTACGACGCGGGGATCGAGGATTCGCGATGAGGAGGCGAGAGGGTCGACCGAGGGGTAGATACCCTTCTCTACGATCCGCCTCGAGAGTACCGTCGTCGCGTCGAGATGGGTGAAGGTGGTCGCGGGGGCGGGATCCGTGAGGTCGTCGGCGGGGACGTAGACGGCCTGGACCGAGGTGATGGAGCCTTTCTTCGTCGACGTTATACGCTCTTCAAGGGCTCCGATCTCGTTGGCGAGCGTCGGTTGGTAGCCTACGGCGCTCGGTATGCGCCCGAGGAG
>CAZBGA010000147.1:0-4243 GCA_964491385.1 uncultured Treponemataceae bacterium | reverse complement strand
TCGGCTACTTCATCGCCCTCGACGCCTGGCTCTTCCTCACCGTCCTCTTCGCCAACTTCGCGACCGCCTTCGCCGAGGCCCGCGGCAAGGCCCAGGCCGACTCCCTGAAGCGGGCGCGGCACGATACCTTGGCCTATCGGCTCACGAGGACCGGCACTCTCGAGGAGGTCTCTTCGAACGACCTCAAGCCCGGCGACCGCGTATCCGTCTCGGCGGGGCAGATCATTCCCGGCGACGGCGAGGTGATCGAGGGAGTCGCCTCGGTCGACGAGTCGGCCATAACCGGGGAATCGGCGCCGGTGATCCGCGAGGCGGGGGGCGACCGATCGGGCGTGACCGGCGGCACCTTCGTGCTCTCGGACCACATCACGGTCGAGATCACCTCGGGCCGCGGCGAGTCCTTCCTCGACAAGATGATCGCCCTGGTCGAGGGCGCGATCAGGCAGCGCAGCCCCAACGAAATCGCGCTCGCCCTGGTCCTCTCGGGCCTGACCCTCATCTTCCTCATCGTGGTCGTCGCCCTGTGGCCGATGGCGCGCAACGCCGAGCTGTACATGGCGGGCTACCTCGGGGTCGACTCCGTACAGAGTCTCGGGACGGACGTCCCGACCCTCATCGCCCTCATCGTCTGCCTCATCCCCACGACGATCGGCGCCCTCCTCGCGGCGATCGGCATAGCCGGCATGGACCGCTCGCTCCAGGCCAACATCCTGGCCAAGAGCGGGAAGGCCGTGGAGCTCGCGGGCGACATCGACGTCGTCCTCCTCGACAAGACGGGGACGATCACCGTCGGATCCCGGCACGCGACCACCTTCCTGTCGGTCGGGAGGTATTCGGTGAGCGAGCTCGCCCGGCTGGCCGGCTACGCTTCGGCCTCCGACGAGACGCCCGAGGGCAAGAGCATCGTGAAGCTGTGGAAGACCTACGACGATCGTCCCCTGGGGATTCCCGAGGACGCCAACATAGTTCCTTTCAGCGCGCAGACGCGGATGAGCGGCGTGGACCTCCCCGACGGCCGCAAGATCCGCAAAGGGGCCATCGACGCGATAACCCGCTTCGTGGAGGGCCAGGGCGGCATCGTGCCTCCCCAGCTCCAGGTCGTCGTGAACAACGTCGCGGTCAAGGGGGCGACGCCCCTGGTCGTGGCCGAGGGCCGCGAGGTCGCGGGGGTCATCGCCCTCGAGGACATCCTCAAGCCCAACATGAAGGAGCGCTTCTCGCGGCTGCGGAAGATGGGCCTGCGGACCGTCATGATCACCGGCGACAACCCCCTGACCGCCAGGACCATCGCCGCCCAGGCCGGAGTGGACGACTACCTCGCCCAGGCGACCCCCGAGATGAAGCTCGACTACATCCGCAAGGAGCAAGCCGGGGGCAAGCTGGTCGCGATGATGGGCGACGGCACCAACGACGCCCCGGCCCTCGCGCAGGCGGACGTCGCGCTCGCGATGAACGCCGGCACCCAGGCGGCGAAGGAAGCGGCCAACATGGTGGACCTCGACTCGGACCCCACCAAACTCATCGAGGTCGTGGAGATCGGCAAGCAGCTCCTCATAACGCGGGGCGCGCTCACCACCTTCTCGATCGCCAACGACGTCGCCAAGTACTTCGCGATCGTCCCCGCGATGTTCGCGGGCACCCTGCCCTGGCTCAAGGCGGTGGACATCATGGACCTGCACTCGCCGACCTCGGCCATCCTTTCCGCCGTCATCTTCAACGCCCTCATCATCCCGGCCCTGATCCCGGTCGCCTTGAGGGGCGTCAAGTACCGCGTGAGCGGCGCCGAGGCCCTCCTCCGCCGCAATCTCCTGATATGGGGCCTCGGCGGGATAATCCTGCCCTTCATCGGGATCAAGCTGATAGACCTGATCATGACCGCCCTGCACCTGGTCGGCTAAGGAGGATATGGACATGCCGCGCTATCTTTCGAAGAGTCTCATGCTACTGGCCTTCGCCGTCGGCATCTGCTGCATCGTGTACCCGGCGGCCCTCCTCGCGACCGGGCAGATCTTCTTCCCCTTCCAGGCCAACGGGAGCATCCTCAAGGGGCCCGACGGGAAGGCGCTGGGATCCAAGCTGATCGCCCAACCCTTCACCAAGAACGAGTACTTCTGGCCGCGGCCCTCCGCCGCGGGCTCGGGCTACGACGCCTCGGCCTCCTCCTCCTCGGCCCTTGCGCCCTCCAACTACGCCCTGCGGTACCGCGTGGCCCAGATGCTGGGCCCGATCGCGACCTATCGCGGCGGGGCCAAGGCGGGTCAGGCCGTGGGCCCCGACATCGAGACCTGGTTCCAGAAAGACCTCTTCCAGGGCGCTCCCCACCTCGTCGCCCAGTGGGCGAGTCTGCACAACTCGGCCGCCCAGGGCTGGGTGAGCGCCGACCCGAGCCACGGCCCCTACGTGGACGCGTGGGCCAAAACCCACCCGGCCGTCGTCGCCCAGTTCCTCAAGGACAACCCCGGCACGCCCAAGCCCCAGGCCGCCGACCTGGCCATAGTCTTCTTCCAGAGCTTCTCGGCCGAGCATCCCGGGACCTTCCCCTCGGCGGTGACCGTCACCGACGCGAAGGGGCAGTCGGTTACGACCGTCAAGCCGGTGACCACGGGGAGCGACATCCAGTCGAACTTCTTCGACATGTGGCGGCAGGAGCATGCGGACCTCGCCCTCGAGGACGTGCCGGGCGATTACGTGACGACCTCGGCCTCGGGCCTCGACCCGGACATCACCCTGCAGAACGCCGAGTACCAACTGGGCCGCGTCTCGGCCACGTGGGCCGACGACCTGAAGCGAAACCCGGCCGAGGTCGGGACCGAGATCGAGACGATGCTCGCGAAGGACGCGAAGGCGCCCCTCGGGGGCCTCGCGGGCGAGAAACTCGTGAACGTCCTCATGGTGAACCTCGCTCTCCGCGACCGCTACGGAGAGCCGAAGTAGCCGGCGGATCATGGGACCCGACAGGCGGCTAGCCGGCCAGGCCGGCGAGCCGCCTGTCCGTTTATTCGGCGTTTAGGAAGCGCCTACTAATGAAGGTAATATCCACGGGTTCATCGTTCTACGACGTCCCCGTCAAGAGGCTCTTCGCCTACCAGCTCCAGGAGACCCTCGCGGCGGCGCACATCAGCAAGACCGAGCTCGCCGCTCGTCTCCATACTTCCCGGGCGGCCCTCGACCGCCTCCTCGACCCCGACAACGATTCAGCCACGATACAGTCGCTCAAGCGGGTCGCAGCGGCCCTCGGCAAGAAGCTCAGGCTCGAGCTGGTCTGAATCAGGGGACTTCCTCCACCTCGTACCCGGCGAGAACCGCCTCTAACTCCGGTTTTTGCTGCGTTTACCTCTTCCCACTATCACGGGAAAGTGCTAGATTCCGCGGAGGTGATGGGTCGGTCACATGAGGCCGCCCAATCCAGGAGCGTTCGTACGGCGCTCCATCCCGATTCGGAAAGGAGGATTCCCTTGGATCCATCAAGTAGCGACATTGCAAGCTTGACAGAAGATCCCGGTGAATCACCGCGTCGATGCGCGGGTGAGCGTACAGAGCCTCCTTTCATCCCGACCGTTCAAACCCGCCCGTAGCGCTTCCAGCCTCCACGGGTCGGCATAAGGGGAAAGGTTCCTTAGACCCCCACCCGCCTTCGCCGACACTGCCCTAATTGGAGGCGCTCAAATGACTCTCCTCACGCGACTTGTATTTACGGCCGAGCGCTGGAAGAAGGCGGTAAAACTCTTCCTCGTCCTGGCCGGCCCCGGACTGATCGTCATGATCGCCGACAACGACGCGGGCGGCATCACGACCTACGCCGCGACCGGCGCCCAGTTCGGCAACAACCTCAACTGGTTCCTCGTCCTCCTCCTTCCCGTCGCGTATTTCGTCCAGGAGATGACGGCTCGCCTCGGCGCCGTCACCAAGCACGGCCACGCCGAGGCCATCTTCAGCTCCTTCGGCGTGTTCTGGGGCTGGTTCTCCCTCCTCGACCTCGTCATGACAGATTGGCTGACCCAGATCACCGAGTTCAGCGGCATGACCTCCGCGTTGAGCATTTTCGGGATACCCCGGGCGATCACCGTATTGGGCGTCCTCATATTGATGAGCGCGATCATCCTATCGGGCAAATACTGGACCTGGGAGAAGATCACCCTCCTCTTCTGCGCCCTCAATCTGATCTATGTCCCGCTGGCCATTTGGGTACATCCCGATCCCCACGCCCTGCTCGCGGGCTTCAAGCCCAATATTCCCGGCGGAT
>CAZBGA010000146.1:0-4353 GCA_964491385.1 uncultured Treponemataceae bacterium | reverse complement strand
GTCGTTCCCCGATACTGCTTGGCCAAGTTGGCGATCTTGTCGTTCATCTGGTCGCCGTTGGGGTATTTCTTGCCGACGAGGCCGCCGCGCGCCGCGCATTCCCATTCCGCCTCGGTCGGCAGGCGCTTGCCCGTCCAGGCGGCGAAGGCCTGGGCGGCATGGTAGGACACGAAGGCGACGGGAAAGTCATCCTTGCCTTCGGGATAGCCTTCCTCGCCCCATTCGGAGAGATAGTTCTCGTCGCGCAGCTCGGGATCGGCACGGTCCTTGGACCACTGCGGGTTTGCGGCAACGAAGAGGGAAAATTCCTTATTGGTGGCGAGATGGTCGCAGATCCTGAAAGCGCTCAAAGCGACTTTATGCGGCGGCTTCTCGGAATCGCCGGCTTCCGAGCCCATCACGAAGGAAACGGCGGGTATCGCCTTCATCGAATCCTCGAAAAGCGCGCGGGCGTCCGCCGAGTCGGCGGCTGAGCCGGGGGCCGGGGCCGCCGCGGCGGCCGGCGCGGCTCCGGCCTCGAGGAAAGGCGTACGGACTTGCGACGCGGCCTTGGGCAGGGCCGATTCGGGCTCGAGGACGGGCGCCGGGACGGGCGATCGGGGCTCCTCGGGCAAGGCCGCCGGCGCGGATCGGCCGGCCTGAGCCCCGAGCACGGCCGCCAGGGTCGATCCCACGCTGGCGCCCGAGGAGGTGACGACCGACCTCAGCTCGTCGCCGAAGGCCGCGAGGTCGTCGGGAGAGGATGTCTCGATGAAGAACCGGAGGTCCTGCAGGAGGCGTATCTTGCGCTGAAGCGCGGCCATCCGGAACTCGAGGGTCTGGAGGTAGTCCATCTGGCTCCATTCTACGCGAGGACGGTAGGCGATTTCAATGAAAATTTTCGCCGGGAAACGATAGGCGAATTTGACAAAGATTCGCGTACAGCTATACTTTTCCCCATGAGCATCCAAGCGGCCGATCTCAGGAAGCTCGTCAAGATCGTCCGACAATACGAAATCATCTACGGTGGCGGCATAAGCACGAGCGATGCCGCGGTGCGCGAAGAATGCGAAGACCTCATGGGGACCCTGGAGGCGGAGCTCGGGGGCAAAAAGGCCTCCGGCGGGCGGGCCGCCCGCTCGGCCGAGACCCTTCCCTCCCTCATGGACGGCAAGAAGAGGCCCAAAGGGGGCGGACAGGCCAGGCCTTTGACCTCCCGCGCGGCCGAGCTCGCCACGCTAACGTCTTCCAAGGGAAAAGGGAAGGAATCCGAGGCATCCCCGAAGGGCAAGGCCGCGGCCGCCCCCCATAAGGCCCCCGCGGACGCGAAATCGCGAGCGAAGGGCAAGTCTCTTCCGGCCAAGCCCTCGCCCCCCGCCAAGCCGGACAAAAAGACGGCAGCCGGGAAGACGAAGGCCGGATCCCCGCCCGCGAAGGGCGCCGCGGCTCCAGCCAGGGCGGCGGCCCGCCCCGAACCGCCCGCAAGCGACGATTCCATCTATAAGGACGTGCGGAGCCGCCACGCCGGAGGCGCGAAAGCCGCGGCCGAGCGGGCGGACATGATAGCCGGGCGGGCGGACGATTCGGGAGAGACCGAGACCAAGAAGCACTTCGCGGCCCTTCACCTCTTCGATGCCTTCCAGCAGAACCGCCTTCCGAGGTATGGCGGTTTCATCGTCTGCGTCCGGTTTTGCGAGGACAGAGGCTACACCGTCATAGAGATAATCGGATACGAGAACATGCAGGACCTCTATCCCGAGGGCGACACCCTCGTGTTCAAGAGCGTCGGCTGCAAGCTCTACGCGATCGTCGAGCCTTCGGGCTACCTCCTCAAGAGCGTCGAGCCGGTCAACAGACCGTCGGACCAGATGGTGCCCTATCGCTTCTCGGAGCTCTTGCGCATAACGACCAAGCGTTTCCAGGGCATACTCATCGGGCGGAAGCCCGTGTTCATGCCCACGAGCTTCTCGGTCTTCAAGCCCACGGGCGAGGATCTCGCCGTCCTCTTCTACAATATCGCCGACGTATACTTGAACATCCAGGATTTCCTCATCATGATACTGCGGGACCGGCTCGGCGTGCCGATCCCCGACTCGAGGAAGGCCGCGGAAGTCATAGCGCGGGGAATCCGCGAATTCCGGCTCTGGATGGACGAGGCCTAGCGTGGGCCAAGGCCCGGACTCGGACGTCCTCCTCACCGGCTTCGACGATGCCGACTTCGCCGCGGTGCGGGACGCCATCGGCGCCTTTGGCCGAAGGGCGGTCCCCGGGGATGCCGTCAACGACGCGGGCCCCGGCCTGGTGCTGGCGGCGGCCTACGACGAGACATCCCTGCGGGGCCAGAGGGCGGCCGCCCTGGACGACCGTCGGCCCTGGTGCTTCTGCGTGCCGGCTTCCGATCGCAGCCTGGTATCGGCGGCCTCGTTCGCCCGCGAGGGACGCATGCTTCTCATCCCTCCCGAAGGCCGAGAGCTCAAGCGCCTGCTCGCCGCCCTGTCGGAGGATGCGCGCGAGCGCGGCGCCGGCGACGCGACCTTTTCCGGCCTCGTGCGGCTCGTAGCCGAGTTCTCGTGGAAGACTTCCGGGTTCGACGTCAGCCTGGTCTGCAGGCGCATCGCCCATCTCCTCGCGGAATCGGGCTTCTACGCCGATCGAGCCGGCGAGGACGAGTGCGCGCTCGCCCTCGAGGAGGCCCTCGTCAATTCGGTGGAGCACGGCAATCTCGCCCTCGATTCCTCGCTCAAGCCCGACCGGCCGCTCGCCGAGGACGTCTACGAGACCGAGCGCGAGCGGCGCATGGCCGACCCCGCCTACGGGGACAGGCTCATCTCCATCCGACTCTCGATCGCGGGAGGGCGCGCCGAGCTCGTCCTCGAGGACCAGGGCGAAGGCTTCGACACGACCAAGATCGACGAGGGCCCGAGCGGTCTCGACGTCTCCGGCAAGGGATTCTGGCTCATCCGGCGGCCTTTCGACGCCGCTTCGTACAACGCGAAGGGAAATTCGCTGACGCTCTCCAAGCGAAAACCCGATTCATGGAGGTAGTATGGATTTCAGCGACAAGGAGTTGAGAGTCCTGCTCCAAGCGCTCTATCGCTTCAGGGGCGAGGTCTCGGGCGCGAGCCAAAGCGAGCAGAACAAGCTCACGCTCGTAGCCTCGGTCATCGACAAGATCGAGACGAAGGTGGGTCCGCTCACCGCCGAGAGGACGCGATTCGACCGCGAGATGGACGAGAGCCTGGCGGTCCTCAAGACGGGGAAGATGGGGCTCGCCAAGGCGGCTAAAGCGAAGTCCGAGCTTGACAAGGAGGGCGAGGGGCCTAAGGTTAAGGGGAGCGCCTCCGGCGGCGCGCCCAAGGCGGCCAAGGGCAAGGCGCCGGCGGCCGGGCCCAAGGTAAAAAAAGCCGGCGTCACGAAGAAGAGGTAAAGCTTCTTAAAAAGCCGAACGACATTAGCGGTCGGCTCAGGTCCTAACGCGACCGGTCAAGGAGGAACGATGGCTACTACAAAAGCGGAAGAGCAGGCAAGGCTCTGGACCCGCGAGAACATCATGTCCGTGGAGAACAGGATTCTCCAGCAGGTCATGTCGTCCCGAACGCCCGAGGCCGTCGAGTCGGCTATCGCCTACACGAGATTCCTGAGGCTGTCCGGGCTCACTTCCGACAACTACCCGCTATTCCTCAAGATGCTCGAGATCGAGAACCACTGGGTCCTCGACGCGCTCATCGGGGACGAGGATCCCTTCCTCTTCCTCTCGACCATCCAGCCCAACCGCTACGTGATCTCGAAGTGCTTCACGCTGCTGACGCGCTGGCATCCGGGCGGGATCTACCCGAAGACCCTGTCCATCGCCCTGGGCGTGCTGCAGAACGCCTTCAGCTCGCCCAAGGACGGCTACAAGATCTACCCCCTCACGATCGCCGACGTCGACAACCTCGGCAAGCACCTCGAGAAGGAGAAGGGGCAGAACTTCCCGCTCAACCGCTGCATACTCGACATCCTCGACCGCATCGGATCCCTCCAGGGCCTCGGCTGGGACGAGAGCATGGAGGAAGTCTCGCGGCAGTCGATACGCATCCGGAGCTTCTTCTTCGACAGCTCGAAGAAGCTCGAGGACTGCATCCCCCAGGTCCTCATGGTCCGCGGAGATTACCTCAAGGACGAGGTCAATCCGAGGACGCTCTTCGCCGAGGACATCGACATGGCCCTCCGCCACGACTGATGGCGACAGCGAGCCCAAAGGAGTAACCATGGACGAAGTCATAGTCAACGACAGCTGGTCGGAAGACCAGATCAACGGAATCGAGAACAGACTGCTGCAGGGCATCATCGGATGCCGCACCTACGAGGCCGTCGAGGCGGCCATCACCTATT
>CAZBGA010000145.1:3816-4395 GCA_964491385.1 uncultured Treponemataceae bacterium | reverse complement strand
TCGAAGCGACCGAGCTCGGCCCGCTCGCCGCCCGGCCGGTCACCGAGCTGTCGGGTGGCGAATTCCGCAGGGTCCTCGTGGCCCGGGCCCTCGCGCAAAAGCCGGCCCTCCTCCTCCTCGACGAGCCGGCGTCCGACCTCGACATAGCCCGGCAGATGGATATCCTGGGCTTGCTGCGCTCCCTCGCCGGCTCGGGCGTGGGCGTGGCCTTGAGCGTGCACGACCTCAACCTCGCCGCCCTCGTGGCCGACCGCGTGGCCCTGCTTTCGCGCGGCCGCCTCGCGGCGCTCGGGCCGCCCCGCGAGGTCATCACCGCCGAGGCGGTCGCCTCGGCCTACGGGGCCTCGGTGATCGTCGGCGACCATCCCGTCCTCGACCTCTTGCAGGTGGTCAACCTTCCCGCCTGGCTCAAGCCGAAAGAGGGGAAATGCGATTGAACGCAATTCTCGGCACTCCCGGAGATGTTTTAACTGTCGCTCGAGATGTTTTCAACTTATGGGAGAAACGTTTTCAACTTATGCCAAAGATGTTTTCAATCGTCGCCAAAGAAGTTTTCAACTTACGCCAGAGATGTTTTCA
>CAZBGA010000145.1:0-3716 GCA_964491385.1 uncultured Treponemataceae bacterium | reverse complement strand
ACTGTCGCCAGAGATGTTTTCAACTGTCGCCAGAGATGTTTTCAACTGTCGCCAGAGATGTTTTCAACTGTCGCCAGCGCTCGAGGGCGAAAAACCTCGTTAGCTGCTACGAAATGCCGGCTTTGAGCTTGCGCGAGTAACCAGTTACTCCACCGACGCCGGGCTCGCATGCCTCGTTTGCGACAGCTTTTCGGTCTTGGAGAATCCGACTCAGTCGCTTTCTCGAGCCGCGAGCCCGACTGATTTTGCGCTATCCGCCCACAAGGCTTCCGCAACCTCGTCACGACGGGCGAGAATCGACGGTTCGGGCCAGGCTAAACGGCCGCTGCGAAGGGTGGCATAAAGCCGACCTTCCGGCCGCGCTATTTTGCCGCATGCGAGATCGCTTAAAACTCCGCGCGGTGAGCAGGTTGCAAAGCTTCGAAGACGAATAGGCTCTTCCCGCCGCTACGGTGGGGGACTGGTCCCTTTCGGGATCCGTTTCGGGGTACGCGAGCAGACGCGCGTCAGCGCCATGCGCGAGCTCAGGCTGAAGCAGTCTCAAATCCATCCGCTGTCCTTTCATCCGTTTTTCGCGACTGTACTCCCGCGATCAATACGAGCGCGTCGATGCCCATTCCGTTCACGCGGTCGTGATCGATGGCGGCAAATGCTTTTACCGAGGCTAGTTGGGCTAAATCGAGACCGATCGTTTCGACATTCTCCGGACCCGCTCTCCTAGCCCCCGGCAATATCCTCGCGCCTTCGCGCGCCAAAGAAGCGAGCGCGCACTTCCCGATTCCCGATGTTCCGCCTGTCATGACGATGTTCATTTCGTTTTCTCCTCGCGGCCCTCATCTCGCCGTGCGGCTAATTATCGCTTGTCCGGCATTGACTGCCAATTATACTTGGCTGCATGAAGTTAGACGATTCATCCGGAAGAAGAGACGAGAACCTCGAAACTCTGGCCCGCCGACTAGCGCAATTCCCTTCAGCCTCCCTCTATTCCCTCCTGTTCCGCGAATTGATGGACAGCATCGAAGAGACCGTCATCCTATTCGATCGCGATCTCCGGGTCCTCGGGGCGAATCGTCATGCCTCGGCCCTTTTCGGCTACTCTTCGATCGCGTTCGCGACCAAAACCCTGTCGGGCCTTTTGGCGACCGGCGAGCGAGCGCGGGTTTCGAGAATCGCCCGAAGCGCCTCGAAGCGGCGAGTAGGGAATGCGGTCTTCCTTACGCGTACGAGCGGGAAGATTCCCCTGCGCTTCAGCTTCAGCCCTCTCGGGCTCGAAGGCGAAAAGCCGCAAGGCCATCTTTTCGTCGGCCGGAAATCGGACAATGAGGGCCATCGACCCGGATTCGCGGACGCTTCGAACGGTCTTACGGAACGGATGCTCAAGAGCTTCCCGGATCCTCTTCTCGTAGTCGACGGCCCTACGCGCTTATTGCGCGATTGCAACGCCGCGACTTCGGCCGCCTTCGGCTACCCTCGCGAGGAGATGATCGGCCGGGGGTTCTTCGACTTCGTCGCGAATGACGCGGAACGAGAGCAGAAGGAGGCCCTGCTGGCGCGGGCCGATAAGGCCTTCGTTACGGCTGGGGTCTTCCAGGAACGCATTCTTTTCCCTCGCAAGGATTTGCCGTCTCTGCTCTGCGACTGCATCGGATTGCCCATATTCAAATCCGACGGTTCTTTGGACATCATCATAATCATGCTCTTCGACCGCTCATTGGAGGAGGATTGCGAGGCCGAGCTGATGAGTTTCATAAGGCGAGTCGGCGCCTTCGCGGACGAGCTCGCCGAGATCGCCAAGCGGCATTCGAAGCCCGGCAGGGTGCGCAGCATCTCGGATCTCGGATTCACGCCGAGGCAGATCGAGATCTCCCGCCTCGTCGTCCGGGGAGATTCATCGAAGGATATCGCCTTTCAGCTAGGCATAGTCGAGGCTACGGTCAAGTACCACCTCTCCGCCATATTCCATAAGCTCGGCGTCGCATCGCGCATCGAGTTCGTGCATAAACTGTCGGAGCAGCGCCTCAGGGTCGGCTAGCCGAAAGGCGGCCATGGATCTTTGGTCGTTGGTATGGTGGCGCTAGTCGAAAGTATATCTTGAATCGCGAAAGTTAATCGCTAGGCTGAGAATAAGCGAAAGGCGCGACGATCAGACCGCTCGATGGCGACCGGCATCTTCAAGTCGCCGGAGAGCGCGCGCGAGGAAGTCTCCCTTTTCCCTTCATACGATAGTTGTGTCGCTGATCATGGCTGATTACGACGAGGGCGGTCATGCTCGAATCTTCAAAGAAAAAGATTCTCCTGGTGGAGGACGAAGCCATTATCGCCATGGGGTACGCGCAGGCCGTTCGGGATCTCGGCTATGAGGCGATCACCGCTTATTCCGGCGAGAAGGCCGTTTCGACTTTCGGCGACGTCGAGGGGATTTCCCTGATTCTCATGGACATCGATCTCGGGAAAGGAATGGACGGCATGGAAACGGCGCATCGGATACTCGAGAAGAGATTCGTTCCCATAATCTTAGTCACTTCCCATCGGGAAGAGGAGTATGTCGAAGCGGCCAGGGGATTCACTCGATATGGCTGTCTCGATAAATCCTCCGGCGTGCGCGTCCTGATGGAATCCATCAAGGCGGCGATCGGAATATAGACCAGGCATTTGCGATATGGGGAAGAGATCGGTCGTCAAGGCTGCCGGGAACATGGCAGGAAAGTTACATTCGTGCAAAGGAGGGTCTATGTCGCTACGCGCCAAATTACTCGTCGGTTTCGTAAGTGTCGCGCTTTTTTCGCTCATCGTCGGCCTCGTCGGGCTCTGGAACATGAGCTCGATCAACGCGAACTCGGAGGAGATGTACCAGAAGGAATTGATGGGGCTCTACTACGTCGAGGAGGCCGGTACCGATGTCGTCTACGCGGCGCGGGCCGAGAAGAATTACCTCATCTCGAGCTCGATGGACGAACGAGCGAAATACAAGAAGCAATGGCAGGATGCCTTGACGGAAACGAAGGCCATGCTGGACCAGGGGGAGCCTCTCTTCCACACCGACAAGGGGAAGGCGAAATACGCGGAGGTGAAGGCGGCCTATGCCGCGTGGCTTCCGATAACGACCCAAGTCCTCGCGATCGCCGACAAGGAAAGCCTGAACAGGCTGTCCGCGGCCGCGAATCTGTCCATGGGAGAGGCGCGGGACAAGGTCAACGCCGTAGATGGCGCGATCAGCGACCTCCAGGACATAAAGAAGAACAATGCGATGGATGAGGCGGAAGGAAACAAGCGGCTCTACGCGTCGAGCGTTCTATTGATGGCCCTTGTAGTCGGAGCCGCCATGCTCTTCGGCGTCCTCATCGGCATCTATTTCTCTTCCTTCGTCAAAAAGAACGTCGGCGGAGAACCCGCGCAGATAGCCGGAATCGCCGATCGCGTCGCCAAAGGGGACTACGATATCGACCTCGGCGACAAGGACAAAGCCACGGGTATCTATAGAGCCATCTTGGAAATGACCGGCAAGCTCCTCGAAATAGCCGGAATCGCGGAC
Source organism: uncultured Treponemataceae bacterium (assembly GCA_964491385.1). Classification (GTDB taxonomy): domain Bacteria; phylum Spirochaetota; class Spirochaetia; order Treponematales; family Rectinemataceae; genus UBA1306. The sequence goes on along the minus strand of CAZBGA010000145.1, from coordinate 184 downwards.
CGCGTCGCCGAAGGAGACCTCGACATCGACGACAGCGATAAGGACGAGGCCAGGGGAATCTATAAGGCCATTCTCAACATGACGGGCAAGCTACGCGAAATCGTGACCAGCGTACAGGCGGCGGCCGCGCAGGTGGCGTCGGGAAGCGAGCAGATCAGCACCACGGCGCAGCAGATGAGCCAGG
>CAZBGA010000144.1:0-4467 GCA_964491385.1 uncultured Treponemataceae bacterium | reverse complement strand
GCCTCATCGTGAGCGAGCTGGTCTCGAATTCGATGAAGCACGCCTTCCGCGGACTGGCACGGGGGCGCATCGAGGTACTACTGCGCCAGGAGGGGAGCAGATTCGAGTTGCGCATATCGGACGACGGCATAGGCCTGAGCGAAGAGGCTATCGCGAGGATAGGCGAAGGCGGCAGCATCGGCTTCCTGCTCATCGATGCCCTCGTTTCGCAGCTCGGCGGCGAGTTGCGGCGCGAGTCGGCCGGCGGCCTGATCAATGTCATCACTTTCTCTTGACGACGGAGATACCCGCGACACTTTCACGAAAGTCTCGCGACGTCTTCGTAAAGATTCCGCGAAAGCATCGTGAAAGCCTAGCGACGCTTTTCCGAGATAGTTCCGTAGATTGAGCGAGGAAGCTGTCCAATCGAAAAGAGGTCCGTACTCGGCTCGAAATATCCTGTTTTGAGGTCAAAATCTTTTGTCCTCAGCTGAAAATAATTCATTTTCAGTCTCAAAATATTCCCTACTGAGCCTGATTCAATGAACAGTCCCGCCTATGTGCGCTTCTTCGCCTCGATGACCATGAAGGACGGCGGCTCGCTGCTATACGCCGGCCGCCTCGCCTCCGCTTTAAAGTCTCGGGGCGCCTGGTGAACGTATACGATATACTTGGAGGCATGGAGAGAATAGGTGATCCGAAGCTCGCGCCGGCCGAACGCTACACGTATCTCCAGTATCGTACCTGTCCAGGATAACGGAGCGCGGCGCCCGTCGCGTCGGTCGTCCTCGAGGGATTTTCAATAGACCCGGTCGAGCTCTTCGCGGACCTGGACTGAAGCAGATGGCGAAGCGCCGAATCGTCTAAAGCTTGATTTCCTCATGCACTTTGCGCAGCCCGAGAATCGTCTCCTGTATCAGTTCGTCGAGGGGTATGCCGAGCATGTCGGCGCCCTTTTGGATTATATCTCGGCGGATCTTGGCGGCGAAGGCGGCCGTGCCCCACTTCTTCCTCACCGACTTGACCTCGAGGTCCATGACGCTCTTCGAGGGCCGCATGAGGGCGCAGGCCGAGATGAAGCCGGTGAGCTCGTCGACCGCGAAGAGGGCCTTCTCCATGACGTGGACGGGCTCCACGTCGGTGCAGATGCCGAAGCCGTGGCTCTCGACGGCGCGGATGAAGGCCTCGGGATAGCCTGCGGGCTCGAGCATGGCCCGAGCGTGCTTGAGGTGCTCCTCCGGATATTTCTGGTAGTCGATGTCGTGAAGGAGGCCGACGATGCCCCAGTAATCCTGGTCCTCGCCGTACTTCGCGGCGAAGCCGCGCATGGCGGCCTCCACCGACAAGGCGTGCCTGTAAAGATAGTCGTCGTCGTTGTATTTTCGCCAAAGCTGTACCGCGTCCTCGCGTCCGGGCTGGCTCATCTCTTCCTCCGTGCGGGGATTCTACCAGGCGCGGGGCCGCGCGGGCAAGCGCGTCGAGCTGAATCGACTCCCTTTACCGCCGGCCGGACATTGGCTACTTTCGAACCAGGGGCTCGAATGCCGGCGTGGCCATGGAACGAGTACTATAAAGGCGCGAAGAGGAAGCGCCGCTACTTCGAGGGCTGGTACTTCAAACAGGTATCGGCCGATCGATCCGAGATCTGGTCTTTCATTCCCGGCATCTCGCGGGGGGAGAAACCGGGTGCGGGCTACAGCTTCGTCCAGGTAATCGAGGGACGCAGCGGCAGGACCTGGTGGTTCGACTTCCCTCTCGAGGCCTTCCGGGCTTCGACGGACAAGCTCGACATCCGCGTCGGCGGGAACTCCTTCGCCGAAGAAGGCATCGTCCTCGACCTCTCGAGCGAAGATGGGCGCTTCCGAGGCGAGCTGGCCTTCGGCCCCTTCAGGCGATTGCCCTCCCGCGTCTTCTGGCCCGGCGTGATGGGCCCCTATTCCTTCGTCCCCTTCATGGAATGCCGCCACGGCCTCGTCTCCCTCGACCACGGAGTCGAGGGGAGCTTCGAGCACGACTCCCGCCGCGTGGAGATGGGGAGGCCGGGAAGCGGCGACGGCCGGGGCCGAGGATACATCGAAAAGGATTGGGGCTCTTCCATGCCTTCGAGCTGGATCTGGATGCAGTCGAACAACTTCGAGTCCGCGGGCGACTCCTTCATGCTGTCGATAGCCGATATCCCCTGGTTGGGAGCCGCCTTCACGGGATTTCTCTGCGTAGGCTACCTAGGGAGCCGAGCTCCGCACGGGGGGCGCCTCCTCCGCGAGGCGACCTATACGGGCGCTCGGCTCGTGGATTTCCGCCTCGAGGACGGCCATCTGAGCCTCGCCGTGGCGCGAGGCGGCTCGCGACTGGAGGTGGAGGCCTCGCGCGCGCGGGGAGGCTTCCTGCGCGCGCCCGTCAAGGGCCTCTTGACGAGACGCATCTCGGAGAGCGTCGACGCGAGGATAAGTCTCCGCTGGAAACGCGGGGGCGAGACGCTCTTCGAGGGCGAAGCTTCGCGCGCGGGTCTCGAGTTGGTCGGCGACGCGCGCTCCCTGTTCGAGCGGATGCCGGCTTACAGGTCGGCGGGGCTTTCCGCGAAGCCGATCAAGTTCGAGTAGTCGTGCTCGATGCCCATCTCGTCGAGGATCTGCGAGACCTGGCCCCGATGATGGGTCTGGTGATTGAAGACATGGTCGATGGCCTCGCGGAAGTAATAGCGCTTCGGACGGCCCTCCGAGTCGGCATAGGCGAGGACCTCCCCGAATCGGGAGGTGTCGGCCGCTCGTATCCAGTCCGCGAAGATAGCGTCCACGACGGTCCGCTCCCGCCGGTACTCGTCGAAGAGGGGGAACTCGAACTTCGTCCAATCGCTTCCGGGAGGCGCGAGGCGAGGACGGTTAAGCGCCTCGTCGTCCTGGAAGAGAATGCGGAAGCGCCTGAGCCAGTTGATGTCGCACATGATGATGTGGTCGAGGATGCCCTGGATCGAGCCGAAGTAGGAGCCGCGCGGCTTGGACAGCTCGGCGGCGGGAAGGGCGGCGAGGCGGCCGACGAGATACTCGTTGGCGCCCTTGTTGTACCGGGCGAGATAGGCGAAGTGGCTGCGGTCGTAGTCCATGCAGTATTATACCGTCAACGTTGACTCGAGTACATCCGGTGATACAGGCCGCCCTCGGCCATCAGCGCCTCGTGTCTCCCCGATTCCACGATGCGACCGCCCTCCATGACGAGGATGTTGTCGGCGTTCCGGATCGTCGAAAGCCGATGGGCGATGATGAAGCTCGTGCGTCCCTCCATCAGCTTGATCATCGCGGCCTGTATGTGGAGCTCCGTCCTCGTGTCGACGCTGCTCGTGGCCTCGTCGAGGATGAGGATGGCGGGGTCGGCGAGGATCGCGCGCGCGAGGGCGATGAGCTGGCGCTGGCCCTCGCTCAGCGGCGAGCCGCCTTCGGTCAGGACGCTGTCGTAGCCGCGGGGAAGACGGTCGATGAAGGAGGCGGCGTTGGCCGCGGCGACCGCCCTCGCCACCTCTCCCTCGCTCGCCCCGGGTCTCCCGTAGAGGATGTTCTCACTGATGCTCCCCGAGAAGAGATAGCTGTCCTGAAGGACGATGCCGAAGATGCGCCGGAGGTCGTCGCGGGCGTAGTCGCGCAGGTCGCGGCCGTCGATGCGGATCGAGCCGGCGCTCGCGTCGTAGAAGCGCGCGAGGAGGTTCACTATCGTGGTCTTGCCCGCTCCCGTCGGCCCGACCAGGGCTGTGACGCTGCCTTCGCGGGCCTCGAAGCTCACGTCGCGGAGCACCAGTCTGTCGGTCTTGTAGCCGAAAGAGACGCTCTCGAAATCGACGTCCCCGCGGATCCCGCGGAGGACTCCGGCGCCGCCGGAGCTTGCGACGGGCCTGTCCGGCGCCTCCTCGGCCTGGTCCATCACCTCGAAGACGCGCTCCGCTCCGGCGAGGGCGGTCTGGAGCGTGTTGTAGGTATTGGCGAGGTCGTTGAGGGGCCTCGAGAACTGGCGAGAGTAGGAGATGAAGCTGGCGATCACGCCGATCGTGACGAGGCCCTTGACGGCGAGGACGCCGCCCACCGCGGCCACCGCCGCGAAGCCCAGGTTGTTGATGACGTTCATGAGGGGCATGATGAAGCCCGACCAGACCTGGGCCTCGGTCCCGATGGACTTGAGGTCCTCGTTGAGCCCGTCGAACTCGCCTATCGCGGCGCCCTCCCTGCCGAAGGCCTTGATCACGTCGATCCCCGAGATCGTCTCCTCGATGTGGCCGTTCATCGCGCCGAGGGCCGCCTGCTGCCTCTTGAAGAGGACGCGGGTTCGGCGCGACACGGTCCGGGTCAGGAGGAAGACGAGAGGTACGGTGACCAGCGCCGCGAGAGTGAGCAGGGGCGAGAGGACGAGCATGAGGGTGAAGGAGCCGATGATCGTGAGGAGGGTGGAGACGAGCTGGGTCGTCGATTGGGCTATGGTGCTCGAGATGTTGTCCACGTCGTTCGA
>CAZBGA010000143.1:0-4470 GCA_964491385.1 uncultured Treponemataceae bacterium | reverse complement strand
TCCTCGCCACCGGCCTCTTCGCCTTTTCCATACGGCTCTTCCAGCCCGTAGGCACTAGCATCGCCAACCTCCAGCTCTGCTACTTCGGCCCCTACATAGTCCTCTTCATCCTGGGCATCCACGCGGGGGAGCGCGGCTGGCTCGAGGGCTATCCCGCAAAGACGGGCCTCCGTTGGTTCGTCATCGTCGTCTGCGCCGGGCCTGTGCTGCTGATGGTCCTGTTCGTCGGGGGCGGCGCGACTCGGGGGAGCGGCCTCATCAACGGGGGACTCTATTGGCAGAGTTTCGCCTACGCCTTCTGGGAAGCCTTTGTCGCCATCGGATTCTCCCTGGGGCTCATCGCCTTCTTCCGGCGGCATTTCGACCGCGAGACTCCCTTTGCCCTCCTCCTATCCCGGAACTCCTTCGCGATCTATATGTTCCATGCCCCAGTCCTGATCTCGATATCCCTTTTATTAAAGGGATGGCAGGCCCACTTCCTCCTCAAGGCCCTCGTCGTGGCCCCCCTCGCGTTCTCGGTCACCCTGGCGCTCTCCTTCCTCGTCCTGCGGAGAATCCCGGGACTCAAGGCCGTTCTGAAATAAGGAGCGGAATATGGTATTGAATGCAGGGAAACCGGGGCGGCTCCAGGCTGCCGGGACGCGCGGAGAGGGGCGATCCCCCGCGCGACTGGCCTTCTTCGACAATCTCAAGGTGGCGCTCACCATCCTCGTCATCGCGCATCACGTGGGCCAAGCCTATGGGCCGACGGGAGGGGCCTGGGCGGTCAAGGCGGCCGAGAAGGCCGCCTTCCTCGGGCCCTTCTTCACCGTGAACCGGTCCTTCTTCATGAGTCTCTTCTTCTTCATCTCGGGCCTTTTCCTAATCGGAGCTTTCGAGCGTCATAGTCCGCGGGACTTCGTCCGGGGCAAGCTCGTCCGCCTCGGGATTCCCGTCCTCGTCTGGATGCTCCTTGCGCTTCCGTTCCGGATACTTGTGTTACATGAGCGTATCGCCCGCTGGGACGCGGTCCTCGAGGCCAGCCACCTCTGGTACCTGGAGCACGTGCTTCTCTACAGCCTGGTCTACACGGGCTTCAGGCTTCTCCGAGAAAGGTCGGGGCGCGAGCCGAAGGTTTCGGATCCGGCCCTTCGTGGGGTACCGGGCCTGGTGCCGACTCTAGCCTGCATCATAGGGGTCGCGATCCTTTCTTTTATAGTCCGGATCTGGTCGCCCATCGATCGCTGGTTCAACCTTCTGGGCTTTTTCAGTGCCGCCTTCGCCGATGTCCCGCGGGATCTGACCTTCTTCGTCCTGGGCATCATCGCCGCCGAGCAGGATTGGGTCGACAGGTATCCCGCTAGGAGGGGCTACGCCTGGCTTACGGCCGGTCTGGTCGCTGCCCTCGGGTGGTACGTTTGGAGACTCCTCCCTGCCGCGCGCTTTCCGATAGGCCGCGCCGCCTTCGACAGATTCTATCCGCTCTGGGAAGGCATCGTCTGCTTCGGGTTCTGCATCGGTCTGACGGTTCTCTTCCGCGAGGCCTGCACCGGCCAAGGCAGGCTGATGAAAGCCCTGGGCGCGAACCAGTACTCCGCCTATTTCTGGCATCCGATCATCGTGATCCTCCTCCAGATGGCGGCCGCGCGGTTGCCGATCGGGTCGGCGTGCAAGTTCCTGATCGTGACCGCGGTCGCCATTCCCCTCGTCTTCGCCTGGAGCGGCTTCGTCCGCCGCTCGTCGACGGTGAGGAAGGTGTTATGAGAGGAACGGTGACGCCTTCAGGCCGGATGCCGGATCATCGACCGGACGGCATCGATCTCGTCGTCGTTCACGGCGTGACCCATGTTCGCGTAGAGGCGGGTCGTCACGCTCGCCCCGAGACGTCCGAAAACTTCGGCGCTGAGTAGAACGCGCTCTTTGGGAATGTGCGGATCGACGTCGCTGCATCCCAGGAAGATCGGCGTCCCGTCCATGTCGCCCCGGTAGTCCCGACGAGTCCCTTCGGGCCCGATGAGTCCGCCGCTCAGGCCGAAGACGCCGCCGAAGCGCCGCGCGTTGCGCGCCGCGTACTCCAGGACGAGGCAGGCGCCCTGCGAGAAGCCGAGGAGGAAGAGCGCTTCCGGCGGGATGCCGGCCTCGGATACGCGGCTTTCGATAGCGGCCAGGAGGGCGAGGGCCGAGGAGAGCCCCGGTTCGTTGCTCTCGATGGGTGATAGGAAGCTCTGCGGATACCACGTGTGTCCGGCCGCCTGGGGAGCCAGAAAGGACATCGTCGGCGCCCGCAAAGCGGGCGCCAGTTCGAGGATGTCCTGCGCGCTCGCGCCCCTGCCGTGGAGCAGTATCATGGCGGCCTTCGCAGAGGCGAGGGGCGTCCCCCGGCTCAGTAGCGGCTGGCCGGCATGCGGATCCACCCGCGAGCCTTCGGAGCTCACGCGGCCCCGACCGCGGGGAGGGTTAGGGGCGGGAGGACCCGCTCGATGCTCGGTCGACTCGACTCGAGCCATCTCGGCAGCTTGAGGGCGCCGCCCAGCGAGTCGACGGTCTCGTCGGCGGAGAAGCCGGGAGGATCGGTGGCGATCTCGAAGAGGAGGCCTCCGGGCTCGCGGAAATAGATCGAATGGAAGTAGCATCGATCGATCACCTCGGTAGGCCTTCTGCCGGCCTCGATCAAAGCCGCGCGCCACCGCAGCTGCTCCGCGTCGTCCGCGGCCCTCCAGGCGATATGGTGCACGGATCCCGCGGATTGGCGCCCCGCGGGCGCCAGGGGGTCCACGAGGATGTCGACGCGCGTCCTCTCTGCCTCGGGGCCGAGGATGAAGCGATGACGCGCGCCCTCGATTCCCGTGGCCGCGAATCCCATCACGTCGACGAGGAAGGAGGAGGCCGGCGCCAGGGCGCGCTGGGTGATCGTGGCCCCGTGGAAAGCGCGGATGGCGTGGTCGGGTACGACCGCGCTCCCCGCCAAGCCGGGGATGCCGCCGGCCGAAGCGTCGGCAACCAGCTCCACGACCATCCCGTCGGGGTCCTCGAAGCCCAGTAGACCCTCGCCGAAGCGCTCCCCGCGCCTCGTATTCGCGATCCCGAGGCGTGAGAGCCTATCGCTCCAATAGTCGAGAGAGCCGCCGGGCACGGAAAAAGCCAGCGCCGTCGCCTCGCCCGCGCCCCTCTTTCCCCGCGCCGCGCCGGGATAAGGGAAAAAGGTCAGGATCGTTCCCGGCCGGCCGAGCTCGTCGCCGTAATAGAGGTGGTAGACCTCCGGCGCGTCGAAATTGACCGTCCGCTTGACGAGCCGCAGCCCGAGCGCGCCCGCGTAGAAGTCCAAGTTCCTCTGCGCGTCCCCCGCGATGGCGGTTATATGATGTATACCTTTAGTCTTCATGTTGTGCCCTTGGTTAAAAGGTACGTAAAGCATCCCGGGGAGTCAAAGAGGGGAGGTCTCGCTTGGCATTGGCTTGACGCATGGCTCGGGCACGCTAAACTGAGGGCACTGAGATGATACGAATCCTCGCCAACCGTTGGAGAAACTCCGAATTGCGACTTCTCCTGAAGCGCAAGCCCGCTGCCCAGATCCTGAGCGCATCGGAGACTCGATATCGTCGGCTTTTCGAGACGGCGCAGGACGGGATTCTCATCCTCGATGCCGAGAATGGAAAGATAGTGGACGTGAATCCCTTCCTTATCGCGATGCTCGGATACTCGAAAGAGCAATTCTTCGAAAAGTACATCTGGGAAATCGGCGCATTCAAGGATGTGGTGGCGAACAAGGAAAACTTTCTCGAGTTGCAGGAAAGGGCGTACATCCGATACGAGGACTTGCCCCTCGAGACCGCCGCCGGGGCATCCATCCAGGTGGAATTCGTGAGCAACGGCTATCTCCACCCTTCTTTCCCTCCAGGCTAACACGATCGACAACCCGGCCGCCAAGACGGCGCTCGAGGACGCGGAGAGCCGCGTCCAGAGCATGATGGTGCTCTACAATAAATTGTTCGACTCGCCCAATTACGACTCGGTTTCCGTCGTCGGCTACCTTTCGTCTTTGGTGGATCAGATATTGACGAACTTCCCTTCGAGGGACGCCGTCAGGATCGAGGAGAATATCGATGAATTCGAGCTGGACGCGGGAAAGCTTCAACCGCTGGGGATCATCCTCAACGAGCTTCTCACCAACATCATGAAGCACGCCTTTACGGGCAGGTCCGACGGCGTGATCTCCGTCTCCGCGGCGTTGAGCGGCAATCGAGTGTCCATCGGATGCCGGCAGGTCTCGCCCGATTCGATGAGGGCGAGCGAAAAAGCGAAGACCCCGCGTAGCGGGGCCTTCGAGGAATTCCGACGAAGCGAAGCTTCGTTGCCGCGAAGCGGCGGAGCCGCTTCGCGAAGGACCCGACCTAGGCAGTCCTGAAAAAGCTCTTCGCCGCTGACCAAAACTCCTTACGCCTTCTTTTTCTTGTTCGAGATATCCGCCCAGACCGCCAGGATGAGGACCAG
>CAZBGA010000142.1:0-4730 GCA_964491385.1 uncultured Treponemataceae bacterium | reverse complement strand
CCGAGGTGCCGCTCTCCGAGATGTTCGGCTATTCCACCGTCATCCGCTCGCTCTCCCAGGGCAAGGCGGAATTCACGATGGAGTTCCTGAAGTACGGCAGGGTGCCGGCGGGCGTGTCCGAGCAGCTGCGCAAGGATTACCTGGAAAAGCGCCGTAGCGAGCAATCCAGATGACGCTCGCTGCCGAGCAAGGCCGCTGAGCCATGCGGGCGGGGACGGGTGGGACCGGAGGCGCGAACCATATCCCGCTTCGATATTCCGCCATCCCCGCCCTAGTCTCCCGCGCTGCCTCCGCCCCCTTCGACGACGAATGTTCTTTTGCCCTCCCGGGCGTTTGGGTCTATAATTTCGAACACAAGGAGTCCATATGCTGAAAGAGGAGCTTATCGCCAAGAGTCCCGTTCGCCTCCTTGAGAAGTCCATCGAGGGCGGCCTCAAGGCAGGCAACATAGGCGTGATCGCGAGCCGCAAAGGCATAGGCAAGACCAGCGTCCTGGTGCAGCTCGCCCTCGATAAGCTTCTCCAGGGCGAGAAGGTCATCCACGTCTCCTTTACCGCCCACGCCAGCTACGTAATCTCCTGGTACGAGAACATCTTCTCGGAGCTCGCGCGGCGCAGGAACCTCGAGCACCTCGGCGACGTCAAGGACTCCCTGGTAAAGAACCGCGTCATCATGAACTTCGCCCAGGAGGCGGTGACGATCGACCAGATCCTCCATTCCCTCCGCGCCATGATCAACGAGGGCGGATTCAAGGCGAGTACCCTCATCGTCGACGGCTACGATTTCACGCAGGCCACGGACGACCGCTTCGCGAAGGTGAAGGCCTTCGCGGCGGAGACCGGGCTCGAGGTCTGGTACTCCGCCACCCTCGCCGGCGACGAGCCCCAGCTGGACAGGAACAATGTCCCAGCCCTTCTCCGCGACTACCTCGATTCGATATCCGTCCTCATCCTCCTTGAGCCCAAGGCCGAGTACATCCACTTCACCGTCGTCAAGGACCATGGAAGGATGAACCCGCAGGACCTCAAGCTGAAATTGGACGCGAAGACTCTGCTGATTGCGGAAACCTGAGGGTCGTCGCCGGGGTCAGCTCAATGAGCCCAGATAGAGGACGAGGGCGCCGGCACCCGCGAGGAGGGTAGCCGGAATGGAGGGATCCTCCGCCTCGAGCCTGCGCAGCGCGGGAAGCTTGTCGGCTCCCCTGACGAGGAATATCCGCCGTCGCGCGCTCCGGAGGGCGGCCGGCGTCAAGGTCATGCGGCCGAAGGGCGCGACGGGCGCCCTCGCGACCGCCGCCAGCCGCGGCAGTCCCGGCCCGTCCGAGGACGCTTCCATAAGAGGCGAGCCCGGGAAGATGCTCGCGGTATGGCCGTCCGCTCCCAGGCCCAGGAAGACCAGATCGAAGGAAGGCCGGACGCCGAGCGAGGCGCGAAGCTCGGCCTCGTACCGGGCAGAGGCCGAGACCGCCTCCTCCTCCGTCTCGGCCTCAGGCCAGAGGCGCAGGCGAGGGGAAGGGTCCCAGGCGCATCCGGCGAAGGACCGGGCGACCATGGACCCGTTTCGGGCGGGATCCCCGGCAGGGACGACGCGCTCGTCGCCCAGCCAGAGTTCGATCGGCGATCCGCCGAGGGGCAATCCCGACATCCCGCGATAGAGGGGCTCGGGCGTGAGGCCGCCCGCGAGGCAAAGCGCGAGGGAGGCGCGTCCGCCGGAGCGCGCTTCGTCCCGGGCCGCACGCAGCTCCCCGACCGCGGCATCGATCCACTCTCCCTCTCTCCGGAAACTCGCGACTTCCATAAAGTTAGCCGTGGAGCTCGGCCTCCAGGAAGTGGACGCCCTGCCCCGGGCCGGGCGATCCGGCGAAATAGGGCCGCGGCGGTCGGCCCGAGACCCAGGCGCGCTCGAGGGCGTCGACGATGCGCCATGCCTCCTCGGTCTCGTCCGATCGGATGAAGAGAGTCGAGTCGCCGGAGAGGGCGTCGGCGATGAGCCTCTCATAGGCCTCGGGGAAGTAGTCGTCGTTGCGCTCCCGATAGGCGAATCGGAGCTCCTTGGGGACGACCCGCTCGGCGCCGGGCTCCTTGGCGTTGAAGCCGAGCCACATACCCTCCTCCGGCTGGATCCTCAGCGTCAGCACATTGGGCGACAGCAGGTCGCCGCAGTAGCCGGCGAACAGCGTCGCGGGCGGTCTCTTGAAAGTCACGCGGATCTCGCTCACCTGCCGGTCGAGAGCCTTGCCCGTGCGGAGCGTGAAAGGCACGCCCGCGAAGCGCCAGTTGTCCACCTCCAGCCTGAGCGAGACGTAGGTCTCGGTTTCCGAGCCGGGCGCCACGTGCGCCTCCTCCCCGTAGGAAGGCAGCCGCTCGCCGTCGGCGGCGATGCCGGCCGAGTACTGGCCCCTGGTCGATCGCTCGAGAAGCTCGTCGCTCGAGTATTCCCGGATCGACTTGAGCACTTTCACCTTCTCCCCGCGGACCGATTCGGGGTCGAGCCCCGCGGGAGGCTCCATCGCCACGAGGCAGAGGAGCTGGATGAGGTGGTTCTGCAGCATGTCGCGGGCGGCGCCGGCGCGGTCGTAATAGCCTCCCCTCGTGCCGATGCCGCCTGTCTCGAGCACGTCGATATCCACCGACTCGATGTGGTTTCGGTTCCAGAGGGGCTCGAAGATGGAGTTGGCGAATCGGAAGTAGAGGAGGTTCTGGACCGTCTCCTTGCCGAGGTAGTGGTCTATCCGGAAGATGCCGTCCTCCGCGAAGCAGGACTGGAGCGTAGCGTTGAGGGCTCGGGCGCTGGCGAGGTCGGCGCCGAAGGGCTTCTCCACCACCAGGCGGCGAAAGCCCTCCCCAGCGCCGCGGCGCGCGATTCCGCCGAGGCCCGCGCGCGCGAGGCCGAGGGCGACTACGGCGAATTCCTCGGGGGCCACCGCCAGGTAGAAAAGGGCGTTGGCGGGCATCCCGGGCTCGGCGAGGACGCGGGCGAGGGCCCGATAGGCGCCCTCGTCGTCGAAGGAGCCCCGGACGTACCGGATCCTTCGCGAAAGCCGCTCCCATGCGGCCCCGTCCAGGGGCTTCGAGTGGGAATAGCGGGCGCAGTCCTCGCGCATCTGCTCTATGAAGAGCTCGCGCGAGAGCTCGCGCCTCGCGAATCCGATCACTACGGCCTCGGGCGGCAGGATGCCCGTGCGCTCGAGATTGTACAAGGCGGGAAAAATCTTGCGGCGCGACAGGTCGCCGGTCGCGCCGAAGACCACGATGGCCGCGGCTTCGGGTTCGAGGGCATTGCCCGAGAGATCGCAATAGGCATATTCCACGTTGGCGTCGAGCATGGTCTCAGATCTCCTCTTCATGTTCAAATATACTGAATTTAGCGAGACGCCTTCCCGGCCTTCCGCTCGAGCGCGTCGGAGCCCGCAGGGTACCAATGGAACCATTGCTCCTCGGCTCCATTGACGACTTTATGGACGGAGGGCGCGATTCGCCCGAAGAAGTCTCCGAAGTCGGGCCGATTGGTCATGAAGCCCAGGCCCCAGCCCGAGAAGCCCCCGGCCATCGCGCCCAAGCCCCGATAGGTGGCCTCGGCCTCGGCGACGCTGCCGATCCGCTCTCCATAAGGCGGATTGCAGATGAGGGAGCCGACTTCGTATTCCGGCTTCGCGTCCTCGGCCTTGCCGAGGCGAAGCTCGAGGCCCGCCGCGACCCCCGCGCGGGCGGCGTTCGCCCTCGCGGCCTCGAGGGCGCGCCGATCGACGTCGCTGCCGACTATACGGAAATCGGCGTCGCGCCTGACCCGAGCCTTCGCGGCCTCCGTCTCCGCGGCCAGCGCCCCCGCAGGGCCGCCTCCTCCCCTCCCCCCTCCGATGGCGATGGGCATGTCCTCCAGGGAGAAAGCGCGGCCCAGACCCGGCGCCCTGTCCATCGCGAACAGGGCGGCTTCTACCGCTATGGTGCCCGAGCCGCAGAAGGGGTCCAAGAGCGGCAAGCGGCGGTTCCATCCGGAAAGGAAGAGGATTCCCGCCGCGATCGTTTCCTTGAGCGGGGCCTGGGCGACGGCGAGGCGATAGCCCCGCTTGTGGAGGGCCTCGCCGGAAGTATCGAGCCCCAGGAGGCAGTCGTCGGAGTCGAGATAGACGCGGAGGCCCCTCTGCCTCCCGGTCTCCGGCATTCTGACGATCTTGTAAACGGAGAGGAGCCTCTCGTATATCGCCTTGTGGACGACGGATTGGACCGAAGTCTGCGCGGCCAGGCGCGAGGCTTTTATCCTCACGCGCTCGACGACGAGCCTATCCTCGCGGCGGATATAGAGCTCCCAAGGAAGGGCTCTGACGGTCTCGAAGAGCTGGTCGAAGTCGAGAGCCCGGAATCGGCCCGCCTCGACGAGGACGCGCTCCGCGGTCCGCAGGCAGAGGTTGGCGCGCATGAGGGAAGCGGCGGCTTTCTCGGGCGGGCCCAGGCCGAAGCGCACGCGCCCGACCTCCCTGCTCTGGACCGCGAGGCCGATCCGCTCGATCTCGTTCTGGCAAACCTTCTCGAGTCCGAGCGCGCAGACGGCCAGACCGAATTCCGGTGACTTCATCGCTACAGTATGGCCCGTCCTGCGGGCCGGCTACAAGCCGACATGCCCATGCGAACCCGCTTGACAGTCGGAAAGACCCTCGTTACCATGCGATCCGTTCGCGTCGGGGGTGTAGCTCAGTTGGCTAGAGCGCTTGAATGGCATTCAAGAGGTCGCCG
>CAZBGA010000141.1:0-4754 GCA_964491385.1 uncultured Treponemataceae bacterium | reverse complement strand
AGAGCATATCCATGGTAAGGATAAGGTCAACGGTTCGATTCCGTTCGAGGGCTGTAAGTCCGTAGTTTACGGACCGGCCCAGCAAGACGAGAGGTGCTCGGGTGCCTGCGCGTTAGGGGCGCCTGGATTGCTTCTAGGCGAGTAATTCTTTATAGGCGTAGGTTTTATTCACTACGTCGAAAGGATCGGGTATGGCTGCCAAGAAGCAGAATGTCGAGCTGATCGCCCTTGCGTGTTCCGAATGCAAGCGCCGTAACTATACGACAAAAAAGAATCGTAAGACTCAGCAGGAAAAGCTGGAGCTCATGAAGTACTGTAAGTGGGATCGCAAGCATACTCTCCACAAAGAGACCAAAGTAAAGTAAACTGATGAAAGTTGTCGCGTCGAAGAGCCGGGCTCGTCAGGGAGTTGGGCTCGATCGCGCCTTGGCATTAAGGGATCTAAGCGATTTTCAGGTTGTGAAAATCGCGGCGTGAATCACCGGAACTCGAAGAGTCCCGATGGGAGATTATTCGCAGTTCCGCGAAGCGAAACTGCGCGTCAGGGAATCGGACTCGTCGAGTCCGATTCCCTGACGAAGGCCAGTAGCTCTAATGGTAGAGCGCCGGTCTCCAAAACCGGATGTTGAGGGTTCGAGTCCTTCCTGGCCTGTCTTTACGTAGTATAGAGGCTGGCGGGGCTTGAAGGCCCCGTCCGCGGCGAAGGAGCCGCTATGAAGAAGATCATCCAGTTCTTCAAGGACAGCTATGCCGAGCTCCGCAAGGTGGTCTGGCCGTCCAGGGAGGACGTGATAGCGTCCACCAAAGTGGTGCTCGTCTCCACTCTCATCATGGCCGCCGTCCTCGGCTTTATAGATTTCTTGCTCCTTTCCGGCATCTCCGTTATTTTCAGGTAAAGGGAGCAGGCTCCAGCATGGCGAAGGCCTGGTACGTTCTCCACGTGTATTCGGGATACGAGAACAAGATCGAGCGCACGATCCGCATGCTGATCGACAACGGGGACCTGTCCCGGGACATCGTCGCCGACATCAAGGTGCCGAGCGAGGAGGTCGTCGACGTCAAGGACGGCAAGAAACGCTCGTCCTCGCGCAAGATCCTGCCGGGCTACATCCTCGTGGAGATGGACTTGCCCGAGGCGGACTGGAAGGCGACCTGCGCGACCATCCGCAAGATAACCGGGGTGACGGGCTTCGTCGGGGCCACGCAGCACCACAGGCCGCAGCCGATCAGCGCCGAGGAGGCGCGCGGGGTGCTGCAGCGCTCCGGGGAGATCAAGGGCGACCGCGGCGCCCGCACGCGCCAGACTTTCTCGCCCGGCGAGCAGGTCAAGATCATCGACGGGCCCTTCGAGTCTTTCACGGGCTCGATCGAGGAAGTGATACTCGAGAAGGCCAAGCTCAAGGTCATGGTCGGGATCTTCGGGCGCAACACGCCCGTCGAGGTCGATATGCTGCAAGTGGAGAAGGTCTAGGTCCGCGGTCTTTTAAAGCGGCGTCGCGGCGGCCCGTCGGGCGGGCGCGGCGCTTCTCATGGAGGGGTTTCACTCCGCATGATGGGAGCTCGTGAACGAAGCAAGCTTCGTTCACGTCGCGATTGGCTGGCGCCAATCGCGCGCGAAGACGGCAGAGCCGGTTTCGCGAAGGCGCTACCCCGGGGACGTCGGGCTTCGAGCCCGACGAGGCGCCCCGGGTACACCACGAAAGGAGAAAGGCAATGGCAAAGAAGAAGGTAGCGGCGATCGTCAAGCTGCAGTGCCCGGCGGGGAAGGCGACTCCCGCGCCGCCCGTGGGGCCGGCTCTCGGTCCGCACGGCGTCTCGGCGCCGCAGTTCTGCCAGCAGTTCAACGAGAGGACGAAGGGCATGGAGCCGGGTCTCATAATCCCGGCGATCATCACGGTCTACGGGGACAAGACTTTCACCTTCATCCTCAAGACGCCGCCCGCCTCGGTCCTGATCAAGAAGGCGCTCGGCATCGAGAAGGGCTCGGGCGTGCCCCACAAGCAGAAGGTGGGCAAGCTCCCCGACGACAAGCTCGAGGCGATCGCGAGGCAGAAGATGCCCGACCTCAACGCCAACGACATAACGGCCGCGAAGCGGATCATCGCCGGCACCGCCCGCTCCATGGGCGTCGAGACGGAGAGCTAGGCCATGAAGCGCGGCAAGAAGTACGGCGAGTCGGTCAAGAAGTACGACGCCGAGAAGGAATTCGAGCCCGTCGCCGCCTGCGCGCTGGTGAAGGACCTCCACTTCGCCAAGTTCGACGAGACGGTCGAGGTGCACGTCAGGCTCAATCTCAAGAAGAGCCAGTCGGTGCGCGATACCGTCGTCCTCCCCAACCAGTTCCGCGGCGAGAAGAAGATCCTGGTCTTCTGCAAGCCCGAGAAGGAGAAGGAGGCCCTCGACTCCGGCGCCGCCTATGCGGGCTCCGACGAGCTCATCGAGAAGGTGAAGGGGGGCTGGCTCGACTTCGACGTTGCGGTCGCCACGCCCGACATGATGAAGGACGTCGGCAAGCTAGGCATGGTCCTCGGCCGCAAAGGCCTCATGCCCAATCCCAAGACGGGCACGGTCACGCACGACCTCAAGGCCGCGGTCGCCGAGCTCCGAAAGGGCCGTACAGAGTTCCGCACCGACAAGTCGGGTATAATCCACCTCGCCATCGGCAAGGTGTCCATGGAGCCCGACAAGATCTCGGAGAACCTTACGACCCTTCTCGAAGAAATCGGGCGCAAGCGCCCCTCCGATGCCAAGGGCGACTTCGTGGGCTCCGTGTTCCTCACCTCCACGATGGGGCCGGGCGTCCGCGTCGTCCAGGCGAAAAGCGAGAAGAGGTAGATCATGGCAATGCGAGCCACCAAGATTCAGTCGGCTAAGGCCGAGGCCATCGTGGACCTGAAGAACAAGATCGGCGCGGCTAAGGACTTCATCTTCGCCGAGTACCGCGGTCTCACGGTCGAGCAGATCTCGGCCCTGCGCAGGCAGCTGCGCGAGAAGAATGCCGAGTTCCACGTAGTCAAGAACAACTTCGCGCGTATCGCCTTCGAGGATCTCGGCTACCCGAAGGACATCGAGCCCGTCCTCGCCGGTCCTACGGCCGTCGCCTTTTCCAAATCCGAGGCCAACGAAGTGGCCAAGGTCCTCGTGGACTTCGCCAAGGAGACGCCGGCGCTCAAGGTAAAGGCGGGCCTGGTGGACAGGGGATACATGGGCGAAGCCGAGATCGCGGCCTTTTCCAAGCTTCCGTCGAGGAATCAGCTCATCGCGATGTTCATGGCCGGACTCAAGAGCCCGGTTCAGAAACTAGTCTACACTCTTGTCGCGCTGCAGGAGAAGATGGGCGCCGCGCCTGCCTCCGCGCACGAGGCGTCGGCCGCCGCGACAGAGGCGCCCGCTCAGGCGTGAAAAGACTGTCTTCGAGGGGGGCTATAGGCGGATGGAGGCACGGAGCGGGAAGAAATGCGCGGAGGAAGAGGAGAAGACGGGAGAATGCGGATCCGATCGAATTTCTTCTCCGCGATCCTCATCGACTTCCCTCCGTATCTCCGTGGTTCCTCGGGGTCTTCGTTCTTTACGGCATTCAGGCTTCGGTGGCTGCCGTTCCTGCTTGCCTCTGGCGGCGCTAATGACGTCGCCGAAGCCGCCCGTATGGGCCGGCAAGTGTTATATTAGGGAGAAGATAATATGGCAGCATTGACGAAAGAGCAGATTCTCGACGCCATAGCCGAGATGAAGATCTTGGAGATCGCCGACCTCATCAAGGCGATGGAAGAGAAGTTCGGCGTCACCGCCGCCGCCCCCGTCGCGGCAGCGGCAGCCGGTCCCGCGGCCGCTGCCGTCGAGGAGCAGACCGAGTTCACGGTCATCCTCAAAGGCGGGGTGCCCGCGGATAAGAAGATAGCGATCATAAAGGAAGTCCGCGCTCTCACGGGCCTCGGCCTCAAGGAGGCCAAGGACTTGGTCGAGGCCGGCGACAAGGCCATCAAGGAAAATATCTCCAAGGACGAGGCGGCCAAGATCAAGAAGCAGATCACCGACGCCGGCGGCACCGTAGAGGTCAAGTAAAACGGGCATCGATCGAATCAGGTTTTTTTGCTCGAGCGGAGCGAGCCGCCGGGGGCCAGGCTGGTCCCACGCGGGCTCCGCGAAGGTTCCGGGGGCCGTGCCGACGTCGCCGAGGCTCCCGGAACCTTTCTTGCGTCTTTCGGCGGCGGCTTAGGCGATCAGGGGGTGACGGATGGCAATCGGCGAGAAGAAGATAGAGCGAGAGTACGTAGGCAAGGACTATCAGGAAGTGATGTCCCTGCCCGACCTCATCGACATTCAGCTCTCCTCCTACGAGCGTTTCCTGCAGCGCGAGAAAGTCCGCTCCGGGATCGGCCTTCAGACGGCCGGACTGGAAGAGGTGTTCCGCGCGACCTTTCCCATAGAAAGCCCCAACGGCGACATGCTCCTCGAGTACGAACGCTACAACCTGGACGAGGACGCGATGAAGTACTCGGAGATCGAGTGCAAGATGAAGGGGCTCACCTACGCCGTGCCGCTCAAGGCGCGGATCAATCTGGTCTTCCAGAAGACCGGCGAGATACGGCAGAAGGAGATATACCTCGGCGATATCCCCCTCATGACCGACCGGGGGACCTTCATCATCAACGGCGCCGAGCGCGTGGTCGTCTCCCAGATACATCGCTCCCCCGGCGTGATCTTCTGCCACGAGAAGGGCGTCTACTCCGCGCGCATCATCCCCTACCGCGGCT
>CAZBGA010000140.1:0-4758 GCA_964491385.1 uncultured Treponemataceae bacterium | reverse complement strand
TCGCGTAGGTGGGGCAGGCCTCCTCGCAGAAGCCGCAGAATATGCAGCGCGAGAAATTGATCCGGAAGAAGGAGGGGTAGCGCCTCCCGTTCTCCCGCGTGGCGGACTGAAGCGAGATGCAGGAAGGCGGACAGGCGACCGCGCAGAGGTAACAGGCGACGCAGCGCTCCTCGCCGCGGGCGTCCCGAGTCAGCACTATCCTCCCCCGCCAGCGGGGCGGCAGACGGCGCTTCGTCTCGGGATATTGGACCGTCACGCGCCGCTTGAAGAGGTGCTTGAAGACGATCCAGATCGAACGCAGCGCGCTCCACATGCCTTCCTCCTAGACTGCCGGACGCTTCGCCGGCGGGGGCCCGGCGCTCGGCCTTCGGCTACCGCGGCCCTGACGCCGCGAGGACGATCGCACCCGTCGCCGCGAGGTTGACGAGGGCGAGGGGCAGCATCAGCTTCCACCCGAATGAGATGAGCTGGTCGTATCGGGGTCGCGGCAGGGAGCCGCGCACGAGAATGAAAACGCAGATGAAGAAGGTGGTCTTGACGAGGAACCAGACGACCGGCGGGAGGAAGGGCCCGGCCCAGCCTCCGAAGAAGAGGGTGACGAGCATAGCGGAGTTCAGGGTGACGCCCACGTACTCGCCCAGGTAGAACATCGCGAACTTGAAGCCCGAGTACTCGGTATGGTAGCCCGCGACCAGCTCGTTCTCGGCCTCGGGCAGGTCGAAGGGGATGCGCCTGGTCTCGGCGAGGGAGGCGACGAAGAACACGCAGAGACCGGCGAGCTGAGGCACGCAATTCCATATGCCCCTCTGGGCGTTCACGATGTCCACGAGGCTGAAGGATCCCGCCTGGACCACCACGCCGAGGAGGGAGAGGCCCATGAAGACCTCGTAGCTCACCATCTGCCCGACGGCGCGCACGCTGCCCAGAAGGGAGAACTTGCTGTTGGAGGCCCAGCCCGAGAGCGCGACGCCGTAGACCGCGAGCGAGGACATGGCCAGGAAGAAGAGCAGACCCACGTTGATGTCCGCGACGACCAGGCCCGGCGCGAATGGCACGACGGCGAAGGAAGCGAGGGCGGTGGCGATGACCACGGGAGGCGCGAGGACGAAGACCGGCTTGTCCGCGAAGGGCGGAATCCAGTTCTCCTTCGCGAAAATCTTGATGGTGTCTGCGACTACCTGGAGGAGACCGAGGGGGCCGACGCGGTTGGGGCCGGAACGCTGCTGGAGGAGCCCGAGTAGCCTTCGCTCGAGCCATATGCTGAGAGCCGCGACGGTGAGGACTCCGAAGAGGACGATAAGAACGCCGAGGGCGATGGGAAGGCCGCCGGATCCCTTCATCCTCCCTCCTTCGCGTCGGGCCGCACGGACGCCCATGCCGCGAGCGCGGGACCCGGAAGGGAAGGGAAGCCCCAAGGCAGCGTAGCCACTCCCTCGGGCAGGTCGGAGAGCTCGACCCGGAGCGAGAGCGCCGCGCCGCGCGGCCGGCTCTCCCCTTCATCGCCCGGAAAGCTGATCTCGGCCAGGCTCCCGTCCTCGAGGCCGAGCCTGCGCGCGTCGGCCATGGAAAGGAAGAGCCTCGGCTCGGGAATGCGGGCGGCGATCGCCGGCGCTCTGGCCGACAGCTCCTCGGAGCCGAAGACGCGGCTGCGCGGCAGGATGAGGAGGGCGTCCGGGCGCCTTGAGAAAGCCGGAGGCGCCGCCTTCCCTCCCGCGCCGCCGGCCGCCTCCCGAAGGGCGCCGCGATCCGTCTCCGTCGGGAAGACCCGCGCGCCGATCTCGCCGCCGCGTAGGGCTTTCCCGACTTCCATCTGGAATTTGTTTATCGCCTGGTCGGAATTCCAGCCGGGCGCCCAGTAGCGGGGCAGGAGGGGCGGAGGCGCCTCCCTGGGCCCCTCCATGGAGTAGGCGAGGCTCGAGTCGGGGTCCACGGCCGGATTCGGATCGCGCGTATCGACGTTCGCGTGCATCGAGGTGCGGCCGCTCTCGCGCTGCGCGCCCCGGGCGACTTTCCGCCCGACGAGCCTGAAGGCGGAGGCGGGCGCGGCGCGGGTTATCGCGGCCAGTCCGCCCAGCTCCCCGGCGATCGCGGCGTCGATGCCGTCGAGGTCCCTCCCGGGATCCGCTCCCAGCTCGTCCAGCCAGCGCCATGCGTCCTGGACGGGCGTTTCGCCCTTCCGAAGGGCGAAGAAGCGCTGGGCGCGGCCTTCGAGAGAGATGAAGGTCCCGGATCCCTCGAGGATCGTGGCCGAAGGCAGGACTATATCCGCCGCCCGCGTCGTCTCGCTCGAGCAGTGGTCTAGGACGATGGACGCGGAGGCCTCGGCCATGAGGCTCCGCCCGGCCGCGGATCGGGACAGGTCGGCCTCGGCTACGATCAGCGCGGTACGGCCGCCCGCCGCGACGGCGCCGGCCGCCAGGGCGCGGCTCGCCGATTCCAGGCCGCCCGCGGCGAGCATGGTCGCGCCGAGGCTGTTCGCCTCGGGGAACACCAGGCAGATCCGCGCGTCCTGGCCCGTCGCGGAGAGGGCCGCGAGCACTGCCGCCGCGGCCTCTATCGTCGCGGCGCTTCCGAGGCCGGATCCGGAGACGACGAGGGGCCTCTTCGCGCGCATGAGAGCCGATGCGATGCGCTGCGCGAGCGCGGACTGGGCCTCGCCCAAGCCTTCCGGCTCGGCGAAGGAGGGATCGACGAGGGCGGCGACGGCGTGGCCCAGCCGGGCGATGTCGTCGGGGGCGGCCCGATAGCTGACCTCGGCCGACTCGTCAAGGGGAGAGGGTCCGGGGCTCGCCACGAAGAATGGCCCCGGCCTGTCCTGGACCGCCTGGCGGAGGGCGGCATCGTCCCATGCGGGTATGCGCTTGTCGCGCATGGCCGTCTCGTTCGGCGAGTTGCGCGAGGCCTGCCTGAGGCGCAGGGCGAGGATGGGCGCGCTGTTCCAGACGTCCTCGCCGAGTACGAGGACGGCGTCGGCGCCTTCAGCCTCGAGGGGCGAGGCGGCGCGCCTGCCCGCCGCCTCGAGTATCCGGCGCATCCGGGCGTAGAGGGCGAATTCCTCGTCGGGGACCGCGAGGAAGAAGCGCTCGGGGCCGACCAGCCGGCGCAGCGCGAAGTTCGTCTCGACCGACGCGCGGGCCGAGCCGATGCCGACGGAGGCGGCGCCTCCCAGGGCTGCGCGGGCCGCCTCCAGGGCGGCTTCGCGGGACGCGGGGGCCTGGCCCGAGGGCGCGCGCGCGAGGCAGTCGCGCAGGCGGTCCTTCGAGTCGGCGAAGGCCTGCCCGAATCGTCCCCGGTCGCAGATGAAATAGCCGTTGACGTCGACGTTGTAGCGCGGGCGCACCCGCTTGAGCTCGCCGTAACGCTCGCCCGGGATGGTGGAGCAGCCCAGGCCGCAGTGGGGGCAGACCGAGGGGCTGGTGTGGAGGTCCCACTTGCGGCTGGGGTGGGCGGCCTGCGTCTTGTCGGTGAAGACGCCCGTGGGGCATACCTCGCAGAGATTGCCGCTGAAGGGGCTCTCGAGGGCGCCGTCCTCCGCCCTCCCGAAGAACACCGAGTCGTGCCAGCCCTGGACGTCGAAGTCCTCGCCGCCGGCGTAGTCCCGGTAGAAGCGGACGCAACGGTAACATTGGATGCAGCGGTTCATCTCGTGGGCTATGAAGGGGCCCAGGTCCTGGCTGCGGTGCTCGCGCTTGTCGAAGCGGTAGCGCCGCCTGACGTGGCCCGTCATAACGGTCATGTCCTGGAGGTGGCACTCGCCGCCCTCGTCGCAGATCGGGCAGTCGTGGGGATGGTTGACCATGAGCCACTCGATGACGCCGGCCCGGAAGGCTTTCGCCTCGGAGTCCTCGATCGACGCGCGCAGCCCTTCCACCACGGGCGTCATGCAGGCCATGGCGAGCCGGCCTCTGGTATCCGCCTCGTCCTTGAAGAGCTTGACCGCGCACTGCCTGCAGGCCCCCACCGAGTGCATCGCGGGATGCCAGCAGAAGTAGGGGAGGTCGAGGCCGAGCGACAGGCAGGCCTCGAGGAGGTTCTTGGTCTCCGCGCCCTCGATCGCGTAGCGCTTCCCGTCTACGAAGATGGATGCGGTGCTCATCTGTACCTGCAGCCTTTCCCCGTCGCGTGGTCGACGAAGTCCTCCCGGAAGAGCTTGAGCGCGCTGGCCAAGGGTTCCATCGCGCCCGGGGCGAATGCGCAGAACGTCCGCCCGGGAGCGAGGGCCTTCGCGTGATCCTCGAGGATCTCGATGTCGCTCATATCTCCCTCTCCGGCCTCGAGGGCCTCGAGGCAGCGAGTCACCCAGGGAATGCCTTCCCTGCAGGGCGTGCACCAGCCGCAGGACTCCCGCGCAAAGAAGCGCTCGAGGGAGAGGACCATGCCCACGGGGCAGGTCCGATCGTCGAGGACGATCATGGTTCCCGTGCCGAGCCTCGAGCCCGCGGCCGCCACCGAGTCGAAATCCATCTTCACGTCAAGCTTCCCCGCCGGGAGGAAGTCGGTCGAGGCTCCGCCCGGAAGGAAGGCGCGCAGTGTCCGCCCCGCCGACATGCCTCCGGCGCGGTCCACTATCTCGGCCGCGGTCGCCCCCAGGGGCAGCTCCCACAGCCCGGGCTTCGCCACCCAGCCGCTCGCTCCATAGACCTTCGTCCCCCCGTCGTTGGAGGAGGATAGGGACTTGAACCAGTCCGCCCCCTCCCTCGCGATGTGGGGGAGGTTGCAGAGGGTCTCGACGTTGTTCACGACGGTGGGTCTCCCCCA
>CAZBGA010000139.1:0-4819 GCA_964491385.1 uncultured Treponemataceae bacterium | reverse complement strand
TATGCATCTCGGGCGGGGGGCCCCTGGCGCCGAGCGTATTCAGGCGCTACAACGAGCTCGGGATCGACTTTGTCCAGGGCTACGGTCTCACCGAGACATCGCCTATCCTCACATTGAACCCGACCGATGCCTTTGTCATTACGAGCGTAGGCAAGCTCATCCCCCGTGTGGAGATGAAAATCCTCGAGCCGGATGCCAAAGGGGTGGGAGAGATCGCCGTGCGCGGGCCGATGGTCATGGCGGGCTACTATAAGATGCCCGCCGAGACCGCCGAGGTCCTCAGCGCCGACGGATGGCTGAAGACGGGGGACCTCGGCCACGTCGACGGCCGGGACTACGTCTATCTCGAGGGCAGGGCCAAGAATCTGATCGTCACGGAAGGAGGCAAGAACGTCTACCCCGAGGAGATCGAGAACCGATTCCAGCTATTCGACGAGGTGGAGCAGGTTCTCGTCTGCGGCTACATCGAGGACGAGGAGACCAAGAGCGAGGGCATCGAGGCCATGCTCTTCCCCAACGCGGACAGGTTCAAGGCCGGAGACGAAGGGGCCGCAGCCCTGGATTGGAAAGCCGCCGAGGCGAGGCTCCGGGGGATCGTCGACGAGGTCAACCAGAAGCTCCTGCCTTACCAGAAGATCTCCAAGGTGACCGTCCTCCGCGAGCGCCTCGCCGAGACCACCAAGAGGACGGTCAAGCGTTTCGAGGTCGCAAAGGGCTGAGCGTCCTCGCGCCGTCAGTCGTCCTCCGTGAAGCGGAATTGGGTCAGGAGGACTTGCTGTGCCTTGGCCATATCGGATAGGGAACGCGCCGAATTGGCGACTTCCGCGGCCTGGGTCGAAACTTCCTTTGTGGACGTCTCGATCTCCGCGGCCGCCTCGTCGCTTCGCTCGTTCATGTCGTTGAGAGAACGGACCGTTTCCTCGATCCTGCGGGAAAACGAGAGCATCTCCTCCACGGCGCCGAAGATCACTTCCATGCTTTTCTCGTTCTCGCCCGCGAGGAGGCTTATCTCATGCAGGCTCTTCCTCGACAGCTCCGCATTCTCGGCGTTCTCCCGAGCCTCGGCGAGGCCGCGGGTGGTGGCCGTCTCCGCCGCCTGAACCCGCTTCCTCAGCTCGCTGATGACCTTCTTGATCTCGCCCGCGGATAGGTTGGACTGCTCAGCGAGCTTCCTGATCTCGGCGGCGATCACCGCGAAGCCCTTTCCCTGCTCGCCGGCGCGGGCCGCCTGTATCGAGGCGTTGATGGCGAGGACGTTCGTCTGGTTCGCGATCTCCTCTATCGAGGCCACGATCTTCCCGATCCTCTCGGTATCGTCCTTGAGCGAGCGTATCGTCGACTCGGAGACGGTGGCGGCCTCCTCCAGCGACTTGACCGACTCCTGCATCACGCCGATCGCGGCGGAGCTCCTCATGGAGGCCTCGGCGACCCGTCGGGCGGTCCTCGAGCTCTCGCCCGCAGTCTCGTTTACGCGCCTGATGTTGCCGGTAAGGGTCAGTATCTCTTCCTTGGTCCTGCCCGTCTCGGCGACTTGGGCGCTAAGGCTCGAGGTTATCTTCCCTATCGTCGTCGCGATGCTGGCGGTGGATTGCCCCGACTGCTGGGCCGAGGCGGCTAGCTCCTGGCTCAGCGCCAGGAGAGAGCCGGCATGCGCCGAGACGGCCGCGACCATCTCCCGCAGGCTCGTGGGCTCGGAATTATAGGTGACGACCGTGAGACCGGCGCGGACGGCCTTGTTGAGCACCGGGATCATGTTGCGGTCGAATATCGGTATCGCGATCCCGTCCCACTTTTCGCTTATGAGCCGCTCGATGATGGGAGCGTAAGTGGATGCATCGGTAAGGCCGCTCTCATGCGCGTCCGGGGGTACCACCCATTCCGCCCGGGCGCCGTAGGCTTCCAGCTCGCGCTTCGCCTCGACCGCGCCTTCGTAGACTTTCTTCCAGAAACCCTCGCTCTTCATGCACACGATCGCGATCCGCTTCGCGCCGATCGCCGTGCCGCCTCGATCCGGGCCTATGTCGACCTTGGCCAGGCGATCGCGGTCTCCTGCATCCAAGGAATTGTCGCGGCTCCAATAGCGCTGATAGTTGTCCTTGCGCACTTCCTGGAGGGTCGTGAGGAAGCGGGGAAGCTGAGGGGTCCACCCCGTCGCCAGATGGTTGAAGAGGCGGACGACCGAGTCGTGCCCCTGCGCGAAGGGATCCTGGGAGACGGTCGCGGCGATGACGCCTCTCAGGACGAACTCCATGGTGTCGTCCGTGAGGTCGTGGGTCACCACGAAGGTCTTATCCGTCCTTCCCGCTTCCACTATGGCCTTCGCCGCATACGACGGCGTGGAGCCTTCCGTAACGTAGATCGCCCCGAGGTCGCGATACCTTTTCAGGAGGTCGATGGCCGCGCCGTAGGTCTTCTCGCCGTCCTCGAAAGTCTCGATCGTCTCGACAACCTCGATGCCCGAAAACCTTTCCGCGATGACGCTCAAAGCCCCCTTGCGCCTGAGGATGTGGTTCACGGAACGAATGTCGCTGACGATGAAGGCGACGCGTCCCCTGCCGCCGAGGATCCGGCCGAGGACTTCGCCGATGGTCCGCCCCTCAGCATAGCTGTCGGACCCGATATAGCAGAGCCGCAAGCACGGATCGTTGGTGATGCCGTTGAAGGCCTCGATGCTTTCGCGGAGCAGCACCGCCGCGCTCGCCGATACTCTAGCCATGGCCTCCAGTTCGCCCTTCGCCGCGACCGGCGCCTCGGACGGGCTCAGGGGCGCTTTCGCGGCGAGGTTGCCCGTAGACAGCTTGGCGAGGTTCGACGACAAGGTCTCGAGGCCGTCCCTGATGCGGGCCTGGGAGTCTAGCAGCGCTCGGGCCGGGCCGGCGAGGTTCTTTGCGTACGCGATCCACGCGATTACGGCGAGCAGGAATCCGAGGCCGAGGGCCAGCATCGGATACGTTTCCGGCTTGGACTTTTCGTCGAAAAGGAGAAAGCCCGAGACGAGAAGGACCAGGCAAATCGCTGGGAAAAGCAAGCGCAAGAGACTGACGGACGGTGCTGAACGCTTCATGGGCGAAATCCTTCTCAACCAATGGGAATGTACGGGTATTATAAGGTAGGAAATCGAGTTAGGCCAGAAAATGCGATGGGGAAGCCATACTTTCTACTTGGTACCGTAGACGGGCACCGGCTGCGTACTGTTGCGAAGGAGCACCTCTCCGATCCTGACGAGGCGGGCCTGGCTTTCGAGCTCGAGCTGGCGGAATACGGATTGAGAAAGCAGGAGGTCTTGCTTCAACTCCCTGCAGAGCGAATCCAGCCGGGCCGCCACCGAGACCGCCTCGCCGAAGACCCCGAGCCTCCTGGAGCCCTGAACGCCGAGATCGCCTGCGACGATGGCGCCCGAGTGCAGGCCGATGCTGACATCGGAGGGCGCGGGCAGCGAAGCCGACTCGAGATCGTCCCGGAGCCCGGGCAGCTCCGCGATGAAATCACGGGCGCAGGCCAGTGCTCGTTCGGCGGCATCCTTCTCGCCCAATAGGCCGAAGACCACCAGGACGGAGTCGCCTGTAGTGCCGGCTATCCGGCCGCCGTGCCGATCGGCCGCGACCGCCCATACCGAATAGTAGCGGTTGAGTATGGCGACCGAGCGCTCCGGGCTGAGCCGCTCGGCCAGCCCCGTGAAGTCCCTGATGTCCGAGGAGATGACGGTGACGGTCGTAGCTTGACCGGCCGCCGCGGCCGGCTCGCCGACCTTCTCGTCGACGCGCGCCGTGCCGAAGAGTCCCGCTATACGCGACCTCAGGCCCAAGGCGTTCACCTTGCTGGCGAGCAGCATCATTCCGAATGTCGTGACTCCGAAGATGAGGAAAAGATTCTGCGGGGTCTCGAGGAATTTCAGGAAGGAGGGGCCGAAGCTGGCCAGGCCAAGGGCCCTGTCGTACTGGGCCTGGCCGATCGCGCCCGCGACAAGGCGCCTCGAGAGCGACAGGCGGAGATCGAGGTAAAAATAGAAAAAGATGAAGACGAGCACGACGCCCGCGGCGAGGAGAGTCTCGGCGGCGCGCTTAAACCACGTTCCCCTGCCCGAGAGGGCGATCGCCTGAAAGAACCCGACGTAGAGGGCCGCGCCCCAGATGAAGCTGTTGGCCATGTCGAGGGATATGAACGTCCCGGTGAGGAGGCGTACGATGGTATAGGCCGCCGGAGTGATGAAGGAGAACAGGATTCTCAATATCGGCTTGTGCCCCTGCCCGACGAGAAGGAGTATCTGAACGATGAGGAAGAAGGTCACGATGACTATCGAGGTAGGTCTGAGCGTGTCCGACGCGGGCGTGATGAGGAGCATCAGGATGAAGAAGACGAAGAATTGGCTGGAATAGAGGAAGAATTCGTCCAAGAAGCGTCTTATGTCGAGCCTCATAGGCATTCCTCCTTCATTCCGAGCACAGCAATAATAACCGCAGCCGCTCTGCCTGCAAAGCCCGCTCCGTAGTGGATCCCCGCCGTTTTCGAATGGGATACCCGCGGAGGATTGACAGCGCGCCCGCATTCCTAAATAATGCTTCAATTATTCCCGTTGTTTCCATGGAGGCGACATGAAACGATTAACGGTATCGATCCTCGTCGCGACGCTCGTCCTTGTAAGCGGCGCGTCATGGGCGCAGGACACTCTGGTCTACGGAACCACGGACAAGGTCACCCAGATGGATCCGGCGAGCGCCTACGATTTCCACACCTGGGAACTCTTCGATAACATCGACGAGAGCCTGCTCACCTACAAGCAGGGCACCTCGGAGATCGTCCCGGGCCTCGCCGAGAGCTA
>CAZBGA010000138.1:0-4966 GCA_964491385.1 uncultured Treponemataceae bacterium | reverse complement strand
AGCGCGATCTGGGCGGAGGTCTTGCCGCCCCGCGACTCCCCGATCGAGGCCAGCACCTTTCGCAGGGACTCGAGCCCTTCCTCATCGGTCTTGGGGGCCATCAGGCTCCTGAATCCGGGGATTGTCGGCGCCGAGGCCGGCAGGATTCCCGAGCCGAGAGGCCGATAGGCGATGACCGGCACGCCGAGATCGCGGCAGGCGGCCAAGGTGCCGTTCTTCTCCGCCCGCCTGTTCAGGAGGCTGAATTCGACCTCGTCGCAGGCGAGGGGGATTCCTCGCTTCGCCAGGACTTCGTGGGCCCTCCGGACTTGGCCGGCGTCGCAATTCGACACTCCCACCGCGCGGACTAGCCCGGCCTCGAATGCGTCGCCCAGTGCCGCCACCCATGTCTCGAGGGGCAGGGGAGGAAAGGGAAAATGGAGGAGATAGACGTCGAGCCGGGGGATGCCGAGCCTGACGAGGCTCCCTCGAAGCGCGGACTCGAGGGAGCGAGGCGATAGCCGCCAGGGCCAGGGGAAGAATTTCGAAAGGATGACCGGCTCTCCTCCGGGCGAGCCTCTTTCGCGCCGCTCGGCGAGGGCCAGGGCGATGCTCAGCTCCGAGCCGCCGCCCTGATAGAGCTCGGCGGTGTCGATGAGCCTGATCCCCGCATCGATCGCCGCGTCGAACACCTCGCCGATCCCGGGCAGCGGTTTCCCTCCGCGTCCCCAGACGTTGGTTCCTATTCCCATTGGCCCGAGCACGATTCCCGCGTCTCGCGCGGCATTGTCGTTTTTCATTGCGCCCCTCCGATCATCAGTCTACAGCTCAGGAGATTCGCGTCAAGCGCTCGCGGGCCGCCGTCCCGGCGCGGGGCTCTCCCCCCTTCTTTCGCCCTTCCCCGGACTTGTCAGTATATTACTTAGCAATGAGAAATCAGACCCAGCTCCTGTCGAGCCGGACCCGCGTCAAGCCGCGGTATGCGCTACTGCCCCTCGAAGGCATTCCCTTCTCCCGCCTCCCGGAGTGGCCGGGGGCCTCGGTCAGGGTCTTCGCGGGGCCCGCCTTGGGCGCGCAATTCGCGGAGTACATGCTCGACCTCCAGCCGGGCCAGGAAGGCGGGCATCAGGCAGACGGCGTCGTCGAGCACTTCTTCTACGTGCTGTCCGGGGCCCTCGTCCTCTCCGTGGACGGACGAAGTTATGCGCTAGAGGAGGGCGGCTTCGCCCTGGTCCCGCCGACGAGGGGATTCTCGGCGAAAGCCCTAGCCGCCGCGAGCCTCCTCCTGCTGCGCAAGCGCTACGAGCCGGTCCGCGGAATTCCGATGTACGATACCCTGGTCGGAAGCCAGGAGAAGACGCGGGGCGACGTCTACTGCGGCGATCCCGGCGCCAGGCTCCAGGTCCTCGTTCCCGACGATACCGTCTACGATCTCGCGATGAACATCTTCACCTTCGACGTCGGTCACAGCCTGCCGGTTACGGAGACCCACGTTATGGAGCACGGCCTCTACGTGCTGCAGGGCAAGGGGCTGTACTTCCTCGACGACTCATGGATGGAGGTCGAGACGACGGATTTCATCTGGATGGGGCCCTTCTGCCCCCAGAGCTACTACGCCACCGGGCCTCTGCCGTCAAAATACATCTATTACAAGAACGTGAATCGCGAGATCCCCTTGTGAGGAGACCATGATGGAAAAGATCTATCGCGATGCCGACGTCGACATGTCGATCCTCTCCGGCAAGACGATCGCCGTGATCGGCTACGGCATCCAGGGGAAGGTCCAGGCGGCCAACGCGAGGGACTCGGGCTGCGCGGTGATCGTGGGGACCCGCCCTCCGGAGGAGAGCGGGTCGCGGGCGCAGGCCCAGGCCGACGGCTTCGCCTCATTCGGCGTCGCCGAGGCGACGCAGAAGGCGGACATCCTCCTCATCGAGCTCGCCGACCCCGCCCAGCC
The DNA here is from genome assembly GCA_964491385.1 of uncultured Treponemataceae bacterium. Taxonomy (GTDB): domain Bacteria; phylum Spirochaetota; class Spirochaetia; order Treponematales; family Rectinemataceae; genus UBA1306. The sequence continues at coordinate 3,030 of CAZBGA010000138.1, read as the reverse complement.
CGCGGCCTACAAGAGCGAGATCGCCCCCCACCTGCGCCCCGGGCAGACGCTCTGCTTCTGCCATGGCTTCAATGTGCTCTATGGCGCGATTCGCCCCCCGCAGTCCGTGAACACGGTGCTCTTCGTCCCCAACGCGCCCGGAGCCTTCGTCCGGGAGAAGTACCTGAAGGGCGAAGGCGTCTACGGCTGCGTCAGCGTCGAGCACGACGCGACGGGAGACGCGCGGGAGATCGTCCTGGCGATCGCGAAGGCCGTCGGCTCCACGCGCGCCGGCGTCGTGGAGCTCTCCTTCCAGCACGAGACCGAGGGAGACAACTTCGAGGAGGAGATCCTGTACGGCGGCGCGATCCAGCTCATGCGGCTCTGCTTCCAGGTCATGGTGGACAACGGCTACCCGCCCGGCTTCGCCTATGCGAAAGCCGTGCGGTCCTTGCGCAGCGTGCTCGACGTGATGGACGAGAACGGGATCGAGAACTACCTGACTAGCCGCTGCAGCCGCACCTGCGAGTTCGCCGTCCGCACGCGCGGGCCGCAGGTGATCGACGAGGAGGCGGTCCGCCGGATCTTCAGGGAGACCGAGCGGGGCGCCTTCGCCCGCGACTGGATGCAGGAATGGGCCCTGGACACGCCGCAGCTGCACCGGATGCGCCGCACGGCGGCCGAGAGCCTCATGGAGAAGACCGGCGCCGCCTGGCGCAGGGAATTCGGGAAGTGACGCTCCCATGAGCGCCCCGCGCGTCGAGGAGGAGCGGATAGCCCGCGACATCGAGGCCATCGCCTCTTACAGCGAGACGGACCCTAGCGTCGGCTACAGCCGCCCCACCTTCTCGCCCTCGTGGAGGCGCGCGCGCGACTACGTGATCGCGCGGGCCGCCGAGGCCGGAGCCGAGGCGCGCATCGACGCCGCGGGCAACGTGCACGCGCGCCCGGACCGGCTGAAGGAAGGGCAGAAGGCCTGGCTCTGCGGATCCCACATCGACTCGGTGCCGACGGGGGGCAGGTTCGACGGCGTCGTGGGGGTCGCGGTGGCGCTCGAGGTCCTGCGCGCCGCGCCCGAGGCTCCGGTAGAGCTCATCGTGTTTGCGGAAGAGGAGGGGACTACCTTCGGCCTCGGCATGATAGGAAGCCGGGCCTGGGCCGGGACCCTGGCGCCCGAAGAGCTTCGCGGCCTGCGCGACCGCGAAGGCCGCGACTATCTCGCCGCCGGCGCCGAGCATGGGGTCGCGGCGGAGCGCCTGTTTGCCGAGCGCCTGCAGCCTGGGAAGTACCTCGGCCTGATCGAAGCCCACGTTGAGCAGGGACCGGGCATGTGGAAAGCGGGAACTCCCATCGCCGTAGTGACGGCCATAGCCGGCCGCAGGCAGTATTCGTGCGCGCTCGCGGGCGAGGCGAACCATGCCGGGGCCACAGGGATGAAGGACCGCAGGGACGCGCTGGCGGGCGCCGCGGAGGCGATCGGCGCGCTGGAAGCCTGGGCTCGGGAGACCGGGGCGGAGAAGGAGGCGAGGGTGCTCACGGTAGGCAGAATCGAGGTCGAGCCGAATTCTGTGAACGTGATCCCCGGCAAGGCGACCTTCACGATCGATTTTCGGGCCTCTTCGGACGAGGTCCTGTCGAAGGGGGACCTCGACCTGTGCGCTCTCGTCGCCGGCGTCGCGGCCCGGCGGGGGTTGGCCTGCGAGCTCTCCTGCACCGAGGAGCTTCCCCCCGTAGGCCTCGACTCGGGGCTCTGCTCCCGGCTCCGCGACGCGGCCGGCCGGCAGGGAATCGAGGCCGAGGACGCCGTCAGCGGCGCGCTGCACGACACGGCCATCCTCGCTCCCTTCCTGCCCGCCGCGATGCTCTTCGTGGCCAGCAGGGGGGGGATCAGCCACAACCCAGCCGAGTTCAGCCGGATCGAGGATGTTGCCTGCGCGGCGCGCATCGTCGCGGAGGCCCTGAGATCGTGAAGAAGGTGGCTCTGTCTCGCCTGAACGGCCTCGACCGCGCCGGCTTCACGGAGATCTGCGGCCCCTGCTTCGAAGACTCGCCTTGGATCGCGGAGCGGGCCTGGCGGCCCCGCCCCTTCGCGAGCCTGGACGCTCTGCAAGGCGCTCTCGTCGGCGCGATGCTGGAGGCGGCCGAGCGCGAGCGGATCGCGCTTATCTCGGCGCATCCCGACCTCGTGGGAGCTCTCGCTCGGGAGGGGAAGCTCGCGGCCGCCTCGCGGGCCGAGCAGGAGGCCGCGGGCCTGGACCGGCTGGGTCCGGAGGAGATCGCGCTCTTCGATTCGTACAATAAAGCCTATAGGGAAAAATTCGGATTCCCCTTCGTGATCTGCTCGCGGGAGAACAGGAAAGAGGCTATCCTCTCCGCATTTCCCTCGCGGCTGGCTCATACGCGGGAAGAGGAGATCGAGGCCGCCCTCCGGGAGATCGCCGCGATAGCGCGCCTGCGACTCCTCGACAGGGTGGAGGAGGGCTGAAACGATGGTGCGACTGACGGACAACGATTACGGAAAGAGCGGCGTTCGCCTGACGAAGGTCGTCCGGGAGGGCGCGACCCAGTCGCTCTACGAGATGAAAGTGGACATACGCCTGGGTGGAGACTTCGAGCGCATATACACCCAGGCCGACAACTCGCTCTGCATACCGACGGACACGATGAAGAACACCGTGTACGCGCTCGCCCGCAGGGAGAGCTTCGATTCGCCGGAAGCCTTCGGAAACATACTGGCCGCCCACTTCGTCGAGAGCTTCGCGCAGGTGGCTTGGGCCGAGGCGGCCATCGAGCAGACCTTGTGGGAGAGGATCAGCGTGGACGGCGCGCCGCATCCCTATGCCTTCTCCGGCGCGGGCCCCGCCCGGCGCACGAGCCTCGCGCGCCGCGAGCGCGACGGCGCGGGAGTCCGGATCCGCGGGGGCATCGCGGGCCTGGAGGTCATCAAGACGACGGGCTCGCGATTCAGCGGCTTCCTCGTCGACGAGTTCACCACTCTGCGCGAGACCGAGGACAGGATCCTCGCGACGAGCATCGACGCGACCTGGGATT
>CAZBGA010000137.1:0-5129 GCA_964491385.1 uncultured Treponemataceae bacterium | reverse complement strand
CTGCGCGAGACCGAGGACAGGATCCTCGCGACGAGCATCGACGCGACCTGGGATTTCGCCGCTCGCGGCGCCGACTACAACGGAGCCTTCGAGACCGCGCTCCGGGTCATTCCGCGGGCCTTCGCGCTCCACGACAGCCACAGCGTCCAAGAGACGATCTTCGCGATGGGCGAGGCGCTGCTCGAGGAGGCCCCCGCCCTCTCCTCAGTCAGCTTCAGCCTTCCCAACCGCCATCGCCTCGCGGTGAACCTGGAGCCATTTCGCATGACGAACGCCAACGACATCTTCGTGCCGACGAGCGAGCCCTTCGGCCTCATCGCGGGCACCGTGGCGCGGGAGTGAGGCCATGGGCAGACTGACCACCCACGTCCTCGATACCACGCGCGGAGCGCCGGCGGCCGGGATGGGCATCGAGCTGTTCCGCAGGAGCGCCGGCGCCGTCGGGACGCCGGCGGCCGGGGCTCTCACGGCCGTGTCCGCGAACGCCGAAGGACGGACGGACGCGCCCCTGCTGGAGGGCTCGTCCCTCCTCCCCGGTCCCTACCGCCTGGTCTTTCACGTCGGAGAGTACTTCCGGGCCCGCGGCCATCCGGACGCGGGGCTCTTCCTGGAGGAGGTGCCAGTGGACTTCGTCGTAAGCGAGCCGGAAGGGCGGTACCACGTGCCCCTCATCGTCTCTCCCTGGTCCTACGCGACCTACCGCGGGAGCTGAAAGCGTGAAATTCGACCTGGTGATCCGCGGGGCCTCCGTCGTGAGGCCTGAGGGCGTCGAGGGGCTGTGCATCGGAATCGAGGACGGCCGCATCGCCGAGCTGGCTCCCGAGCTGCCGGGCGAGGCGAAGGAAACGATCGACGCCCGCGGGCTCCACCTCTTTCCCGGGGTGATCGACGCGCACGTCCACTTCAACGATCCCGGCCGATCGGATTGGGAAGGCGTCGCCACCGGATCGGCCGCCCTCTCCGCCGGCGGCGGAACCTGCTTCATCGACATGCCGCTGAACTCCTCTCCGCCGACCCTCGACGCCCCGTCCTTCGCGGCCAAGCTCGCGGCCTGCAACGCGGCGGCGCGCACGGATTTCGCCCTCTGGGGAGGCTTGACGCCCGACAATCTCGACCATCTGGAAGCCCTGGCCGACTGCGGCGTCGCGGGGTACAAGGCCTTCATGTCCGGCAGCGGCATCGACGACTTCCGGCGCTGCGACGACGAGGCCCTGTACCGGGGCATGCGCATCGCCGCGAGCCGCGGGCTCCCGGTCGCGGTGCACGCGGAGAACGAGGCCCTGGTCGGCGCCCTCTCTGCGGAAGCGAGAGCGGCGGGCCGGAGATCGGCGCGGGACTTCCTGGACTCCCGTCCGGTGGTCGCCGAGGAGGAAGCGATCTCCCGCGCCGTCGCCATGGCGGCAGAGACGGGCTGCAAGCTCCACGTCGTCCATACGAGCTCGGCGCGGGGCGCTCGGCTCGTTCGCGAGGCCGCCGCCGCGGGGCTCGCCGACGTCAGCTGCGAGACCTGCCCCCACTACCTCTTCTTCACGGACTCAGACGTCGAGGCGCTCGGCGCGAGGGCGAAGTGCGCCCCGCCCCTGCGGCCCGCCGCCGAGCGCGACGAGCTCCTGGCCCTCGTCGCCGCGGGCCTGGTGGACACAGTCGGGTCGGACCATTCCCCGGCGCCTCTCTCCATGAAGGAAGCCGCCGACTTCTTCGACGCCTGGGGCGGCATCAGCGGAGTCCAGTCCACGCTTCGCGCCATGCTCACGCTCCCGGTGCCGCTGCCCCTTCTCCCGCGCCTGCTTTCGGTCAACGTGGCGCTCCGCTTCGGCCTGCCGGGGAAGGGCGGCCTGAGGGTCGGAGCGGACGCGGACTGCACCCTTGTCGACCTCTCGGATACGTCGATAGTATCGGCGGAGGAGCTGTTCGACCGCCACCGCCTGAGTCCCTACGTGGGCCGGGCGCTGCGCGGCCGGGTGAAGCGGACCCTCCTGCGCGGTCGCACCGTCTTCAGGGACGGCGCCCTCGCGGGCGATCCGCAGGGGCGTTTCATTCGCCCGGAGTCGACCTGACCCGGAGGCTTGATCTCATGAAGGAAACAACCGGCGGCTTCGCGATCACCATCAACGGAAAGTCGGTTCAGGTCGCGGACGAGGCGCCCACGACGACCCTGCTCAATTTCCTGCGCTCCCGCGGATACACGGGCGGGAAGGAGGGCTGCGCCGAGGGGGACTGCGGGGCCTGCACGGTCGCCCTGGTGGATCGCGATGCGGCAGGCAGGCCCGGCTATCGCGCCATCAACAGCTGCATAGCCCTCCTCCCGATGTTCGCCGGCCGGGAGATCGTGACGGTGGAAGGTCTCGCCGAGGGGAAGAAGCTCCATCCAGTGCAAGCCCATATGGTAGAGCAGTACGGATCCCAGTGCGGCTACTGCACGCCCGGATTCGTCATGTCACTCTTCGAGGCTTATTACCGAGACGATTGCCGGGACGCGCGGCAGCTCAGCGACCAGCTGGGAGGCAACCTCTGCCGCTGCACAGGCTACCGCCCCATCCGCGACGCCGCGCTGGGGGCGCTGGCGCGGCGCGATACCCCGGAGGCGGCCGGCGAGGACCCCTTCCGCGCCCGCCTCGGCAAGCCCCTGGATCCTCTTCCTTACCTCGATTACTCTGCGCGGGGCGAGAGGTTCGCGAGGCCGACGAGCCTCGAGGACCTCTTCGTCTTCATGAAGGAGCATCCCGAGGCCAGACTGGTGGCGGGCGCCACGGAAATCGGCGTAGAGATAAACAAGAAATTCGCCTCCTTCCCCCTCCTCGTCTCCATCGAAGGCATCCCGGAGCTCGCCCGCGTCGAATCCGGCCCGGACGCGTGGAGAATCGGAGGCGCGGCCACCTTCACGGCGATCGAAGAGGCGATGTCGCGCGAATATCCTTCCCTGGCGCGGATGCTCCGGGTCTTCGCCTCGCGCGGCATCCGAAACCGCGCCACCATGGGCGGGAACATCGCCACGGCATCGCCCATCGGCGACAGCGCGCCGGTGCTCCTCACCCTCGACGCGGTCGTGGTCCTGGCCTCGGCCGGAGGCGAGCGCAGGGTGGCGATCTCCGATTTCTTCCTCGGCTATCGCTCGACGGCGCTGCGCGCGGGCGAGATCATCCTCGCCATCGACGTGCCGCGCCTCCCGCTGGTCGACGGCACGACGAGGCGGATGGATTTCCTCAAAGTGTCGAAGAGGCGGGAGCTCGACATCAGCATCGTCGCGGGCGCCTTCCGCGCGGATCTGGACGCTCGGGGGACCGTGCGGCTGGCGCGCCTGGCCTACGGCGGGGTCGCGCTAAAGACATCGCGGGCCTACGAGGCCGAGAAAGCCCTCGTGGGCCGCCGCCTCGAGGACGCCGAGGCCGCGGTGGCGGAGGCGCTCCGCGGCGAGTTCCGGCCCATCGACGACGTACGAGGCAGCGCCGCCTACCGCAGGGGCCTTGTCGTGAGTCTCTGGGAGAAGTTCGCCCGGGGAGAGCGCAGCGTCGCGCAGGACGGCGACCTGGACTTCGAATTGGGAGAAAAGTTCCCCGGCGTCGATGCCTCGCGCGCCCTCGAGCACGAGAGCGGCAGGGGCCACGTCACCGGAGGCGCCCTGTACGTGGACGACCTCGCCAGGCGCCGGCCCATGCTCGAGGCTTGGCCGGTCTGCTCGCCTTACGCCCGCGCGCGAATCAGGTCGCGCAGCGCGGAGAAGGCCCGCGCCGCGCCGGGAGTGGCCGCGGTCCTGATGGCAGAGGACGTGCCGGGGGAGAACAATGTCGGCACGGCACGGCACGACGAGCCCCTCTTCGCGCGGGACGAGGTCCTGTACCACGGACAAATAGTGGCCCTCGTCGTCGGCTCCTCGCTGAAGGAGTGCCGGCTCGCGGCCTCCTTGGTGGAAGTGGACTACGAGCCCCTCCCGCCTGTCCTCGGCGTCGCCGAGGCCATCGCCGAGGAGAGCTACCTGACCGAGGCCCACGAGCTGCGCCGGGGGGACTGCGACAAGGCCCTGGCCGGCGCCCCCCACCGGCTCGAGGGGGAATTCGAGTCCGGGGGCCAGGAGCATTTCTACCTGGAGACCCACGCCGCCTGGGCCGAGCCGGGAGAGAACGGCACGCTGTTCGTCTGCTCCTCCACCCAGCATCCCTCCGAAATACAGACCATCGTGGCCGAGGTCATGGGCGTGCCGCGCAGCGGCATCGTCGTCCAGGCTCCGCGCATGGGCGGCGGCTTCGGCGGCAAGGAGGTCCAGGGCAACACCTTCGCGGCCCTGGTCGCGCTGGCCGCCGCGACTACGGGGAAGAGCGTGCGCATGCAGCTCGACCGCGACCTCGACATGACCATCACGGGCAAGCGGCATCCCTTCCATTCGCGCTTCTCGGTGGGATACGACGATTCGGGACTCCTCCTGGCGGCGCGCGTGAATCTCGTCTCCGACGGAGGCTGGTCCCTGGACCTCTCGCAGCCCATCATCGATCGCGCCCTCTTCCACCTCGACAACGTCTACTACATTCCCGCCGTGGACTTCACCGGACGGGTCGCGAGGACGAATACCACCTCGCATACCGCCTTCCGCGGTTTCGGCGGACCCCAGGCCATGCTCGTCGTGGAGGAGATCGTGGACCGCGTGGCCCGCAATCTCGGGCTGCCTCCCGAGCAGGTGCGCGCCGCCAACCTCTACCGCGGAAGCGGCGAGACGAACACGACCCACTACGGGCAGGAGATCGGCGACAACCGGCTAAAGACCATGTGGGAGCAGGTGCAGTCCCAGGCGGGCTTCGCCGCCCGCCGCCGCGAGATCGAGCTCTGGAACGGAGAGCACGCGGGCGTGAAGCGCGGTCTCGCCGTCACGGCGGTGAAATTCGGGATCTCCTTCACGCGGGCGGCGTACAACCAAGGGGGCGCCCTGGTCGTCGTGTATCAGGACGGCAGCGTCCAGGTGAACCACGGCGGCACGGAGATGGGTCAGGGCCTACACACCAAGCTGCTCGGCGTCGCGATGCGGGAGCTGGGCCTTCCCGCCGAGAGCTTCCGGATGATGCCGACGAGCACGGACAAGGTGCCCAACACCTCGGCGACGGCGGCCTCGTCGGGAGCCGACCTGAACGGCCAGGCGGTGA
>CAZBGA010000136.1:0-5173 GCA_964491385.1 uncultured Treponemataceae bacterium | reverse complement strand
CCATACCTCAATCCTCGCAGAGATTCAGGTCTCCAGCAAACCCGGGGCGGTTCAAGCTGCATCTCCCGCCGGAACAAACCTTGCCCCTTGGGCTCATCCTCAACGAGATGCTCACTAATTCCATTAAATACGCCTATGCGAATAAAGCCGGCGGCGAGATCCGAGTCAGCCTCCTGCGACAAGGGCATAACGCGATACTGAGTGTAGCCGACGATGGGCCGGGCTTCCCGCCGACTCTTGACCCCGATACATCCTCGAGCACCGGCATGATGATCATGCACATGCTCGCGAAGCAGCTCAAGGCGAAGATAAGACTACAATCGCTTGGAGGCGCGAAAATCAGCGTCATTTTCCCGATCTAGCTTATTGAAGGGCGCCGCCTTGATCGCGGGGAGGACTCGGCCTCGCCATGGCCCGTTCCCCCGTCCGGAGGGCGAAGCGCGAACATGGAAAACCTATTATTTCCCCAAGATATTTTTGTATTCGCTTTGCTCCAGCTCATACGATGGATGATATAATCCTGTCGGCGGATAATATTCATCCCTGACATACCTGAACCCGAGCTTGAGTAGCGCGCTCCGCGACCCTCCATTTTTCGGATTATGACCGGCGAATACTTTCTTCATTTTTAAATCGTTGAATGAATAGTCCAAAACTCGTTGTGCGGCTTCTGATGCATATCCTTTTCTCCAATAGTTTTTACGGAGATGAAAACCTAGTTCAACTACAGTAGTTTCATCTTTATATGGCCTTAAGCCACAACATCCGATAAACTCGTCATCACCTTTTAAATACAGTGGCCAATATTGAATACGGTATTTTACTTGGTTATCCATTTCCAGCCGCAACCTATCTTCAATCTTATGTAGACTAAATGGTCCGCCGATATATTCAGTAACTTCATTATCGCCCCATAGTTGTGTTGCATTTTTAATATCTTCTTCTCCCCAAGTTTTAAACAATAGCCTTTCTGAGTCAAATAAGTATTGTTTATCCATTAAATGCAGCCTCATTTTGCCTTACGTATCCATAGTTTGAAGGAGGAACGATCAGCGGCCGTCCGGCTTTCCGGCCAGTTCCGCTCCGATCCTTTTGACCTCGGCGACGAGCAGATCGAAATCCTCGTTCCGCGACCGGTGATTGGTGTGCGCGACGCGGAGGACGTACCGGCCATCGAGCACCGTGTAGGTCGGCACGGCGACGCCGCTCTCGTGGAGCCGCATGAGGAGCTCCTCGTTGAGCGCGTTCAGGGCCGCGTCGTCCTTGCCGGGGACCCGATAGCGGAAGCACACGATGTTGAGGGATACCGGAGCCAGACGCTCGAGCTCGGGCGCTTCGTCGACGAGTCTCGCAAGGTACCGGCATTGCTCGACGTTTTGCTCGATCAGTCGGCCGTACTTCTCCAGCCCGTGTTCCCTCAACGACATCCAGATCTTGAGGGCCCGAAAGCCCCGCGACAATTCGACTCCGTAGTCGCTGAACCAGATCGTTCCGCCCGCGGCGCCGCGCTCGTGCGAGGCCAGGTAGGTCGCCCGCGTGGCGAAGGCTCCCGAATGGTCGGCTTCCCGACGTACCAAGAGGCAGCCGGCCTCGTAGGGCACGTAGAGCCATTTGTGGAAATCGAAGGCGATGGAATCCGCCCTCTCCATCGCCTTGAACAGGGGCTTCAACGGAGGGGAGAGGACCGCGACGGCGCCGATGGCCCCGTCGACGTGGAACCAGAGCTTCTCGGCCTCGCAGAAATCGGCCAGGCCTTCGAGGTCGTCGATGGCTCCCGTGTTGACCGTGCCCGCGTTGCCGACGACTGCGAAGGGTTGCAGGCCGTCCGCGCGATCGCGCGCCACGGTGGATTCCAGGGCGGGTATCTCGATCTCGAAGCGGTCGTTGACGGGAATCAAGCGCAGGTTGTCGCTTCCCAGCCCCAAAAGCTCGGCGGCCTTTTTTACGCAGCTGTGGGCCTCGACCGAGGCGTAGTAGACCAGCCTGCGGGGCGCGGCTCCGAGCCCCCGTTGTCGGAGGTCGAAGCCGGCCCGGGCGTTCCGCGCGACCGTGAGCCCGAGGATGTTGGCCATCGAGGCCCCGCTGGTGAGCAGACCGCTGGCTTCGGGCGGCAAGCCGAACAGGGTCTTGAACCACTCGATCACCTGCCGCTCGACGTAGTTGGCGGCATGATCGCCGCCGCCTACGTTGGGGTTCATGGTCGCGGCGAGCATTTCCGCCAGCGCCCCCAGAGGCGTGCCGGTCCCGATGACCCAGCCCCAGAAGCGCGGATGGATGTTACCCAGGGGATAGGGCAGGATGTGCTCGACGAAATCGCCGTAGATCTCCTCCGGCGCCGTCGGGGCCATGGGGGGCGCCTGATCGAGCAAGGTCCTGGTGCTCTCGGGAACGGGCTTCCAGGCCGGGCGGTCGCGCACGGTCTGGAGGTAGGTCATCATATCGTCCACCATGCGATGACCCAAGTCGCGCATGGATTGCCAGTCAGCGGGATCGAGATCCATTTGCCTATTGTCGTCCTTCCCGTGGCCGGGGTCAATCGGGAATCTTTTTAACCGTCGCGCGGTAAGCCTTCGGCGACATTCCTTCGACGCGCTTGAACTCGCGGCGGAAGTTGCGGGGGCCTGTCCGGGCCTCCTCGGCCATCTCCTCGACGGAGTGGGCCAGCGCCTCGCGGGTCCCGAAGGCCGATAGGCGGAAGGACGAGGGGCTGCCGGCGGAGCCTCTCCTGCCCGGCGGCGCGAGCGCGACTCTCTCGGCGAGCGGATCGTCGAGCAGTGCCTCGGCGTCGAAGACGACGTTGACGTACGAAAGGTCGCGCGTGTCCGCATAGGCGTGGATGCCCGAACCCTCGTAGATGATGACGAGCTCGGTGAAGTCGTGGCGGTGCGAGGGGAAGACGGGGCTCCGCTCGACGTGGATGATCCTGAGGGGGAGGCCGAGTCCCTCGAAGAAGGTTTTTCCGCGATAGAACGGAGCGGGCGGGACGTCGAGCCGCATGTCCGTATTATCCAACAGTTTGTCCGCGCGGACAATGTGAGAAGCGGCGTGCTGGTCGCCATCGCCGCTCTCGGCCGCTCCCGCGGCGCCGCCTGTTCCGATGAGCGCGACGACAGGCCCGCCCGGTTCGAGTCGGCCCTCGTCGACCTCAGCAGGATCTTCTACTACGCCGAAGGCAGGGTCTGCTACGCGGCGCTCAGGGACGAGCTTCGCGTCGCGGCGGACGAGAGAGCGCTCGACCTCGCCGTCCCGCGGCTCTCGCTGTTCCGCTCCCTGGAGCGCGCCGTCGCCAGCGGTCCCTCGAGCCGGGGGCCCAGGAAGGAGGTCGGCGTAGTACGCATCGCGGCGCGCCGACCTCCTTGATGGCCTTCCCGCTCGAACGCAAGACCGCCGCGAAACTCGGCCTGGGGGATTCCCCGCATGAGATCCGGGCGATGGGCCTAGGATGACCAGCCGGTTCTCCGGCAAGCCCGAAGCGGCTTTCCTCAACTATTGAAACGAACCTTTTGGGTGTTTGGGGGGCGTCTTTGCGACCCAAAACTCCACGAGCCGACGGGCAAAATCCTCGTCGAGCGGGGTCAGGCCGAAAAGCAATCGGTTGTAGATGGCGCCGTATACCTGGTCGGTGACGACGTAGAGCGCCTCCTTTTTCTCGACGGGGTCCCAGCCGAGCAATCTCGCGAACGCGAGGCCGGCAATTTCGCGTCGAGGCTGGATGTAGCGGACGTTCAGCTCGCGCTTGAGCTCCGGGTCCTCCTGCGCCGCTCCGATGAGTTCCATGATGGCCCGCCCGGCGGGAGTGCCGGTCAGCATCCGGATCAGCGCCGCCAATTGGTTTTCCACATCCTTGCGGGGGGATTTTGTCCTGGCGAAGCTTATCGATTCGGTGATGACATGAACGAAGCCGTCAAGCGCAAGACAGCCTTTCGATGGCCACCATTTGTAGATGGTAACTTTGCTGGCCTTGGCCCGCGCCGCGACGCCTTCGATGGTGAATTTCTTAAAACCATTCTCCAACAGCAATTCCGCGGCCGCCCCGAGGATGGACTCGCGAAGCTTCTCGTCTCTCGGCTTGCCGCGACCTTGGCTTTTCGGCAGTCTCTCCATAATTTCCTTCGCTCTCTCTCTTGACGAATTGAAATTGTGTACGTATCGTTCATATGTACGGTGCGTATGCATTGTAATCCGTCGACTCGGGTCGATACAAGAGGTGAGCGGAATGTCCGATCAAAAGAAGGAAGTCGCCCTTTTTGCCGGAACGCTGAGCGTTTCCCTGACGGACCGGGGGGAGGGCCGGGGTTTTCTCGTGCTCCACGGGGGCGCCGGTCCCGCCTCGGCCTCCGGCTTGGCCGAGGCCCTGTCGAAGAGCGGCCGCGTCGTCGCGCCTACTCATCCCGGTTTCGCCGGCGAACCGCGGCCCGACTGGTTCTCGAGTATCGATGACCTGGTAATTGCGTATCTTGGCCTGATCGATAACCTGAACCTGTCGGATATCATCGTCGTCGGGAACTCGGTCGGAGGCTGGATTGCCGCCGAAATGGCGTTGCGCCGCTCGCCGCGCATCGTCGGGATCGTTCTTCTCAATGCGGTGGGAATCGACACGGGATCTCCGGACAAGAAAATCGTAGACCCGATGGCAGTACCACCGGCCGAACGGGCCGCGCTTTCCTTTCACGATCCAAAGCGCTTCGCGATGACGCCGACGGGCCCTCAGCTCGCGGTGATGGCCGAGAACCAGCGAACTTTGCGCGTCTACGCGGGCGACCTCATGATCGACCCGGACCTTCAGGCGCGGCTCGCGCAGATATCGATACCCGCCATGGTCGTATGGGGCGAGAGCGACCGGATCGTCGATGCGGACTACGGCAGACGCTGGGCCGAAAGCATCCCGGGCGCCCGGTTCGAGTTGGTCCAGGAAGCCGGACACTTCCCTCAGATCGAGCGATTGGACGATGTGCTGCGCCTCATAGGCGACTTCGCGGCCCGGCTCTGAGCAGGGGGGAAAAACCTTCAATCGTCGGAAGGAATGTTTTCAACTGTCGCACAAAAAATTCTCAATCGTCGGAACAAATATTTTCAACTGTCGCACAAAAATTTTTCAATCTATAGATGAAATATTTTAGGGGTGCTGAAAAAAATAGAATAAACAGCACCGTAAAGAAATAGCTGATATAAT
>CAZBGA010000135.1:0-5204 GCA_964491385.1 uncultured Treponemataceae bacterium | reverse complement strand
GTCCCCCTCTGCGAGAGCGGCAGCCCGGCGACGAAGACGACCAGATCGCCTTTCTTCAGGACTCCCGCGTACGTGCAGCTCTCGATCGTCTCGGCGATGAGGGCGTCCATGCTCTCCTCGGGACCCGCGAGCATGAAAGGATAGACGCCCCAGTTCATCGCCAGCTGATTGTAGACGGCCTTCTCCTTGGTGAAGGCGAAGATGGGCATGCGGGGCCGAAGCCGCGATATCAGCTGGGCGGCGTGGCCGGTCTCGGTGAGGACCACGATCCCCGCCGCGCCGATCTCGTAGGCGACGGACAGCGCGTTGTACGAAAGCACCGCCGGCAGCTCCCCCGAGCGCGCGAATAAGGGCATGCGCTTGTGGAATTCGTCGTAGTCGAATTCGGCCTCGACCGCGCGGATGATGGCGCTCATCGTCTCGACGACCTTGACGGGAAAGCGGCCGATGGCGGTCTCGCCCGAGAGCATGACCGCGCTCGTCGAGTCGAAGCAGGCGTTGGCGACGTCGCTCGCCTCCGCGCGCGTCGGCATCGGGCTCTCGATCATCGACTCGAGCATCTGCGTCGCGGTGATGACGGGCTTGGCGCCGAGGAAGCCGGTGCGTATCAGGCGCTTCTGGGCTATGGGCACGGTCTCGATGGCGATCTCGACGCCCATGTCGCCGCGCGCGACCATGATGCCGTCGGACGCCGCGACTATCTCGTCGGAGGCCGCGAGGCCCTTGGCGCTCTCGATCTTGGCGATGAGCTTGGCCGCGGGCCTTCGGCCCGACGGGGTCTTCACGCGCTGGACGAGCCGGCGCACTTCCTCGATGTCGGTGGCGTTGCGCACGAAGGACAGGGCGATGTACTCGACCTCGCTCTCGACCGCGAAGTTTATGTCCCTGATGTCCTTTTCGGAGAGGAAGGGTATCGGGTAGTCGACGCCGGGAATGGTGAGGTGCGCCTTGGGCCTGAGCTCTCCGGGATTGCCTATCCTCACGGCTACCGAGCCCGGCGACTTGGAGACGACTTCGCCCGCGAAGTATCCGTCCATGAGGAGGATCCTCTGGCCGATGGCGCACAGCCTGTCGATGTCGGGCAGGTTCGTGTATACGGCGAGCGCGGACGGCGACGAGAGAGTCTCGATGCCTTCGGCCGGCCTTGAAGCGATGGTCAGGACGGAACCGGCCTCGATGGTCAGGGCTTTCGCGTAGCCGTACATCCTGACCGCCGGGCCTTTGATGTCCGCCATGATGGCGACCGGAAGCCGCATCCTGTCGCGCACCGCGTGGATCATGTCCACGGTCGCCTTCGCGGCTTCTGGATTGCTGTGCGAGAAATTGAGGCGAAAGACATTCACCCCGGCGGAGAGGAGGGCCTCGAGTATCTCGGGCGTATCGGAGGCCGGTCCGAGGGTCGCGACTATCTTAGTCCTTTTTTCCGTCATACTCATGGAAGAAGCATAGTCAAAGCGGAGAAAAATGGAAAGGAGGCCCTATCCGGCGGATAGTCGCGAGAACGGAAAGCTCCCGCTATTCGCTGAAGAGCGAATTGAGCACGGCGATAGTCTTCTCCCAGCTCAACGAGAGCCGACGGACCCTGGATGCGATCACCGCCTTGTCCTCGTCCGGGAAGGACAGGGCCAGGCGCCTGAGCGCCGCCTCGCCGCGCTCGTCGCCGAGCCGTCCCAGGAGCGCGCCCATGGCGCGGGCGGCTGGTCTCAGGCTCTCGGCGTCGCCGGTTTCGATCGCGGCCCGGATCCTCGCGGCGAGGTCGGGGATCTCCGGGAGGGCGGCGGCCAGGCCGCGCGCTCCCTCCGCCGTCCTGCCCGCCCAATGCTCGGCGAGGGCCGACGCCGACGGCGCCTCGCGCCTGTCGACGACGGCATCGAGGTAGGAGAGGAGCTTGGGCACGTCCACCGGTTTGTCGAACACGCCGTCGAAATCGACGCCGGAGCGCGCGACTTCCTCGGGATCGAAGGCGGTCAGCGCGACGAGCGGGATGTTCGGGTCGAAGCGGCCCCCCGCGTAGTCGCGGATTTTCCGGCCGAGCTCGATGCCGCTCATCCCGGGCATCTGGATATCCAGGATGGCCGCGTCGGGAGGCGTCTCCTCGAGAAGGCGGAGGGCCTCGGCCCCGCTCGAGGCCGTGACGGCCCTATGCCCCGCGTTCGCGAGTATGACGGCCATGTACTCGAGATTCACTTCGTTGTCGTCCACGACCAGCAGGCGATAGGCGCGCCGCTCGGCCTGTCTCTCGGCCGGCTCGGGCCGGGCCTGCGGATCGCCCGCCGGCACGAGGATGGTGAAGACCGAGCCGCGCTCGACGTCGCTCTGCAGCCGGACTTCGCCGCCGAGGGCCCGGACTATGTTGCGGGCGAGGGACAGGCCGATTCCCGCGCCGCCCCGCTTCGTATAAGGCGAGGCCAGCTGCACGAAGGGCGAGAATATCCTTCCCTGGTCCTCCGGCAGGATGCCCGGCCCGGTATCCGCGATCGTGAGCGTCAGGTAGGGGACGTTGCCCTCCCGCTTCTCGATCGCGGCGCCTACCTGCACTCTGCCGCGCTCGGTGAAGGACACGGCGTTGTCGAGGACGGCGGCGAAGGCGCGCCCGAGCCGGTCCGGGTCGGAACGGAGGGTCTCGTCCGGGATGGGGCCCACTTCGAACGCGAGGCCCTTCGCCTCGGCCGCCTTGCGGGCCGGATCGCATATCCTCGCCACGAAGCCCGGCAGGGGAAAAGCATACTTGCGCAAGGTGCCGTTGCCCGTCTCGAAACGGACGAAGTCGAGAATGTCCCCGAGCACGGCGAGCAGGCCCTGTGCGCTCGCGATTATCGAGGCGGCCCGTCGTTCCGGCTCGGGGCCCCCCATCTCGATGAGCCTCGCCGCGGCGAGGATGCTGGCGACTGGACTCTTGAGCTCATGGCTCATCGACGCGAGGAAGTCGCTCTTCGCCCCGTTGGCGCGCTCCGCCTCTTCCTTGGCGAGACTTACGAGCTCCGCCATGGCCTTGCGCTGGCTGATGTCTTCGCAGATGAGTATCGCGTGGGTGATCGAGCCCGAGGGAGAGCGCACGGGCGAAGCGTGGAGGGCCGCCCAGGGGCCTTCGCGAGCTCCGCTCGCGTCGCGGGGCCTCGCGAGACGCACCTCGACGTTGGCGTCGAAGCCCTCGAGCACGAGGGATCGGATCTCGTCGGCCTTGCCGGGCGCGAAGTCGAAGAAGGAGAAGAGCTCGGCGCCGATCACGTCCTGGGGGCGGAGGCCCGTTATCTTGAAGAAGCCCGGGTTCACGTACTCGATGAGGAAGGACCTGTCGGAGACGAGTATCCCGGCCGAGAGCTGATCGACCGCCTGATAGAGCTTGCGAAGCATCTCCTCCGACTTGCGCCTGAGGGTGATGTCTCGGATCACGCCTACGGATCCTATGAAATCGCGTCTCGGGGAGCCGAGCGCGTACTCGCCGGCCGCGGTCACCTCGCCGTAGGAGAGCACGGTTACGATCATGTCGCCGGAGACGAGGCGACTCCCGGGCTTTCGCTTCAGGCGCACCTCGAGGTTCTCGGTCTTCCGCCCGATGTTGCGCCTCTCGTTGAAGAGCTTGGGGCTGAGGGTCGGTCCCGTAGATACACCCCGGAAGGCGTCGAGGACCAAGGCCCGGTCCACGGACTCGGCGTCCTCCTCGTTGAGGAGCATGGAGAAATGCCTTCCGATGAGGTCCGAGGGATCGTAGCCAAGGATGCCTATCGAACCATTGACGAAGGTGAAGCGGCCCTCCGAATCCAGCTCGTAGACGATGTCGGGCAGGGAGAGCACAAGGTTCTCGTATCGCCGCTCGAGGGCGGAGATCCCGCCGGCGAAGCGCCTGCTCAGCGCCATGAGGGCCCGGAAATAGGCGGCGGCGCGTTCGGCCCAGCCGGGGGTCCCTCCGACCAGGTAATCGAAGGCCCCCTGCTGGAGGAGGCCCGAGGCCTCGCCCTCGCGCTCTCGTGGGACGACCAGGATGACCGTATACGACTTGGGCGGCGGGGCCAGCGCGGCCCGGACCCTCTCCCAGGCATCGATGCCGACGAGGAGAAAGCCCTCCGCCCCTCCGGTCGCCGCGGAGTCCAGAGACGTACTGGCTATGCCGACGGCGCTCAGGGCGGCGGCGGCCGCGGCGCGCTCGGCTGGGGGAAGGTCGAGGAGGACCGTACGGGTATCGCTATTATTCATTACAAGTATTGTGAACGAAACGCCGGGATAATCAAGGCTCTAGCGTTAACGGATGGCTCCGATCCGCGACGGCGGCCAGATCCGGAACAGCGCGTAGCCCTCGATGAAGCGCCGATCCAGGGGGAAGGGGTCGATATCGGAGTCGTACACGGCGGACGAAGGATCGGCGGGATCGATGGCTTTGACGGTATACAGGCCTGTCTTATAGCGGAAATCCAGGGAATTGTAACGGTTGTCCCCCATCGCGAAATACTGCTCCGGCCCCAAATAAGAATCGCCGGAGGGGAAGACCGGTATGTTGCGCATATCGTAGAGACCGGCATAGATGCCCAGTTCATCGCCCTCACGATACAGTGTCGAGAAAGCCTCGTCCCTTGAAAGCTCGTCGAAGCCGGCGCCGGCCGAGACGAGCTCCGCCACTCGCCGGACCCGCCTCAGCAGATTGTCCTTGATCAGCAGATTGAGCATTCGCCGGCTGCGGTCGTAAGGGTCCGCGGCGTGGACGGAGGATCCCGCCGCGGCCGCGTAATCAATCAGGGCGGAACGCAGCGGGGGCGAGGCCGAGAGAGAAAGCGCGAGGGCCAGATCGTAAAGATGCTGGCGAGAGGACACCGTCGGCGAGCATCTCGCCGATATCGGATTAGGCGAGTCCGGGCTCGCCTTCCCCAGGTCATCGATATCATTCGCGACGAGCCGATAGGTGTCGGGCCGCGCCCTTCCGAGGTTCCTTAAAAACTCCATGGCCCGGGCGGCCGAGTATTCGGACTCGATAGCGCGCGCCGAGACCCCGATCGATGCGGCGACCGCGGCCGGATCGGACGCCAGCCGCCTCGCGTCCCATTTGTCGAGTATCGCCCTTTGGCTCGCGCGGATGGGTACGTCCCTGATATTCATGCGCTTCTGGTCGTCGAGTTTCCATAAGTCGACGTTCGCCCAGGCCTTGTCCGCCTCCACGGGCGCGAAGGCCGCGTCGCCTTTTCGCCTCGAATACAGCACATCGTCGATCATCA
>CAZBGA010000134.1:0-5215 GCA_964491385.1 uncultured Treponemataceae bacterium | reverse complement strand
GAAGCGGCGGCGCCGCCCGCCGGCGCGAGGACCCTGATCAGGGGAATCGCCATCGCGACCTTGGAGACCGTGGCGATGAGGGCGGCCACCGGCGCGCTCGCGCCTTCGTAGACCTCGAGCGCCCACATGTGGAAGGGGACTACGGCCAGCTTGAAGGCGAATCCGACGCCCATCATGGCCAGGGCGGCCACCATCAGGGGCCCGCCAGAGCCGTCGGCCGCGGCCCGGGCGACGCGCGACAGCTCGAGGCTTCCCGTCTGGAAGTAGGCGAGGGCCATTCCGAAGAGAAGGAAGGCCGAGGCCACCGAGGCGAGAATGAGGTAGGTGAAGGCGGCCTTCGTCCCCTCCTCCGCCTCGCGCCTGTAGGCGACGAGCGCGTAGAGGGAGACGGAAAGGAGCTCGAGGCCGAGGAAGAGGGTGGCGAGGCTCGAGCTCGCCGCCAGGACGGAGGCGCCCAGGGACGCGAACAGGAGGAGGACGTAATACTCGCCCCGCTCTCCTTCCCTCCGCTCGAGATAGGGCCTGGATGCGAGGGCTATGGCGAGACCCGAAGCCAGGATGATAGTGGTGCCTATGAAGGAAAGGCCGTCCAGCGAGAGGAGGCCCCAGATCCGCCGGGGCAACAGCGGCAGGGACAGCGAGAAGGAGGCCGATATCGCGACGGCCATTCCTATCGCGCAGACGGCGAAGGCGGCCGAGGCCTTCCGCTTCGCGAAGGAGATGGCGAAGAGGGACGCGATGCCCGAAAGGGCGAGAGCGAGAAGGGGCGCGGCCGCCGAGGCTTGGTCGAGGTTCATTGGGCGATCCCTCCCGTCAGCCCGGGAAGGGCGAGGGAGATCAGCGAGAGCACTCCCCGCGGATAGAGGCCGACCCAGAGGAGTACGGCCACCAGGACTCCGAGGGTGGCGGTCTCGGCTCCGCTCAGGTCGGCGAACTCGCGCTTTTCCTTCGCCTCGCCGTGGAATGCGAGCTGGAACATCCGCAGCGCGTAGGCCATCGCGACGACGAGGCCGAGGCCCGCGACTACGGCGACCGCCGCATCGCTCTTGAAGGCACCGAAGAGCACGAGGAGCTCGCCGACGAAATTGCCCATGCCCGGAAGCCCGAGGAGGGCGAGCGTCAGGACGAGGCCGAGGGCCCCCATCCGGGGAGCCGCCCGCGCCAGGCCGCCCATGCGCCCGAGCTCCCGCGTGCCTATCCTGTCCTGCAGGGCTCCGACAAGCATGAAGAGGGCACCCGTGGAGAGGCCGTGGCTCAACATCTGGATGACCGCTCCGCTCCTCCCCGAGGGGTCGAAGGAGTAGATTCCGACGAGCACGAAGCCCAGGTGGCTCACGCTCGAATAGGCGACGAGGCGCTTCATGTCCGACTGCCCGAGGGCCATGACCCCGCCCCATAGGATGCCGGCCGCCCCCAGCCACATCGCGATCGGGGCGAACGCCCTCGAGGCTTCCGGGAACAGGGGGATGGCGAAGCGCAGCATCCCGTAGCCCCCCGTCTTGAGGAGGAGGCCGGCGAGGAGGACCGAGCCGGCGGTGGGCGCTTCCGTATGGGCGTCGGGCAGCCAGGCGTGGAGGCCGAAGGCCGGAAGCTTGACGGCGAAGCCCGCGAAGAAGCCGAGCATGAGGAGGAGTTGGAGGGTCGGAGGGAGGGCGTCCGTCAGGGAGGCGGCGAGGAGCTTGTCGTAGGCGAAGGTCCAATCGCCCGTCCGCGCTCCATGGGCCGCGTAGAGGCCCGCGATGGCCGCGATCATGAGAAGGCCGCCCGCCTGCGTGAATATGAAAAACTTGACCGCGGCGCGGTGCCTGCCTTCGTGGCCCCAGATGTCGATCACGAAGAACATGGGGACGAGCATGAGCTCCCACATGAAGGCGAAGAGGAAGAGGTCGCTCGCGAGGAAGACTCCGTTGATGCCGGCCAGGGCGAGGGAAAGGTTGAAGTGGAAGAAGGGGACCCGCTCCTCGATCCCTTTCCACGAGGCGACGACAGCCGCCGCGCCCAGGAGGCCGGAAAGGGCGAGGAAGGGCAGGGAAAGGCCGTCGAGGGCGAGCGCGAAGGAGGCGCCGATGGAAGGTATCCAGGGGATCTCCAGCCGGAGAGGCAGGCCCCCTCCGATCCAGAGCGAACCGGCGAGAGCCAGACAGGCCAGGCTGCCTATCAGGGTCGCCAGACGCGAAGCCAGGCCCGTGCGCCCGCCGAAAGCCCATCCGACGATGCCGCAGGCGAGAGGCAGGGCGAGGAAGATGGCGACGATCATAGGAGCACCGCCGCGAGAAGGATGGCCGCGCCTACCGCCAGTGCCGCCAGGTATCGCCTCGGCCTGCCGTCCTGGGAGGAGCGGAGGAGGCGGGAGGCTCGCATCGTCAGGCCGCGCAGGCCCTCGGACGCGAGATTGACGGGATCGACTCCCCTGCCGGCGAGCCGGGAGACCGGCCTTACGAAGAGGAAGGAGTAGAGGCTATCGAAGCCGAAGCCGCTTCGGACGAAAGCCGCGAGCCTCGAGGGATGGCGCACCTCGGGAGTGGCGGTCGTCGCGGCTATGCCGCGGCGCGCGATCAGCCAGGCGAGGGGGATGCCCGCGAGAGTCAGGACGAGGGGCCCGAGCGACAGGAGGAGCTCCTGGACGTCGTCGGTGCCCAGCTCGGGGGAAGGCGGCAGGGCGCCGCCGAGGAAGGAGCCGAAGAAGGGCGAGCCTCCGAGGAAGCGGGGGAAGTCGAGGAGGCCTCCGACGAGGCAGAGGACCGCGAGGACGATCAGCGGGACGGCCGTCGGCGCTCCGAGCGCGCCCGAGGCCGCGAGGCCGGCGTCTTCGGAATGCGCGCCGCGGCTCTTCCCGGCGAACACGAGGAAGAGCATGCGGAAGGTATAGAGGGAAGTCAGGAAGACTCCGGCCATCGCCGCCCACCAAAGGAGGCGGGCATTGCCTCCGACATACCAAAGCCGCGCTATGATGGCGTCCTTGCTCGCGAGGCCCGCGGTTACGGGGGGGAGGGCGGTCAGTCCGAAGGCTCCCGCGAGGAAGGTCCAGAAGAGCAGCGGCATCTTCTTCGCCACGCCTCCCATCGCGAAGACGTCGCGCTCGTGGCCTAGGGCGTTGATCACGGCTCCCGCCGCGAGGAAGAGGAGGGACTTGAAGAGGGCGTGGGTCGCGAGGTGGAAGATCGCCCCCGTCCAGGCTGCGACGCCGAGGGCGAGGAACATGTAGCCGATCTGGCTCATCGTCGAGTAGGCGAGGATGCGCTTGAGGTCGCGCTGCGCGAGGGCGCTCGCTCCCGCGACGAGGAGGGTGGCAGCGCCTATGACGGCGACGGCGGTCATGACCTGCGGCGCGAGGGTGAAGAAGGCGTTCGAGCGGGCGACCAGGTAGACGCCCGCGGTCACCATGGTCGCCGCGTGGATCAGCGCGCTCACCGGGGAGGGACCCGCCATCGCGTCGGGCAGCCAGGTATGTAGGGGGAGCTGGGCCGACTTGCCGAGGGCTCCTCCCAGGATGAGGGCGGCCGCGAGGACGGCGATGCCGGATCCGGGCGCCCAGGCCGCGATCGCCCGCCGCGAGGCCTCGCCTATGCCGAGGTCGCCCAGGTTCGCCGCCACGAGGAGTATCCCGAGGAGGAGGGCGACGTCGCCGACTCGAGTCACGATGAAGGCCTTGCGGGCCGCGTCTCCGTTGGCCCTGTCTCTGTGCCAGAAGCCGATGAGGAGGAAGCTGCAGAGGCCGACGCCTTCCCATCCCAGGTAGAGGAGGACGAAATTGTCGGCCAGCACGAGGATCAGCATGAAGGCCACGAAGAGGTTCATGTAGGCGAAGAATCGGTGGTAGCCTTCTTCGCCGGCCATGTGCTCAATGGAGAAGAGGTGTATGAGGAAGCCCACGATCGAGACGACCAGAATCATGACGATCGAGAGGGCGTCCACGGAGAAGCCGATGGCGGGGGAGGCCGAGCCCAGCTCGAGCCAGGGCCACAGGCTGGTCGGGTAGGGAAGCGCCCCCAGCGCGCCGCCGGGGGCGCCGGAGACGTAGATCCACGCGACGACGCAGGCCGCGAAGGCGGAAAGTGCCGTAGAGGCGCTGCCGACGACGCCGGCCGCCTTGCCCGGCAGGCCGCGTCCGAATGCGAGGACGGCGAATCCCGCGAGCGGGAACGCGGGCACGAGCCAAATCAGTTCCATGCCCTAAGCTCCCCCCGAGCGCATCTCGTCGGCGTCCAGGTCCTTGAGCCGCCCCGACAGGGCGAGGATCAGCGCCAGTCCCACGGCGACCTCGGCGGCCGCCGTCACCAGGAGGAAGATGAACATCGTCTGCCCCTCGGGCCGCCCCCAGCGCGCTCCCGCGACGATGAAGGCGAAGCCCGCCGCGTTGAGCATGATCTCCGCGCAGAGGAGCATGAAGACGAGGCTCCTGCGCGCGATCATGCCCGCGAGGCCGATGACGAAGAGGGCGGCCGCCAGGGCGAGGGCGATCTCGAGGTCCTGCGCGCTCATGTCTTGCCTCCGCCCGGCCGCGAGCCGGGGTCGCGCCGCCCTATGTGGTAGGCCCCGACGAGTCCCGAGAGGAGGAGGAAGGCGGCGATCTCGACGCAGACGGCATAGGGGCCGAACAGGGCCAGCCCGACTTCCTTGGGCGAGACGGCCGCGGTCGGGCTCCCCGCGGGGGCGAGGAGCCCGGGCGCGGCGAAGAAGGCATAGGCCAGCTCGCCGAGGAGGACGACGGAAAGGCAGGCGGGCCCTATCCAGGCCTTCGGCCCAGGCACGGGGCCCTCGGAGCCGATCATCATCACCACGAAGACGAAGAGGACGAGGATCGCGCCCGCGTAGACGACGACCTCGAGGGCGGCGGCGAAGGCGGCCCCGAGGGAGAGCATGGCTACGGCGAGGGCGAAGAACGAGACTATCAGGTAGAGCAGTGCGTGGACCGCCCTGCGCTGGAGGACCACCGCCATCGTGGAGGCGACGGCAACGAGGGCCGCAATCGCGAGCAATGCGTTCATGGGGCCGTCCCTATCATGGCAGGAGGCTCCTCGGGTCGACCGGGGCGCGGCGCTTGCCCGCGGCGGCCGCGTCCGGCTTGACTCCCGCTTCCCGGTAGAAGTCGTAGCCGGGATACTTGCCCTCGCCCGAGACCAGCAGGTCCTCCTTCTCGTAGACGAGGTTCTTCCGCTCGAACTCGCTCATCTCGTAGTCGGGCGTGAGCTGGATCGCGTAGGTGGGGCAGGCC
>CAZBGA010000133.1:0-5246 GCA_964491385.1 uncultured Treponemataceae bacterium | reverse complement strand
CGGGCGCCGAGCCGTGGGCGGAAATCCCCTTGATGTCGATCTGTATCTCCATGCGTCCGCGGTGGCCTCGGTAGAGCCGGCAGCTTGTCGGCTCGGTGGACACGGCGAAATCGGGCTTGAATCCTTCCTCCTCGATGAGGTACTTCCAGCACAGGCCGTCGCAATCCTCCTCGATGACGGTGAAGGAGAACCAGATCGAGTAGTCGCCGGCATAGGCGGCTTCCTTGAGGATACGCGCCGCGGTTATCATGGAGGCCGCCCCGCCCAGCTGGTCGGAGGCACCTCGACCGTAGACGAGGCCGTCTTTTATGAGGCCCGAGTGGGGCGGGGTCTTCCACTGGCTCGGGTCGCCGACGCCTACCGTATCGATATGGGCGTCGAATACGAGGATTCGCTTGCCTTTGCCGACGCGGCCGAGGAGGCTCCCGAGGCCGTCGGTGTGGATCTCCTCCATCCCCGCCTCCTTGCACATCCTCTTGAGGAGCTTGATCCTCTCCTTTTCCGTGCCGCTGAAGCCTGGGACCTTGATCATCTCGGAGAGATTCTTGGCCGTGTAGTCCCTGTACTCTTTCGCCTTCGCGAGAACCGCTTTGCTGTCCATCCTATCTCCTCTCTTCCATGCGTTTCCAGAGTCTGGCCGTCTCGGCCCGGGCCTTTGCGGCGACCGCGGCCGCGTCGAAGGCGGGGACTCGGTCCTCGACCACGAAGCTCCCCCTCACCATCACCGACCGTACCGAGCGGGACGAGAGGCCGAAGGCCAGGTGCCCCGCGATGTTGCCGCCGACGAGGGGCGTAGGCGGCTCGTAGTCCCAGAGAACCAGGTCCGCGGCGCAGCCCGCCTGTACTCGCCCCAAGGCGATCCCCATGTAGCGCTCCATGAGCCTGTTGCCTCGGTCGAGGCAGCGCAGGAAGTCTCCGGGCCACCAGGGGCCGCCGGACTCGCGATGCCTGAAGCAGGCGAAGCGGAACTCCTCGAGCATGTCGGCGCTCATGCCGTCGGTGCCGAGGACTACGTTCGCGAAGCGGGTCAGGAGGGAGTTGTATCCCACCGCGTTGTTCATGTTGCTGCGCGCGTTGTGGGCGAGAAAGGAGCCGCGGGCGTTGACGATCTCGACCTCGGCGTCGGTGAGCCAGACTCCGTGGCCGACTATCGACTTGGGGCCGAGGCAGCCGGCCGCGTCCATCCGGGCGACGAGGTCGGCGTCGAAGCGGTAGCGCGAGTCCACGGCGTCGAACTTGTCCTCGCCCAGATGGACGTGAATGCCCCTTCCCGAAGAGCGGACGGCGTCTCCCAGGGCGGCCAGGGTCTCGTCCCCGATGGTGAAGCCCGCGTGACCCCCTATCGCGCCGTCGACGATAGGCGTCTCGCCCGAGGCTCGGGCCGAGTCGATCTCCTCGGCGAAGCGGAGGTTCTCGCGCACTCCGGCGCGCGAGCCCTCCATGCCGTTGCGGTCGGTAGTCTCGTAGCAGAGAAGGCCGCGTATGCCGATCTCCTCGTAGGCCCCGCGAATGACGGAGAGGCTTCCGTCTATCGCCTCGGGGCCTGCGTGGTGGTCGACGACGCTCGTGACTCCGCAGAGCGCGGCGTCGGCGCAGCCTGCCAGGGCGCTCGCCTCGAGTATGGGCAGGTCGACGGCCCTGTCCAGGCGCCACCAGAGGTTCTTGAGCTGCTGGGCGAAATCCTTGGAAGGGGCTATGTCCACCATAAGTCCGCGAGCCAGAGCCGAGTACAGGTGGGTGTGCGAGCAGACCAGTCCCGGGCTCAGGTAGGCGCCCGAGACCCTTTTCGCCCCGGGGTACTTGGCCGCGAGACCGGTTCCCGCCTCGACTATGCTTCCGGCCTTGGCGCCGGCTTCGTGGGGGCCGGCGACCGCGACGTCCATGGGCTCGGATACGGCCGGCGGCTCGAAGGAAATTACCCGAACGCTCTCGAACAGGGTCATCGGCTTCCTCCCAGGAGGTAGGGATGGTCGCGAAGTACTGTCCTCGCGATCGCGGCCATGGCGGGGCCCGCGCCATCGCGACCCCAGTCCTCGAAGTCCGCCACGACGATCCGCGAGCCCGGAGCCTCGCGCATGGCCAGACTCGGCTTCGCTTCGCCGCCGCCCGTGCCGGAGTAGCAGAAGCCGGGGTTGCTCGATGCGTCGAGCGCGGCCCTGTCCCCGAAGAGCGTGGGCTTGTCCTTGAATGGCCTGCCCTCGAAAGGGCAGAAGACGCCGCAGTTGCCGCACTCGTTGCAGAGACTGTCGACGTGGAGTATCTGGATGGCCTGGGCGAAGTTCTTGCCGACCTCGACCGGTAGGGCGAAGTTGGCGCGGTTGGGACAGACCTCGACGCAACGCAGGCAGGCCGAATCGCAGCGCAGGCAACGCTCGGCCTCGCGCGACACGAAGGAGGCCGATTCCCGAGGCGCGCTTTCGGCGAATTCGCCGCGTGCCGACAGCTTATCGTCGTCGGGAGCCGCAGGAGCGTAGGTCGATGCCGGAGGCTCGATGCCCGCGGCTCTGAGGATGGCATAGGCCGCCCTGCGCCCGTCGGCTACGGCCGAGATGATCGACGCCGGGCCTCGGGCCGCGTCGCCGCCGACGTAGACGCCGGGACGCGCGCTTGCCTGGGTCTCCGGATCGTAGGAAGGGGTGCCCTTGGGGCCGCAGGCAAGCCCCAAGGAGGCGAGGAGGCCGGAGTCGGGCGATTCGCCCACGGCCGCGACGATGAGCTCGCAGTCGACGCTCTGCGTCTGGTCCGTCGGCCGGGGGGACCTGCGGCCCGAGGCGTCCCTCTCCCCCAGCTCCATGATGCGCAGAGCGAGCCGTGGTCCGTCGGGGCCGCGGTAGGCCCGCTCGGGAAGGCTCAGCTCCATGAGCTTGCCTCCCTCCTCGATGGCGCTCTCCAGCTCCTCCCTGTCGGCCGGCATCTCCTCCCTGGTCCGGCGGTAAGAAAGGCGGACCTCTTCGATGCCTGGTAGGCGCAAGGCTATGCGCACCGCGTCCATAGCCGTATTGCCGCCGCCGGCCACGACTACGTGCCGCGGCTGCCCGTAGGGCCATTCCGAGGGAGGGCCGCCGGCCGCAAGGCGCGACGCGGCTGAGAGGAAGGAGAGGGCGTCGACGACGGGGATCGCGTCGCCCTCGATGGGTAGTTCCTTGGCGACAGGGGCGCCCGCGCACACGAAGAAGGAAGTGAAGCCCTGGGTCTCGAGGCTTCCGAGGCTCTCGATGCGGACGCCGAAGCGGAATTCCGCCCCCAGCGAGCGGATCCTCTGGATGTCGGCTGAGACGTCGGCGCGGGGGATGCGGAAGCGCGGGATGACGTTTGCCGGGATTCCGCCCGGCTCATTCGCTTCGTCGAAGACGGTGACGCTCGCGCCTGCCAGGGCCAGGTGATGAGCACAGGAGAGCCCTGCCGGGCCTGCGCCGATGACGGCGACCCGTATGTCGCCCATCCGGGCAACCTGTTTATCGGTTGGAGCGTCGCGAGACGCCGCTGCGACCGGAACGGACGCAGCCTTGGCGCAGGCGAGTTTTACGGCGCGTATCTCGACCGTGCCTTCGTAGTCGTTGCGGCAGCAGGCATCCTGGCAGGCATGGTCGCACAGGGTACCCGTGATGAAGGGAAGGGGATTGTCGGCGAGTATCAGGGCCAAGGCTTCCTCGCGGGCGCCCGAGGCCTCGAGGCGGATGTATTCCGGGACTTTCTGGCCCACCGGGCAGGCTTCGGTGCAGGGAGCCGCGAAGCAGTCGTAGAGGGGCAGGCTCTTGGCGATATGAGCCTCGCCGGCTTTCCATCCCGATCGGTATTCCGGGAGGGCGAGGGCCGAATCGGCCAGGCGCGCGAGGGCGGCCGCGTCGGGACGGTCCGGCGAAGAGGGGAGGGCGGCGACTGCCGCGCGGGCGGCCGGCAGGAGCCGGAGATATCCTCCCGGCTTCAAGATGTCGGTGGCGACGGTCAGGGGTCCGAGACCCGCTGCGATGAGCTCTCCCGCGTTCCTGGCCCAGGCGCCGCCGCAATAGGAGAAGCGGGAGCTCCAATCGGGCAGGGCTTTCGCGAGCCGTGCCGCCAGAGAGACGGTCAAGGGGAAGAGTGCCCGGCCCGACATGTAGCGCTCGCCGCCCGGGAGGAAGGAGCCGTCGTTCGCGTTGGCGAGCGTGTTGGAGAGCTTGATACCGAATCTCCGGCCGCGGGCCTTCGCCTTGGCGTCGAGGGCGGATACCAGCTTGAGCGCGTCGGGAAATTGGAGGTCGCGCTCGAAGTTGTCGCGGTGTACCTCGATGCCCCTCCATCCGGTCTCGTCGAGGATGGACCTGGCCGAATCGTAGCCGAGGAGGGTGGGGTTGAGCTTGACGAAGGTGTCCAGGCCCTTGGTCTCTAGGAGGTAGGAGCCGATGCGCTCGATCTCGTCGGGAGGGCAGCCGTGCATGGTCGAGAGGGTCGCCGAGTGCACTGGCGAAGAGGGGAAATCGGCGAGCAGCGAGCGCGCAGCCGAAAGATGAGCCGCGCCGAAGGAGGAACGGAAGGCCTCGGACTCGACGAAGGTCCCGAGATCGCGCATCGCGCCCTTCCAGAAATCCGTCTCGGCGGGCGCGCGCATGCCCTCGATGAAGGAGTCCATCCTGGCGCTCTTGATCCCCTCAAGGGTATAGCCCACGGACATGTTGAAGAAGAAAGAGCGCGGAGACGAAGAGAACAGCGAGGCGAGGAGGCCGATCGCGATCCATCCCCGAAGATACTCCTCGCGGGCCGCCGTCAGCGAGAGCTCGGTCGACCACTCGGTATTGTGCCCCTCGTCGAGGGCGTCGATGCAGGGCTTGGCTATATCGAGCGCGTCGTCCGCCTGGACCGTCTTGAGCTCGAAGACGCGGGCTCCGGCCAGATAGGCCGCGACGAGGTTGGGCGCGATCTGGCTGTGGGGCCCCGCGGCGGGGCCGACCGGCAGGGACGCGCGGCCGCCCATGACCTCGAGGCCGGGACTGCCCGCCTCGAGCTCGAAGGCCCTGCGGAAGGCCTTCTCCGGAATATCGTAGATCCTTCCCTTAGCCCGGAACTCGCCGGCGATGCGAGCCAGCAATTCCCCGAGTCCCGTAACGTCCATCACCTTGCTCACGAGTACCCCCAGGTCAGGAAGCGGCCGCAGCCGGGATCGGCCACGATTCCGCGGAGCGATTCGCGGCCGATCCCGGCCTTCGCGTCATAAACGACGCGGCCGCGGACGTAGGTCGCGGCTATCGCGCCCGAGAGGACCATGCCCT
>CAZBGA010000132.1:0-5356 GCA_964491385.1 uncultured Treponemataceae bacterium | reverse complement strand
ATCGGCGCCGGACCGGGGGGCTACGTCTGCGCCATACGGGCCGCCCAGCTCGGTCTCTCGGTGGCCGTCATAGAGAAGGATGCGCCCGGCGGAGTATGCCTCAACATAGGCTGCATCCCTTCCAAGGCCCTGATACACCAGGCCTCGCTCTTCACGGAAGGGCGGGCCGCCCTCGAGTCCGCGGGCGCGAAGGTCGATCTCGCGGGCTTCGATTACGGAAAGCTCTGGAAGAAGTCCCGCGATGCGGCCGATCGCCTTTCCAAAGGCGTCCGCTTCCTCCTGAAGAAGAACAAGGTCGATTACATCGAGGGCGCCGCGAGACTCGACGGTCCCAGGAAGGTCGAGGTCTCGGGAATTCGAGCCGCCGGGGCCGAGGGCGGCTCGACATCGTCGCTGAGTCTCGCGGCCAAGGCGATCGTGGTCGCGACGGGCTCGAGACCGAAGGAACTGCCCAACTTCGCCTTCGACGAGGACAGGATACTCTCTTCCACCGGCTTCCTCCTTTCGCGCGATCTTCCGCGGCGCCTCGCGATACTCGGCGCTGGCGCGATCGGGATGGAGACCGCGTACATCGTCGGCGCCTTCGGCGTCGAGGTGACGGTGATCGAACTCATGGACCGGATCCTGCCGATCGAGGACGAGGAGTCGGCGGCCCTGGTCGCGGCCGCATTCGCCAAGCGCGGAACGAAGATCCTGACGGGAATCGCGGCTCAGGGCTTCGAAAAGAAGGGCGACGCCCTGGAGCTCAAGCTCAAGGCCAAGGACGGTACCGAGAGCTCCGTCGCGGCGGACCGAGTCCTCGTTTCGGTGGGCCGCAGCCCCAATACCGGCGGAATGGGCCTCGAAGAGGCCGGCGTCCGATTGGAGAAGGGCTTCGTGGCCGTCGGCGACCACCAGGAGAGCTCCGTCTCGGGAATTTACGCTATCGGCGACATCGTGGCCACTCCCCTCCTGGCTCATGTCGCTTCAAAGGAGGGCGAAATAGCGGCAGAGGGTATCGCCCACGTCTTGAAAGGAACGCCGCCTCCGTTCGAACTTAGGGTCGATCCCCTCCGCGTGCCGAGCGCCGTCTATTGCGAGCCCGAGCTCGGGAGCTTCGGCCTTTCCGAGGCGAAGGCGAAGGCCGACGCCAGGACGGTCGGGATCGCGCGCTTTCCCTATGTCGCCGTCGGCAAAGCCGTCGCGACGGGATCGCCCGGGGGGCAGGCCAAGATCGTATACGACCCGCGGACCCACGCCATCCTCGGCGCCACGATAGTCGGCGCGAGCGCTACCGAATTAGTGCACGAGCTTCTCCTCGCGGCGCGCTCCGAACTTCTCCTGGAAGATATTGCCGACATGATCCACGCTCACCCGACACTCTCGGAGCTTATTATGGAAGGAGCGCGAATGGGCTTGGGGAGGGCGATACAAATTTAGATGGTTTAGCGCAAATGCGCAGAACTCCGCGAAAGCGTACTAGGCGCGGAGGAGTATTCCGATGTATCTTGTTTTCAAGCCGATGGCGGATTTTAGTATCCGCCCGCTTCGGCCCTCGCTCGCGGTCGGTGAACCGGGGGCGAGAGCGATGCCACCAGTAAAAGGAAAAAGCTTTTATTTTGGCACGCGCCCCATCTTTCCCCTTAAGGATTCACATGAACGAGCAAAGCTTCTCCTCTCTCGGCCTCGCCGAGTCGATCCTGTCGGCCGTAAGGCGACAGGGCTATGAAACGCCGACTCCCATCCAGATCGCTTCGATCCCGGCCCTGCTCGCGGGCCGCGACCTCCTCGGATGCGCGCAGACCGGCACGGGCAAGACCGCGGCCTTCGCCCTCCCGATCATCCAACGTCTTTCGGCCATGGCGGTGCGGCCCGCTCCGCGCGGCTGCCGCGCCCTGGTCGTCGCTCCCACCCGCGAGCTAGCCGCCCAGATAGACGCGAGCTTCGCGGCCTACGGCGCCAATTCGCGTCTTACCCGGGCCTGCGTATTCGGAGGCGTCGGAAAGTCCCCCCAGGTCAAGGCCTTGGGGAGGGGCGTCGACGTCCTGACGGCCACCCCCGGCCGCCTCCTCGACCTCCATCACGAGGGCCAGGTCCGCCTGGACGCAGTGGAGGTCGTAGTCCTCGACGAGGCGGACCGCATGCTCGACATGGGCTTCATACGGGACGTCAGGCGGATCATCGCCCTCCTGCCGAAGGCGAGGCAGACACTCCTCTTCTCCGCCACGATACCCAACGACATCTCGGGGCTCGCCGATTCCATCCTCCGCGATCCCGTCCGCGTCTCCGTGACGCCGGAAAAGCCCGCGGTCGAGCTCATCGACCAGAAGGTCGCTTTCGTCGCGAAGGCCGAGAAGCGCGCCTTCCTCGCGGCCCTCATAAACGCCCAGGGCGACGAGCGCGCCATAGTCTTCACGCGCACCAAGCACGGGGCCGACAGGCTCGCGCGCGCGCTCACCGCGGACGGCATCGCCGCCGAGGCCATCCACGCGAACAAGAGCCAGAACAACAGGACGAGGACGATGGACGGATTTCGCGCCGGCAACCTGAGGGTCCTCGTCGCGACCGACCTGGCCTCTCGCGGCATCGACGTCGACGGCATCAGCCACGTCTACAACTACGAGCTGCCCGAAGTGCCGGAGACCTACGTGCACCGGATCGGCCGCACGGCGCGCGCCGGCGCGGCCGGCTGCGCCATCGCCCTCTGCGACCGGGAGGAAAAGCCTCTTCTCAAGGCTATCGAGAAGCTCCTGCGGACCAGCGTGCCCGTCGCCGACGGTCCCGTTTTCGAGAAGGCAGCGGAGGAGGGCCGGAAGGCGGCGGCCGCCGAGGCGGCGGCCGCGCGGGCGAATCCGGGAGCCTCGGCCCGCGGGCCGGAGTCGTATCCCAGGCCCAGGCCGGGCAGGAGGCTCGAGGGTCGCCGCGTCGGCGAGAGCGCGGGCTTCGGCAAGCTTCCCGCGAAGCGGGCGACATTGTCTTCCTCTTCCTCCGGCAGTATATTTTCGACCAAGGAGCCAAGCCATGGAAATAGGTTCGGTCGGAAGCAGAGCGGTATCGGTTCCGCAGGCGGCACCGGTTCGAGAGAGCGAAGCGGCGGAGCGCGTTCCGGACAGCGAAGTCGCTGAGAACTTCAAGGCCGGCGCCCAAGCGAAGGCAGACGGAGCGCAGGCCCCGCTTCCTTCCTACGCGGGGACGGTAATAGATACTCAGGCTTAGTCAGCGTTCCCGGAGCGGCCGCGCCCTTGCCGAGCAAGCGCGCGGCCGCCGATGTCTCGATCATTCGCAAGATGACCCT
This sequence comes from uncultured Treponemataceae bacterium, assembly GCA_964491385.1. Classification (GTDB taxonomy): domain Bacteria; phylum Spirochaetota; class Spirochaetia; order Treponematales; family Rectinemataceae; genus UBA1306. Next base: position 2,082 of record CAZBGA010000132.1, on the reverse strand, counting down.
CGGTAGACTAGACTTAGATCGCGGCTAGTTCGAGGAGGCGTTGGATGTTCGTCGATTATTTGACCCTCATGCTCGTCAATATGGCGGCAGGGCTGGCCGTCTTGGCGCTGTTCGTCCTGAAGTACATCGATGGCGATCGGAAGAAGCTTGCGCCGGGGCTTCTCGTGAGCGGTTTCGTGGCCCTCGTCACGGGCCTTCACATGATCTTCGCTTGGCCGATAATCGGCAGCTACAATATCCCCTTCGGCGAGATGTCGGTCCTCTTCGGAGCTCTCCTCCTCGGGGGAGCCATCGCGCTGCTCGCCGGCTGGGAACTGCTTTCCCTCGGGATCTACGCGACCTTCGCCGGAGCTTCCGCTATATTCCTGGGAATCAGGATGCTCTCCCTCGGGATGACGAACGAGCCCTTGGTGTCCTCCGGCGGCTTCGCCCTTACGGGGCTCGTGGGCCTCCTATCCTTGCCCATTTACTATCTCCGCAAGCGTCGCGTCGTGCGGATACTCGGGGCTATCGCCCTGTTCGGGGCCGCGGCGATCTGGATCACCTTCGCCTTCCTCGGATACTGGGCCCACCTCGAGGTCTTCGCGAAGTGGGCTCCGGCGACCATGCCTCCTGCCAAGTAGAGGAGACGGCAGCTTCGAATTCGGGGGGCGGACGGCTCTCGATACGCAGTATTTCGCGACCGGGGAGCTTGAGTTCTATCATGCAGGCGTGAAGACAGAGGCGGCCCGGTTCGAATACCGGGCGCTTTCCGCGCGCGCGTACGGTCCCGTAGCGCTCGTCGCCGACTATGGCGTGCCCCGAGTCGGCGAGCTGGACGCGTATTTGGTGCTTGCGACCGGTTTCGAGCTCGAGCTCGAGGAGGCTCAGCTCCGGGCCGCGGGCGAGGACGCGCCATCGGGTCACCGCTCGCTTGGCACCCTTCTCCTCTCCTTCGACCCTGTAGACCTCTCCCCCCCTGTTCTCTTTCAGCCAAGAGTCGAAAACTCCCGATACTCCGTCCATCGATCCCTCGACGAGGGCCACATAGAGCCGGCGCGCGACCAACTCGTCCCAGCCTTCCATGAGGAGTCTCTTCGTCCGGCCGTCGGCCGCGAAGATCACGACGCCGGAAGTGTCGCGGTCGATGCGATGGACTACCGCCGCCCTGCCTTTCGGGTTTTTTCGAGCGACCTGCTCGGTGGCGATATCGAGGAGGCAGCGCGCGCGCGACCCTTCGGGCGCAATGACGGGGAGGCCGACCGGCTTGTCGAAGGCGAGTATCGTATCGTCCTCGTAGATGAGGCGGGCCGAGGCCTTGCCCGTCGCTCCCGATGGCGACCGCGCGCGCGACTTCGCGGGAGGGGCGCGTGCCGGAAGGCCTTCGCGCTCCTTCCGATCGGGCCGCGGCGCGCGGGACCGCGGCGAGTCGCCTTCGGCGCGCGGATGGCCCGGAGCTCCGGGCGGGATGCGCGGTGCGCGCTTTTTCTTTGAAGGCATGGATCAGGATATCCGATTCGATCGCTCGGGACGCTTGAATACTTTGAGCGGCTCCTTGGCCGCGAGACGGTCCAGGAGAGCTCCGGGATCCGTATCTACGACCAGGTCGTCGAGCTGCTCGCGGCCGAGGAAGCCTTCGTCGACCATCTGCGCGAGGAAGGCGATGAGAGGCCCGTAATAGCCTGCCGCGTCGAGTATCCCTATCGGCTTATCGTGGTAGCCAATCCCGCGCCAGGTCCAAGCCTCGAACAGCTCATCGAGCGTCCCGATGCCGCCCGGCATGGCTATGAAGGCGTCGGATGAATCGTACATCTTCGCCTTGCGTTCGTGCATGTCGGCCGCCACGACGAGCTGGGTCAGCTCGACATGGTCGACAATCTCGTAGAGCTTGCGAGGTATCACGCCCATCACCTCGCCGCCGGCGGCGAGAGCGGACCTCGCGAGTATGCCCATCGATCCCACGTCGCCGCCGCCGTAGACGAGCCTGAGGCCGCGGCTCGCGATGGCCGTGCCGAGCGATTCCGCCGCGGCCGGGTATTCGGCGCGCCTGCCGTTGGACGAGCCGCAGAAGACGCAGACGGATCGGATGGTCGTCATGCGTCC
>CAZBGA010000131.1:0-5469 GCA_964491385.1 uncultured Treponemataceae bacterium | reverse complement strand
TCATCGAAGGAATGCGAAGTCTTGAATATAGCAGGCCGTTGAAGGATCCGATGAGCGTACCGCAGAGGAGGCAGCCCAAGATGAGTCCCCAATAGCCGAAATGCCGTGAGAGCAAAACGCCCACGAGCGCGGAGAGGACTATATTGGCGCCGACGCTGAAATCGAAGAGCCCCATCACGACAATAAAGTACAGGCCGCATCCGCCGACGGCGTACTGGATGCTGGTCTGGAGGTAATCGACCATCTGTCTTGAGGAACCGAAATTCGATGGAGACAAAAGCCTGAAAGAGACCCAGAAAAACAGGGTCATAGCGACAAGCAGCGATATTCCGAAATACCTGCCCGTCTTGAATTTCGCGAATGCATTGCTCACGTCGTTATTCCGATTCCTGCCGAGAAATAACTCGGCGGCGGCATTTTGCCGCCGCCGAACCCTTAAACCATAGTAAGGGTCATCCTGGGGGCCTGTAAAGCCATTGTTCGACCTACATGTGGCGCTTCATTACGTCCTGGATGGAGAGCGCGGCGGAGGTCTTCGCGAGGTTGGGCTCGCTGAGCTTTGCCATAGCGCGAAGCTCATCCGCGTTGTACGGCAGGTCGTTCACGAAATACTTCGCGTACGCGTCGTAGTCCGTGGGGGAAGCGACATACAGATAGGGGAAAATTACCTCATAGAAAGAATTTGCGGGCTTATGATAATTGCCCTTGATCGCATTGTAGACGAGCATGAACGCGAAGAGCGGATCGGCGTAATGCCCGCCCGATTCACCGGCCATGGCGCCGCTCGCGAGCTGCTGGTCGAGGTCGGCGAGGAAGTCGGTCGACATGACCTTGATCTTCCCCTTCAGGCCCATCGAGTCGATCGCGGCCAGGGCGCCGATAAGCGTATCGCCGCCGCCGCCGGCGACGATAAGGGCATCGATGTCGTGGTTGGCGTTGATGATCGCCTCCGCCGTGGCGCGTCCCGTATCGGTAGTAGTTCCGCCGTACTGGGGGTCGAGAAGGACGGCCTTATCCTGCGGGTGGGCCTTGTTCCAGGTCTCGATTCCCTGCTTGTATCCCTTCCAGCGGAGGAGGAAGGTCGCGTCGCCGGAGTTCCAGCCTTCAAGGGCGATCTTGCGGCAGCCTTTGTCGCAGAGGAGCTTCACGAGGTTGTTGCCGTTGTCGACCTCGCTCTCGTGCACGGCGCCGACATAGTAGGGCGACTGGCACGCCAGCTTGTACTCGTTCGGGTTGGTGGTCTTGTCGATGATGCGGAAGAACTGAGCCAGGTACATCTTGTCCTTCGTGCAGGTATTGATGACGGCATTCATCTCCGCCGACGCCGAATTGCAGATTATCATGCCGTCGCAGCCTGCCGCGGCGAGCGTCTCGGCCGACGCGGTCACCTTTTCGGAGACATGTCCCTGATCGACATACATTACGCTGACGCCAAGCGCTTGGGCGGCCGCGTCGATGATTCTCTTGCACTGGCTGCCGAGGGTGTCGGTCGAACTCCAAATCGACACACCGATGAGCGGCTTCTTATCTGCCGCGAAGGCGACAGAACAGGCAAGACCGAGAATCAACAAGACACTCAGAAACCTTTTCATCCTGCCGAGCGTTCCTCTCTTCATTCCCAACCTCCTACGATATTTTGGGCCTGCCCCGACGGGGCTTGCGGCCTTTTTTGCGCTATACCCTTGCGCGCATTTTCCGATTCCATCGCCGATTTGTACGAGTCGACGTTGCCTCGATCGACGAAGACTACGCCGGTATCGATTCCGCGCGGGATCGAGCGCCCCGCCGAGGCGTCGAGTAGCCGCTCGACCGAGAGCCAGCCCATCCTGTAGGCGTTCTGGACGACGCAAAAGGCGATCGAGCCGTCGCGTATGCCTTTAATCGTGTCGCCGAGATCGTCGAAGCCGGCTATGAGGATCTTCCCGGCCTTGCCTTGGCGCTTTGCCACGGCCGCGGCGGCCGGGGAGCCTTCGGCCGAAACGCAGAAGATCGCGTCAAGCCGCGGTCGCTCCGCGAGAAGGGTCTCCATCGCGCTCACCGACCGGGACAAGTCCCCGCCCTCGTCGATGACGCCCACGACCTCGATGTCGGGGCCCGCTTCGGCTAGGCCACGTTTAAATCCTTTCGCCCTCAGGTTGAGGTTGGTGGCGCCTAGCCCCCCTTGCAGTATCGCGAGGCTTCCCTTTCCTCCCATCGTCCGCGCCATCCTCTTGCCGGATTCGAAGCCCGAGCTCTCGTTATCCGTCCCTATATATGTGAGCGCCTCGCTCGAGGGAGCCGGCGCGTCCACGGTGATGACCTTGATGCCGGATTGGGCCGCCTCGTGGACGACCGACACGAGTCCCGCGTCGTCGTCGGCCGAGATGGCGATGCCGTTCACTCCGCGGGCGATGAGGTCCTCGATCAGCTTCACCTGAAGCGCGACGTCGAACCGGGGCGGAGCGTCGAGCTCCGTCAGGACACCGTATTTCTGGCCGGCGTCCGCGAATCCCCGGTACAGCGGCAGGAAATACGGATGGACGCCCTTGGGGACCAGCGCGAAGGTCAATTGGCGCGGCTGGGCCGAACGCGAGGCAGGGGCGCCCGGCGAGCTCACCGATGGCTTACCGCCGGAGCAGGAGATCGCGACCGTGCATGAGAGGATTAGCCATGAGCATTGTAGGAAGGCCCGGATTAGCTGGCTGCGCATCTCAAATAGCTATGCAGCTTCCGGGCCAAGTGGCCCATTCCCCTTCGCTTTTTGCAACTCATTTTGGTTAATAGAATTAGAAAATGGCACAAATCGAGATATCATGGCGCGAGAGGGCAGGAGCCAGCTCGTGCTCGAATTGGGTAAAAAGGTGTAAGATCTGAGGCTATTTTATCCCGTAGCGTTTCATTTTATTGTAAAGCGTCTTGCGACTCATGCCGAGCTCTCGGGATGCGTCCGAGCGACTGTAGCCCGTCCTGACGAGCGCTTCGATGATGCCTTCCCTCTCCTGCTGCCACAGCTCGTGGACATCGCCGTCGGGCTCCAATAGGAAATCGGACGAAAGGAGGGACCTTGGCTGTTCCGAGAGCAGGACCGCCGACTCGACTGCGTTCTTCAGCTCGCGGACGTTCCCGGGCCAGCGGTATGAGACGAGGAACCGCATGGCTTCCCTCGATATCTCGACGCCGCCCTTTTCGTAGCGCCGTTTATACTTGTCCAGGAACAGGTTCACGAGGGGCTCGATGTCTTCCCGCCGCTCGCGCAGCGGCGGAATCGTAACGGCGATGCCCTTCAGGCGATAATACAGGTCGAGGCGGAAGTGCTTCTCGTCGATCAGGGCCTTGAGGTCGCGGTTCGTCGAGGCGATGAGCCTCGCCGCTAGGGGTACCGACCGCGTGGAGCCTATCGGATCGAACGAGCGTTCTTCTATCGCGCGGAGAAGCTTGGTCTGGAGCTGCGTGCACATGTCGCCGACTTCATCGAGGAAGATGGTTCCCGACTTCGCGGCCTCGAATTTGCCGGTCGCCGAGGCGTGGGCGCCGGTAAAGGAGCCCCGCTCGTGGCCGAATAGCTCGCTCTCCAGGAGCTCGGAAGGAATGGCGGCGCAATTGATGGCGATATAGGGTTCTTTCGATCGCCCGCCGCCTTCGTGCACGAATCGCGCGAGCATCTCCTTGCCCGTCCCGCTCTCCCCCTGGATCAGGATGTTGATATCGGAGTCGACGACCTTTCGCAGGGTCTGGAGGATGCCCTTCATGGCGGGGCTGGCCGCCACGAGAGCGGAGCCTGGACCCGCTCCCGGCGAAGGCTCTCTGCCCGCCTCCTTGCGCCCGGTGGAGCAGAGCCGGCCGGCGAGGGCGACGACGTCCTGGTTGTCGAAGGGCTTCTGCAGGTAGTCTACGGCGCCGAGCTTCATGGCCCGAACCGCGGTATCCACGGCCGCGTAGGCTGTCATCATGACAACGGCGGTGCCGGACTCGCGGAGATCGGGGAGGAGCTCGGTCCCGGTGATGTCCGGCAGCCGGAGGTCGATGAAGGCGCAGTCGAATCGCGCGCGCTTGCCGATTCTGCGCGCGTCCTCCCCCGTGGCGACGCAGGTGACCTGATAGCCCTCGAGGGTGAGCGCCTTCTTTAGGCCGAGGCGCATTCCTTCCTCGTCGTCCACGACGAGGATCGAGCAACCGCTCCCATTCAGCATGGCGCCTCCTTGCGCGGGAACCAGAGCGTTATCACGCTGCCGACGTTCGGCTCCCCGCTGGCTTCGATGGCCCCGCCGTGCTGCATCATGATCGTCCTGCTCAGCGCGAGGCCGAGGCCGGTACCGTAGCCCTTTTTACGCGTGACGAAGGGCTCGAAGATGGTCAATCGCGTCGTCTCGTCCATCCCCTCGCCGTTGTCGGCAACCAGCACCTTAAAGCCCGCCCCGTCGTCCTCCGCGCCGATCCGGACAAGGCCTTGGTCGTGGTGTATGGCCTGGAGTGCGTTGTAGATGAGGTTGAAGAACACCTGCTTGATCGCGTCGGCATCGCCCTCGATGATGGCCCCGGACGGGAATGGCCCGACCTCGATCCTCACTCCTTTTAAGCGAAGCTTCGGCGCGAAAAGCTCCACGACCTCGGCCACCACCGATTCAAGCGACAGGTCGCAGAAGGCGAGCTCCTCCTCCGTCGCATGGTGGAGGATGTTGCGCAACAGGCGGCTGGTTCGCTTGATCTCGGCCTCGATCCTGGCCAGGAATTCGCCCTGCTCGACCTCGTCGAGCTTGCCCGTCCTGAGGAGCTGGACATGGTTGAGGATGATGCCGAGCGGGTTGTTGATCTCGTGCGCGATTCCCGCGGAGAACCTACCGAGCGCGGCCATCTTCTCGCTCGTGACGAGCATGCGCTTATTCTCCTCGAGCCTCGCGGCGTTCTCCTTGAGCTGCTCCGCCATGCGGCTGAATCCCCGGTACAGCACGCCGAACTCGTCCTTGCGCTCGATGGGGAGCCGCACTTCGTATTCGCCGCCGCCGATGGCCTCCGAGGCGCCGAGCAGCCTTCGGATCGCCGTGATCACCTCGCTGCCCCACATGAAGAAAAGCACCGTCGCGACCGCCGCGCAGATCAGCGGCACGACGGAGAGGTTCAGGAAGTTCCTCCGCCAATCCTCGACCGTGATCGTAGAGGGGCCGCCGACGAAGAGGAAGCCCTTTACTGCGCTTCCCATCTCGAAGTACGATCCCACGAATTTGTACACTTTCCCGAGCAATCGGTAGGAGCCCGAGAAAGGTCCGCCGGTCATCGGCCTTGACCGGGTCCAGAGCGCGCCGGCCTTTTCTATTTCCGGCAGGGATGGCGAGATGTAGCGGTAGAGTCCTTGAGCGTACAGGGCGATGCCGATATTGAAACGGTACGACAAGGCTTCGAGATAGCTGCGATCGAACGCCTTTTGCAGGGCGAGCAACCCGATCTCGCTGCCGTCCCGGTATACGGGCATGTAGAAGGTCGCGAAGAAGCCGT
>CAZBGA010000130.1:0-5499 GCA_964491385.1 uncultured Treponemataceae bacterium | reverse complement strand
ATCAGGCTGGATTTTGTTGCCTGATCAGCAAAAGAGGGTTTTTCAGGAACCCTTAGGTAGGCATTACGCATCCCATGAGTTTCTCCTCGCTGCTCCAATAAAATCAGACTCAGGTCTACGCCTCAAAGGCCCTTCAGTATCTCTCCTGCTGTTCTCCCTAACCCCGTGTCTCCGGATATCGTTACGACACGCTTCAGACTTTGTCTCTCCTGCGCCACATTGCCAAGCCCTCGGTACCCGAGGCCGAGGAAAAAATAGTATGCCCCCGCGTATTGTGAGTCGTTTCCGAGCGCCACCGAGGCTTTGTCTGTGAGAAGGTCGACAGCCGCCCGAGGCGCGAAGGAGCCGAGATAAAGTCGCGCCTTGAGCAGGATGAAGTCTCCCGCCCAAGCCTCCTTACCCTTTGGAGCGAGACTAGTCAATATTTTGTAAGCCTGGTGCGTCTTTCCCGCCATCGCGTAGGCCTCTGCCCGGTAGAACGAGATCTCAGCACTCTCCTCGTCGCTCGACGCCTGAACTTGGTCCAATTGGTCGAGGGCATCGTCGTAGTTCCCTGAGGCGATGTACTCCTTCGCAGCGTCGACGAAAACAGCTGCATCGCTCGTTACCCAATCGTGGTCGGCGGTTTTCGCCTCGTCCGCACCGCGGACCCCCCCGGTCACTGCCTGATTTGCGCTCCGTCCGTTCAGAATTCGCTTAAGCTCTCCCATGACTTGAGCAGAAATATCGGCCGAGGCGGGGTCATCCCGTGCCTGCAGGATATCATGAAGTACATAGGTTCCAGGTTCGACGAGGCTGATCCTACCGCCAGGAGCCGAGAGGTCAATCGAACTCTCCTTTTGCACCCGGAGAATCCCAGTCAGCGGGACGTGGTCCCCGATGCCTACACTGATCCACTCGTCGCCTGATCCCGCGAACACCCTTCCTTCAAGGTATAGTACCGTCACACTCTGTGCCCCCAATCCGACCGCGACAAGCGCTTCGAGAATAAAAGAAGCTAATACCCATCTTTTCATGTTCATATACCATCACTCCTCACTTTCCCAGAGAACCGCGCGGCGCGCGCTTTCTACATCGACCGCGCGTCCTCCCTGCTCCTCGCCAAGATAGGCAAACTCGGAAGCCAGCTTCGGGTCAATGCTTTTCACTTTCCCGTAGACCTGGGCCATCAGGGGGTAGTCCTGCAACTCCCGCGCGGCCCGCGCGATCCCCAAAAGGATACGCGGATTATTCGGCGCCAAGCCATTCGCTTGTTCATAATAGCTGAGAGCTTCCTGCCAATTATCCTTAAGAAAATAGAGGTTCCCCAGGTTGATGATTGCCGGAAGGTATGGTCTGACGGCGAGCGCCATCTTGAAGTTCGCCTCGGCTTCGTCAGGCTCTCCGTACTTCGCATACAGCACGCCGAGCCGATTCATCGCTGCGGGGCTTTGCTGTGCCGAAATTTGCTTCTTGAGTTCGACGATCTGCGGCTGCACCGAATCGTCGATGAGCTTTTGCATCTCAGCCAAGTAAGCATGCAAAATAGCATCCGCCTGCGGCATGGCGAGCGTGTTCTCGGTCCCAGGAAGCCCCACTGGCTGGTACACCGCCCAGGCATCTTCGACCGGATAGAAACCCGCAAGTCCTGTAGCGCTGTTCTCAGCCCACTCTTTCGCCCCCAGTTGCCATGCCCGCAAAAAGCCCTGGTTCCGCATCGTGATCTCTACAGGCACCCAGGCGATCCCGCCACTGTCGATAATCATTGTTTTATTCAGTAGGTCGTCTGCGGCCTTGGACGTTTGCACGCCGGTGTTTATCGCCACAAAAATGTGCCCTGGTACCGTGATAAAGGCGGCTTCGATCCCTACTGCCTCGAGGAGAGAAGCAAATAGAATCGAGATGTCAGAACAGTCCCCCGCCCTATATTGGAAGGTTTCGCGCGGAAACTGGAGAAAGTCGATTGCGGTCCTCTGCTTGGACACCTCCTCATAGGGTGTCTTGGGGTTCGGCGTGTAGTTTATCCCGTATAGATCCAAAGCTTCGTGAAGCGCTACTGCTGATTGCAATGTGTCCACGATTGAACGAGCCTCCTTGGAGTGGATATAGCTCGTCACACTCCGAGCAAAGCCTAGTACTTCTGGATCCTTCGCCGTCACGAACGCCGCTGCCTTCCGATTATCATCCCACGTCATCGCGTTCCGGCCAAGAATCGTCAGCGTCGCAATCCGCTTACCCTGGTAGCTCTGCCCCGCGGCCGTGAAGCTCACGGTAATTTCGGTGGCTACCTTGGTGCCTTCGGTGATTCCGAGTACCTTGTCGTTGAAAAGTGCGTAGAGGTCGACAATTTTCGTCTCACCCGGATTTAGGCGACCCGGCACATCGATGCGCTTGGGAGCATCCATGTATTCCTTTACGTAGACTTGGATCTGTACATTTGATGCGGGCACCTTGAGGTTGCTTTGAAGTTCGAGTGTTCCGATGGTGTGGTCATCGTAGAACTTGTAGAAAACCGGGAAGGCGGTATTTAGCTCCGTCGTGGGTATATCGATAGTTCCGCCAATGTTCCCAAGGGGGATGCTCACCCCGATGCCGGCGCCAAAACCCTGATATAGACCGAGGAAATAGTTATACTGGGCGCCCCCCTCAAGCTTGAGGTTTGGTCCGATCGGGAAGAGAATGTTGAAGCCCCCCGCAACATAGGGGTCGACCACTGCATTGCTCTCGCCGTTCATCGAGGCGAAGTAGTACCCACCGAGACCGAATAGCGAGAATCGCAATCCGCCGCCGAGCGGAATGTTAGCCGAGCCCCCGATCCGGAGTGCAGTGAGAGAGAGGGACTTATCTGCCTGATCTGGGGTATAGATGTATTGCAATCCGCCCATGAGCCCAAGGAACGTGTTGGAAACGTGGTAGTCAAAGTTCCAGGCCATGCCTCCGCCAGTCGAGAAGTAATTAGCGCTGTCGGCGAGTGGAAGATCGACTAAAGGCTCGACCTCGACCTCCAGCGGCGATGGCACATGGACGATTATTGCGCTATTTGACTCGGGACCCTGCATCGTCTGTGCAAAATATTTTTCTGGAATGGTTAGTGACAGGATTAAAACGGCAATCCACAAAAAAGAGGTGTTCAAAGAACGAGGGTTATTTACTAGACAAAGTCCTTCTGCGGTTTGAGAGAAGGGTGACGTCGTAACGGTTTTGTTACCCACCCCATGCCTATTTTTTTTCGACATGCTCGCCACACTTCAGCTCAGGGTTACAAAATCGAAAATGCATGGAATTGGATACTGAGCTAACATATTGTAGCCCGATTCCCTCAAAAAACAAACTTTATATTGCGTCTTTCTGTCAAGCCAATTCTGATATATTTACTCAATGAACCGCCCCGGGTTTGCCGGAGACCAAACCCTGTGAGAGGATATGGTCATGGGCAAGGAGACGAGGTTTTCACCGGAGGTACGAGAGCGAGCGGTTCGGCTGGTTGGCGAACAGCAAAGCAAGCATGAGTCGCAATGGGCAGCCATCTGCGCGGTGGCATCCAAGATCGGCTGCACGGCGGAGACGCTCAGGCGCTGGGTTCGCCAAGCTGAGCGAGACGCAGGTACGCGAGAAGGATTGACGACGAGTGAGCGCGAGGAGTTCAAGCGGCTGCAGCGCGAGAACCGGGAACTCAAGAAGGCCAACGAGATTCTTCGCTTGGCCTCGGCATATTTCGCGAAGGCGGAGCTCGACCGCCAACAGAAGTGACCGTCGCGTTCATCGACGACCGTCGCCAAGCCCTGGGGGTCGGAGCCGATCTGCCGAGCTATGCGGATCGCTCCCCCGACGTTCTATCAGCAAAAGGCCCGGCAGAGTGATCCGGACAAGCGATCACCACGGCAAAGACGTGATGAGGAGCTACGATCGGCCATACAGCGCGTGTGGGATGACAACTTCAAGGTCTATGGAACGCGTAAGGTATGGGGTCAGCTCGCGCGGGAAGGCTTTGCCGTTGCCAGGTGTACCGTCGAGCGGCTCAGGATATCGTGATTTTTTGTGCGAGCATCGGCGTAGTAAAAGTTGTAGCCCCGAAGCGGGCCGGCGTGGCGGCGACTTTCTCCGACGGATGGGACGTCCAGAACGAATATTTCCGACTCTATGCCCTGAAGAACGACCGCCTGTCGATCGGGAAGACCTTCGTCGCCTTTGACAAGGGCGAAGGCGTCGTCGGATACATGACTCTCGCGAGTGCCCAGGTCGAGTCCCGGTCGCTACCTGAGGAGATGCGGGCAAAGCTTCCGCGCCAGGCCTTGGAGAAGGCGCTTTCGGTGTCGGCCGAGGTTGGGCTGTATGCCGTGATCGTGGACGCGATCGACGATAAGGCGAGGGGCTTCTACCTGAAGTATGGATTCGAGGCCTTCTCCGAGTATCCGCTCACGCTCTTCCTGCCCCTGGCGACTGTCGCCGAGGCACACCCGTAAGGATCCATACTTCGATGATGGCCAGCTCCACACAGGGAGTTTGGTCAGATCAGTTTAAGGAACTCATCGACTGAAAGGCCGGATTGGCGGATGATGGCGCGAAGTGTTCCGGTGTCGAGCTCCTTGTGATCGGGGACCACGACCTGCGTGAAAGGATCGGACTTTTTGAGCACGATATGGCTGCCGTGTTGCCTGATAAGACGGCTCATACGGCGACGAGCATAGAATCGAACTTCTCGACGGGAATGGACAGACCCTGGTCTTGGAGCGCTAGGGTGTAGGCTTGGATTGCTTCTTTGATGTTCTCGATGGCCTGTTCTTTGGTGAGGCCCTGAGAGATGCAGCCGGGGAGGCTCGGGCACTCGACGACGTAATAACCATCTTCGCCGGGATAGACGATGACTTGGCGCATGAGGCACCTCCTAAGGAAATAATACTACTCCGAATTGGCTCTGATACTGAAGTGGCACAGCAACTGGGCAATGGAGCCTTTCTCGACATTACCTTGGTTCTCCGCGCTTCAGTCCTCCGACGGGTCCGGCGAGGAGCGGCTGAACTCCCAGTGCTCGGGCGAGCGCCAGAGGCTCGATAGGGTGAGCTCGCGGATGAAGATGAGCTCCTTGGGCAGGCGGTCGTAGAGCTTCGTGAAGAGCTCCTCGTGGGAGAGGAGCTCGGCCACCCACTGCCCGCGGTCCACGGCCATCAGCTCGCCGAACTTCTCCTTGGTGAAGTCCTCCATCCCCTCCCAGCAGATGTCCTCGTAGCGGGGCATCCAGCCGAGCGGCCCCTCCACGGCCCTGCCGTGGTTGTTGGCGCGCTCGGCGATCCACTTGAGGACGCGGATGTTCTCGCCGAAGCCCGGCCAGAGGTACGTGCCGTCCTTGCTCTTGCGGAACCAGTTGACGCCGAAGATGCGGGGCGGGCTGTTGATCATGCGGCCGAAGCGCAGCCAGTTGCTGAAGTAGGCGGCCATGTGGTAGCCGCAAAAAGGCAGCATGGCGAAGGGGTCGCGGCGCACCTGCCCGACGGCGCTGGTCGAGGCGGCGGTCGTCTCCGA
>CAZBGA010000129.1:0-5584 GCA_964491385.1 uncultured Treponemataceae bacterium | reverse complement strand
GCGCCGACAGCCTTCCCGGAGGCTGGGAGCTGTGGTTCACGAACGGCAACGACGGCACGGTCGAAGGCATTCGCTCGACGCGCGGCCCCTTCTCCGCCGTCCAGTTCCATCCCGAAGGCTGCCCCGGCCCGAGGGACACAGAGTTCCTCTTCGACGCGTTCCTGGCCCAGGCGAGGGAGCGAGCCGGGAAGGCGGCGGTCGGGACTCGCGAGCCCGAGCTCGCGATGGGGCCTAGCCTCGAGGCGAGGCATAGCCTCCAAAGGAGGCTGGCGCGATGATCGACGTCAAGAGAGTCCTGGTCCTGGGCTCGGGCGGCCTCAAGATAGGCCAGGCCGGCGAATTCGACTACTCGGGTTCCCAGGCCCTCAAGGCCCTGCGCGAGGAGGGCGTGAAGACCGTCCTCATCAATCCGAACATCGCCACCATCCAGACTAGCGAGGGCATGGCCGACGCGACCTACTTCCTTCCCGTCACGCCCGAGTACGTCGAGCGAGTCATCGAGAAGGAGAAGCCCGACGGGATACTCCTGTCCTTCGGCGGGCAGACCGCCCTCAACTGCGGCGTCGCGCTCGACCGATCGGGGGTCCTGGCGAGGCACGGAGTTCGCGTGCTCGGCAGCCCAGTGCGAGCGATAGAGGAGACCGAGGACCGGGACCTCTTCGCGAAGAAGCTCGCCGAGATCGGCGTTTCCACGCCCAAGAGCGAGGCCGCCGCGCGCGTCGCCGACGCCCTCGCGGCGGCCGAGCGGATCGGCTATCCGGTGATGCTTCGCGCGGCCTATGCGCTCGGCGGCTCCGGCTCGGGGCTCTGCGAGGACGCGGACGCGCTTCGAGGGCGCTGCGAGAAGGCCCTCGCCATCTCCCCCCAGGTGCTGGTGGAGGAATGGCTCGGCGGATGGAAGGAGATCGAGTACGAGGTGGTCCGCGACCGCTCTGGCGACTGCATAGCGGTCTGCAACATGGAGAACCTGGATCCGCTCGGGATACACACGGGCGAGAGCATCGTCGTGGCTCCATCGCAGACCCTCAACGACTCCGAGTACCACAAGCTGAGGCGCGTCGCCCTGCAGGTCATCGATCACCTCGGCATCGTCGGCGAGTGCAATATCCAGTACGCCCTCGACCCAGATTCGGAGGAATACAGAGTCATCGAGGTCAACGCCCGGCTCTCGCGCAGCTCCGCCCTCGCGTCGAAGGCCACCGGCTACCCTCTCGCCTTCGTAGCCGCGAAGCTCGCCTTGGGCCTGACCATGACGCAGATCGAGAACCGCATAACGCGCGCGACGAAATGCTGCTTCGAGCCGGCTCTCGATTACTGCGTCGTGAAGGTCCCGCGTTGGGACCTCGGCAAGTTCAAGGACGTCGACGTCAACATCGGAAGCGAGATGAAATCGGTCGGAGAGGTCATGTCGATAGGCCGCAACTTCGAGGAGGCCCTGCAGAAGGCCCTGAGGATGACGGGAATCGGCGCTCCCGGCCTGACGGCGGACCCGGCGCTCGCCAGGCTTGACTCCAAGGGCCTCAAAGGGGCCCTTTCGCGGCCGACGGATCGCCGCCTGTTCGCCGTATACCGAGCCCTCTCGGAGGGCTGGTCCATAGACAGGATCCACGCCCTCACCCGGATCGACCGATGGTTCCTCGGCAAGCTGGCGAACGTGCTCCGCTGCGAGCGGGCGATCGCCGCGGCCGGATCCCCCGACAGGGATCTCCTCCTGGAGGCCAAGCGACTGGGCTTCTCCGATGCGCGCCTGGGCGAGCTTCTCGGCTCGAGCGAGGCCGCGATCCGCGCGCGGCGCGAGGAGGAGGGGATCCGCCCCTCCTTCAAGCGCATTGATACCTTGGCCGCCGAGTATCCCGCCGCGACCAATTACCTCTACGCGACCTATTCCGGGCGCGAGGACGACCTCTCTCCCTCGGACGGGGGAGTGATAGTGCTGGGCTCGGGCGCCTACCGGATAGGCTCGAGCGTCGAGTTCGACTGGTGCTGCGTGAACGCCGTCCAGGCGGTCCGGGAATCGGGCAAGACCTCGATCATGGTCAACTGCAACCCGGAGACGGTGAGCACCGACTACGACGTCTGCGACCGGCTCTACTTCGAGGAGCTGTCTCTCGAGCGCGTGC
Organism: uncultured Treponemataceae bacterium; assembly: GCA_964491385.1. GTDB lineage: Bacteria > Spirochaetota > Spirochaetia > Treponematales > Rectinemataceae > UBA1306. The sequence continues at coordinate 3,464 of CAZBGA010000129.1, read as the reverse complement.
TGGACATCTACGAGTTCGAGCGCCCGTCGGGAATCGTGCTCTCGATGGGGGGACAGACTCCCAACAACCTCGCCATGAGCCTCTTCGATGCGGGCGCGGTGATTCTCGGGACGGACGCGCGGGACATCGACAAGGCGGAGGACAGGCATAAATTCTCGGCCCTCCTCGAGGATCTCGGCATCGAGCAGCCGGCCTGGCGCGAGCTCACCGACCTGGGCTCCGCCTACTCCTTCGCCGACGAGGTGGGCTACCCGGTCCTCGTGCGGCCCAGCTACGTGCTGTCGGGCGCCGCGATGCGAGTCGCGTGGGACCGCGAGAGCCTGGAGACCGCCCTCGACGAGGCAGCCCTGATAAGCGGCGACTACCCCGTCGTCATCACGAAGTTCGTCGAGGACGCGAAGGAAGTCGAGATAGACGCGGTGGCCCGTCGCGGGGATATTCTCTTCCAGGCGATAACCGAGCACGTCGAGAACGCCGGCGTCCACTCGGGCGACGCGACCGTCGTCATGCCCCCGCAGCGCCTGTACATCGAGACGGTCCGCAAGGTCAGGAAGGTGGCGACCGACATCGCGCGCGAGCTCAGGATCACCGGTCCCTTCAACATCCAGTTCATCGCCAAGGACAATCGGGTCAGCGTCATCGAGTGCAACCTCCGCGCGTCGCGCAGCTTTCCCTTCTGCTCCAAGGTCGCCCGCGTCAACATGATCGAGCTCGCGACCAAGGCGATCCTCGACCTGCCCCTCGAGAGGCCTACCGCCTCTTCCCTCGACCTCGAGTGGGTGGGGGTGAAGGCGGCGCAGTTCAGCTTCTCGCGCCTTCACGGCGCCGATCCCGTCCTCGGCGTCGAAATGGCGTCGACGGGCGAGGTCGGCTGCATCGGGCGCGACCTCAACGACGCCTTCCTCAAGGCTCTGCTCTCGGTCGGCTATCGCGTGCCCAAGAAGCGCATACTCCTCTCGACGGGACCGATGAGCGACAAAGTGGAGTTTCTCGGCGGCGCGCGAAGCCTCGCCGCGATGGGCTACGAGCTCTGCGCGTCGAAGGGTACGGCCAAATTCCTCGCGGACAACGGCGTCGCCGCTACCGCCCTCCATTGGCCCCTCGAGAAGGCCGAGCCCAATATAGCCACCATGCTCCGCGCCCGCGACTTCGATCTCGTGATAAACATCCCGAAGAACAACGGCGAGAGAGAACTCCGCAACGACTACATCATCCGCCGGATGGCCATCGATTTCGACCTCCCCCTCGTGACCGATATCAAGGTGGCTCGGCGCTTCACCGAGGCTTTGGCCCAAGCCCGCGAGCGCGGCGTGGAAGTGAAGGCCTGGGAGGAATATCGTTGAGCTTCCGCTTCTGCCCTTCCTGCGGCGCAGGAGATCCGGCCTTCCTCGATGGCAAGCGCTGGCACTGCAGGTACTGCGGCTTCGAGTACTTCCACAACGTGGCGACGGCCGCGGGGATCATACTCGACGGTCCGGACGGGATAGTCTTCATCGAGCGCGCCATGGAACCGCGACGGGGCAAGCTGGGCCTGCCGGGCGGCTTCGTCGACCCCGGGGAGCGCGCCGAAGACGCCGCGCTGCGCGAGTGCCTGGAAGAGGTCGGCTGGGCGCCGCCGGGCCTCGACTTCCTGGGAAGCTTCCCCAACTCCTACGCCTACGGCGGCGTCTCGTACAATACTTGCGATCTGTTCTTCTATTACCGCTTCGGCGCCGGCGCGCCGCTACCCGCCTTCGCTCCCGCCGACGGCGAGGCGCTCTCGATCCGCGTCATGGACCCGCGGAGCGTCGCCGAGGAAGAGCTCGCCTTCCCCTCGCTCGCCCGCGCTCTCGAGCAGTACCGCGGTCTTCCTTCGCCTACGAGGCGGGGGGCACGCGAACTATCCGCGCCTTGAGGTCGCGCTTGCCCGCGAAAAGGTCGTTCCAGCTCGATTCCTTCCCTCCCGAGAAGACGGCGAAATCGAGGCGGCCTGCCTCGTCGTATGAGGGGATGATCGTCGCGCGCAAGCCCTCGCCCACTATGGCGTAGACCGAGCCGCGGTTGGACTGAAGATCGAGGAAGAGGGCGGCGCGAACGGCCGCGAAGGGCAGGCCTCTGGAGTCGTAGCGCGGGAAATCGGAGTAGGCGGGTCTGGCCACGATGTCGCCGCAGTCGTCCACGAATGCGGGCGCGGTCTCGGAGTCGAAGGAGATCTCGCGCGCGCCGGATTCGCCCAAGGAGGCCAGGTCCAGGAGGAGAGCCTCCGGCGAGGCCGCTCGGTCGATGGAGGAAGCGATCCTGAGCGAGCGCGGCCCCTTGGAAGCGGCGTCGGCCTGACTGCCCGCCGAGGGAAGAGCGGGAGCGGTCGCGAGAGAGACCTTGCCCGGCACCGAGCCTAGGCCTATCGGCGCCGCGCTGGCGACGACGGTCTTCTCGGGCTGGTTCGATGCGTTCGCGAGAGCGGACCGAAGCTCGCCCGCGCTATCTCCGTCCGAGTCCTTCGATCCGAATTTGAAGACGGCGCTCCAATCGAACGAGCGACTCGTCGCGTCGACGATATCGGAAAAGGAAAGGAGGAGTATCCTATAGAGCATGTCGGAGAAGAATAGCCCTTTCTTCACTACGGCGCCGTACATCACTACGTCGCCGCGAGTCCCCGAGCCGGAGGGATAGAGGCTGAGATAGCAGCCGGGATCGTCCTCCAGGAGGATTCTGGCCTGAAGTATGTAATTGCCCTTGCCCATGCTGCGCTGGATGAAACAGGAGCCGCGCCCGGCCTGGTCCGCCTCCGAGGCGTTCGCGTTGATGAACTCGACGATGAAATCGGCGCTCCGCTTCTCGACGCGTACAGTTACCGGGCCCGCCGCGGACTGAAGCTGCTTTTCCCCGAAGGCCAGAGCTACGTCTCGGGACGCCCCGATGACATACGCGAAGAGCTTGCCGCGAAGGTCGGCGTTGTCGGGAAAACCAGCGGATGCGAAGCTCGCGATGGAGGGGGCGGTCTCTGCGAACGCCGACAGGGTCAATACGGCAGATATCGCAAGTGCGATACTTACAAGGTTTGGTCTACGCAATTTTTTTTCTCCAAGCCTTTGCCCAATGGGCTGGATATTTGCCTGACAGAGCAAGCCGTTCCAAGCCGAAATTATATCACGCATTCTCGCGGAATGGCCAGCATGTCGATACTCTATAATTCCTTATTAAGAATTTCGAAGGAAATGCGCTTTCTATTAACTCATAATGGCCTCGCGTGCTAGATTCGACCATGATGAACCCTAAGATCAAGATCGCGGTCGGTCTTTCCGGCGGCGTCGACTCGGGAGTCGCCGCCGCCTTGCTCGTGGAGCAGGGCTATTCCGTTCTCGGACTGACGATGAAGATATGGAACGGCGCCATATCGGTCCCAAGGGGATCGAGGGGAGCCTGCTTTGGCCCCGACGAAGCGGAGGAAGTCGCCGCCTGCGAAAAGCTCTGCAAGACCCTCG
>CAZBGA010000128.1:0-5660 GCA_964491385.1 uncultured Treponemataceae bacterium | reverse complement strand
CGCGGAGATTGTCCCTCGTGATCGTGGCGATCGGCATGTAGATGATGGGATCGAGTTCGAGGCCGCTGAACCAGTCGGCGGCCGCCTTGAGGGCGAGGGCCCCGTCGCCTTCAGCCGATTGGTAGCTGATCGAGTCGACCTGCCCCTTCCCAACGAGGTCGAGGCCGATCGCGCAGGTGCCCGCGGCCATTATTACCAGATCGCTCCGGCCCGCGGCCTGCATCGCGTCGGCGAGGCCGAGGAGGGTCTGCCCGTCGTCCGCGGAATAGACGCCCTTGAGCGAGCCGCCGTGCTTCGAGAGCCAGCCTCGGACCGCCTTCGCCGTCTCCTCTCTGGCGAAGCCGGTATAGGCCTTCTCGAGGCAGGTCATGCGCGGGGCGGTCTTGGCGATCTCGGTCGTGAAGGCGTAGGTCCTCGAATAGAAGGGACTCGATCCGGGCAGGTGCTGGATCAGGGCGTAGCCGCCTTCGCTCCCGCAGCGCTCGGCGAAGCGCCGGGCGAGGGACCGGGTCTGGGCCCAGTCGTCCGGGCCGGTCCACGCCAGGCAGTACCGGAAGCACTCGGGGTCGGGGTAGGAGTTCGAGTACAGGAGGGGCACGCCGGCGCGGTGCGCGATCGCCGAGGAATCCAGGCCCCCGGTCGCGCTGGTAGGCATGACTATGAGGAGGTCGGGACGCTCCGAGACCGCCTGCGCGACGAGGCGCGCCTCGAGTTCGGGATCGAAGCGCGACGTCGAGAAGGACAGGCGGACTCCGAAGGCCTTCGCGAGCTTCTCCATCCCCCGGCGGTAGGCTCCCATATAGGGATGGTCGCCCATGAGGATGCAGGATACGCGCTTGCCCTCGGCTCCGTCGCAGCGCGACTCGGGCTGGGGCAGCTTCTCGACTCCCCAGCCGACGTACTCGTAGCGGTACCAATGCCGCTCGTCGGACTCGGGGAAGGAATCGGGGTCGCCGGGAGTGGGAGGGATGGTCTTGGATCGCCGGGTCCACTCCACGAGGGGCCGCCCGTCGCCGGACTTGAGCTCGGCGGTGTCGATGGTCTTGAATCGCCGAACGGCCGCCTCGAGGTCGAGCGCCGCGCTCGAGTTCTCCGAGCCGAGGCTCGCGAGGCCGGCTATCGCCTCGTTGATCTGCCGCCCGCCCGCGGCCATCTCGACGATGGCCTCGGCGTTGGCCTGCGAGAGGCCTGAAGCGCGCGCCACCCTCTCGGAGACCAGGGCGGACAGGGACTCGACCTCGGCGGCGCGGCCGCCCACATCGGCGGCGACGCCCTTTAGCTCGCCTATCCTCTGCTCGAGCAGGGACTCGGACTCGCCGAGGCTGCCCATGATCTCGCCCACCCGGGTCATGCCCGCGCTCACCGAGCGTACGCCCGTGGCCAGGGCGGTGAAGGAGCGCTCGGAACGCTCGGCGAGGGAGGAGGCCTCGGCGGCCCTGCCTCCGGCCGCGGCCACGGAGGCGGTTATGGATCGCGCGTTGACCGCCGTCGATTCCGCGAGCTTGCGGATCTCGTCGGCGACGACGGCGAATCCCCTGCCGCGATCGCCAGCGTGCGCCGCCTCGATGGCCGCGTTCATCGCGAGGAGGTTGGTCCGCTGGGTGATGTCGCCGATGACGGCGGCCATGCCCCGAGCGTCCTCGACGGCGGCCGCGATATCCTTGAGCGCCGCGTTGGCCGCGGCGAGCGCCGAGCCGCTCTCGCCGGCGGCCTTCTCCAGGGCTTCCGAGTCGCCCCGCCTGGCGTCGAGCTGGCGCCCGACCTCGGCGGCCTTCGAGGACATGGCTGAAAGCGCCTCGACGGACGCGGCGAGGGCCGCGGACTGCTCCCTGATCCGGGAGGCGGCCCCGGCCGCGGCGTTCCGGATGGAGGCCAGGCCGGCCTCCGACTCTTCCATCTCCTTCCGCAGGAGCTCGCCGTTGGCGCCCAGGGATTCCATGGAGGCGCTCATCTCGGTCATCGTGGCCGAGAGCTCCTCCGCCTCGGAGGCGAGCTCGTCGCTCCTGGCCGCGCTCCTGGAGGCGATCTCCTTGATGCGGGTGACGATATCGTGGAGCCTCGCGATGAAGACGTTGAAGCCGCGGGCGACCGAGCCTGTCTCGTCGCGCCGGAGTATGGGCAGCCTCGCCACCAGGTCGGCCTCGCCGCGGCCGGAGCCCCCCACGCCCTTCTCGAGGCCGCGCAGGCCGCGCCCCGTCGAGACGCCCAGGTAGATGCCCCCGGCCGCCGAGAGCAGGGCGGAAAGCCCAGCCAGCGCCGCGATCGCCGTCCCGGCGCCCGGCGCCGCGCCGGCGACGAGGGCGGCGGCCCCCGACAGGAGGGCCGGAACGGCCGCTAGGGCTATGGCCTTCGCGATGAAGGGAAGTCGCAGCGATTTCACCCAGCCTCCTCGCGATGCCCGCGATCGGGCATCGAAAAAAAGAGGCCGCGGCCGATAGGCGCCGCGGCCTCCGCGGTCGCCCGGCACTTTAAGGGTCCCGGAGCGCCGCGTCAAGACAGTCCGATCACCACTGGGGCGGGTAGAAGGAGTCTACGTCGGCCTTGGTGATGATGTGCTGGGCGAGGTTCCTGCGGAGCGGGACCTGCTTGCCGTTGAACCAGTCGGCGGCGTATTGGACGGCCAGGGCGCCGTCGCCTTCCGCGGTCTGGTAGGTGATGGCGAAGAGCTTCCCGTCCTTCACGAGGTCCATGCCCTGCTTCGAGTTGCCGGCGGCGACGACGACGACGTCGGTCCGGCCGGCCTTCTCGAGGGCCTGGAAGATGCCGAGGGACTGGGCGGAGTCGTCGGAGGCGCAGATGCCCTTAAGGTCCTTACCGTACTTGGTGAGCCAGTCGGAGACGAGCTGCATCGTGGTGTTGGCGTCGAAGGTCGCGGGCGTCGGCGAGGCCTTGGCCAGGGTCTTGATCTCGGGCGCGTAGGTGGCGAGCTCGGAGATCGGGCCGAAGGAGCGGGCGAAGTAGGGCGAGCCGCCCGGAGCGTGCTGGACGTAGGCGACGCCGATGGTCTTGGCGCCGGGATTGCGCCTGCGCAGCTCGTCGGCCCATGACTTGGCGAGGAGGCGGAACTGGCCGAAGTCGTCCGGCCCGGTCCATCCGAGCGCGTAGTTGAGCGCGTCGGCCGAGGGCAGGGTGTTGAAGATATGGAGGGGGATGCCCGCCTGATTGATCTTGCGCGCCTGCTGCACGGCGCCCTTGGCGTCGAGGGGGATGAGGAGGATCATGTCGGGCTTCTCGTTGATGGCCTGGTCGATCATCTGGTCCTGGACATCCTTGACCCAGTTCGGGGACAGGGCCTTGAAGGTCATCTTATAGGCGTCCGCGACTTTCTTGCCGCCCAGGATGCAGGCGGTGGTCCAGGGGTGGTCGCCGTGGACTATCATGATGATCTTCTTGCCGATGGCTCCGTTCAAGGGCGACTTGGGCTGGTTGGTCGGGGTGACGTTCCAGCCGGCCCACTCCATGTCATACCAGTGGAGGGGATCGGTCTCCGGGAGGGCATTGGGATCCGCCGGCCGCGTGGGCACTGTCCGACTGTCGGTGGACGGGGCCAGCAGCTGCTGGTTGTCGGCCGATTTGAGCGTGCTCGTATCGACCTTGAGGGACTCGGCCAGATTGGCCTTGGCGGCGGCCGCGGCCTTCGCCTTCGCGCATCCGCCCATCGAGAAGACGACGAAGAGCGCCAAAGCGAGCGTCGTCACGATGAATGCCAACTTCTTCATCACAATTCCTCCTTCGAGAAACTTCCAACTCCGGTCGCCGCCCCCACGGGGCGCTCCGGTGACGGAACCATGCATATCGCGGCGGGCCGGCCCCTAGGCGGAGGCCGACTTCCTCGCCGCGAGCTCCTTCATGAGCTCGGGCCTCTGCCCGAGGCTCTTCTCGTGCTTGTAGGTCGCGTAGGCCTCGTAGAGGACCACGTAGGCGAGGATGAGACCGGCGAGGAATATCTTGACCTCGTTCCCGAGGCCGAAGAGTATGACGCCCGTGTAGAGCATCTCCAGGGTGAAGATCGCCACGACGCTGCGGAGCACCCCGCCCTTCCCTCCCGACATCGCCGTCCCGCCGATGATCGTGGCGGAGATGACGTACATGAGCGAGTTCTCGCCGAGCTTGAGCGTGGCCGAGGTGGATTCGAGCACCGAGAAGACTCCGGCTACGGCGGCCGTCGCCCCCGAGAGCGCGAAGGCCGCGATGGTGTAACGGTCCGTGCGGAGCCCGGCCAGCCAGGCCGTGCTCCTGTTGCCGCCGACGAGGTAGAAGTTCCGCCCCGAGCGGGTGCGCCGGAGGTAGAACTCCACGATCGCGACGAGTATGGCGCTGATGAGTATGCGCGGAGTGATCAGGGGCAGGAAGCTCTTGGACAGGAAGTCGGAGATGACGAAAGCTTCCGGGGACGAGACGCTGATGGAGTTCCCGCCGGAGAGCTCGTAGATCGCCCCCTGGAGGATCGTCATGGTTCCGAGGGTGACGATGAAGGAGTTGATCTTGGCCTTGGCCACGAGGAGACCGTTCAGCACGCCCACGAGGGTCCCGGCGACGATGGCCACGGCCACCGAGGCCAGGTAGCCGAGGGCGGGCTGGAGTCCCAGCGCTATCACCCCCGCGAAGGTGATCACCGTGCCTATCGAGAGGTCGAGCTGCCCGCAGATCATGACGACGGTGAACCCGATCGCGACGCAGGCGTTCATGGATATCGCCTTGAGGATCGACGTGATGTTGAACACGTTGAAAAAGTTCGGCGCGAACAGCGACATGAAGGCGAAGACCGCGACGAAGAGGATGTAGATCCGGTACTTGTCGCCGAAGGAGAGCAGTTCGTTCTTTCCTATCTTACGCATCGTCGCGCCCCAGGCTTCGCAAGGATTTGGCGTTTATCCCGACGACCACGATGAATATCGCGCCTCGGATCATGTCCTGGGAGAAGGTGCCGACTCCCAGGAGGGTCAACACGTTGTTCAGGAGTCCGATGATCAGGGAGCCGCCCAGCACTCCGAGTATCGATCCGCGGCCGCCCGCGAGGGTCATGCCTCCGATGACGATGGCCGTCACCGCCTTGAAGTCGTAGCCCGCGCCGTTGTACCAGGCGCCGACCCGCGAGAGCGAGGTCACCGCCAACCCCCCGATCGTCGCGGTGAAGGCGGTCAGCACGAAGGAGGCGGTGATCATGCGCTCCACGTTTATCCCGGAGAACTTGGCCGCGCGCAGGCTGGAGCCCGTGAGCTTGAGCTTCGCGCCGAAGGAGGTCCTGGTCATGACGAACTGCCCCAGGACCACCAGGACGAGGAGGATAACTACGGGCAATCCGATTAGGTCGAAGAAGCGCAGGCGATATATCCCGTCGAAGAGGGCCACGGCGCCCTGGCCCGATCCGCGCATGTCGGGGTATATCTGCTTGTTCACCCAGACCAGGCGTATGACGCCCATGGTCACGTAGTTGACGGCGAGGGTCCAGATGATCGGATTGGCCTTGAACTTGCCTACGACGTATCCGTTCACTAGGCCGATGAGGAGACCCACCGCGATGGCGCCCGCGAGAGCGGGCAGGAAGCCGAATCGGAGGAGCTCGATGCAGATATAGCCGGTGAAGCCCATCGTCGTCGGCACCGACATGTCGGCGAAATTGCCCGAGTAGGTCACGAAGGCCATGCCCGTGGCGACGA
>CAZBGA010000127.1:0-5796 GCA_964491385.1 uncultured Treponemataceae bacterium | reverse complement strand
CGCTTGACCTCGTCGTAGCTATCCTTGTTCCACATGCTCCAGAACTCGTCCCGCCCGTGGAAGTTGTGCGAGATCAAGGTCTTGATGCCCCCGAGATCCCTGAGCTCCTCCTCGAGGAGCCGGTAGTAGTTCCGCGAGTCCCTCGGCCTGTAGCCGTAGATGGCGAAATCGATGTACATACTTTCCGAGTCGCCCGGGATATGGCTCGGCGAGATCCACGGATAGACCTTGGCGATCCTGTACGGGACTACCCAGAGCGGATAATAGTCGAAGACCCTTTTGTAGAATTCCCAGAAAGGCTCGACCTTCGCGATGGGCACGAAGAGGTCGACGATGACGTCGGGGCGGCGGTCCTTCCTGACCCGGGTTATGGCCTGGGCCAGGGAAAGCATCTTCGTGGAGGAAAGGAAGAATCTGCCGAAGAGGAACCGCAGGAAAGGAACCTCCAGGCCGTAATTCCTCGCGATCCAATGGCAGTCCGCGTCGTAGCGGAAGAAATAGTCGAAGGTGCCGAGGTAGTCCTCGCTCCGCGTCGCGGCGCTCCGGTAGTAGGCGCGCGCGCGATCGTAGGAATGCGCGTAGGGGACCTCGTCGACGAAGCTGCCGATGCACAGCAGGAACTCGCTCCTCGAGACGACGAGGCCGTCGATGAAGTCTATCTCGTCCCGATCCATGCGCTCGTCCAGGGCCTTCATGTATTCACGATAGTCGCCGAACTTCTCGTACACGAGATGCACGTAGGGCCGGGCCGGAAGAAGCCTGAACTTGAGCTTGGTGATCAGGCCCAGGGTGCCGAAGGTCCCGTGCGCCATCTCGAATACGAGGGAGTTCTCGCCGTCCCGCGCGCAGACGAGGACCTCGCCGGAAGCGGTGACGACCTCGTATTCGAGGCAGCTGTCGTGGAAGCCGCCGTACTTGTAGGACATCGACTCCACCGAGCAGCCGGCGACTGCGCCGCCGAGGGTTATGGTCTTGAGTTCGGGAACCGTGACCGGCACGAGCCCGCGGGCGAGCGTCTTCCGGACGAGGTCCGCGAAAGTGACTCCCGGCTCGGCCGTGCAGGTCATGCCGCTTGCATCGATCTCGAGAATCTCGTCGAGATCGGAGACGTCGAGCACGCAGGCGTTCGGCAGCCTGCCCTTGTGCCTCGGGACTTTATGGGAGACTGTCTTCTTCCTGAATCGCAGGGGGGCTGAACGAGGCCGAGCCTTCATGACGGCGATTATCCGGTCGATCTTATCCTCGTGAATCATGCATGGCACCACGCCCCATTCTACAGGTTCCGTGAATCGCGTCAAGGCGGGCTTAATGCCGCTCCCGCGGGCACGTCGACGATGTCCCTTTCGGGGTCGGCCGCGCGGCCGGGCATGAGCAAGGCGACCCGGAAGGCGGCGGGATCGTGGAACTGCACGAACTTCCCTCCGGCGCGGAGGGCGTAGCGGCCGTCCACGGGACGGTGGCCCGCGAACCACAAGGCTCTCCTGGCCTTCCAAGGACCGAGGAGGGCGGCGAGACTCCTTTCCACCGAGCCCGGCTCCGCCTCGCCGTTCGCCGTCCAGATGAGGGCCTCCGCCACCTCGGGCCTCGAGCGGTACTCGACGATATCGGAGCGCGAGAGGGCGAAGGCGGGCTCGCCGTGGCTCGCGACGAACCGGGAGCCCAACGCGAGGAGAGGCAGGTCCAGCTCGAGCTCCCGATACGAGGCGAGGAGGGCCTCGCCGTAGGCGGCGGCGAACCACGACGCCACCATCTCGCCCTCCGCCGCGAATTTGTAGAACGAGTGGTCGCCCCGGCCCTCCTCGTCCGATATGTTGTCGTGGTTGCCCTTAATGTAGTGGAAATACGCAGGGAAGGCGACTTTGGCCTCGAGGACTATGCGCGCCGCAGTCAGGGAAAGCCCCATCTCCTCGTCCATGGACGCCTTCGACATCCAGCCCGAGACGTACTCGTGGTAGGCCGCCGTCCAGCGCCGCTGCGCGCTCCCGTACTCCGAGTGGACTACGTCGCCGAGGCAGAGGAGGTTGGCGCCGCCGGACTCGAGGAGGGAGGCGACGGAGCGCGCGAGACCGGGCGGCGTCCATCGCAGCACGGACGCGATGAAGCGGGGCCTGGCATGGAGGTCGGGGACGAGGATGGTCGGCAGCGCGGGCAGAGCGAGGAGGCCGCCGGGCCTGCCCATCGAGTCGCGCGGACGCAGTCTCGAGTCTTCCTTCTCGAGCGCGGCCTTCGCCGAGTCGACCAGTGCCGACAGCTCGGCGCGCGCCGGCGGGCGCGGGGCGCCGGCCAGCGCGCGGGCCCTCTCGATGAGCGCGGCGGCCGCGCCGGAGGCGGCGCCGTCGCCCGATCGCACTCCTAGGCCTCCGACTCCAGCCGCTCGAGCCAGCTCTTGGCGGCCGGGTCGCTCTGGTCAATATCGAGGGCCGCGCGGAAGAATCCCGCGGCCTCGCCGAGCCTGTCCTGCCTGACCGCGACGGCCCCCAGGTTCACGATTACCTTGACGTTCTCGGGCTCGACGCGGAGCGCCCGCTCTAGGGCCCGCCGCGCCTCGGGAATCCGGCCGAGCTCGAGGAGGCAGATCGACAGCTCGTTGAGGGAATCCGCGCCCTCGGCCCCCAGGGCGAGGGCCTTCTCGAAGGCGGCTCGCCCTTCTTCCCATCTGCCCAGCCTGCGGTAGGCCCAGCCGACGAGGAACCACCCGTTCCACACCTCGGGATGGCGCTCGATGAACTCGTTCGCCTTGGCGAGGCCCTTCTCCTCGTCGCCGAGGCGGATGAAATCGAAGGCCTCCTTGAAGAGGTTGTCGAGATATCCCTGCTGCCCGAGCTTCTGCAGGACTTCCCTCGCCCGCGCCTTCTTGTCGTCGTCGTCCGCCATCTTGACGTAGGTCTCGAGGAGGGAGGCGGCGCGGTCGAAGTTGCGCCTGCGCAGGAAGAAGAAGGCCGCGTTGAAGAAGGCGGGCGGGAAGGGAGGCTCGAGGGCGAGGAGGCGCTTGTAGGCCTCGAAGGCGCGCTCGTCCATCTCCTCCGACAGGGCCTCGCGCCCCGATTGCGAGTAGAGGTCGGCCCTGTCCTCGGAGAGGATGGCGAGATCGAGGAGGGGCTCGGGGGCGTCGGGGTAGAGACCGGCCAGGGCCCGGAAGATCTCCTCGGCTATCTCCCAGTCCCGGTTGCGCGCCTTCGCGATGCCCGCCTCGGAGAGCTCGGAAAGGATCGTGGGCCTCGCCGCCTTCACGAAGGCGCGGTAGTAGTCGGCCTTCTCGTGGCTCGGCCTCCAGGCGAGGAGTCTCAGCATGCCGGCGACGATCGCCTCCGCGGTGATCGCCGTCCTGTCGAAGCGTTCGGCCTCCCCCGAGGATGCGGGGCCCGTCTCGACGGGCAGCGGCACCGAAGGGTCCGGAGTGAAGGAGCCGATGGGACGGGCGAGGCCCGCGGGCAGCTCTATGAAGACGAGGCGCCTGAGGGCGGCCTCGCCGGGGGTATTGGATTCATCGGACCCGCGACCGATGGAAGCGTCGCCGGCGGGACCGGCGGCTCGGGATCCGTCCATTGCAATCTCCTGCTAGGGTCGGGCTTCGGCGGCGGGGGGGCTCGCGGGGGCCGGGTGTGCGCCCTCTTCTTCGGTCCTCGGTTGGCGCACCTGGCCCAGAAAGTCGTTGATGTGCATCTTGAAGGTCATCGGTACGGCCTGCTCGTCGAAGTGGATAGCGATGGCCGTCAGGTCCTTTCGGCCCTCGACGTCCTCGTAGCGGACGATCGACCCCTTGACGTCCAGGCTCTCGCGCGGCTCCTCCATCTCGATGCGCAGCGTGCACTCCTTGCCGACTAGGAATTTGGCGAGGCCCACTATAATCGCCTTGGCCCCGGAGAAGGAGAGATCGCGAAGTATGCACTTTCGCGGCACTCCCTGCACGTAGATGTAGCTTTCCTTGGAGACGAGGCAGAGCCTGCGCATCGCGTCGGGATTGAGGAGGATGCGCTCGTCCCTCCTCCGCGTCGAGTTTATGTTCGCCTCGAGGAGGCGCCCCATGATGTCGATGAGGTCGTCGGGAGGCCGCTGCGTGTACTGGAGGCTGGCATACTGGAGATCGCCGCCGCCCTGGGCGTAGACGGCATAGCCCGTGACCTTCGCGCCGATGAAGAAGCTGACCGGATCGGGCTTCTCGGAGAGCTTGAAGCTGAAGCGCAGGCTGACCGCGCTGTTGGCCTTGCTGATGCGGTCGGTGAGCGCCTGCTTGGCGCTGACGATGACCTTGGCGCCGACGAAGGAGCTCGAATAGATGACGCAGGGCCACTGCTCGCCGACGCACTTCAGGAAGACGCCGCGGGTATCGAGGCCCGTCGATTTCATGATCTCCTTCGTATAGGTGACGTCTATGGTCTTATAGAGCTCGAACCATTTTCCTATCTGTTGGCTGGTGGGTATGGACATATCCTGAGTCGATAATAGCCGCGGCGGCCCCCCAGGTCAACAATTAACGGGCCTCACTCCTTCCAGGGGAAGAACATGCCCTTGAGCGTCCGCTTGCCGACGAGCTCCCTGTCCTCCTCGAGGAGATCGTCCCAAGGCACGGCCCGCCTGTTCGCGCGGTGCTCGACCTCGAGCCAATCGTACTTGTACAGCCTGAGCCTGAGCGCGACGTTCTGCGCGAGGCAGGCGCCGGCGAAGCCGGGGAGGAGGAAGGCCAGGAACAGCGATACGGCGAGGCAGAGGGCGGTGTAGAGAAAGAGGAAGACTGAGAAGCCGGGATTGTCGAAGAACATCACGAAGCTCTTGCGCAGGTTCTTGCGCAGGCCCCCGCCGAGCCGCGACCTGAGCGGGATGTAGTACTGGAGCGCGAGGAGGAGGATGACGGCGCACCAGAACAGGACGCCGGCCGCGAGGGCCCCGAGGATCCCGCCCATGGAGAGGTAGAAGGGCATCCCCACGGAGACGACGAGCCACCCGAGGACGAGGACCGCGCCGACCTGGAGGCCCGGGACGAGGCCCAGCCTGACATGCTTCAACATCTCGCCGACATGGAGGCTCCCGAAGTCCGCGATGCCCTTCGTCGCGAAGATGCAGGCCGACCACCATACGGAGCCGGCGGCGAGGGAGAGCACGCCGAGGCCGATTCCCGCCCAGGCCGGAAGGGAGAGGCTGGCCGGCAGCGCGAAGCCGATCGAGATCGCCAGTATGAAGCCGAGGTTGAGGAGGAGGATCGAGAACAGATGGTCCCATCCGTCGAAGAAGGCCTTCTTCATGAAGAAACCGACCATGGATGCGGTATAGCCTATTCTTGACATGATGGCAAGCGAGCAATTATGTTTGGCGCAGCCGCAGCGGCGCGCTAGGCTCATGTTCGCCGCGCCCAGCGGCGCATATAGGAGGCCGGAGAGTTGGAAGAGATCTCATACCATTTCCCTATAGAGAATTTCATGACCAAGGAGCGCTTCGACCGGATCAGGAACTTCGGAAAGGGAAAGGAAACTCCCTTCCTGGTCATCGACCTCGACGTGATCAAGGCCAATTACGAGGCGCTCCGGACCAACCTGCCGTACGCCAAGGTCTACTACGCCGTCAAGGCCAACCCACACGACGAGGTGATCTCCGCTCTCCGCGATCTCGGCTCCAACTTCGACGTCGCCACGCGGTACGAGCTGGACCAGCTGCTTCGCCTCGGCGTCGTCCCCGACCGGCTCTCCTTCGGCAACACGATCAAGAAAGAGCGCGACATAGCCTACTTCTACGAGAAGGGCGTGCGGCTCTTCGTGACCGACTCTCCCTCCGACCTCGACAAGATCGCGCGCGCCGCCCCCG
>CAZBGA010000126.1:0-6095 GCA_964491385.1 uncultured Treponemataceae bacterium | reverse complement strand
GATAACCTCGATAATACCGAAAAGCATCCCGAGGTCGCCCTCGCCCTCGTCCGCGCCGGAGCGAACGTCAATCTCGCGGACCAGAACGGCTATACGCCGCTCATCATCGTCCTCGGCAGGAAGTTCTCTCCGGACTTCGTCCTCGAGCTATTGAAAGCCGGGGCAAAGCCGATTGCCACCAGTGTAGATACTCCCCTCGTCTCGGCCCTCGCCAATGGCTTCCCCTCGACCGTCGTGAATGCGCTGCTCCAGGCGGGAGCGAAAGCCAATGAGCCCAACCCGAATGGCGTGACCCCGCTGCATTCCGCGGTCATGCATAACGCCGCCGGGGACATCGTAGGAGCGCTCCTTCAGGCCGGGGCCGATCCGAAAGTGAAGACCAAGGATGGCTTGACCACCCGGATGCTCGCCGCCTCCGACGATAAGCATCAGGAGGTGGTCATGCTCCTCGCGAGGGCGGGCGCCGACCTGAATGCGCGGGACCCGAACGGCTTGACTGCCCTGATGTACGCGCTGACCTACGGGGAGATGATGAATCAAGATCCGAGGATCGCCGTCGTGCTTGTCAGGCTCGGGGCCGACATCAACGCGAAGGACCCGAACGGCGCAACTCCGCTCATGTATGCCACGCAAAGCGCCAACGCGCCGGCGCTGATTTTCGCCTTCATCAAATCAGGCGCCGATGCCAAGGCCGAGGACCATTCGGGGAAGACTGCCCTTGACTACGCAAAGCAAAACCCGAAATTGGCCGGCACCGATGCGTACAAGGCTCTTGAAAAAGCGTCTCTCTAGCGATTTTCCGGTCCTATCGAAGCGACCGCCCCCTTCGAATCCGAGAGATATATGTCGCAGCGATATCTAAGCGGCGCCTTCTTCTTCTTGAACTGGGCCTGGGTGCCCGCCTCAGGCCGCGCAGGGCTCTCGGCCTCGGGATGGCGATAGCTCTCGGCCTTGATCTCTGCGGCTTCTTTCGTTTTCCCGGGACGCCCGCGTTGAGCCATGCGTATACCTCTTTGAGAATTAGGTTCGGCTGGGCAAGTATACCTTTGGGACGGGGCAGGCGCAACAAAAGAGGCTCATCAGCGGCTCGCGGAACCGATGCAGGCGGAATATATAGAACGAAGAATAAACTTGAAAAGACTTGACGATCGAGCCAGGATCATCAGATGAAAAAGCTCAATTCCGAGGCCCTCGACGCTCGACTCGCCGAGCTCGGTCTCTCGCATTCTGCCGTAGCGGAGAAGCTCGGCCATTCGCGGGAGGCTGTTTCGCAGTGGATGCTCGGCAAAAGCTTTCCGCGGCCTGAGGCTCTCCTAGAGATCGCTACTATGACCGGTCTTGCATTCGAAAAGCTCGTCGTCGCCGATGCCGGGCCGGCAATGAGCTATGCGTACAGGACTAACAGGAATACAAAGCCCAATGCAGAACTGCGCGAGCGAGCCGAGGATATCGCCGCCGCTCTCTTACGCCTGAAAGCCTTCTTCTCGTTCGATACGAGCTTCGCCTTGCCCCTTCTCCCCGAGCCGAAGAACGAGTATGCATATATCGACGGAGTCGCACGCGAGCTCCGCGAAGAGATTGGCTGTCCTCCCGAAGCTCCCATCCAAGAGCAGGCCATCATCAAATACTTCGATAGGCTCAGGACGGTATTCGTACCCGTCCTCTGGGGCCCGAATGGACCGAACGCTTTCCATGTCGGATTCGACGATAATGCGGCAAACTTCGTCTACCACAATTTACAGAAGCGCGCGAGCGACGTGAAATACTGGTTGATCCACGAGCATGCCCACATACTTACGCCGTCACTCCCCGAGGACGAAGCCGAGCGGTTCGCCGAGTCCCTCGCCGGGGCCTTGCTCTTCCCCGAGGAGGCCGCGAAGGCTTTCTACGGGCGGATTGCGCGCGCTCCGACAAAGGCGAGCATCGTCGTACACGTGATACAGGCCGCGAGCACCTACGGTATTTCTCCGATAACCGTATGGAGGCGGACCAGCGAACGTGCTATGGCTAGGAAGGAGAGCGTTCCCGAACTCGACATCTTCGGCGCGGCCGCCAATTACGACAAGACGGTGAAGACTCTGGCGGAAATGCTGTTCGGCGAAGATGAACCCTCTATAGAAAAGTACATCGTCGATACTCGATCGTGGTTCGGATCGCGCTTCTTCGACGGACTAGGGCGCTACCTTAAGACGCAAAGGAAGGGTCCCTCGATAGTCCAGCCGGCCCTCGGCATCTCGATGAGCGACGCCAAGGGCGTTTGGGATTATCTTGCCCACTCGTAGGATATTCACCGATTCGAATGTCTATTTTCACCTTGCCGATACAATAGGAGGCCTGCTCTCGCTGCCATTCGGGCATCCTCCGGACATCCGGGAGCCACGGATGATCTTGACCTGCGCGCGCTAGCGAATGAGTACGGCTACATGACGATGAGTACGCTCGAGCTTCTTAATCTGATGCTCGACGAGGGCCGTGTGACGATGGCCGACATCCAGGCGACGGTCGTCATGTGGGACTACCTCGATGACTACCCCTCCGACTTTCTAGGCGAGTTCAAGCGGATCTTCTCGATCGAACCTGAACGGCTGCACTGATTTGTCGTGAATTGAAGGCACTGTTACAGACCGCAGCATTCTCACCATCAGATTGAATACATTAATGGACACTCTAATGAATTGTAATATATATAATAATGA
Source organism: uncultured Treponemataceae bacterium (assembly GCA_964491385.1). GTDB lineage: Bacteria > Spirochaetota > Spirochaetia > Treponematales > Rectinemataceae > UBA1306. The sequence continues at coordinate 3,399 of CAZBGA010000126.1, read as the reverse complement.
TCAATCCGCAATCATAAGTGAACAGATTATTGAACCGATGTATGGAACAGACTATACTCAGGAAGATGCACTCGAGCTACACGCATATCTGTTTCCAGCCTCGTTGGCGCTCGACGGGCCGACTCAGAATCTCCTTGGGCAGTGCCATGCCTATATTATCGCTATACTGGGTACGCCCATACGGCCCGATTATCGTCGGCAACTCCTGTGGGTCGCACTAGCCAGAGGTGCCAAAGCGACGACCGCGATCGAAGGAAATACGCTTTCGGATGCGGAAGTCGAGGCAATTCAGGCCGGGAAGAGCCTCCCCGTGAGCAAGGAGTATCTCGAAAAAGAAGTGAAAAATATCCTCGTAGCCTTCAACTTGATCTTGAATGAGCTGATTCGCGACAAGAGCGAAGAGCTCATATCCCCGAATTTGATTCGGCGCTTCCATCGCCTGGTCGGCGAGGGCCTGGGCGATGCCTTCGCCGCCGAGCCAGGAAGCTTTCGTCGAAAGAACGTGGTGGTCGGGAACTATCGGCCGCCCTCTTTCGAGGAAGTGCCTGCTCTCGTCGATAACTTGTGCGCCTGGCTCGACAGGGAATTCCATTTCCGTGCGGGACAATCCTTCGAGGACGCGATGATCGAAGCGATCGTCGCCCATATCTATATCGAGTGGATACACCCCTTCGGCGACGGGAACGGCCGAACCGGGCGGCTCCTCGAATTCTACATCCTGATGCGAGCAGGCGTGCCGAATGTCGCATCCCATCTGCTTTCGAACTACTACAATGAAACGCGCGAGGACTACTATCGAAAGATAGAAGAGGCGACCGCTACCGACGACCTGTCGCTATTCATCGCCTATGCGGCGCTCGGCCTTCGCGACGGGCTGAAGGATATATTCGAGAGGATACAAGAAGGACTCTTCAGGATAGTCTGGGAGAACTACATCCACGATCGGGTCGGCTCGCTCCGCGAGAAGGGCAGGAACGACGCGACGATACGGCGACTCCGCCTGCTCGCGCTCGCAATGCCGATCGAAAAGGATGCGGCCGTGGGCGAGGTCGCGAATCTCTCGGCCAAGGTCGCGAAGGAATACGCGACGAAGTCGAGGCCGACCATCTCGCGGGATCTTTCGGTTTTGCTCGAGCTCGGGCTCATCGTCAAATCTGATGCCGGCTATCGCGCGAACATCGATACGCTTCGATCTCTCGCCCCCGTGTCGACCGGTAGGATCGGTTAGCGTCCCCGTATTCGCGCATGATCGTATATCGCAAAGGATCTTCTCCGCGCGAGGGATACCGCGCCCGCGATAGCGGGCATGCAACTCATTCCAGTCGGTACAAGACCGAAGGTCTTATACCGCGCCAAGACGCGGTTTGCGTAGAGGAATGGATTGTAGTATGCGCTATCGCGCATGACCGCATCGCAGCGAGTAGACCGGAGCGGCGTTCGCGCCGCGAGGACTACTCGCGGAGAGCCCGACGGCAAGCAGACTTCTTAGAATGTGCCTGCCACTCAGAGGAACTGGGAGGGAGGGACGCCGAAAGAATGGGGTTGAGCGTTTCCGCAGGCGAGCGCCGTTAAGGCGCTACGCCGAGGACCGAACGAGACTCCATTCTTTCGAAGCTGGGACCCCCCTCCCAGTTCCTCATTGGGCAGGCAACTTTGATCGGAGGTTGCTTGCCGGCGCGCCCATTACTACACCCTCGGGCGCCTTTCCTGCTATAGTCGAAGCATGGCTACCACCTTCGACGACAAGAAGATCATCTATACGATGGACCGCGTCACCAAGCGCTACGGCACCAAAGTGATCCTCAAGGACATCCGCCTCTCGTACTACTACGGCGCCAAGATCGGCGTCATCGGCCTCAACGGCTCGGGTAAGTCGAGCCTCCTCCGCATCCTCGCCGGGGTCGATACCGAGATACTCGGCGAGACTTCCGTGGCGCCGGGCTATACGATCGGCTTCCTCGAGCAGGAGCCGAAGATGGAGGCCGGCAGGACCGTCAAGCAGGTCGTGAGCGAGGGCGTGCAGGAGATCGTGGACATGCTCGCGGAGTTCGAGGCCATCGGCGAGGCCTACGGGGATCCCGACGCCGATTTCGACAAGCTGGCGGCCAAACAGGCCAAGCTCCAGGAGAAGCTGGACTCGAACGACGGCTGGAACCTCGACGCGCGGCTCGACCTCGCGATGGACGCGCTGCGCTGCCCGCCGGCTGACAAGGTCGTCGACGTGCTCTCCGGCGGCGAGAGGCGCCGCGTCGCGCTCTGCAGGCTTCTCCTCAAGAAGCCGGACATCCTCCTCCTCGACGAGCCCACGAACCACCTGGACGCCGAGACGGTGGCCTGGCTCGAGAGGCACCTGCGGGAGTACGAGGGTACGGTCATCGCGGTCACCCACGACCGCTACTTCCTCGACAACGTGGCGGGCTGGATCCTCGAGCTCGATCGCGGCGAGGGCATCCCCTGGAAGGGCAACTATTCGTCCTGGCTCGACCAGAAGTCGAGGCAACTCGAGATCGAGGAGAAGGGCGAGTCGGCGCGGGCCAAGACCCTCGAGCGCGAGCTCGAGTGGATCGGGATGAGCGCCAAGGGCCGGCACGCCAAGTCGAAGGCTCGCATCGAGCGTTACGAGAAGCTCCTCGCCGAGGACGGCAAGGAAAAGCTGCGCGAGACGAAGATCGTCTTCCCGGCGGGTCCGCGCCTGGGCAACGTGGTGATCGAGGCGAAGGGCCTCGCCAAGGGTTACGACGGGAAGCTGCTGTACGAGAATCTCTCCTTCGAGGTGCCGCCGGGGGCGGTAGTGGGGCTCATCGGGCCGAACGGCGCGGGCAAGACGACGCTGCTGCGGATGATCACGGGGCAGGAGAAGCCCGATTCGGGGACGCTGCGCCTCGGCGACACGGTGAAGCTCGCCTACGCGGACCAGATGCGCACCTCTCTCGATCCGGAGAAGACGGTGTGGGAGCAGCTCTCGGGGGGTCTCGACATCATCAAGCTCGGCAAGCGCGAGGTGAACTCGCGGGCCTACTGCACCTGGTTCAACTTCTCGGGCACGGACCAGTCCAAGAAGGTGGGGGTGCTCTCGGGCGGGGAGCGCAACCGGCTCAACATGGCGATGATGGTGCAGGACTGCGCGAACGTCCTCCTCCTCGACGAGCCGACGAACGACCTCGATGTCAACACCATGCGCGCTCTCGAGGAGGCGCTGGACGATTTCGCGGGGGCGGCCCTGGTGGTGAGCCACGACAGATGGTTCCTCGATCGGGTGTGCACGCACATCCTCGCCTTCGAGGGCAACTCCGAAGCGATCTGGTACGACGGCAACTTCACCGAGTTCGCCGAATGGCGCCGCGCCCAGCTCGGATCGGAGGCCGACAGGCCTCACCGTATCGTGTATAGGAAACTAGA
>CAZBGA010000125.1:0-6184 GCA_964491385.1 uncultured Treponemataceae bacterium | reverse complement strand
GAATCGACCCATGGCCCGGTTCCTGAGCGTCTTCACCCTCGTCTCCAGGGTCCCGATCGGCGCATCCTTCGAGCCCGACTTCTCCCGCGCGGATCTCTACCTGCCCCTCGTCGGCCTGGGCGCCGCCCTCTGCTCGCTCGCGGGCTGGTTCCTCGCCCAGGCGCTGTTCCGCGAGCCTTTCCTGTCGGCCGTCTCGGCCCTGAGCCTCCAGTACGCCGCCTTCAACATCTTCCACCTGGACGGCCTCCTCGACAGCGCCGACGCGATGGTCGGGCACATTCCGCCGGAACGCCGACTCGCCATCCTCAAAGACTCCCGTATCGGCGCCTACGCCTTCTTCTTCGGACTCGCCGCCATGGCGGCGAAGGCGGCGGCGATAGCCGCCCTGGGCAGGCTCGGTCCGGTCGCCGTCGCGGCCGCCCTGGTAGCCGCTCCCGTCGGGGGCAGGGCGGGAGGAGCCCTCGTACCCCTCCTCGCCAAGCCGGCCCGCCCCGACGGCCTCGGCGCCCTGATGAAAGGCTTCTCCCCTCTCCGCCTGGCCGCCGGCTGGCTGTTGGGGAGCCTCCCCCTCGCGGCGCTCTGGGCTATCGCGGGCGCGGCGCCGGGGAATGCCGCCGGAATCTGGAGGACCTGGGCCGCCGCCGCCGCGGCGTCCCTGCTCGGGGCGCTCATGGGCGGCGTCTGGATGGCTCGGCTCTACTCAAGGCGAGTGGGCGGCTTTACCGGGGACGCGCTCGGGGCGGCGGTCGAGATAGGCGAGCTCGCCTGCCTGCTCGTCTGCCTGGGCCTCCTCCGGCTGTTCGCCTAGGCCTTCTTCCATCCTTTCTTGACGCGATGCCCGGACGCGCTAGAATGGTGATCGGAGCGCCGTCCGAAATCTCGAATAGCTTGATACGGGGATGCACATGAAGCGACTGGCACTTTGCCTCTGCGTTCTTTGCCTATTGCCGCTCGTCGCGGTCGCGGAGGAAGGCGACTTCCCCGCGGCGGGCTCGCTGGGGCTCAACTTCACCGTCAACGGCAGCAATTTCGGTTCCCTCGTGTATCCGGATCCGCTGAGTTCCAAGTTCGACACTATTACCGGCTCGGGAATAGGCCTGACCTGGTGGTCCCATAACGACTGGTTGCGGCTTCGGGGCATCTTCAGCTACCAGTACGCCTCCTACGGGTACTCCAATGCCGACAACTTCGACCTCAACGTCCTTGGCCTCGATCTCGAGGCGGATATCTCGATCCTGCGGGCGGACAGGATTCTCGTCTATGCGGGGCCCTTCACCGAGATCGGCTATCTCTTCGGCAGCTATTACACCGACGCTACCGGGCTATCCACGGCGATAACCGGCGTCAATCTCACGGCGGGAGGAGTCCTGGGAGCCGAGTACTTCTTCAGCCGGCACTTCTCGATCGGCGCCTGGTGCCCGGTTTCCGTTCGCTTCGTCTGGACCGACACGGGCCTCGATGTCCAATCGAAGCCCACCGAATTCAACATCGTCGGATTCAACGGCTTTTATGGCGTGTTCTCGTTCTACTTCTAGCCAGTCTCCCATGGACTCGAAGCGGCGCGCGCACGCCGGAGTCCTTCGCGCCTACAACGCGATTTTCCGGATTGGAGCGGCGGCGATGCTGGCGTCCTGCAGCTACTCGCCGACCTTCACCTCCTCGGCCGTCGGCTGGGCCCATGCGGGTCTGGTGACTACACTGGCCGGGCAGGCGGGAACCACGGGCCCGAGCGACGGTGCCGGCCAGGCCGCGCTTTTCTACCAGCCCCGAGGCCTGGCGAACGACGGCTCCACCTTGTACATCGCCGACTCGCTGAATCACGCCATCAGGGCCATGAACCTGGCTACGGGGCGCGTCTCGACCGTCGCGGGAAAGCCCGGGACTCCGGGAAGCAGCGACGGCACGGGCTCCGGCGCCCTCTTCGACCGTCCGGAGAACATCGCCCTGGATGCCGCGGACGGGCTGCTCTACATTTCCGACACCTTCAACGACACGATACGGAGGCTCGATCTAGCGGACCGCTCCGTCGTCACCATCGCGGGAGTCGCCGGGACGCCCGGGGGCCAGAACGGCACCGGGACGGCGGCCCGGTTCAATCACCCTCGCGGGATAGTCTTCGACTCGGCGACCTCCTGTCTCTATGTCGCGGACAGTTTCGACGAGAAGATCCGCCAGATCGACCTGACCGATTTTTCCGTGACCACGGTCGCCGGGAACGGAACGAAGGGCAGCAGCGACGGCACGGGCGCCGCCGCCAGATTCGACGACCCCGGCGACCTCGCCCTGAGCCCCGGCGGTTCCGACCTCTATATCGCCGACACGGGGAACGACACGTTGCGGGACGCGGCGGTGGGCACCTGGACGGTCACGACGATCGCGGGGGCGGCGGGGCAATCGGGGGCTCAGGACGGCATGGGCGCGTCGGCCCGCTTCAACGCTCCGAGCGGCATCGCGAGCGACGGGACCAGCATCTTCGTCGGCGACACGGGCAACGATACGATCCGCTCGGTAGCCATCGCCTCGGGGACGACGTCGACCATCGCGGGAGAGCCTCTCGTCGCGAGCGCGAGCGACGGCTTGGGCCCGAGCGCCCTCTTCAGCGCGCCGACCTGCCTCTCCGTAGGCACGGACCGAAGGACCGGCCAAAGCTGCCTCTACGTGGCCGACACGGGGAACCAGACGATCCGCGAGACGTTCCCTTGATAAATGGTATTGACGAAAGCCTCCATAAAGCTCTACTTTTGAATTGATCTTTGGGGCGGGGTGAGATTCCCCACTGGCGGTAAAGCCCGCTACTTCCGGACCTCCACTGCGGAGCGTCCGGAACCGAACCGGTGAGACTCCGGTGCCAACGGTAAAGTCCGGACGGGAAAAGATCTTTATTCCCATTCAACGTAGTTCCAGGATGCGCGCCCCGCGAGGGCGCGCGCCCCTCCCCGCCCCGGAAGGAAGCGCATCGTGTGTTCCGACCTTTCCTTCATGGAGCGGGCTATCGAGCTCGGCCGGCTCTCCCTGCCGCTGGCCGGGGTCAATCCCGCGGTGGGCGCCGTACTGGTCTCTGGCGGCCGCGTCCTCGGCGAGGGCTACCACCGCGGCCCCGGCAGCCCGCACGCGGAGGCCGCGGCCATCGCCGCCGCCCTCCTGTCCGCCGGCTCTCCTTCCGCGCTTCCTCCGGCATCGACGCTCTACTGCACGCTGGAGCCCTGCTGCCAATCGGGTCGGGGCAAGCGCACGCCGCCCTGCACCGAGGCGATCATCGCCGCGGGCATCGGGCGCGTCGTCTTCGCCTGCAGGGATCCCAATCCCCTGGTCTCGGGCCGCGGCGCCGCGCGTCTCCGCGCGGCCGGCCTCGCGGTGGAAGAAGGCCTGATGGCCGAGAGCGCCGCCGGCCTCATCGACGGCTTCTCGGTATCGATCCGCGAGAAACGCCCCTTCATCCGGCTCAAGTGGGCCCAGAGCCTCGACGGCCGCGTCGCCTGCCGCGGCGGCGCGTCGAAGTGGGTCACGAACCAGGCCGCCCGCGACGCGGCCCACGAGCTGCGCGCGGGCCACGACGCCGTCATGATCGGCGCCAACACCCTGCGCGCGGACGATCCGCAGCTGACGGTGCGCAGCGCCGGGCACTCGGGCCGCGCCGGGCCCCGGCGGCTCGTCGTCGCGGGACGGCGCCCCCTGAACATGGACGCCCGCCTTTTCTCGCCCTCTCTCAGGGCCGGGACCACGGTCCTGGCCGCCGCGGACAGCCTCGCCCTGGAGCAGTGCCGCGCCGCGGGCGTCCGGGCGATCGAGACTGGTCGGGACGAGGACGGTCTGCCCGACCTGGAGGAAGGCTTCCGCGCCCTGTACGCCGACGGGGTCGGGTCGGTCATGGTGGAGGGCGGCCCGGCCCTCCTCACCTCGCTCCTGAGACTGGGGCTCTGGGACGCCCTGACGGTCTATGTCTCGCCCCTGATCCTCGGCGAAGGAATAGACGCGGTGGGCGATCTGGGGATCCTCTCGCCCGACCGGGGGATCTCGCTCGAAGGCTTCCTCGTCGAGGCGGGAGCGGGTTTCGCGCGGATGGAAGCGAGACGCGGCCTGACGGCGGCGGCAAAGGAGCGCCTGGCATGTTCACCGGCCTGATCGAGGAGCTCGGCGAGCTGCGCTCGCTGAAGGCCGCCGCGACGGGTCTGCGCCTGGGAATCGCCTGCCCGGCCCTGGCCCCCTCGCTGGATATCGGAGCCTCCGTCGCGGTGAGCGGCGCCTGCCTGACGGTGACTTCGCTCGGCCGGGACGGCTTCGAGGCGGAGGCGGTCGGCGACACGCTCGAGAAGACCACTTTTCGCGGCATGAAGCCGGGCTCGCGCGTCAACCTGGAGCGCGCCCTCTCCGCCGCGGGCCGACTGGACGGCCACATCGTCATGGGACACGTGACGGGAACGGCGCGCATACGATCCTGGGGGCCGGCCTCCTCGCGGGGGGCGCGAGCCGCGCGGGGCGATCTCGAAGCCTGGTTCCTGGGCGTCGATCTCGATCCTTCCTGGGCGGACCGCGTAGCGGCCGAGGGCTCCATCGCGATCGACGGCATCAGCCTCACGGTGGCCGGCCTCGCGGTCGCCGACGGCCGCCTCGAGGCCAGGATATCCGTCATCCCGCACACCCGGCTCGCGACGAGCCTGGCGGACCGGAGGGCCGGGGACCTCGTCAACGTCGAGCTCGATGTCCTGGCCTCCTATGTCCGCGCCGCCGTAGCCGCCCTGCTGGGGAAGGACGCGGGCGCCGAGGCCCGGAGCGATACGCGACTCGACCTCGAACAGCTGAGATCATGGGGGTACCGATGAATACGCAGGATGCGTCTCGCGCGGCGGTCACGAGCGACGCGCGCGTGGAGCGCGCCGTGGAGGATATCCGCGGGGGCAGGATGGTCATCGTCAGCGACGACGAGGACAGGGAATGCGAAGGGGACATGATCGTCGCGGCGGCCCGCGTCACCGCGGACGACGTGAACCTGATGGCTCGGGAGGCGCGCGGCCTCATCTGCTGCGCGATCGACGCCGCGACGGCCGAGCGGCTCGATCTGAAGGTCCAGGCCGACGACCGGCGACCGGCCCTCCACGGCACCGCCTTCACGGAGAGCGTGGACGCCGTCGAGGGAACCAGCACCGGCATATCGACGGCGGATCGGGCCCTCACGCTCCGTCTCCTGGCCGACTCTTCGCGCCGGCCGGCCGACCTCGGCCGGCCTGGCCACATCTTCCCGATCGTCGCCCGGCCGGGCGGCGTGCTCGAGCGCCGAGGGCACACTGAGGCGGCCGTGGACCTCTGCCGATTCGCGGGACTTCCTCCCGCGGGAGCCATCTGCGAGATCATGCGGGAGGACGGCGGCATGGCCTCCGGCGAGAGCCTGAAAGCCGCCGCCCGGCGTCTCGGCCTCACCCTCGTCAGCGTGGAGGACATCGTCCGCTACAGGCGCCGCCGGGAGACGCTGGTGCGGCCGCTCGCGAGCGCGGCCCTGCCCACGCGATGGGGCTCCTTCACGATACACCACGTCGAATCGCCCTACGGGCAGGGGGAAAAGGAGATTCTCCTCCTGACGAGGGGGAAGGACCTCGAGACCCTGCCGGCGCCCGCCGGCCGCGGCGGGGAGCCGCTTCTGGTCAGAGTCCACTCCGAGTGCCTGACCGGCGACCTCTTCGGCTCCCTGCGCTGCGACTGCGGCGAGCAGCTCGAGGAGAGCATGCGCCTTCTCGGCGCCGCCGAGGAGGGGGCGCTGATCTACCTGCACCAGGAAGGCCGCGGCATCGGCCTCGAGGCCAAGCTGCGCGCCTACGGCCTGCAGGACCAGGGCCTGGACACGGTGGAGGCCAACCTCCGGCTGGGCTTCCCCTCCGACATGCGCGACTACTGGGAGGCGGCCCAGGCGCTCGGGCTCCTGGGCCGGACCAGGGTGCGGCTCCTGACCAACAATCCCGACAAGGTCGCCGGGCTCGAGGGCTACGGCATCGACGTCGTCGAGCGCGTCCCCCTGCGCGTCCCGTCGAATTCGCACAATGTGCGCTATATCAAGACCAAGCGCGACCGCCTCGGTCACGCCATCTGAAGCGGAGGCTAGGAATGAACCGAATCGAAGGAATGCTCGGCGCCGAGGGAAAGAAGATCGCCATAGTCGCCGGGCGCTTCAACGACCTCATCGTGGGACGGCTGA
>CAZBGA010000124.1:0-6192 GCA_964491385.1 uncultured Treponemataceae bacterium | reverse complement strand
GAAGAGTGTCTTGGGTTCCGCTTTCAACCCACTCGGAATCCTCGCTCTTGCTCTCATTGGCGCCGCGGACTCCAGCCGCGGTACTCTGGTTATGCAATGTCCCTTGGAGTAGGAACTCCAAGACCTTCGCGAGGACCATGTCAACGCCAGAAGAGCCCATCGCCTGACGCACTGAAAGCAAATCTTGCATAAGGTAGGTGCCCTGCTGGGTAAGGGAAATATCCGTGCCTATCCCGCTCAATTTCAAAGATCCACCGGCATCGAGGCGCACGTTTGATGTTACTGGGATGGCATCTCCTATCGAAATCGCTTCCCATGAAGAGCCTTTCTGCAGATAGGCCGATCCTTCGAGGTAGGCTACAAGCAGATTAGGCGCAGCCGTCACCATGACAGCTACAAGCAGCGACAATACGCACGTGCACATCGCCGTTTTCATCTTATACGCCCCTTGCCGGCTTCACCCGATGCTTCATTCCCCGTTCTCCCAGAGAATCGCTTTCTGCTCCGTAGCTACGTAGGCCGCGCGCGACCCTGCTTCTTCCCCCTCACCGAGAAAGGCGAACTGGCCTGCAAGTGTCGGATCCATGCTTTTCAGTTTTTTATAGTTCAGTGTCGCGTCGTCATAATTTTGCATCTCTTGGTTGACCCGCGCGAGAGCGAGCACAGTGTGGGCGTTGCCCGGGTCCAGCTCGCTCGCCTGTTGATACAAGGCGAGCGCATCCTTCCAATTTCCCTGGATAAAATAGAGGTGCCCGAGGTTCAGAATCGAGGGCAGATAAGGCCTCGTGGCAAGGACGTGTTTGAACTGCTGCTCCGCTTTGTCAGCCTGCCCGTATTTCGCAAACAGGACTCCGAGGCTGTTCATCGCCGCCACGCTGCCGCTCGACTCTATTTGGTCCTTCAGTTTCGCTACCGTCGGCGCTAGGGCTGTATCGAGATACTTCTGCACCTCGAGCAAGTACGCTCGAAGGATGCCGTCCAACTGGGGTACCGCGACCGTGACATCGGAGCCCGGCAGACCCACCGGTTGGTACACCGCCCAGGCCTCAGAGATGGGGTAGAAGCCTGCCAGCCCTGCGGTATTGTTCTGGGTCCATTCCGTAGCACCCAGCTGCCAGGCGCGCATGAAGCCATCGTGGATAGCCGTCACTTCGATCGGAATCCATGCCTTGTTCTTATAGGCGATGAACTGCCCCTCTGGAATCAGCTCTTTCGACGCCTGCTCGGGAGTCAGACAGGTATCCACCGCGATGAATATATGCCCGGGTATCGTGATGAAGGCTGCGTCGATGCCCACCGCTTGGAAGAGCGACCCGTAGAGGATGGACAGGTCGCTGCAGTCGCCCGCCTTGTACTGGAAGGTCTCCTTCGGGAATTGAAGGAAGTCGACGGCGTCCTTCTGCTTCGACACCTGCTCGTAGGGCGTCTTGGGATTGGGCGTATAATTGAGGCCGAAGAGATCGAGGGCCTCATGGAAGGCTATGGCCGCCTGGAGGTTGTCGCAGATAGAGCGATTCTCCTTGCTTCGGATGTAGCTCGAGACGCTACGCGCAAAGTTCAGCACGCCTGGATCCTTGGAGGTTACATAGGCCGCGGCCTTCCGGTTGTCGTCCCAAGTCATGGCGTTCCGGCCCCATAGCGTGAGCGTCTCGATTTTTTTGTCCTGGTAGGTTCGGCCGTCAACCTTGTAGGATACCGTGATCTCAGTGGCGACCTTGGTCCCTTCGGTGATTGACAGGAGCTTATCCGTGAAGAGGGCATAGAGGTCGATAGTCTTGGTCTCTCCAGACGCCAGGGTGCCGGGCACCTCCACGACCTTGGGTGAATCCATGTACTCCTTGATGAAGACCTGGGTCTGCACGTCGCTCGCGGGGACTTTCAGATTGCTCTTAATCTGGATCGACCCTATCGAATGATCGTCGTAGTACTTGTAGAAGACGGGAAAGGCGGGCCGCAGATCTACCGAGGGCACATCGACGCTACCCCCGAGGTTGCCTAGCGCCATTTCGATGCCTACTCCCGCGCTCACTCCCTCGTAGAGCCCGAGGTAATTCTTGTACTGCGCTCCAACCTCAAGTCCAAAGGTCGGGGCGAGTGCGAATCTGAGCCCGAGGCCGGCGGCGGCGCAGAGATCCGTGATCGAGGCGGACCCATCGTTGTCCGTGGCGAAGTAGTAGCCCGCCATGCCGTAACCGAAAACCGAGATACCGCTGGTAATAGGTAGTTGAACGCCTCCCCCCACCCTGGGCGCGGCCATCGAAAGGCTCGTCGAGGCCTGGACGGGGGTGTAGGAGTACTCGAGGCCGCCCGAAAGATAGAAGATCGAGCCGGGCAGGCGATAGTTGAGGCCGACGTCCATGGCGCCGCCGCTAGAGAACCACGACGCGCTGTCGCCGAGGGGCATGTCGTAGCTTGGTCGCACTTCCAGCGAAAGGGGTGAGGGGATCTGGGCGATGGTCGGAGTGCCCATCTCGATGGTGGGGACGTTCTGGGCATGGAGGGCAGCTGAACCGAGCACGCCGAGGATCATCAGTAAAGCATGACCACAGCTATACTTTTTCATGATCCCCTCCACCGTAAATTTATAAGGTCGGGTCGGTTGTGGGGCGGGTTGGAATCTTGGTGGCGGCTGCAGATGCTCGAACTTTTGTTGAAATCAGAGCCGGCACGTCAAGAAGTCGCTCAAGCATGAACTTCTTCACTGACGGACCTTCTATATCTTTATATTTCGCAGATAATAGTATCACAGTCAGCATATCGCGCAAGTGGAAAAATTCATGAGGTTGGTCGCGTGTTTTAGCGTTGCTAGGCGCCGTCTTCCACGAATCGACCCCATCCCCGCCTTCGGCCAGAGTCGCCTATCGACTTCAGGTTAATCGGCCGGCGACTCAAGGTGCTGTGGTTGGGTACAGCAAGATAGACTCCAAGAAGCTCGAATATCGAAGACATCAGCCCTTCGGTCTGGCGTAGCGGAAGACGAAATACAAAGCGCACCATCATGCCCGTTTCGGTGGCCAAGTCAGAATAGCAGGGCTGCCCGCCCGAGAAAACCGATGCGCCGACCTACCCCGTCCGGGTTCCTGTGACGGTCGGTGGTGAGCCTGAGGACGTGTCCCACATCGTCGTAGCCGGAGATGTCGCGGAGGCCATGTATCCAAGCGGGCGGTAGGCTAAGCTCAACGATATTCGCATGGCCCTCTACGTCGCAAACAAGGCCTGTCCCGCCCGAATCGGCCTCGAGGGCGTCGCGGACGAAGGCGAAGACGCTCCCTGGGCCCATCGTGAGCTCAGCGCCTACAACGGGACGGAGCCCCGAGGCCTTGGCCGCATCGATGGCGGCATGGACGCCGTAGAGGAGCGGGTAGGCCGAGCGAATACCGAGGCGGCTATGCACGGAGGGCGGAGAGGGCCGATGCTCTCGTGACGGCAGCGGGGCCGAAGCGTTTGCGGGAGGCGTCCACGGCCGTCTACAGGCGCTCGAGGCGGGTCGGCCCCTCGGGGATGAAGAGGTCGGGTTCGCGTTGGGCTGGGACTAGGTCCGCGAGCTCGAGCGCGACGGCACGGAGCCTGACGCGCCTCTCGGCAGCATGAGAAAAGGTTCGATCGGTTGCCGCTATGAGCTCGGAGTCCAGCACCAGGGAGGCTACCGCCCCTCGGCCTTGCCCCAGACACCATCGGCGTAGCAGACCGCGAGGCGTATCCTGCGCGCTGCGAGCAGGGCCTTCCTGAGCTCCAGCCCGGCGTCCTCCATGAGGGAGATGAGGGCCCCGCGGATGAGGGGCGCTTCCAACATATCCTCGGCGAACTCCAGACGGCGGCTGACGACGCGTTCGGATAGTCCGCTCGGCGCCACGGGCGCTTCATCCAGACCGAGGGCCGCGCCACGGAGGGAGAGACCCCGACGGCCGAACAGCGAGAGGGCCTCCTCGTCCGAGAGGGCGGCGAGCTGCCCGATCTCGCGCAGGCCCGTGACGGGGAGCACACGCGCGATAGAGGGTCCGATGCCGGGGAGGAGCAGCGCATCCCGGGGCGCGAGTAAGGACGCCTCGTCCCCCTCTCGTATCGAGGCGATGCCGGAGGGGCGGATGCTCCGGGTAGCGAACTTGGCGACGAGCTTGTTGCGGGCGACGGCCAGCGTCGGCTCTATCCCTACCGCCTCGACGATCTGGTTCCTGATGCGGACGGCGCAGTCGATGTGCGGCCCGAAGAGGCGAGCCGTCCCGGCAAGGTTCAGGTAGAGGTGGCCGCCCGAGTCGTTCTGGACGAGCGGCGAGTAGATCGAGGCTATGCGCTCCATCTCCTCGTTTGCTCTCGTGTTGGCGGCAGGATCGGGCGGCACGATGAGGAGCTGCGGCACGTATTGCTGGGCGACGGCGAGGGACATGCCCGCGACGAGGCCCTCATCTCGGGCTCTCCGCGACAGGCCGAGGACAATGGCCCTGCCCGAGGACACCCCTGCTATGACGTAGGCCCTAATACCAGAAGGGGGACGGAATAGACGTCGAGGCTGCGCGCATCGAGAAGGTCGCTCTTTGGGAGCGCTATGTCCGCGGCATCGTCCGCTTCGAGGATCGCATGGTCGTCATCATCGAGGCCGACGGCCTTTTCTCGATCCGAGAGATCAAGGCGCTGCGGGCGGCCTATCGGTCCGTCGCTTCACCCCAGCGGAGAGGACAAGGGGGGAGACCGGCCGATTAATTCAAAGACCTGGACGGCCTTGGTCTTTCCCTTGACAAACTCTTCGGCGAGGAACCGCGATTCGAAATCGTTCGGCTTCGTGAGACTGTGCAGGATGTCTCCGGAAACGAGGATGTCAGTGGAGTATTTCTTCGTGAGTCCCTCGAGGCGGCTCGCGGCGTTGACGGCGTCCGAGATGACAGTGGAATCCATGCGCTTATTCTCCCCGATCGTCCCGAGCATGAGGGGACCTTCGTGTATGCCTATGCCAAAACGGATCGGGTCGTACCCGCCGCGAGCCCTGCCGCTATTGTAGTCGATGAGTCGCTCGCGCATATCGATAGAAGCGTGAAGCGCATCGTCGGGATCCCCGGGGAAGAGCGCCATGATGCCGTCCCCGATGTATTTATCCACGAAGCCGTCGCGAGCGCGGATGATGGGGCCGAAGGTCCCCAGGAAAGAGTTGATGAAGCGGAAGTTGTCGCGTGGGCTCATGTTTTCCGAGAGCGACGTGAAATTCCGGATATCAAGGAAGAAAATGCTCATCCTGCACTCGGTCCAATCGCCGAGCTCGATCTCTACTATATTCTCCTTCTTCAGGAAGCCCAGGAACTCGCGGGGGATGAAGCGTTCCAGCGAGACGTTTATCCTCGCGAGCGTTTCGGCGTAGCGCTCGGAAGTCGCGAACGACTTCGAGAATTGCATGGCCAGCACGAAGGCTTGGGCGATGATGAAGGTGATCATGCCCACCGGCACCACGCTGGGTATTCTCCAAAAAAGCGAAGTCTTGATTATGTCGAGCACGATGGTGAGGAGGAAAATCCCGGTCCCGACGACGAAAATCGCGGCTCCGTCCTCGCGGGCGGCGAGGGCTCGGACGATGACGAAAGTCGCATAGATCCCGACGGCGACGATGAGGGCCTGGAACGGAAGGAGGAGGGAAGTGAAGAAGGCGACCGGCGCGAGGACGATGACGAGGCCATAGGCGCCGAAGGCAGCCGACATCGCAAGGGCGACGCCGCGTACCGCGCGCGCGGGATAGAGATCGGCGATGAACAGGATGAAGAGCAGGGGAGGCAGGAAGGTGCAGAGATAGACCGACCTGATTATGAAGAACCAGCTCGCGTCTGGGACCCAGTCGAGGAAGATGAGTTCGCTGTAGAGGGTCCCGCGTAGGGCGATCAGGACGCAGAAGATGCTGAACCAGAGCACCGGCCGATTCTTCGGCCTGAAGGCGAAGAAGCCGAAATGATACAGGCCGATCAGGGCGATGGCTCCGAACGTGAGCGATTCGAAGAGGGCAGCGTGCTCGCGCTCGGCCATCATCGCGGCGAGATAGCCCATGCGGATCGAATACCCAACTCCCGCGAAGAGATCATGGTAATTGGAGAATCTGAGGGAGAGCAGGATCCGTCCGTCCGACGCCGGGGGGAGGAGGAGGAGGGCAGGTCGATAAGTGGGGAGGGCGGAGGCGGGATCGAGC
Organism: uncultured Treponemataceae bacterium; assembly: GCA_964491385.1. Lineage (GTDB taxonomy): Bacteria > Spirochaetota > Spirochaetia > Treponematales > Rectinemataceae > UBA1306. The sequence continues at coordinate 32 of CAZBGA010000124.1, read as the reverse complement.
GAAGGTCTGCCCATGCCTCCTATCTTCTCGCC
>CAZBGA010000123.1:0-6320 GCA_964491385.1 uncultured Treponemataceae bacterium | reverse complement strand
CGGTCTGCTTGAGGGCGCCCTGCTCGAACTCGGTGTAGAGCTCGTTGTTCTCGACCCCCGTGCCTATCTTGCCTATTATGGGGGCGACGTCGCCGGAGCCGAAGGGATTCAGGGTGACGCCGTCGTCGTTCGTCCGCCTGAGGAGGAGCTCGGCGAAGGCCTTGTGCACCGCGACGTCCCGCTTGAAGCCGTCGGTGTCGACGTTGGCGAGGTTGTTCGATATGGCGTCGAGCCGCACCTGCTGGGCGCTCATTCCGCTCGCGCCGGTAAAAAGGCCTCGGATCACGTTGACTTCCCCCTTCCATTGGATTGTCGGACGTTAGGGGGGGAGGGTTGAGCCTTTCCGAAGCGCACGCTATATGGTGACGAGCTTGCCCGAGTCGATCTCCTTGACGAAGATGCGGTCGAAGCGCCCCGAGGGCTCTCCTCCCGCGCCGGCGAGGCTCGACTCGGCGAGGAAAAACATGACGTCCGCCATGTCGGCGAAGGACTCGCTGTTGGTCCAGCGGTAGTAGATGCGGTCGCGCCACTTGACGAGGACGGAGAGGCGCCAGGCGTCCTTCTCTATGGAAGGATCGCAGCGCTCGCGCAGCACGGCGCGGAGGCCGCCGTACCAGGATCGCTGGAGGCAGAAGAGGTTGAGCTTGCCCTCCCGGTCCCGGTAGTAGATCTCGGCGATGCCGCCGATCGCGGGCACGGAGCGGACGATATCGTACTTGTCGGCCTTGGCGAAGGGGGACCAGCGCAGGGTGTAGTAGGCGGTCCGGCCGGCATCCTCTCGGGTGATGACGTAATCCACGGTCCGACGATAGCACGGCCGGCCCGGCCGCTCAATTGACAGTCCCGGCCCCTTCCGGGATACTGAAGACCCATGAAGAAGCTTATCTTCGTGACGGGGGGCGTGTGCTCCTCCCTGGGCAAGGGAGTGGCCGCCTCCTCGATCGGCGCTCTCATGGAGGCGCGCGGGCTCGCCGTGCGCATGGTCAAGATCGATCCCTACCTCAACGTCGACGCCGGCACCATGAGTCCCTACCAGCACGGCGAGGTCTACGTGACCGACGACGGGGCGGAGACGGACCTCGATCTCGGCAACTATGGGCGCTATACGCACTCGCCCCTCTCCAAGGTCAATTCGATCACGACGGGCCAGGTCTACCAGGCCGTCATCAACAAGGAGCGCGAGGGCCGCTACCTCGGGCGCACGGTGCAGGTGATCCCGCACGTGACCGACGAGATCAAGAACCGCGTGCTCGCGCCCGGCAAGGACCCCGAGGTCGACATCACCATCGTCGAGGTGGGGGGGACGGTCGGCGACATGGAGTCCATCCCCTTCCTTGAGGCGGCCCGCCAGATCATCCACGAGATGGGGAGGCAGAACGCGCTCTCCGTGCACGTGACCCTCGTGCCGGCGGTCTCCGGCGGCGAGCTCAAGACCAAGCCCACGCAGCACGCGGTCAAGGAGCTGCAGGAGGTCGGCATCCAGCCCGACGCCCTGGTCATACGCGCGGCCGAGCCGATAGACGAGGCGATGCGCCGCAAGATAGCCGGCTTCACGAACGTGGAATTCGAGGGCGTCATCTCGGGCCACGACGCGAAGACGACGATCTACGAGCTGCCCCTCCTCTACCACGCGCAGGGCTTCGACACCTTCCTCCTCAGGAAGATGGGCATCGAGAGCCGGCACGCGGACCTCCGCGAGTGGACCGAGGTGGTTCGCAAGTACCGCGAGCCCAAGCGCCGCGTCCGCGTGGGCGTGGTCGGCAAGTATATGGACCTCAACGACTCGTACAAGTCCGTGTGGGAGGCCCTCTCCCACGGGGGCATCGCGAACGACGCGGCAGTCGACGCGGTCAAGATCGATTCGGGGAAGCTCGAGGTCGACGGCGCCGACATGGGGCAGGTCTTCGACGGCATCGACGGCATCCTGGTGCCCGGCGGCTACGGCCAGCGCGGCTCGGCGGGCATGGTCAGCGCCGCGAGGTGGGCGCGCGAGAGCAAGACCCCCTACTTCGGGATCTGCCTGGGGATGCAGATGATGGTCATCGAGTGGGCCCGCGACGTCCTCAAGTGGGAGGACGCCGACTCGACGGAGTTCAACCAGGACAGCCAGCACGGCGTCATCAGCCTCCTCGAGGACCAGGTGGACATAAAGAGCTACGGAGGCACGCAGCGGCTGGGCAGGAGCGAGAGCTCGCTCAAGGCCGGCACGCTGATACGCAAGATCTACGGAACGGACTCGATCTGGGAGCGGCACCGGCACAGGTACGAGGTCTCCAACGCCTTCAAGGCCGACCTCGAGCGGACCGGCCTCCTCATAACCGCCATGACGCCGGACGGCAGCCTCGTCGAGGCGGTCGAGTGGGCCGACCATCCCTGGGGCCTGGGGGTGCAGTGCCATCCCGAGTTCAAGTCGAGGCCCGTCCAGCCCGCGCCGCTCTTCAAGAGCTTCATCGGTGCCTGCATCAAGAATGCCAAAGCCTGAGTCCAGGCATGTCGCCGCGGCGGTCGCCGCCGCGGCGGCCGTGCTGCTCTCGGCCTGCAGCCTGGCGGGTTACGCCCCGAAGAGGCCCGAGAGCGAGGAAGAGCTCCCGACCCTGATCTTCTCGAATTACTCGCACACCGTCGTGGTCAGGGGCAGGAAGAACTTCGAGCTCAAGGCCGCGCGGGCGGAGGTCTACGAGACCGGCAAGAAGACCGTCCTCTCGGACGTGAGCTTCTCGGAATACGATCCCGACACGGGAGAGCTTCTCTCGTTCGGCAGGGCCGACGGGGCGGTCTACCACAGCGACACCAAGGACGCGGAGTTCTCGGGCAGCGTGCGGCTCGAGTCGAAGAAGCAGGACGCCGTCCTCCGGGGCGAGTACCTCCGCTGGATCGACAAGGACAAGAGGCTCGAGGGCAGGCTCGACAGGACCGTCACGATCAGCCGCGCCGACGGCTCGCGCGTGAGCGGGGCGGGCTTCGAGGCCGACGCGCGCAGGCGGTCCTTCTCCTTCCGCGGGAGCGTCGAGGGACTCATCGAGCCGAAGGCGGACGGGGAATGAAGCGGACGGCGGGCCCGAGGCGGGCGCCGCGCGGTTTGCGCGCGCCGCGCCCCGCGTGGCTCGTCGTGGCAGGGCTGCTGCTGGGCCCGGCCGCGGCGCGGGCCGCCGACCCGATCACCTTCAGCGCCGACAGCGTGCAGGCCAGCCTCGCCAAGGACAGGGAGGACACCGTCCTGTCGGGCAAGGCGACCGTGAAGACGGGATCGATCTCCATCGAGGCCGACCGCATCGAGCTCTCCGGGAAGGACTTCACCTACCTCCAGTGCACCGGCTCGGTCAAGGTCGTGGACACGGACAAGAAGCTGCGGCTGGAGTCGCCCAGCCTCTACTACGACAGGAGCAGGAAGCTCCTGAGGGCGGAGGGGCCCTCGGTCCTCCAGGACGACAGGAACAAGCTGGTCCTCAAGGCCGAGTGGATCGAGAGCGACAACGAGAGCGAGATCACCCTGGCCGAGATCGCCGTGCGCATCGTCAAGGACAAGATCGCCTGCCGCTCGGAGTACGCGCTCTACAAGCGCAAGGACAACATCCTCGAGCTGACGGGCGCGCCGTCGGCCTCGAAGGAGGGGGACAGCTACGAGGCGTCCCGGATAGTCGTGAATACCGATACGGAGGATATCCAGCTCGAGGGCGAGGTCAAGGGAAGCGTCGTCGACAAAGGCAAGCCGGCCAAGGGATCGGCCGCGGCCTCCTCGGAGAAGGCGCCGCCTTCGGCGCCGGCAGCCCCTTCGGCTCCGGCGCCTCCCGCCAAGGACCAGCCGGCACCCGGAGCGGGAGGGGCCGAGTGAGCCAGCCCGCAGGCGACGGCGCGCCCCACGTCCTCGAGGCGACGGGCCTGCGCAAGCTCTATCGAAAGAAGATAGCCGTGGGCGACGTTTCGTTCTCGATGTCCACGGGCGAGGTCGTCGGGCTGCTCGGGCCCAACGGCGCGGGGAAGACGACCATCTTCTACATAGTCGTCGGCTTCATACGGCCCACTGCCGGCAGGGTGGTCCTGGACCACCACGAGATCAGCGGCCTTCCCATGTACTTGCGGGCGAGGCTCGGCATCGCCTACCTGCCCCAGGAGCCTTCGATCTTCAGGCGGCTCACGGTCGAGGACAATGTCAGGGCGGTGCTCGAGACGAGGGACGACATAACGGGGCCGCGGAAGCGCGAGCGCCTCGAGGAGCTCCTGGAGGAGTTCGGCATCGCCAGGCTGCGCAGGCAGAAGGCCTACACGCTCTCCGGGGGCGAGCGCCGGCGCACCGAGATCGCCCGCGCCCTCGCCCTCGATCCGAAGTTCCTCCTCCTCGACGAACCCTTCGCCGGCATCGACCCGATCGCCGTGCACGAGATCAAGAGCATAGTGCGCAGGCTCTCGGAGGCGGGCATCGGCGTCCTCATCACCGACCACAATGTCCGGGACACCCTGGACATCACCCACCGGGCGCACATCATCAACCTGGGCAATATCGTGGTTTCCGGCTCCAGGGACGAGGTACTGGCCTCCGAAATGGCGCGGAAGATCTACTTGGGCGAGGAATTCAGGATGTAAGGCCGAATATCGCCCCTATCATATTGACGAAAGCGAGGCAAGATCGGTATAGTTCGTGCAAGAAGTCTTGCGGGAGCCTTCCCGCCCTCTCCTCCAGCCTAGGTGTCGTTAATTATACCGAGTTGACGACGCGCCGGGGACGTGTTACATTTACCCTGCCCAGTTCGGGATCCACATCACCACCAGTGTCTCTACGGAAGACAGATGCAGTATTTCGACACTCACGCCCACATCGGGCTCATCTACGATGACCCGATCGAACAGCTTTTAGTTTGCCAGGAAGCGAAGCAGGCCGGGGTCACCAGGATCGTCAGCATCTGCAACAGCCTTATGGATTTCAAGCAGGTGTACGAGAACCTCAAGACCATGGAGCACGTCTTCCACGCGGCCGGCGTTTCCCCTTCCGAGGTCCAGAACCCCGGCAAGGATTGGCATCGGACGATAGAGGAGGCGGTCAAGCTCCCCCGTGTCATCGCCCTCGGCGAGATCGGCCTCGATTACTACCATAAATTCGGCGACCGGAAGAGCCAGATAGAGCTCTTCATAGACCAGCTCGACCTCGCCGAGCGCCTCGGGCTTCCCGTGATCATCCACAACCGCGAGGCCGGCAAGGACGTCATGGATATCCTGAGGGACCGCCTGCCCTCCTCCGGCGGCGTCCTCCATTGTTATTCCGAGGACTCCGAGTACGCGCGGCGCGTGCTCGAACTCGACCTCAACCTCTACTTCTCCTTCGCGGGCAACCTCACCTACCGCAACGCGCGCAATCTCCACGAGACCGTGGGCGTGCTGCCTCTCGACCGCATCCTGATCGAGAGCGAGGCGCCTTTCATGGTGCCCGCCGATTTCCGCGGCAAGCGCAACAAGCCCGAGTACCTGCCCTCGACCTGCGCCTTCCTCTCGGAGATAGTCGAGATGGATCCGGAGGAAGTCTCGCGGGCGGTCTTCGAGAACGCCTGCAGGTTCTTCAAGCTTCCGGTCCCCGTCTGGAGCTGAGGGCCGCCGCCACCGCCGGCCTTTCGCGGGAAGCGGCGTGAGCCTTTATCGTCCGGTAGCCGTCGGCGGGGCGGTGATACCCGGGAATGTCTTCCTCGCGCCGGTGGCCGGCTACTCCGACGCGGCCTTCCGCTCGGTCTGCTTCTCCCTCGGGGCCGACCTCTGCTACACGGAGATGGTGAGCTCCGAGGCGCTGACGCGGGGACATCCCAAGACCGGCCTGCTCCTGGACAGGGACGAGGGCGAGACGCGCTACGCGATCCAGCTTTTCGGCTCGAGGCCCGAGACGCTAGCGGCGGCGGCTCTCGTCGCGGCCGAGCGCAAGCCGCTCCTCATCGACCTCAATTGCGGCTGCCCGGTCCCCAAGGTGGTGCGCTCCGGCGCGGGCTCCGCCCTCATGAAGGATCCTATGCTCATCCGGGACATCGTCGCGGCGATGACGGCCGCGCTCGGGGCGGGCGGCCCTCCCGTGACGGCCAAGATACGCTCGGGCTGGGACGAGGGCAGCGTGAACTATCGCGAGGCCGCCGACGCGGCCGTCGAGGGAGGCGCGGCCGCGGTGACCCTGCACGCGAGGACCCGCGCCCAGGGCTACGCGGGCAGGGCGGACTGGGCCCAGATCGCCGACCTGGCCTCCCGCCTCGCCGTGCCCGTCTTCGGCTCGGGGGACGTGTCGACGCCCGCGGAAGCCGCGCGCATGGCGGCCGATACGGGCTGCGCCGGAGTCATGATCGCCCGCGGCG
>CAZBGA010000122.1:0-6383 GCA_964491385.1 uncultured Treponemataceae bacterium | reverse complement strand
ACGCAAATTCAGCTCGTCACCTTCCAGATCAGCGAAGAGCTGTATGGCGTCGACATCATGGACGTCAAGGAAATCGTCCGCGTACAGGATATACGATCGATTCCCAATGCGCCCGGATACGTCGAGGGTCTGTTCAACCTCCGAGGCGAGATAATCCCGATAATTTCCCTGCATAAAAGGTTCCATTTGAGGAAGGCGCAGCTTGGCGAGGACGAAGAGCTCCTTTCGGGCTTCATCATCATCGATATAGACGGCATGAAGCTCGGCGTGATCATCGATAAGGTCGAGCGGGTGGTGGCCATCGAGGCCCAGGAGATTCAACCGCCGCCGCAGATGCTCACCGGGATCGGGGCCGAGTACATACAGGGTGTCATCAATCGTGAAGCCGGTTATCTCATCCTCCTCGACATCCGCAAGCTCTTCAGCGCCAAGGAGCTTAGGAAGATCGAAGAGATACGCCGTTAGCCGGCGGCGATCACCCGATGAACATACCCGTTTTTCGTTCCTATATACGCAGGAAGGATATGGATACGGTCCTCAATTGCCTGGTCACCGATTCGGTGGGTCCAGGCGAGTATCTGGACCGTTTCCAGAGGTCCGCGCGCGAAGCGCTCGGCTTCGACTCAGGCTTCGCCGTGCGAAGCCCTCTCATTGCCTTGGGTCTGGCCCTCGACTCTCTAGCCTTGACGGAGGGGGACGCGGTGGCCGTGCCGGCCCTGGCTCCGGCGTATTATGCGCAAGTCCTCGCTTCGCGCCGGCTCGTGCCGGTATTCGTCGACTCCGCGCAGGACTCGGCCGAGCCCGACCTACTTCGGATCGACGCTCTGGAGCCTCGCCCGAAGGCCTTCGTGCTGCACGAGACCCTCGGCATCCTGCCGGATCCCGGGGCGGTGGCGGCCGTCGGAGCGGTCGTGATCGAGGACATGTCGGAGGCTATAGGCGCCTACCGCGGGGAGTCGCGCGCCGGATCGCTGGGGAAAGTCGCCTTCCTCGGCCTCGAGCACGATTCTATCGTGACGGCGGGCGGCGGAGCCCTTCTCGTCTCGTTCGGGAAACGGGAAGGCCAGGCGATTCGCAATATCGGAGAATTCATCGCGCCCGAGATCAGGATGACGGATTACAACGCCGCCCTCGGCCTGGCCCAATTGCGCGACATGGAGACGGCCATCGCGCGCAGGCGGGAGCTTGCGGCGCTCTTTGCCCAGTCCCTCGCCCGTACGCGGCATCGCATGGTCACGCAGGGCGGCGAGGGAGAGCCGGGCTACTGGGCCTTCCCCGTCTCCATCGCCTCGAGCGTGAAGGACGTGAGGGCGTACGCGAAGAAGAAGGAAGTCGACACCCAGCTCGCCTTCGAGGGTAGCCTGCTCGCCAGGGGCCTGGTGCCCGAGGGTGCCTGCCCGAACGCGACGTCGATGGCGATGCGCTGCCTTCTCTTCCCCCTGCACCAGCGAATCGGGGCCGCCGCGGCCGAGAAGATCGGCAAGGTCCTAGCTACCTTGCCTTAAAAGACGGAGGATCCATGCCTGTAAGCGCCGGGCGCGTCCTCATCATCGCGAACCTCGAAAAGGAGTCTGCGGCCCCCACCGCGGATTCCTTGCGATCCTCGCTCGTCTCGCTCGGCTACGATTCCGAGAGTTATTGCTACATGGGAGATCCCGACGGGCCTCCCAAGGCCGCGGGTTGCGATCTCGTCGTGTCCTTGGGCGGCGACGGGACCGTCCTTTACGCGGCGCGCGTGGCCGCGCCCCTCGGAATCCCCATATTGCCGGTTAATCTCGGGCACCTCGGCTTCATCGCGGAGATCGGCGTGAACGAGTGGCCGTCGGCCATCGCCAAATGGGCGCGCGGGGACCTGCCCGTATCGAAGCGGATAATGCTGGCCGTCGAGGCCTGGCGCGGCGGCGAATGCCTCGCGTCGTACCTCGCCATGAACGACGCCACCGTTTCCGCCCAGGGCATCGCTAAGCTCATCGGCTTCGGCATAAGGCTCGGCGTATCGACGTCGGTGCGATACAGGGCCGACGGAGTCATCATCGCGACGCCCACCGGATCGACGGCCTACAATCTGGCGGCCGGAGGGCCCGTCCTTCACCCCGAGATGGAGGCCATGATCGTCAATCCGGTCAATCCTTTCACCCTCTCCAATCGGCCTCTCGTGGTGCCCGCCGCCGAAGCGGTAGAGATCATAATGGAGGAGGGCAGGCGCACCGGCGCGATGCTGACGATCGACGGCCAGGAAACGTTCACCCTGCGCTCGGGCGATAGGATTCGAGTATCCGGAGCCCCGAAAAAGGCGCTGATACACGTCTCCGAGAGCTTCGCGTTCTACGAGCTCCTGCGCTCGAAGCTGGCCTGGTCGGGAGGGCCCGGTGCTTGAGGAACTGACGGTACGCGATTTCGCCCTGATCGAGCGCCTCTCGGTCAGCTTTACGGGGGGCCTCAACATCCTCACCGGCGAAACCGGCGCCGGCAAGTCCCTTCTGGTCGGCGCCATCGGCTTCCTTCTCGGCGCCAAGGCCGATACGGGCGTGATACGCGCGGGGGCCGAAGAGAGCCTGGTGACGGGCGTGCTCGACGTGTCGCGCAACGCGGAGGCCCGGGAATGGCTCCACTCGAGAGGCCTCGAGCCCGAGGACGGCAGGGTGCTGGTCCGGAGGGGGATCAAGGCCAACGGGCGCGGGTCGGCCTACATCCAGAACCAGAGCGCGCTCCGCTCCGATCTCGCCGAGCTGACCTCCCTCCTCGTCGACCTTCACGGCCAGCACGAGCACCAGTCCCTCCTCCTTCCGGAAAACCACCGCAGGCTCCTCGACCGCTATGCCCGCATCGAGGACGAGGTGAGCGGCTTTTCCTCCCGTTTCTCCGCTCTCGCGGCCGAGAAGCGCGCCTTCGAGTCGGCGCTGGCTTCGGAGGCCGAGCGGAGCCGCGAGATCGATTTCCTTCGCTTCGCCGTCGATGAGATCTCGAAGGCGAAACTCCGCCCGGGCGAAGAGGTCGAGCTCGAAGGCGAGGAGAGGCTCCTCTCCCAGCACGAGAAGCTGTTCGCGGCCGTGGAGGCGGCCCATGGCGCGCTGACCGGCGGCGAGGACGGCGAAGGCGGGTTGGCCTCGCTCAGGCGCCTCCGCTCCGGCCTCGAGACCGCGGGAGCCATCGATCCCGGCCTCTCCGACCTCGCGCGCCGCTCGGACGACGCCTTCTACGAGCTCGAGGACGTCGCCGATTCCCTCAGGCAATACCTCGGCTCGCTCAGCTTCAGGCCCGAGCGCCTCGAGGAAGTCGAGGGACGGCTGGCCGACATCCGCAAGCTCAAGAAGAAATACGGCGCGACGGTCGAGGACGTACTCGGGCGCTTCGACGAGGATCAGGGCCGCCTGTCTCGGCTCGAGACCTGGGAAGAGGACAAGGGCGAGATCGAGCGGAGGATCGCCGAGATGGAGACCGAGGTCCTCGCGGCCGCGCTGGCGATTTCCGAGAGGCGCAGGGCCTCGGCCTCGGGCCTCCAGTCGAAGATCGAGGCCATAGTCCGGACGCTCGGCATGCCGAGCGCGAAGTTCTTCGCCCGAGTGGGCCGAAAGGACACCGACGAAGGCAGGCCCGTCGTCGGGCCCTATGGCGTCGACGAGGTGGAGTTCATGATCGCGCCCAACCCCGGGGAGAGCGCGAAGCCTTTGTCCCGGATCGCCTCGGGAGGCGAGCTGTCGCGGGTCGCGCTGGCCGCCAAGACGGTCATGGCCGGGACCGATTCCGTGGACTGCCTCATCTTCGACGAGGTCGACGCCGGAATCGGGGGCGAGGTGGCCGTGGCGGTCGGCGAGCACCTGAAGGAGCTCGGGAAGACCAAGCAGGTACTCTGCATTACCCATCTAGCCTCGATCGCGGTTCGCGCCGATAATCATTACAGGGTCGAGAAGGACGTCTCCGGCGGGAGGACGAGCACTCGCCTTTCGAGGATGGACGGGCGGGTCAGGGCCGAGGAGATCGCTCGTATGCTCGCGGGAGACCCCCGCGAGGAGGCTTCTATCGCCCACGCGACGGAACTCCTCCGGAAGTACGGTAATTGGCGGGATAGTTGATGGGAAAAATAACGCAGGAGCAGAGGAACCGGTATTTCGAGAAGGTAAAAGAGCACCGTCGGACCATCGAGGCCGGGCTCGCCAAGGAGAAGACTCTTCTCGACCTCTTGGCGAAAGACGAGTCCGGCGCGGGCTATAAGCGGCTCAAGCTCGCGAACGACGCCCTCGACCTCTGTTCCTGGTACATGCTGGTCAACAATCTCTCGGTTTCCCTACTGGGCATCAAGAACGAGGACTATCTCCTCGAGGCGCGCAAGACCCTGGTCCGGGCCATCAAGTACATCGAGGACACGGTCTCGCCCTACCTCGACGTGCCCTTCTCAGACTACGAAGGGAAGCTCGAGGACATAAAGGACTTCGACTCCGAGGGGCGCTTCCGGCTCCTGCGAAAGCTGGGCTTCGCGGTCCAGTCCCTCGAGGACGCATTCGGCGAGAATTCGAAGTACTCGGCTTCCTTCATCGAGGTCTGGGGGAAGGTCGCGACGGTCGGGAAAAACCTCGTGAACCTCAAGACCGCCGTTCCCGACATGGATTTCAATTCGCCCGTACGAGCGGTGGTGATGAGCCACCTGGCTTTGGTCAAGCAACTCTTCCAGCGCTCCGCCGACAGGTACCGGGAGCAATACGAGCTGTATACGCACAAGGTGCAGGATTTCAGGGCCGCGGTCATCTATCTCCAGGCGCTCCGCAGGATACACATCGTCCTCTCGGAGAGGGAAGAGGCCGAAACCCTCAAGCGCAAGGTCGAGATCTGGTCGACCAAGCTCGAAGCCGACCTCAAGAAGGCGGAGGAAGCTAAGAGCAAGTAGGGTTAGGCTCGCTACTGCGCCGTCGGCACGGCGGCGGATCTCGGCGGTCGTTCCGACAGTTCATGCAATGCATCATATGGAAAGAGCTTACCCACCGTCGTGACTACGAGGTCCTTCGCCGAGCTGCCGAACACCACTGCGGCTCCCGCGGGAAAGAACTCGGAAAGCACCTGCCTGCAGGCCCCGCAGGGGCTGACCGGGTATTCGGCGTCCGGCGTCGCCACGACGATCATCGCGAAATCGCGCTTTCCCTCTGCGATCGCCGCGGCGATCGCATTGCGCTCGGCGCATACGGTAAGGCCGAACGAGCGGTTCTCCACGTTGGTTCCGGTGAATATTCCGCCGTCGGCGCATAGGATGGCGGCGCCGACCCTGAAACGCGAGTAAGGCGAGTAGGATTCGCGCGAGGCCTCGAGGGCCAGGGCGTAGAGCCCGTCAATCTCCATCGTGGATCTCCCCTGTCGGTTGACAGCTTGCAGGGCAACTATATACCATTCCCCTCGGTCATGGAAGAAACAGGGAAAAGACGCCTCAATGTGGCGGGTACCGTCGCCGCCGTAATCGCATACTTCCTCGTCTGCGCCTTCCCGCTGCAAAAGGAGCTCGTCCTGGTCCCGGGATGGACGCGGAGCCTCCTGCAGGCGCCGGCGGCTCCCGCGGCCTCGTCCAAGAGAAGCGGCCCGGCGCAGGGCTCGGCCTCGACGGCGCCGCTCCCGTTCCGGCTCGGCGGCAGCTTCGGCTACTTCACTCCGGACGGATCCATCCTCTTCGCGGGGACGGCGCCGTATGGCGTCGCCCTGGCGCCCGACGCCTATGCCACCTATGACCGCCTTTCAGAGGGCTTTACGATCCAGTCTCCCGACGGAGCCACCCTCGCCCGCGTCGCGTCCGTCGGCTATCCCTTCTTCGCCGCCGGGAGGCGCTTCGTCATCGCGCCCGACCAAGCGACCGTCTCGGAGCTCGCGAAGAACGGCGCGATCGCCTGGACCTACCAGCTCGGCTCGGTGGCGACCTGTTTCGACGCGAGTCCGTCGATCGTCGCGTTCGGGCTCATCGACGGCCGGATCGTAGGGCTCGGGACCTCGGGCGCCGTCCTCCTCGATTTCGCGCCGGGCGGGTCGCATGTTCCCGGCGTGTACGGCGTCGCGGTCTCGCCCGACGGCCTCCTCGTGGCGGCGATAACGGGTCTCGACAGGCAGCGTCTCGTCGTCATGGAGAAGCGCAGCTCCGCCTATCGAGTCGCGTACCATCGCTATCTTGCCTCCGACTACAGAAGGCCGGTATATATGGCGTTCACGGGGGACGGCAGCAGGCTGGCCTACGAGTCGCCCTCGGGCGTCGGCGTATATGATAGGGCCTCGCGCAGCGAGACCGTCATCGCGACGCCGGCCGCCTCGAGCCTCGGGCTCACGACGATGGGCGGCAGGCTCATGGTCCTGCTCTCCGGGAACGGCGAGGAAAGAAGGCTCGTCTGCGCGGCCTTGCCCGACCGGCGCGTCGT
>CAZBGA010000121.1:0-6562 GCA_964491385.1 uncultured Treponemataceae bacterium | reverse complement strand
CCGCCTGCTCGGTCGCGCCCTGCGAAAGCGTCTGGGCCGAGCTCGAGAGATCCTGAACACCCTTCGACATCTGCTCCACCGAATCGCTGAGCGCGCTCGAGCCGTTCGATACGTCGCCAGCGATGGTCTTGATCGAGAGCACTGCCTCCCGCGTCTTGGCCACCATGGAGTTGAGGGCGACGGCGAGGACCCCGATCTCGTCACCGCGGCGAAGGAGGCGCTCGTCGAGATCGTTGCGCAGGTCCCCATTAGCGACGACATCGGAGAAAGCGACGCCAACGGCCAGCGGGCCGGTAATGGAGCGGGAAAGGAGTATGCCGAGGAGTATGGACCCCAGGGCCGCTAGGCCGAGGACGACGATCATGATGAGGCTCGTCTCCTTCGCGAGCGCGACGTTCGACTCGGAAGCCGCCTTGGCGGTATCCAGATTCTGGTTGATCATCGATTCGATCGTCGCCTGTATCCCTACCCCGGCTTGCTGCCCTTCCGCCTTTATCAGAACCTGTTCGTCCGCATCCCTGTTCGCCTTGTCGAGAACTACCAGTCGGTCGACTACATCGGTAAACTTCTTCCATTGGGCGAGAAGGGTATCGTAGTTCTTCTGGTCCTCTACGTCGCCGTTGATGGTCTTCTTGTATGCGGCAGCGTTGTCGTCGAAGGTTTTCCTGAGACCGTCTATCGACTCCCGGGCCTCGTCTCCGGCGACGCCCTGGAACTGCGCCATGTCCTTGATAGCCAGGAAGACGCGCAACATAGAGGTTCCCATATACGTCAGATGTGTTATGGGTACAGTCTCATTCGCGTACATGTCGTTGTCCGCATCGGCGAGCCTCCCGATACTGGACACGCCGACTACGCCTACCGCCGCTCCGATGAGGGCGACGACGAGAAAACCGATGATGAGCTTCAACCCGATTTTCATGCGTATCCTCCCAGGACTTTGATTGCCGATACCGCCTCAGGAGGAAGTCTAGGTGATTATATCCGATTGTCAACGACGCCCGATCAATCTTAATAGAGCGCCGAATGGCGCTGTTCATCAAGCCGGAAGACGGTGGAAACGGGTTTATTCCGTCTAACGTGTTCGATTCGTGCAGGTATGCTGTCGATCTGTTAATTCAGCGATGGCCCGGTATCCTCTTCCGAATCTAGGTATCCGGCGGTGAAGAACTGCGATTTAGTGATAGCCTCACGAGGGCTCGGAATTCTCTCAATAATTGCCCCCTCTCCTCCTCTGGGTTGCTATTCGCGAGTAATTCCCTAGCCGTCGCCATATTGCGGGCCACGTCCAGACACGCATCCATCGCGCCGCCCTTGTTTTCCATAATCGACTCCTGCGGATAAGGTATTCGTCAAGAGCGACTGTGTTAAAATTCACGTCGAGGTTTTGAACCCACAGTATCCCTTTAGCAAACGCGGTGAAAGTACTTTGAGCGGGTTCGGAGCGACGACGGTGAAACTCGGGCTTGGCGAAAGGCTCTGGCAGGGTAATTTACGCATTTTTTGCTATCCTGACTGCCGCGTTCGTTGCCTGCAGTACCACGTCAGGCGGTTCCGATTCCTCAGGGCTCGATGCAGTACTCTTTTCAGAAACCGCCGACGCAGAAAAAGCCGCGGGCGTATCCGAGACTGGTTAATTATTTCGACTTCGCATGGACGAAACACGTAGTCTCATTCGTAGAGAGCAACTATTTGCGTCCGGCATATACGACGGCGCAAGGTTCGATTGCGTCTTCGGAAAAGCGCCGACATGGGCGTCGTACAACGGGACTGTGGACATCGTCGACGCCAGCTATAGAAAGGGAATCTTGTGCCTGTTTCGGACATTGCAGTCCGACAAGCCCGACGCGAAAATCACGGGCAAAGGAGGTACGCCCTGGGCAAAAGGCTCCGCTTACTACATCGATATGAACGGGTATATGGCGGAAAACGCCTTTGTCATTTCGGTTAATGACGGAAGGATTTTCATGAAGAGCCAGCCCTGATCCTTAGCTCCGCTTCTCATGCCACAGGGACCGGAGCTCATCTTCTAAAGGTGCTTGACACTGCTCCGACAATTGCTTCGCCTGCGACACGGGCGGACCGCGTCGCAGGCGAAGCGTATATAAGCCGATATTCCCCATATGACTCGCTACTCTTGCCGGCCATGGAGATATCCTAACCTTCAACTTCCATCATTCTGCCGTACGCAAGGGCGTAGTGCTACAGTCGAAGCTGATTGTCGACAAAGTCGTGGCGGGCGAGCCGCGTCTCCACGGAAGTACCGCCGAAGGTTGCGGCCGCGATGCCGGGTCACGACGGGATCCAAAGACTTCTAGGTCCTGATTCGTCCATAAAGGGTGCGACGAAAATCTATCGACAGACTGACGTCCTCGATGAGATCTAGGCACGCCGAGTCAATTAGATGCAACTCGGTGAGCGTTTCTTGCAAGTCTTCGTACTCTCTCGCTGCCGACACTAGTTCTTTGGGGGATTTGCTCTTCGAAAGCACTTCACGTGCGGTCGACATTTGGTGAGCTATATATATGCACGGATCCAAGGTAGAAACCCTGTTACTCATAGTCCGGACCTCCTCTGACCTAGGGATTACGAAACCAACAATTATTGTTTTAGTCATAATTAAAGCTCGTCAAGAATAACTTTATTAAAAACGAGTGGAGTTTTTAGAGCTATGGCTTTTACTTCGGCGGCTTACTACCGCCTACCCAGGAAGGCTATCGAACTCACAGAATTCCCTCGCGTCCGACCAAGCGCGAACGACTCCCGAATTCATATCGACCTGCCTTCGTTCTCGTTTATGCTCACGTCTTCGTGTAGAAAATACTTCGCGCTTTTAATTCCGACAAGATCCTCCAGCGCCTTTCCACCGCAGCGAAGTCGATGACTTTCATGTGGATCTCGCCCGCGTCGTCGTCGATATCCCTATGGCGCCGAAAGGGAGGCGCCTTCCGCCCGGCGCAATCACCGCTCCTCGCTCCCGACCGCCTCGCTCGCTCTCGCGCCGTCCATGGTGCGAGTCCCGTTTCGCGCTCTCCGGGATCGTTCGCTCGGTTCGACACCATAGCCCGCACGAAGCGGGCTATGGTGAAGCGCCGAATGGGAGTCGAACCCACGTCTCCAGCTTGGAAGGCTGGGGTAATAGCCGTTATACGACCGGCGCGCTGAAATCCTCTGCGACGTTAGCAGATAGCCAGAAGAGCGTCAATCCTGTCGCGATATTCCGCTTTCCTGCCAATACTTCGGTACCGTATATTCCTATTCAGGATATCCGAGTCCTATATACAGGAGCAGCAATATGAAAGTCGGCATCGTCGGCAGTGGTTTCGTGGGTGCCACCGCGGCCTACGCGATAGTGATGCGTGGGGTCGCTAGGGAGATCGTGCTGTTCGACGCCGACGAGCGGAGGGCGTTCGCGGAAGCCGACGATATCCGCCACGCCGTCCCCTTCTCCAACCCGGTCGACGTCCGCGCGGGCGGCTACTCCGACCTGGCCGGCAGCGGCGTCGTCATCCTGGCGGCCGGCGTCGGGCAGAGGCCCGGAGAGACGAGGCTGGAGCTGCTGGACAGAAACGCGGCGATCTTCAAGGTAGTTGTGGCGAAGGTGGTCGAGTCGGCCCCCGATTCGGTCCTCCTTGTGGCATCCAACCCCGTGGACGCGATGACGCATCTCGCGGCGGCATATTCGGCCCCCGCGGGCCTGCCGGCCGGGAAGGTGCTCGGCTCGGGAACCACCCTGGACACCGCGCGCTTTCGCTCCCTCCTCGGCCGGAGGCTCGGCGTCGATTCGCAGCACGTGCACGCCTACGTCCTAGGGGAGCACGGCGACTCCGAGGTCTTCAACTGGTCGCAGGTCTCCGTCGCGGGCATGCCCCTGTCGGAATTCACGCTGCCGGAAGGATGCGCGCGCTTCGAGGCGTCGGAGAGGATGGGGATCGAGGACCTCGTACGCGGCGCGGCCAACAGGATAATAGAGGGAAAGAGAGCGAGCTATTACGGCATCGGCTCCGCCCTGGCGCGGATCGTCGAGACGATCCTTTACGACCAGCGCTCCATTCTGACCGTCTGCGCGCCGGTGGCTCCCGATCCCTGCGGAGGGAAGGCCCCGTGGCTCGGCGATTTCGAGGGGGTGACTCTCTCCCTGCCGAGGCTGGTCGGCGGCGCCGGCGTCCTCCAGACCATGGCGCCTTCCCTGGACGGAGCCGAACGCGACGCCCTGAAGGCCAGCGCTCGCGTCGTCAGGGAGGCGACGGAATCCGTCAAGGCATGATTGAGCTAGACCTTCTTGGCCTCGAACCGACTTTGCGGATGCGCGATCTTTTCCTGGGCGGCGATGATGGAAAGCTCGCTCTCGCGTTCGGCGCAGGTCTGCTCGAATACCGCGAAAACCGAGTCGGCCATCAGCTCGAGCGCGCGTACCGGATCCCGGTCGGGGAGATAGCGCGCCAGGAAGACGGCGCAGGTCAGGTCGCCCGAGCCGCCTATGGGTGGGTTCAGCGAAAGCTCGGGCGTCGTCAGGACGTGGAATCCCTTCTCCGAGGATAGGAACATGGAGATGGTCGTATCCTGCGCGTATCCGGGCTTGAAGCTCGTTATCAGGACGACCGAGGGGCCCAGCTCGTGGATGGTGTCGCAGGCCGCCTTCGCGTCGTCTATGCTGGCGATCACCGATTCCGAGATCAGCTCGGCCTCGAATTGGTTGGGCGTAATGATGTCCGCGTATCGAACCGCCTGCCCCGCAATGAACGCGGGGATACCTTCGGATACGAAGACTCCTTTTCCGTAATCGCCGATTACGGGATCGCAGCAATACAAGGCGCCCGGATTCGCGGTCTTGACATCGTCGACCGCCTGCAGGATGAAATGCCCCACTTCCGCGGCCCCCATGAAGCCGGACAGCACGGCCTCGCATTCGCCGATGCGTCCCCTCGCCTTCACCCCGCTCCAGACGAGAGCGAGGTGAGCTGAAGTAAACACCTCGCCCGTGCACGAATCGTATCCTGCGTGATTGGAGAACTGGACGGTATTGATCGGCCAGACCTCGTACCCCAGTCGTTCAAGAGGGAAGACGGCCGCCCTGTTTCCGACATGGCCGTATGCTACGTGGGACTGGATGGACAGAATGGCCACTCGACGCCTCCGGTTTAGTATATCGCGCAACCTCGCCGACAAAAATCCGATTACCGCTTTTCCGGCGCTATTCGCGATCGTCGCCGATCGATCTCCATGAGGCAGTCGCCCAGAAAGCGATTGAGGATATCCAAACCTTCGCCCGTCAGGGCTGGACCGCGGCTCTGCGCGCTTCCGGGCCATGGTTCCCCCACCGTTATCCTGTCTCCCCATTTTGCCATTGTCTCGCCGATGAGCGCCTCCGCGTCGATCCCAAAACGCTCTCGGAAGCCGACGAGGTCGAGCCCGAAGGATGTCCGGAAGGCCATCATGATCGATTCGAAAGCGGCATCCTGCGGAGATATTTCCGTTTCGCCGGCTTTCTCGGCGGCGAGTCCGTAGCCGGCTATCTCGCGCGGTTCTTCGATGCGCAGCGATCCGCCAGAGCGGAGCGCGATGGTCGAAACGGCTCCCGGCCCGGCTCCCAGGTACGAATCCATGCGCCAATACGCGAGATTATGGCGGCATTCGTCGCCGATCGCCGCATAGTTGGATACCTCGTAACGGCGCATCCCGGCGTCCGTCAGGAAGGACTCGAGTCTTCGCCGAGCCTCCCACTCCTCGTCTTCGTCGGGGAACCGGTACAGTCCCCTGGCCGAGGCCAGCGGACTGCCTTCCTCGAGCGTCAGGTCGTACACCGAGATATGCGCCGCGCCCGCGCTCTCGAGCTGGCGCGCGAAGTTTGCGAGCTTGTCCGCGTCGGAGCCGCCGTCGGCCGCCTTGCCGGGAATGGGGACGCCCGCGATTAGGTCGGCGGAAACGGTCATGCCCGACTGTTCCGCGAGGCGTAGCGCGCCCAGGGCCGCATCGGGACCGTGTCTCCGCCCCAGGGTCGCCAGCTCGCCGGGATCAAGGCTCTGCACGCCGATGCTCAGCCTCGTGACGCCGTGCTTTCTCATGATCGCCAGCGATTCGGGACCGAGGCTGTCCGGATTCGCCTCCACCGTCCATTCGCCCACGCCCGGCTTCGAGCCGCCCAGGGCCAAACTCTCGATGCCTTCGAGCAGGCCTTCCAGGGCGGAAGGCGACAGGAGGCTGGGCGTACCGCCGCCG
Source organism: uncultured Treponemataceae bacterium (assembly GCA_964491385.1). Taxonomy (GTDB): domain Bacteria; phylum Spirochaetota; class Spirochaetia; order Treponematales; family Rectinemataceae; genus UBA1306. The sequence goes on along the minus strand of CAZBGA010000121.1, from coordinate 343 downwards.
ATATAGACGGTATCGAATCCCTCGGCTCCGAATCGCCCGGCGAGCCCCTCGGCCCGCGCGAGAGTCGCCTCTACGAGTTCCTTCTCGAAGCCCTCGGATAAAGTTGAAGCGGGCACCGAGTAGAAGTCGCAATACGAGCATTTGGAAGCGCAAATGGGCACGTGGACATAGAGAGAGGCGGGAGCGACGAAGTCCGTCGCGTCATTACGCGCGCCGCCCGGTAGCCGTCTCACAGCGCGCCGAAGCTCTTGGGCGGCCAATAGCGCAGCAGCGCCTTCGCGCGGAAACGATCGGCATGGACCGGTCCCCAGAGCCGCGAGTCGCTCGAGGAAGAACGCGCGTC
>CAZBGA010000120.1:0-6693 GCA_964491385.1 uncultured Treponemataceae bacterium | reverse complement strand
AAGCCCCGGCCGAGTGCTCGATCCCCTGATCCACGGGCAGGATCGAGAGGTAGCCCGTGCCGGCGAGGCGACCATGGCCGAAAAGCTGCTGGAGGCTGCGCATGACCTGGGGGTTGCGGTCCGATCGGGCCCATACCCGGTCGACGAAATCGGGTCCGGGAAGGTTGAGGCTCTCCTTGGGTATCCCGGCGCAGACATGGGTTAATAGCGGTTCGGCGTCGGCGCCGAGGTAGGCTCTGATTTCGCTCGACATGGGGCCCCCTTCTTGGCCGGAAGGGCTTAAGGCCCATCCCGGCTTCCGATATAAATGGTAGGCAGGGAAGGCGCAAAAGGCAAGCGCGCTCGCTCCCGCCTCGGTCCGTCCACCTCGTACCGCGAAGAGACTCGCACTATACTGGGAGCCTTTCTCGGGCCCTTCTTCGCCGTGAACCGGTCCTTCTTCGTGAGTCTATTCTTCTTCATTTCGGGATTTTTCGTCGTCGGGGTTTTCGAGCGCCACAGTCTGCGGGCCTTCGTTCGAGGCAGGCTCGGCGGGGCCCATCGGTCGCGCGACAGTAAGGGCCTTCGAAGATCCGGATATCGGAACCGTTTCTATTTCAATAGCTTTACCGCCTTCTCCAGAGTATCGACGAACAATACCTTTCCCGTACGATTGCTCTCGTAGATGAAATCGCGCAGGCTCTTGCTCTCGACCTTTTCGAAGTCGCCGAGTATTACGAGTCTTTTTCGGTAATTGGATACTTTCTGAAGTACCTCACCTGCGAAACCCGTCTTTAGGTTGAAGAATTCCCCGGCTATGTTCGCCTTATCGACTGAAATGGTATTCGTCGGCGTGCTCATGATCGCGTCAAAAAATTTCGAATGGCTGTCCAGCCTTTCGCCCGCTTCGAACACCAGGCTCGAGATGATGCCTTCTTCGGTTTCAATCGCCTTGATGGTCACCGCGAGTCTCCTTTCGCGCTGCGAGATCATGCCGGATCTCAATCCAGGGAAAATGGAATTGAACGACCCCAGATCAACTCCGGGGTATCGTTCGTAAGGTCCGCCGGACTTGTCGCGGAGCCCGCGGCGAGCCTGTTCAGAAGCCTCTTGGATCGAACGGCGCCGCAAGCTTGTCGATCGTGAGAGGAGCCGATACTAAGATGCTCTCTTACCGTCCGGGATGCGATACCGCTCGATGAATCCTTTCTTGACAGGCTTGCCGGCAATCTGTTTGATCGTCCCGCGCGGGCTTTACATTCCCAGTTTCCGCTCGATGGCCGCGAGGCGTTTCTCCAGGTCGGCGTTTTGATGCTTCAGGCCGTCGTTCTCGGCCTTCAGCTCCTTGATGGACTCGATGAAAGGCGCGACGAAACCGTTGTAGTTCACGCCCTTCATGCCGTTCGGATCGGTGGAGACGAGGTCGGGGTAGACAGCCTCCACTTCCTGGGCTATGACGCCGTACTGGAGCTGCGCACCCTTTTTCGGGTCGATCCAGCGGTAGGTAACGCCGCGCAACTTGCCGAGGGCGTCCAGGGCTCCGGGGAGGGTGGCGACGTCCTTCTTTAGGCGTCTGTCGGAGCTGGTAACTACTCCGCTGGAATCGATAATCGAACCGACAATCCACAAATTTCCGTTAACGGCCAAGGAGTTGCCGGCATTAGGCGCCATCCCTATGCCGACAAGGCCGCCGGTATAGGTGATCCCGCCCGCCGCGGCCGCCCATGGGCTGCTGACTATGCCGTTCAATTGAGTATTGATACTCGATTCATTTGTGTACAGAGTCGTGAAATTGCCGTTGACCGCCGCCGCGGTTATCGCCGTTCCGGACGTAAATGCGGCGGGGGCCGTTATGGTCGCCGCGTAGAGGTAGACTGCCGTGCTCAGGCAGGCTACCAGTGCCGCGCCTACCAGTATGGGCGTCCGTCCGGATCGGACGGCCCCGATGACACTAGCCACTTTCCGTCGCGCCGCCTGCCGGTCGGCTTCTCGTTTCTCCAGCTCCTCGATCCGCCGGTGGAGTCGCTCGATCGTTTCATTCAGTTCGTTTGCCATAGATCCTCCTAAAGTAAGCCGGCATAAGTCACTGCCAGGTCGCCTGGTCCCAATTCGAGGAATTCCATACTCCCGGTCCGCAGACGTTGAAGACACCGGTCAGGATGGCCGAAGGCAGCCAGTTTGTCTCATAGGCGATAGCCTGTACGGTCTCGTTCGTGACTGAGCCCGCTCCGGCTTCAGGCACAGTGATCGCCCCGGAGTACTGCGTTCCATTCGCGGAGGTCACCGGCGGCGCGGCTGTAGTGGCGTAATAGATCGACGCAGTCCCGCCGCTGCCGCTGGCGCAGCTCAGCGCGACCGACGGCGGGCTCGCATAATACGCGGCCTGGGGCTGCGCGGTCGCGAAGGCCGGAAGAGACATCTGGAAGGAATAGGTCGCCGTCGCGGTCGTGTTTGATGTGAAATCCGTTCCCGATCCGCTTTGGACAAAGGCTACGGCATTCAATGTGAACATGCCGTTGGCGTGAACCCCGCCATAAAGGAAACTGCTCCCGCTGGGCATAATGTATGTTCCCGTACCGTTTGCCGTCGAAGGAGTCGTGGTTGTAATAAAGGGAGTGGGAGTGGAAAGGGGATTGGGAGCTGTCCCGTCGATGGTGAAGGCAATGTATACGGTCGCGCCGCTAGTCGACGAAGTGATACCGTAGGCAACCGGAATTGCTGCGTTGGACATGAAAGTCGTGCTCGGGACGGTAAATGTGGGGGTGGCAACGGAAGTCATTGAAAAATCAGCGACGACCGTTGCCGAGTTCGTCATCCCGGTCACCGTAGCCATTGCCTGGACGGTCCCCGCCCCCGAATTGAAAGAGAAGAAGAACGGGCCCGTATACTTAAAAGTAGTCGAACCGATGGAAGCCAGAGAAGGCACCGAACCGTTTGTCGTGTAGTATATGGTTGCGCTCGGATTAGAGCAGGTGATGGTGACGGCACTGTCGTACCCCAGCGGCCAGCACTGCAAATTGCCCCCAGTGAAGACAGGCGTAGGCGCCTGATTCGTGCCGTTGCCCTTCACCGTGAACGTGAACTTCGGGTAGTTCACGTCGTTCGTCGGCAGGACGACCGTCGCCGTATTCGCCCCGAGCGTCTGCGGCGTGAAGCACAAGACGAACGCGGCGCTTCGCCCGGCCGCGATCGTCGCCGGCGGCGGCGCCTGCAAGGTAAAGCTGCCTGCAGTCGTGCCCGTTCCCATCGCGATCGTGATGCCGGCGACGTTGATCGAGAGGCTCGTCTGCCCCGTATTGCCGATCGTGACGGTGAGCGGCGCGCTGGACAGCTCGCCGGTATCGGGGAAGGAAAGGACTCCGTCGGCCGCCAGCGCCCCCGCCGCGGAGGTCGCCGACAGGTGCGGGCTCGCCGCCTCCGCTCGGGCGGTCTGCGCCGTCGAGGTCAGCGGATTGATGCAGGCCGAAAAGCCCGTCGCGGCGATCGCGATCAGGGCCAGAGTCCCGAGTAGAGTCGCGGCGAAGCCTTCGCGGCGGCCTGTCGATTCGGTTTTCATCATCGTCTTGTACTCCGGCATTAGTTCGATTCCGCCGCCACGCTTCAAAACCAGGCTACCTGATCGTCGTCGATTTCTGCCGCCCTGGTCCCCGACGACCCGGCCTGCGCCAGCCGGGCGTACTTGTCGGCGGCCGCGGGGTCGAGCTTGCGCGCCTCGTCGAGGGCCGCCGTCGCCGCATCGCTCTTGCCGAGGGCCGCCGCCGCCTTCGCGATATCGACGTAGAGGCCCGCATTGCCGACCACCTGCTTAGCGGCCTGCTGGTAATAGCCGTAGGCGCCCGCCGGGTCGGACTTCAGCATGGAGACGTTGCCGAGATTTACGAGGGCCGAAACCGAGCCCGCCTTCGCGGCGGCCTGGAAGTCGCGCAAGGCATCGTCGTAGCGGCCGAATTTGCCGTACAGGACGCCGCGGGCGTTCAGCGCCGCCGTGGCCGCAAGGCCGGATGCCGGCAGCGGTCCCATGGCCGCGAGCCGCGAGCCGAGCTCGGCGTCCACGGCCTTGACGAGCTCCGCCGAGAATGCCGCTCCGACTTTGCCGCTGGCGGGCAGCTCCACGCTCGTGCCGTCGGCGGGGAGGCCCATCGGCGCGTAGGTCTTCCAGGACTCGCGCATCGGGTAGAAAGCGGCGACCTGCTTGGCCGAGGCCTCGCGCCATTCCTCCGCTCCCTTCTTCCAGACCTCGATGAAACCGGAGTCCCGCATGGTCGTCTCGATGGGCACCCAGACCCTGCCGTCCCGGACGATGAGGTCCCGCTGGTCCATCGCCCTCGCCCGCGTCTCCTCGGGCGCGATGCCGAGGTCGATGGCCATGAAGATATGGCCGGGTATCGTGATGAAGGCCGTCTCGACGCCCGCCGCCTCGAGGCAGGAGGCATAGAGGACCGAGAGGTCGGCGCAGTCCCCAGCGCGGAAGGTAAGAGTCTGGCGCGGGAATTTTAGGGAGTCGACGGCCGCGGTATCGACGACCGTCCGCTCGAAGGGCCGCGTCGTGCTCAGCATGTAGCCGATGCCGTAGGTCCGCAGGCCCTCGTGGACGGCGATGGCGGTCTGGAGATTCTTCGCCAGCTCCGCGTTCCGCTCGCTCCTGACTGTCGCCATGAAGTTGCCCGTCAGGTCGAGGACCCAGGGGTCCTTGCTCGAGACGAAGGCGGCGGCCTTACGGTCGTCGCTCCAGGTGAGGGCATTGCGGTCGTTGACCAGGACGGTCGTCGCGCGGCTCTGCGAGACGTCGACGCCGTACTCGACGGAGACTTCGCCGGCCACCTTGGTGGCCTCGGTGACGTCGAGGATGCGGTCGTTGAAGAGGGCGTAGAGGGGCACTTCGATCGATGCCCCGGGCTCGAGCTTCCCGATGACGGCGCACTCCTTCGGAGCGTCCATGTATTGCTTGACGATGAAGCTGACTCGGACGTCGGAGGCGGTCTCCTTGCTCGTATTCGCGATCTTGGCCGTGCCGACGGGATTCTGGTCGTAGTAGGAGCGCAGGACCGGGAAGACGCCGTTCATGCTGATGGAGAGGAGCTCGAGGAGACGGGGCCGCTCGGACCGGGCGCGAGCGGGAAGCGTATAGTTCAAGCCGAGAATGGCGCCGATACCGCCGTAGAGGCCGGCTTTGTATAGGGCCGCTAGGTCGAGGCGGGCGGCGAGGCTCGAGCTCAGCTTGAGGCCCAGGCCGAAGCCGGCCTGACCCGCCGCATAGGCCGAGATCGTACCCGAGAGGCTCCCGTAGGCGAGGCCGGCGTCGAGAAAGCCGTGGAAGGAAAGACTCCTCGTGAGGTCCTTGCCGGCGCTCGCGCCCGCGAGAAAGAGAAACTCGTTCAGCGAGCCGGGCACCGATACGCCCTCGAAGGACTGTAGACCGCCTATCGAGTAGCCCGCCCCGAGGCGGAGAGCGAGCGGAATCGAGGCCTTCAGGGCGTATTCCGCAGTCAGACTGCCGCCCCAGGCCGTGGAGTAGGCCAGGCTGGACGATCCGTCGACCGCCATAAGGGGAACGGCGACCGAAGGGGCGACCGTGAAGGACCAGGAGGGGTTTGGCTGACCTGTCGTCTGGGCCGAAAGGGATCCCGCAGCCATCAATAGGGTTGCGATGAGAGGTCTCGCCTGTTTCATCCGTCCTCCGGCAGTTTTCTTCCTCGTAGTAGCTCAGATAGGACTTTCCGCAGCGCATCCTATCGAAGAACGGAATATTGGTCGTCCGAAATTGCAAATTCGGACTATTTCGCTAAAGAATAGGGGCAGGGAAACTGCGGATTCGTATGGGCGAGGATCGTCCGATCTAGGACACGGAGAAGCCTATACCTTGTCGGGACTTCTCAGTAGGCGACAGTGAAACGTCTTCTTATAAACTGTCCTTTTTCCAATTCATCGAGCAAGGCGACGGCCAGATCTTCGACGGAAATCGTGCTGACGCCCTTTGCGTCGAAAACCGGCTGATCCGTGCCGATCCGATATCGGCCCGAGCGTCCCGTCTTGACCTCCGGACCCATGATTATCGCAGGACTGAGGAATGTCCAATCCAGCGTTCTATTTTTCTTCAATATGACGAGATAATCCCGGACGGCCTTTGCCGCTGCCCTGTACTCTTCGGGAAACTCCGGGGTGTCGACCAATTGTACACCCGGAGCCGCCTCGAGACTGCCCGCACCGCCCACCACTAGCAGGCGTTTGACCCCCGCTTTCTCGGTGGCCTTCTCGACGGCGTCCGACGCTTTCAGGAAATCTTCGCGGTATCGCGGGTTTGTCCAGCCGGCGTTATAGGCGCTGAGCACGGCATCGTGGTTCGCGAGCGCGCGAGAAAGCGCGTCCACGTCGAATACGTCGGCCTTGGCGGCTTTTACTTTCGGGTCGAGCTTGCCAAGCCGGTCGGGGTGGCGCGAAAGCGCCGTAACTTCATAATTGCGACGCAGGGCTTCGTCGAGCGCCGCTTTACCGACAAATCCAGTGGCTCCGATCAACGCGATCTTCATCGTCTTCCTCCTCATCGACCGACAGTTTTAACGTATACAGGAAAGCGGGGCCGGGCAATATTCGATTCTGGAAACGCGATGCCTTGGGTCGTCGGGAGACCGGTTTGGGCACTTCAAATAGTGCCATGCCTGGGCTACTATTCAGGCCAAGTCCGCCGATTTGGAGTCGCCCATGGATAAGAGGAGC
>CAZBGA010000119.1:0-6779 GCA_964491385.1 uncultured Treponemataceae bacterium | reverse complement strand
GCGAAATCCTTGAGCGCGTAGGTCTTCCCGTCCGTGGCGGGCAAGGAAAAGTCGGGAGCCGCGGCTCCGAGCTCGAGAGTGAAGCCCATCCCATCCTCCATCTTCCTGATCTTACACATATAATGCCAAATGAAAGCCCGTTCGCATAGATTTAGCCTTTGGCCGTCCGCGGCGGTATCTTCACGACGTGAGCGACCTGGAAGTGAGCTTTGCCTCCCGGATCCGCGACGTCCCGCGCGCCGAGTGGGACTCGGTCGCCTCGCGGTACGGGAACCCCCTCCTCTCCTGGGGCTTCCTGGCCCTCCTCGAGGCCTCGGGCTCGATGACGCCCGAGACGGGATGGACGGGGGCCCACGCCCTCGCGAGGAAGGACGGCGAGCTCGTCGCGGCGGCGCCTTTCTACATCAAGACACATTCCTGGGGCGAGTTCGTCTTCGACTTCGAATTCGCCGAGATCGCCCAACGCGCCAAGGCCGAATGGTACCCCAAGCTGGTCGGCATGGTCCCTGCCACGCCGGCCCCGGCCTGGAGAGTGCTCGTCAGAGCCGATCCCTCCCGCGGGCCCGAGGAGGAGGGCCGCATCGCGACCGCCCTCCTCGAAGCCGCCTGCCGCGCCGCGCGCGACGCGGGCTTGGCGGGGGCCCACGTGCTCTGGCCCGAGCCGGACACCGCGGCCCTCCTGCGCGGGCAGGGCTCGGCCTCCGGAACGGCGGGGGGCTGGGCCGAATGGGAGCACCAGGCCTTCCTGTGGACCGACGAAGGCTACGGGGACTTCCGCGGCTATCTCGACTCCTTCTCGAAGAACATGAGGCGGAACGTCGGCCGCGAGAGGCAGGCGGTGGCGTCGGCGGGCGTCGCGACGCGGATCGTCGGCCCCGCGGAAGCGGCCGCGAAGCCCGGGCTCCTCTCCGCCATGGCCGATCTCTACGAGTCGCACAACGACAAGTTCGGGCCTTGGGCCGCCAAGTTCCTGGAGCGCGACTTCTTCCTGCGGCTTCCGGAATTCATGCCCGAAGGATGGGCGCTATCGGCCGCCTTCGCGGACGGGGATCCCGAAGAGCCGATCGCCCTCGCCTTCCTCCTCGAGGGCGGGGACAGGCTCTACGGCCGCTTCTGGGGAGCCAGGACGGAGATTCCCGGACTCCACTTCGAGCTCTGCTACTACCTTCCCATCGAGTACGCCTTGTCGAAGGGCATCGGCTCCTTCGATCCGGGCATGGGCAGCCCGCACAAGGCGAGGCGGGGATTCCGCTCCGTGATGGCGCCGAGCTTCCACAGGCCCTTCGACCGCAGGCTGGCGGCGTTCATGGGCCGCGTCCTTCCCGACATCAACGCCGAGGAGCGCGAGCGGGCCCGGGCCCTCGACGGGGATCTGCCCTTCAAGCGCCTGCCGGGATAGTCGAGGCCGACGAGGACGCGAATCCGGGACGCCGTGGCCCCGAAGGCCGTTCGGCCTACAAGCTGAGATCGACGCCGAGGTGCAGGTTGAATTCGGACAAGGCGATGACATCGAGAGCGGCATTGGACTTGCCGCCGGTGATCCCGAAATCGGTAAAGGGAAGATAGGCATCGGCCCCGATGTCTATGCCGATGAGGCCCGATACCCTGAAGTCGAATCCGAGCCCGGCCTTGGCCAGGACGCCGGGGCTCGGGCTGAACGCCGATGCGGTATTCGATGTCAAGGCGCTCGAAGAGGCAGTCGCGCCGAGGAAGGCTATGCCCAGGCCGAGGTCGCCGTAGAAGGGACCCCGACGATTGAAGAACAACTCGGCCACGAGCGGCATCATGCTCATGTTGACGCTCGCCCCGTTCGAAGTCGCGCTGATGAGCGGGAGATAGGCGAAGCCGAGGCCGTATTGGAGGCCGTCCCTCTTGCCGTACAGGGCATCGACTCCGAAGGAAAGGCCGCCGGTGCTGACGCCCGTGACCGACGAGGCGCCCGAGGCGATCGCGCTGCCGAGGAGCCACGTATTCCAGCCGCCGTTCACCTTGATGGTAATGATATTCGTCGAGTTCGCCGATTCGCCGAATACGGACGCAGCCATGATGATCGATGCGACGGAGACGAACAAGGGTAGAAACCTTTTCATTATGGACTCTCCTCTATGCGTGATCCCTCCATAACGTACGATTGCCGGCGATTGTCGCTTTTCCGGGGTATACCCTCGTAAACTCGAGTTTACCCCTTCCTAACGTCGTGTCAAGGCAATTCTCGGACGGCGGATTCGGGGATTCCGTCTCTCGACCGGAGCGCTCGTCAGGGCGAGGGGCACAGGCACAGGTAGGCCCCGGGGACGAGATCTACGGAGATCGGGAAGTCGCCCGCCTCGAAGCGCGTAATCTCGCCGTCGGACTGGAAAAGGATGCGGTCGGAGTAGTCGAGGACTATCCTCGCCGCGCTGAAAAGGTCGACTTCGGGAAAGGCCTTGTGCCCGCCTTTCTGCAGGGGGCCCTTCACCGCGAGCTTGCGCAGGATGGGCATCTGGGATACGGCGCAGACATTGTCGTCGTCCGGAAGGATGGCAATGTTGGAGCCGTATTGGCGCCTCCCGGAGGCTCCGATCGCGAGGAGGAGGAGCTTGCGGCGGAAATCGCGCACGACGGCGCCCGCCTCGGAAAAGGCCTTGAGCCCCATATCGCGGCTTGGCCAGGCCGAATCGTAGAAGACCGCGGCGAGATCCACCCAGAGCTTGTAGAAATCCCCGGGGAAGACTCTCTTGAGCCTGTTGGTCATCTGGGCGATGAAGGCATCGGCCCCGAAGCTCGCGATATTGAAGGACCAGATCGGGCGCTTGCCGCCTTCGGGCTCGGGCGTCGCGAGGATGGCCGTCTTCGGCGAGACGATGCAGGGTCCGAGGAGGCGGCCGAGGCAGGCGATCAAGTCGCGGCCGTCCGAGCCGTCGTTGCCCGTGCCGAAGGGCAGGCGCAGGACGGCGTAATGCCGGCGCTCCTCGGGCGGCAGCTCCATGAGGGAGCTCAGCACCTCGAAGGAGGTGCCGTCGCCGCCCGCGGGCATGACGAGGCGGAACTCGCCCTCGCGGAGACCCGCGACGCGGGCGGCGGAGAAGAATTCACGGGCGATCTCGGCGGCATGGGAAGGCTTCGTGGTCATTCCGAGCCGGAGGCGCGCGGCGTCGGCCCTCGGGGGTAGCCCCGCGGCCCTTTCCCTCAAGGCGACGAGCTCGGCGCGGCGGAGCCTGGCATAGGAAGGTCGAGTGAAGCCTCCCGCAGTAGGGTTCGCGACGAGCAGGGCTCCCGCGAGGCGGCGAGGGAGGGCCGGAGCCCGATCGAGAAGGTAGGACAGGCCATCGGCAAGTTCTTCGGGCTGCATGGGGAGGAAGTCTAGCGCCTAAACCCCGGGCTGTCCATCGCGACCGCATGCCGGGCGCGGGTCCGCGCGCGGAGTTGAAGTGTCGAGGGCACATTGCCGATAATCGAGAATAGATGAAAGTACTCTGCATCGCCCAACAGAAGGGCGGTGTCTGCAAAACGACCACGGCCCTGTCCCTCTCGGCCGCCTGGGCGCGCTCCGGGTCGCGCATACTCATGGTCGACGTCGATCCTCAGGCCAATCTCACGCGCAACATCGTCGATTACGAGAGGCTCGAGACGGACGTCTCCTCGGTCTACGCCGGCAAGGCGAGCCTGCGGGACGCGATCGCCCCGACCGCCGAGAAGGACCTCTCCATCGTCCCTGCGCGCACCTCGCTCAATCGCGTCGAGAACCTCGAGCGGAGCCTGTCCACCTACACGACGCTCCGGAGGGAGATACCCAAGCTCGAGGGGGAATTCGACCTGGTAGTCATCGATACGCCCCCTTCCCTCGGCCTGTTCACGGTCTCCGCCCTGCTCGCCGCGAGCCACGTCCTCGTGCCTGTCCAGCCTACTTTCTTCTGCCAGGAGGGTCTCGGCGACCTCAACCAGACGATCGTCGAAGCCAGGGAGAACAACTCGGCCCTGGTATCCGTCCGCTACTTCATGACCCTGTTCGACAAGCGGACGATCATAAGCCAGGACATCGCGAAGCTACTGCGCGAAAAGCTCGGCCCGAGCCTCTTCTCGACCGCGATACGGAGGAACATCGCGATAGAGGAGAGCCAGTACGCCCAGAGGACGATCTTCGATTACGCGCCCAGGTCCACCGGCGCCGACGATTATCGCGCCCTCGCGGAGGAAGTTTCAGCGTGGCTCGAAAGCGACTGATCAAAGGCGCCAACGCCGCGCGGGTGGAGGAGCGCATCGCCCGAGTGCCCGCCGACGTGACGACGCTCGAGCCCGGGCCGGAGTCGAGCATATTCGACGCGTTGCGCGCCCTGGAAGGCGCGGCCAAACCCTCGCCGGCGACGTCTCCGGCGTCCGTCCCGATGCCCTCGCGCGCCGGGACGGGGAAGGCCCCGAAAGCCGATGCGCCGCGGAACCGCAAGGCCGCCGCTCCGGGCGCGACGGCGGGCGCCCGGGCCTCGCGGCCGCCGCGCCGAAGGCCGGAGCCCCCGGCGGCGGCGATACAGGAGGCGGAAGCTCCGAAGCCGACGAGCCGCCTCCGCCCCTCCGACTTCAGCGCCGCGGAGCGCGAGGCGATCGTGAGATGCTGCTCGGATTACAAGAACCGCCTGCCCACCTACCTGCTCGCGGTGCAGAAGGAAGTCAAGGTAATCGACTCGGTGATAGACAAGTGCCGGACCGTGAAGGGCAGGGGCCGACGGCCCTAACGCCCCCTTCCCGCCTCGACTTCGTCCAGGTATGACCCGAGATCGGCGAAGAAATTGTCCGCGTAGCGATCGTGGGCGGGCTCTCTCTTGACTCTCGGGTACGAGTAGACCCTGGCTCCCGCGCGGGCGAGCGCGTCGCGCCCCGCCTTCGACAGATAGGGATCGTCCTCGCCCGCGAAGGCGGCGGCGGGCGGATCGAGGCGCTCCTCGAGCGCGGCGGCGATTTCCGCCGCCGCCGCCTTCAGGTCGCGCTTGTGGAAGCTCATCTTGACCGGGCCGTCGGCGAGGCCCTCGAGGAGCTCGGGAGAGCCGCTCACGTCCTCGCGCTTCGCGGCCAGCTCCGCCGCGGGCAGGAAGAAGAGCGGGACCCGGAGCCGCGGCGGGGGATACTCGACGACGGGCGCGATGAGGGCCATCGCGGCGATTCCCTCGATTCCCTTCGCCGCGGGCAGCAGGGCTCCCGCCGAGAAGGACGAGGCGATCAGGTACAGAGGAATGCCCGGCCGCGCCTCCTTCCTCGCGAAGGAGGAAATCGCCTCCCTGAAGGCGCGAAGCCTGACCCTCGGCGAATCGGCCCCGCCGAAGGCGAGCTCCAGCGAGATGACTCTGAATCCGCGGTCTATAAGGAAGGAGATGAGCCTGGTCTCCTTCCTGGCCGGCCAGAGGCCGTTGCCCACGAGGAGGGCCGCCCGGCGGTAGCCTCCCTCGCGCAGCTCCCAGGAATGGCTCTTGTACGCGCGTCCGTCGCTCGATACGAAGCTCTTCGAGATATGGTTCATCCTGGCCTTCTCCTCGTTGCCTACAATCGTAGAGCGCCGGGGCCCAACTGACAAGGGAAAAGCGCATCCGCAAAGTTGCGCGAATCATGGTCAGCGACTATAGTTGTGCTCACGAGCGACCAGAGATGATAATCGCGCTTTTCGCCGATCCCGCCTCTTCCCGCGCCGTCGCCGAGCGGCTCGAGTCGCAGGGGCATGCCTGCATATCGGCCGTGGAATCGATTCCGGGCGAGGTCGATTGCCTGATCGTCGTCGGCGACGCGGGAGGCGCCGGCGGGCTCGTGGAAGCGGCGGAGGAGGCGGGCCTGCCCGTCCTCAGGCTCCCGAAGGACAACGCGGCCGAGGCCGCCGCGGCGGCGGCGTGGGGACTCGGCCTGGCCGACGAGCGCTACATCGAGGCGGCCAGGTCCGACGCGCGGGTGAAGCGGCTCGAGGATATCCGAGTGAAGATGGCCGAGCAGCGGATGCTCGAGCTGGCGGCCGCCAACGAGCTCCTGGAGGGGCAGGCGAAGGAGCTCAAGGAGACCCTTGCGCGGCTCGACGGGGCGAACAGGCAGCTGGTGGACGAGCTCAACCTCGCGAGCGAGCTTCAGAAGAGCCTCCTGCCCCGTTCCTACCCGAGCGACGCGCCCCTCGAATTCGCGCACAAATTCATTCCCCTCAATTCCATAGGGGGCGACTTCTTCGACGTCGTGCGCCTCGACGAGAGGACCCTGGGACTCGTGATCGCGGACGTCTCGGGGCACGGCGTGGGACCCGCCCTCATCACCGCGATGTTCAAGAGCTCCTTCGGCCTCGAGAGCAAGAACCTGAGATCGCCCGCGGCCCTGATGTCGGCGCTCAACGCGACGCTCATCGGATTCCTCACGACGGGGCACTACGTCACCGCGTTCGCCGCGATCATCGACATCGAGAGCCTCGAGATGCGCTATTGCAGCGCCGGGCACCCCAACCAGCTCATCGTCAAGGCAGACGGAAGCTCGATCGAGCTCGCGACGATGGGCTTCCTCCTCGGGATGATGGAAGGCATGGACTACGAGGAGAAGAGCCTCGTGCTCGACTCCGGAGATACCATCGTACTCTTCACCGACGGCGTCTTCGAGTCCCCGGACACCGAGGGAAGGCTCTTCGGCCGCGAAGGCATACTCCGCTCGGTCTCCTCGCGCCTGGGCTCGGGAGCGGCGGAGCTCTCCGACGGCCTGTTATCCGACCTGCTTTCATGGTCGGAGGGCACGGAGGCTTCGGACGACGTCACGATCCTGATAACGCAGGTGATCGAGTCCTTGTAGCT
>CAZBGA010000118.1:0-6918 GCA_964491385.1 uncultured Treponemataceae bacterium | reverse complement strand
AGCTGCGCGCCTACGGCCTGCAGGACCAGGGCCTGGACACGGTGGAGGCCAACCTTCGGCTGGGCTTCCCCTCCGACATGCGCGACTACTGGGAGGCGGCCCAGGCGCTCAGGCTCCTCGGCCGGACCAGGGTGCGGCTCCTGACCAACAATCCCGACAAGGTCGCGGGTCTCGAGGGCTACGGCATCGACGTCGTCGAGCGTATCCCCCTGCGCGTCCCCTCGAACTCGCACAATGTGCGCTACATCAAGACCAAGCGCGACCGACTAGGTCACGCCATCTGAAGCGGAGGCCAGGAATGAACCGAATCGAAGGAATGCTCGATGCCGAAGGGAAGAAGATCGCCATAGTCGCCGGGCGCTTCAACGACCTCATCGTGGGACGGCTGATCGAAGGGGCTCTCGACTGCTTCGCGCGTCACGGCGGGGACGAGAAGGACCTCACCCTGGTCAGGACGCCCGGCAGCTTCGAGATACCCCTCGTCGCCGGACGCATGGCCCAGAAAGGCTTCGACGCGGTCGTGTGCCTGGGCGCGGTCATCCGCGGCGGGACCCCCCACTTCGACTACGTCGCGGCGGAAGTGTCCAAGGGCATCGCCGCCGAATCCCTGCGCAGCGGCCGGCCCATCATCTTCGGAGTGCTGACCTGCGACACGCTCGAGCAGGCCCTCGAGCGCGCCGGCGTGAAGAGCGGGAACAAGGGCTGGGACGCGATGCTCTCAGCTCTCGAGATGGCCGACCTCCTGGCCAAGCTGGGCTGACGACCGCCGATCTCCGGTCAAGGCCCGCCCCGTAGATCGCTCAGCGAGTACTTGACCGCGAGGACGAGCTCGAAGTCCCGGCGCGCCGGGTTGTCCACGGGAAAGACCGAGGAGGCGAGGTCGAGGGCGGCTCGGTCCAGGAGGCTCGAGCCGGAGCTGGCGGCCAGCCTGGCCGCGACGAGGCGTCCGTCTCCCGAGACGCGGAGCTTCAGTCGGACCACTCCCTCGGCGCCTCGGCGGCGCGCCGCCTCTGGATAGGCCCTGCGCGCCTGGATCGCCGCTCCGACGCGGGCGGCGAGCTCGGCGGCCGCGTCGCCGCCGGCGCTCGACGCGGCCGCGCCCATAGCGACGCCGCCGAGGAGAGGCTCTTCCTCCCCGCCGGACGCCGCGGCCGCTACTGCGGCCGGCGCGCCGCCCTCCGCTCCGGCCGCGGCGTCGAGGACAGCCGCGCCGGTCGGGATCGCCGCCGAGCCGGAGGGCGGCCCGGCGGGCGGCGCGGCGCCGATCCGGTCGGCGTCGGGCGCGGAAGGCTGATTATCCCCCGGCTCGTCGGCCGGGCGGATGTTCGCCTGTGGAGTCGCGGGCGCGGAGACGGAAGGCTTCGACTCGCTCGCTCGCGCGCCGCCCCCGGAGGCGACGGGATCCGCGGAGGGCGGGGCGCCGCCCGGCATCGCCTCGGTATCGTCTTGAATGCTCACCGCGAGGGCGGGCGCTCCGACCGGCGGAGGAGGGGAAGACAAGGACAGGGACAAGAGGAGCGATAGGTGGAGGAGGATGGAGGCGGCCGAGGCCGCGAGGACGCGACACCGCCCGGCCCGCCGGGCCATGAGTCCGATCGCGGTCATCGACGCTTCGAGCGCGCTGCGGCGGCCGCCCTCAGTCTTCGGCCGCCTTGGCCCACGAAGCCTCCGCCTCGGCGATGCGCGCGACGAGCTCTTCCTTGGAGGGACGCTTGGCGAGGAACTCGAGGAACTCGGGGCGCTGGCAGAGGTGGGACACGGCCGCGAGCGTGGCCAGGTGGCTCCTCGCGTCGGCGGAGAGTATGAGGAAGAGCACGGACACCGGCTTGCGGTCGAGGGCGTTGTAGGCGATCGGCGACTTGAGGAAGAAGACCGCCACCCTCTGCGCGCCCGGATCCGTGAGCATCGAATTGCGCGGGTGAGGTATGGCGACGCCGTGGCCGAGGGCGGTGGGCATCAGGGCCTCGCGCTCGAGGATCGCGGTGAGGAGGCTCTCGCGGTCCAGCGACTTGGGCAGGGAGAGCGCCTTCGTCGCGGCGTTGAGGGCCTCCACCGGGTTCGAGCCCGCTATATTGTAGTATACGCCGCCGCGCTCGATCAGATCGGCCAGGGATATGGCGCTGGGCATGCCGTTCCTCCTCCTCGCCCCCCGAGTATGGAGGCCGGGGGCCCTTTCCGGCAAGTACCGGGCCGGCGCCGCGTCCGCGTTAATGAAAAAGTAAGGCGCCTCGCGCGCGCGCGATCGACGCTGCGGTGCTATTATTGGATCTAGAATGAGGTCCAAGCCCAGGTCCATCCGCAACCTCGTGCTCGCGCTCTTCGCGGTCTCGGTGGTGCTGTCCTTCGCCCTGTTCGCGGGCTACAACGAGATCATCTCGAGCTATTACCGCGGGGAGTCGAGCCCGATCACGCGTTTCCTCCAGGCGGCCCCCTCGGCGGGCAAGGGCTTTCGCACCGTCTACCAGGTGCTTCGGAGGCTCAACGCCGCCCTGCTGGACGGGCCCGATCGCCTCACCGATCCGGGCTTCATCAAGTCGGTCTCGGCCGCGGCCACTCCCTTCGGCGTGGTCCTCCGCATGGAAGGCTGCGTGACCTACAGCTCCCTGAGGCTCGATGAGGAGGACCTCGAGCGGCTGCCCGCCTTCGGCGCTCCCGCCTCCGACCAGCCCTTCCCGGAGACGGAGGCCCACCTTCGCGTGCTGTTCCAGCTCGATTTCTTGGATTCCTCCCGCCTTCCCGCGTCCATCTTCGTCGTCAGCTCTCCTCATCCCGAAGGCCCGCACGCCCCCTTCGGAAGGCAGCTCTTCCTCATCGTCGCCCTCATCCTCCTGGCGGCCGACAGCGCCGCCGGCGTCTATTTCATCCTCCGCCTCACGGGACCCCTGCGCCGCGTCGAGTCGGCCGCGCTGGCGATGAGCTCGGGCGACCTGGACACTCCCGTCGAGGGCGACCAGATCCTGGAGCTGTCGCGCGTCTTCGGCTCCCTCGAGACGATGCGCTCCAAGATCAGGGACCTGCTCCTGCGCGAGCGGGACCGCGAGGCCGACCGCCGCGAGCTCATCGCCAATCTCTCGCACGACCTCCGCACGCCGCTCTCCTCCATCCGCGGATACGTCGACGGCCTCCGGGAGGGCATCGCCGACACGCCTCAGAAGCGCGAGCGCTACCTCGGCGTCCTCGACCAGAAGATCCAGGACCTCGACCGCATGATCGGCCAGATATTCCTCCTGTCCACGCTGGAGGCCCAGGCCGCGCCCCCCGAGCTCAGGCGCGTCGACCTGCGCGCCTTCCTCCGCGACTCCATCGAGGACCTCAGGCTCGCGCACGGACCCGAGGAGGCCCTCTTCGCCGACATGGGCCTCGAAGCCGGGGACGCCGACCCGATGTTCGTGATGGCGGACCCCCTCCAGCTCAGGCGCGTCGCCGAGAATCTCGTCGACAACTCCCTGCGCCATTCGGGGAAAAAGCCGGTAACCATCGCCTTCACCGTGTCCAGAGTCGAGCCGGAGCCGGGCAAGAGCGCCCGCGCGCGCCTGTCCTTCGAGGACGACGGCCGAGGCATCCCGCCGGAAGAGCTCGATCGCGTCTTCGAGCGCTTCTTCCGCGGGGATCCGTCGCGCACCGGAGGCGGCTTCGGGCTCGGCCTCGCGATAGCAAGGCAGATAGTCGAGGCCCACGGCGGGACCATCTCCGCGGGGCGCGGCGAGAAGGGCGGCGCCGCCTTCACCATAATCCTTCCCCTGGAGGAGGTCAGGCCATGAGCGCCCAGGACGCCGCTTCGCGCGTCGGGCCGCGGGCCCTGATCATCGAGGACGACCGCGCGATAGGCGAGCTCGAGCGGGACTACCTCGAGGCGGCCGGCTTCGCGGCCTCGATCCAGACCGACGGGAGCGCGGCCCTGCGGACCGCCCAGTCCACGCTGCCCGAGAACGCCTTCGATCTCTACGTCGTCGACTTGATGCTTCCCGGCTCCGACGGCTTCGCCATCTGCCGCGAGCTGCGCTCGCGCACCGAGCGCCCCATCCTGGTCGTATCGGCGCGGGACGGCGACATGGACAAGGTGCGCGCCCTCGGCCTCGGCGCCGACGACTACGTGACCAAGCCCTTCAGCCCGGCCGAGCTCGTCGCGCGGGCCAAGGCCCACATCGAGCGCTACGAGCGCCTCCTGGGCGCCGCTCCGTCGGGAGAGTCCGCCGCGACCACCATCTTCGCCCGCGACGTCGTGATCGATCTCGAGAAGAAGGCGGTCAGCGTGGCGGGCAGGCCCGTCCAGCTGACCGCCACCGAATTCTCGATACTCACCCTCCTCGCCGGCGCTCCCGGCAGGGTCTACAGCCGAGAGGAGATCTTCGAGCGAGTGCGAGGCGAGGGCACCTACGGAGAGGTATCCACGGTCACGGTGCACATCAGGCGCCTGCGCGAGAAGATCGAGACCGACCCCTCCGACCCGAGCCACATCGAGACCGTGTGGGGCATGGGCTACAGGTTCGTGCAGTAACCCACGATGGTCGCGCGAGCGTAAAAAACCGCCCCTTCCGGGGCGGTTCGCACAAGCGAGATCGGCGATCATTGCGCGTTAGGCACGGGCAGGTTGAACTCCTGGTCCGGTCCGCCGTTCACCGACAGCCGTACGTAGGCTTCGAGATCTTCGGGCACCGGGTGTTTCCCGAGGAAGACCAGCATATACTCGTATTTCCCGTGCTTGAGCGTCAGGGACCGCGAGGGAAGGTAGTACCAATTCGCCGCGTTCTGCCTTCTTGAGATGCTGCCCAGATCGTCTGGATTGCTTAAATCCGTTATTATTTTAACGAAGGTGTCACGGTCGTAAAGCCAGGCTCGGGTCTTGCCGTCCTTGTCGACGACCTTGGCATCGAGTATTTCCACATCAGCATCCGAGTCGGTGACTATGGATAGCGAGGCATCTATAAAGTCGTAGGGCTGCCCGCTGATGGTTCCCATGCGGATCAAGAATGGATTGTCCGAATAGCTCGGCCCGAATTTGCCCCGTACTTCCTTCTGGGTGAGGAGTGCGACCGACGCAGAGTCGACGAGGGGGCCGCTTTGCCTGACGCTTCCTTTCGCGCTCGCGCAGCCGGAGACGAGCAGCACGGCGAAAGCCAGAGCGGCGCAGGCGGTCGCCTTAGATCTGAGCATGATAACCTCCTAGGATTCGTATTGCGGAGCATAGATCATCATCGAGGTAACAGACAAGACCGCTCTCCGTTACAGTGCACGACAAAAAAATGGGCCCCCCGAAGGGGGCCCGGCCAGTGCTTTAGGTGTCTGACTTAGAAGGACCACACGTAGGATATCGGGAGCTGGAACTCGGCATAATTGGTGTTGCCCGCGCCGGACTCGTAGGAGAATCCGAGGGTCACGTAGCTGCCGTTGTCGAAGTTGGCCTTGACATAGGGATAGACCAGGACGCCGCCGACATTGGGGATGTCGCCGACGTTGGTGCCCCAGAGCCCGGCGCCCTTGCCGTCGCCGTAGCCGAAGCGCACGCCCACGGCGTACATGGCGCTGAAAGAGTACTCGGCCTTGGCCTCGGCCTCGAACGAAGAAACGGAGCCGGTGCTGAGGCTGTAGTAGTCCAAGTCCAGGTCAGTCTCGAGGTTGGGGATGAACTTTCCGCCGCCGGACAGCCATACCTGGGCCACCGTAGCGCTAAGAGTGTTCAAGTCCCACGCGAGCACGAAGGTGGCGGGCTTGATCGCAGTGACAGTGATACCGCCCGTGAACTCGTCGTTGATGGTGCTGTACATCGCGCTGAT
This sequence comes from uncultured Treponemataceae bacterium, assembly GCA_964491385.1. Taxonomy (GTDB): domain Bacteria; phylum Spirochaetota; class Spirochaetia; order Treponematales; family Rectinemataceae; genus UBA1306. The sequence goes on along the minus strand of CAZBGA010000118.1, from coordinate 1,144 downwards.
GTCAAAGACGTTGGGCATGTTGTACTCGGCCTCGAAGCTGAGCTCGTTGCCGTAGTTCGTCGCCGTGCCATAGCCGTTAGCCTTGGCAGCAGCATCCGCGGGAATCTGGGTGAAGACCCAAGCAGAGAAGCCGCTTATGGGGAGCAACTGGATGGCGGCGCCGTACTGGGAGTTCATGTAGAACTGGCCGAGCGAGCCGGCCTCGGCGAGGGCGCCAGGAGCGCGGCCCATACGGGGCTTGCCGATGTCGACCTCTAACATGCCAGGGACAAAGTCATAATAGGTGTAGAACCTGCTGAGCTGAGCGCCTTCAGCGAGTGCCGAGGTGGTGGAGTTAAGAGCATCGTTGCCGAAGTTGTCCATGCCGAACTCGAGGTCGGCGGTGAAGCCGTAGTTCTTGCCATGGTAGGCGAAGGTCCACTCCTGATCGATACCGTTCAGGCTATCCCAATCCGGGCCCCAAGCGGTGGTAGCAGAACCGCCGTTGACAGTCTGGTACAGGATCGCGTCGCCCGTGTTCCACGACGTGAAGGTGCCGAGCGGGGCGGGGGCTGGTGCCGCATCATCGGCGAAGGCAAAGATGCCCAGCACCGTGAGGGCGAGAAGCACAACGAGTAACTTCTTCATTAAGTCCTCCTTAACAAATTAAAAGGGGGTAAACCAACGGTTTACAACTCCCCCTTCCCTAGGTTCTACGGCAGTATAGCCACGGCGTTTTTAGGTGTCAAGTTTTTTTTAAGATTTACTCGTATTGTTGTAACCTCGCAAAAGAGACATTTAAATCTTTTTTAGATTAAGTTTTAGCCACTCCCACCCGAGTGAGACATCGCGCTTATCTTCATACAAATGTTCCATTAATGTCAGACTTGACACCAAAAGCATGTGCGAATATTTTTAGAAAACAAACAAACCAATAAGGCCAAATAGTCCACTATTTAATAAATCGGCCCCGGCGTTTCACACGCTCCGGGGCCGTAAATCCGTCCCGACGAAAACCGAGTTACATGATCTCGGGCTTCTTCTCCTCGATCGGAGAAACTATCGGCGCAGGTTTGGGTACCGCGGCGGGCTTGGGGGCCGCCTTTTTGGCGGCCGGCTTCTTGGCCACGGCCTTCTTCGCGGCCGGCTTCTTGGCCACGGCCTT
>CAZBGA010000117.1:0-6987 GCA_964491385.1 uncultured Treponemataceae bacterium | reverse complement strand
GTACGTGTGGAGCGGATTTTCCGTCCCCGTCGGAGCGGCTCGCCGCATCACGGCGGCTCATCGCATAAGGAGGTTTGGAATGAAGAAAGGCATCGGCATTCTCGTCGTATTGGCCTTCGCTCTGGCGCTGGTCGTCCCGGCCACGGCGCAGAAGACCATCGGATTTTCGGTCTACGACATGCAGTACGGATACTTCCAGCAAATGGAAAAAGGCACGAAGGAAGGCGTAACGAGTCTCGGCTACGCGTATGTCCTCCACGACGAGAAGAGCGACGAGTCCCAGATGGTCTCCGGCTCTCAGGACCTCATCGCGCAAGGCATCGCCGCCCTCATCATCAGCCCGAACAAACCCGAGGCTCTCGGTCCGATCGTAGAGGCGGCGCATGCCAAGAAAATACCGGTCATCGTCGACGATATCGGCGGCGGCGGCTCCAACTACGACGCCATCGTAATTTCGGACAACGTCAAGGGCGGCGAGCTCGCCGGGGAATACATCATCGGCAAGTTCAAGGGCAAGGCCGGATCCAAAGAATTGGCGATCATCAAGTGCGAGCCCTCCGCGGTTTTCGCCGTTCGCCGGGGCGAGGGATTCAAGAAGGCCGTCACCGCGGCCGGCTACAAGGTCGTCAAGGAGCTTTCCGGGCACTCCAAGCCCGAGGAAGGCTACAAGATCATGACTGATATCATCACTTCGAACCCCGCCGTACGCGCCGTCTTCTGCGAGAACGATCCGATGGCGGCCGCGGCGGCCCAGGCATGCGTAGACGCGAAGCGCAATGATATACTGATAATCGGTTTCAACGCCGATGAAGTCGCTCTCCAGGCGATCAAGGCCGGTACGATGGTCGCCACCGTCGCGCAGTTCCCTTATGAAATGGGCAAACTCACCGCGAAGATCGCCGACCAGCTCCTGAAAGGGCAGAAACCGAAGTTCGACGACGCCTCCAAGCGCGAGATCTACGCGGCAGTCAAGCTCGTGACCGCCGCCGATGTTGATGTCTACCTCCAGGCGCTGAAATAGGGTCATTACTTATGACGGGCGGGAGCTAGAGCTTCCGCCCGATCCTTCACCGTGGGACGGATCGTGAAAGAGTTCCTTGAAATACGCGGGATTACGAAGACATTCCCCGGTGTACGCGCCCTATCCGATGTCAGCCTGACGGTCGAGCGAGGCGAGATCAGGGCGATAGTCGGCGAGAACGGCGCCGGCAAGAGCACTCTCATGAAGATCCTCGGCGGCGTGTACGCGCCGGATGCCGGTGAAGTGCTCATAAAGGGGCGCAGGGCCAATCTGCGGGGCGTCAGACAGTCGCACGCCGAGGGAATCAGCGTCATCTTCCAGGAGTTCACGCTGATGCCCCACTTGAGCGTCGCGGAAAACCTGTTCGTAGCCGATCTGCCGACGCGAAAATTCCTCCCGATCCTCGATGTGCGGGCGATGGAAACCAAAGCGGGGGAGCTCTGCGAGCGCTACGACGTCAAGCTCGACCCGCGCGTTCCCGTAAGCGATCTCGGGGTCTCGGCGAGGCAGATGGTAGAGATACTGAAGGCAGTCGGCGAGAACGCGTCGATCCTCATCATGGACGAGCCCACCGCCGCTTTGGCCGATGCCGAAGTCGAGACGCTCTACCGGATAATACGCGCCCTCAAGGCGGAGGGTACGACGATACTCTACATCTCGCACAGGATGAAGGAGATTTTCGACGTCGCGGAGAGAGTCAGCGTCCTCCGGGACGGTAGGCTTGTCGGTACGAGAGATATCGGCGAACTCGACCAGGACGAGATCGTGCGGATGATGGTCGGGCGCGACCTCGAGCAGGGCCTGCGCGGATCGGTAAAGGACAGGGCGAAGCCCATCCTCCAGGCCGAGTCGATCTCCGCTTCGCCGGGCTTCTCCGGGGTTTCCTTCGAGCTGCGCCGCGGGGAGATACTCGGCATGGCCGGCCTTATGGGAGCCGGCCGCGAGGAGATCGCCAAGTCCCTTTTCGGCCTCCTGCCGCTCGACTCCGGTCGGATTCTGGTGGAGGGTATTCCCCTGAATATAGGCTCGCCGCGCGACGCGATCGCGGCGGGTATCGGATTCGTCACGGACGACAGGAAAGAATCCGGAATGTTCCCCCTGATGACGGTAGTTCAGAATGTGAGCCTCACCGTTCTGGACCGCGTCTCCTCGTTCTTCGGGCTCGCGATCAACGCGGCGAAAGAACGGGACGTGTTCGAAGAATATGGCGCCTTCCTCAAGATCCGCTACGCCTCGGAGCGCCAGCAGGCGATGTACCTGAGCGGCGGCAATCAGCAGAAAGTGCTCCTCGCCCGCGCCCTTGCGGCGAACTGCAAGGTGCTCGTCCTTCTCGAGCCGACTCGGGGCATCGACGTAGGCGCGAAGGCCGAAATATACCAGCTCCTCCGCGAATTGGCCGGAAGGGATATGGCCATCCTTCTCGTCTCCTCCGACCTGCCCGAGCTCCTCTCGCTCTCCGATCGCGTCATCGTGGTCTGGAACGGAGAGATCACCGGAGAATTGAGCGGCGAGGACATAGAGGAGAATCTCGTCATGCGCTGCGCCGTCGGGGCGGAGAAGCGGCCGGCCGGGACTTCTCCCGCGCCGCCATCGAAGGAGCCGGGGAATGCGTAAGGCCGCGTTTTGGGAACGTTTCGGAATCTATGTGATCACTCTCGCGACGCTGGCCGCTTTCTCGGCTCTGACGACCAAGATGCTCACCATCTCGAACCTGACGAACCTTCTCGCGCAGGCCGCTATGACGGCGATCGCGGGGGCGGGCATGACCTTCGCCATCACCTCGGGCGGCTTCGACCTCTCGATCGGCTCGATCGTCGCCCTCACGACCTGCGTCCTCGGCAAGTCGATCCTCGCCTTCGGCCTTCTGCCGGCCTTGGGCATCGTCCTCGTCATGGGTCTCGTCCTCGGGATCATAAATGGCCTAATTATAACCAAACTCAGGATCCAGACTTTCGTGGCCACCCTCGCAACCATGATCATCTACCGAGGATTTTCCCTCATCTACACCCAAGGACGCGATGTCACGCTCTACGGCCACCTCGATATCAAGGTTTTCTCCAGCGGGGACCTCCTGGGTCTTCCGGTCCCTATCCTGATCACCTGCGCCGCCTACGCGGCGGCCTTGTTCCTGTACAAGCGCACACGTTTCGGGATCCGCGTCCGTTCGGTAGGTTCCAATATCGATGCGGCCCGGGCGAGCGGCGTACCGGTAGACCGGACGATCATCCTCGTATTCTCGCTCACCGCCGTAACCGCGACGATTTCCGGCATCATCCTCAGCTCGCAGCTCCTCACGGGGAATGGGCGCCTCGGGACGGGCTTCGAGCTCCAAGCGATCACCTCGGTGATCCTGGGCGGGACGGCTCTCTCCGGCGGGCGCGGGAACGTTCTCGGGACGCTGGTCGCGGCGGTCATGCTCGGCATCGTCTCCAACGGGCTGAATCTTCTCGGCGTGCCCGAATTTTACCAGCAGCTTTCGACGGGCATCATACTGATCCTCGCCCTCTCGGCGGGAGGGTTGGGGAGCAGGTTCGCGTCCGCCCGCATAAGGGGAGCAAGACGATGAAAGCCGCGGGCACAAAGGGGGAAGCGTCTTTCAGGCTGTTCGACCTCAAGGAGTCGGGAATTCTTTTCGCGCTGATTGCGCTATGGTTAGTATGCGCGGTTTTCAACCCGGTTTTTAGAGATGTCGGGATTTATCTGAGTATCCTCAGGGAGTCGGCCTTCGTGGGAACGGCGGCGATCGGCATGACTTTCTGCATAATCTCCGGTGACTTCGACCTTTCGATCGCCTCCCTGCTGGCGCTCCTGTCGATCGTGACTATCGAGCTCATGGGGAAGGTCGGTCTCGCCGGGGGGATTCTGATAACGATCGCCCTCGGAACGGTCGCCGGGCTGTTCAACGGTCTCTTGGTAGCCGTGGTCCGAATTCCCGCTTTCATCGCCACCCTCGCGATGTACTTCATCTACCGGGCCCTCGCCTTCATCGTAAGCGACGGGAACCCGGTTCAGTTCCAGGTTTCCTGGTTCATCGCGATCGGGAACGGGAATTTCCTCGGTCTGCCGCTGCCTTTCCTGATTTTCGCCGCTCTCGCCCTCGTTGCGACATTGGCTCTGCGCAAGACTGTTTTCGGGCGCCACGTGCTGGCGATAGGGAACTCCAAAAAGGCGAGCGAGGTCGCCGGCATAGGGATAGTCGCCGTAAAGATCGCCATTTTCGGCGTCGTCGGGGCCTTCACGGCGGGGTCGGCCATCCTTCTCTCGTCAAGGCTCTGGTCCGCGAATCCGGGCATGAAATACGGCTTCGAATTCGACGTGATCGCCGCGGTCGTCCTCGGCGGAACGAGCCTGTCGGGCGGGAAGGGCAGCGTGTTCAACACCTTGGTCGCGGCAATATTCTTCGCCTCGCTCAATACGGCGATGAACATGTTCCACGTGGATTCCTACGCGCAGCGGGTCGTCATCGGAATCGTCCTCCTCTTCGCTTTCTCGATGAACGGCCTGCGCGCGGCGATCGAGGCGGCCGTCAGGAGCGCAAAGGCGGCACGGTCGGCGAAGGCGAAAAAAATCTCGGAAGGAGCGTAAGACTTTGAGCGAGCGGGAAAATCGCAGGTGCAAGGTGGGGCTCTTCGGAATCGGATTGGATACTTATTGGGGACAGTTTCCCGGACTCCGCGAGCGGCTGCTCGGCTACCAAGCCAGGATCTACGACGTGATTTCCTCCGATGGCTGCGAAGTCCGCGACGCCGGCCTCGTCGATTCTCCGGAAAAGGCCCGCGCGGCCGCCGAATTCCTGAAGAGAGAGGACATCGACCTCCTATTCCTCTTCGTGGCGACCTATGCGCTCTCGTCGACAGTGCTTCCGGTCCTGCAAAAAACCAAAGTCCCGCTGGTCATCCTCAATCTCCAGCCCGTTGCGGCTATCGATTACGAATCCTTCAATGCGCTTCGCGACCGCGGCACGATGACCGGCGAATGGCTCGCCCACTGCCAGGCCTGCTCGGTCCCGGAGATCGCGAACGTATGCAACCTCGCCGGCATCGGGTACGATTTCGTGACCGGATGGCTCGATGATCCCGAGGCGCAGGCGGCGATCCGCGAATGGGCGAAGGCGGCTCGAATTGTCCGCGCGATGAGGGAGAGCCGCGTCGGCATACTCGGCCATTACTATGGCGGCATGCTCGATGTCTATACCGACCTCACGCGGCAGCAGGCCGTTTTCGGAACGCATTTCGAGATCCTGGAGATGTGCGAAATCAAATCCCTGCGCGACGCGATCGGCGAAGACGACGTCGCGAGGAAGATCCGGGAGTTCTCCGCCTCCTTCGAGGTTTCACCCGAGTGTTCCGCGTTCGAGATAGAGCGCGCCGCCCGAACGTCGTGCGCGCTCGACGCTCTCACGCGGAAGCACCGCCTCGGCGCGCTGGCGTATTATTACGAGGGCTCCCCGGGGAACGACTATGAGAACATCGTCACCTCGGTCATCGCCGGCAACAGCCTGCTCACGGCGAAAGGGATACCTGTAGCCGGGGAATGCGAAGTGAAAAACGCCCAGGCGATGAAGATCATGAGCCTCGCCGGAGCGGGCGGCAGTTTCTCCGAATTCTACGCGATGGACTTTCCCGCGGACTTGATCCTCCTCGGACATGACGGGCCCGCCCATGCCGCCATCGCCGAGGGACCGGTCGCCCTCGTGCCGCTCCCGGTCTACCACGGCAAGCCGGGGGAAGGTCTCTCGATCCAGATGAGGGTCAAGGAGGGTCCCGTAACGCTCCTCTCGGTCATCGACCGCGGAGCCGGCGGAATCGCCTTCCTCGTCGCCGAGGGGGAGACGGTCTCGGGGCCGACCCTCCAAATAGGGAACACGAACAGCCGATACAGGTTCAGCCTCGGCGCCAAGGCTTTCATCGAGGCTTGGTCGCGCGCGGGGCCCTCGCACCATTGCGCCGTGGGCACGGGACATATCGCGTCGCTGCTCGGGAAGGTAGCCTCGATTTTCGGAATCGACTGCCTCAGGATCTGCTAGCCTCGTCGGACTCCTGGCGAAGGTGGCTGCCTCTCTGCCATTCCGTAGGGGAAACTCCGGTCTTGATCTTGAACAACCGGGAGAAATAATGCTGGCTCTCGAAACCCAGGCGGAATGCCACACCCTTGACCGGCAGTTCCCCCTCGGTCAGCAGCATCTTGGCCTTGTTTATCTTCATCTGGAGGAAGTAGTGGTACGGGGTGAGCCCCGTATGCCTCTTGAATACCCTCGTGAGGACGGATTCGCTGACGGCCAGGATGCGGGCGAGTCCCTCCATGTCGGGAATGCTGCCTATGTTCTCCTCGAAAAAGCAGCGCACATCCCGAACGATGCCGTCCTCCCGCGAATCGCGCTTGGCGCGCGAGTCGTAAGATATGACGGCGGCGATCAGCTTTATCACGAGCGCGCCCATGGAGATTTGATGGAACTTGGCCTCGTTTTCGGCCAGGGAGAAGATCTCGTGGAAGGAGTCGACGATGCCATCATGGAGGCCGGGACGAAAAAGGGAATCCTCGGGTCTGAGGCAGCAGTTCTCCACCAGTCTGGCGGGATACTCGCCATTGAATCCCACCCAGTACTCGTCCCAGCCGGTATCCGCATCGGGAGCATAGGAATGCCAGATGCCGGGAAAAAGAAAAAACGCGGTCCCCGGAGAGACTCGCGTCCTCGGGAAACCCGTGCTCCTGAAGAACCCGCCCCCTCTCGTGATGTAGACGATCTGGTGCTCGCGGAGGATGCGACCGCGCGTGAGGTCGGCGCGGTATTCGGGGGGATGGGATTTGACGCGAGGCGGGTAGCTCTCGCCGGGGCTGATCGAAGTGAACCCCGTGTCAGTGCAGAAGATCATCCACCGCCGGGCTTCTTCGTCGACCGTGAGGTATTTCAAGTAAGGCGAGGCAAATTCTCCCACTTCCGTCTCCGCTCGTCCGATTCCTGAGCC
>CAZBGA010000116.1:1758-7233 GCA_964491385.1 uncultured Treponemataceae bacterium | reverse complement strand
GCGGGGATGGTCGTCGTGAGCCCGAGGGGCCGCGTCGCGAGCATCGACGCGGAGGCGCGGATCCTCCTCGGACTTCAAGGCGCCTCCGCCGCCGGAGGCGACGTCTCGGCGGCCGTCGATTCATTCCGCATAATGTCCGCTCTGCGCGATGTCCCCGGGCTCGCCGCCCTACTCGCGGCGGGCGAGGGCGGGGCGGAGATCGAGCTGGGCGAGGGAACCGGCCGACGTAGGCTCGAGGCGCGGGCGTTCCGCTTCGGCCGCTCGGGGCGCGGCGCCGTCCTCCTCCTCAGCGATATCACCGAGACATCCACCCTGCTCGCGGAGCTCTCGGCCCTCGCCTCGCAGGACGCCCTCACCGGAGCGTACAATAGGCGGCGCTTCGACGAGCTGGGCGGTCGCGACATCGAGCTGTCGCGGCGTTCGGGCAAGAGCGTCGGCGTCCTCATGGTCGACCTCGACCTGTTCAAGCGCGTGAACGACGAATACGGGCACCATGTCGGCGATGAACTTCTGATAGCCGCCTACGGCGCCTTCAAGGCGGCGCTCCGCTCCACGGACATACTCGCGCGATACGGCGGGGAAGAATTCGCCGTCCTTCTCCCGGACAGCGGCGCCGAGGATAGCGTCTCCGTCGCCGAGCGCCTCCGCGCTCGGATCGAGGGACTCTCCATTCCCTGCGGGGGAAAGAGCGTGCGCGTAACCGCGAGCGTCGGGGTCTATTCTGGAGTGCCGGCGCAAGGCGAGGACCTCGCCCTGTTCCTGAGGCGCGCCGACGAGGCGCTCTATCGGTCCAAGGCGCGGGGCCGCGACAAAGTCAGCTATTGGGATCCCATACACAGGGGGAAGCATGAAGACATTGATCGTGCATATCAAAGTATCGAAGGACAAAGTCGGGGAGTTCATCGCGGCGACCCGCGCCAACGCGGCGGCCAGCAGGACTGAGCCGGGCATTGCGCGATTTGATTTCCTCGAGGACGACGCCGATCCTTGCCGCTTCGTCCTCGTAGAGGTCTATCGCGACGCCGAGGCTCAGGCCAGGCACAAGGAGACGGCCCACTATTCGAAATGGAAGGACCTCGCCGAACCGATGATGGCCGAGCCGCGGACGCGGGCCCTATATTCCGAATTATGAAATTCGAATTCGCGGCTCCCGGCAGGATAATCTTCGGCCCCGGGTCGGTGTCCCAGGCCGGCGGCGCCGCCGCCCTCCTGGCCGCCGCGGATGGGTCCGCGCCGCGGGCCCTGGTAGTATCGGGCGCCCGGGCCCTGGCCGATTCCGGCGGGGGCGGCTCGCGCGCGGCGTCCCTGTTGGCTTCACTCGAAGCCGCGGGCATCGCCTGCGAGCGCTTCGCCATAGACAAGGAACCTAGATTCGAGGATGCCCGAGCCGCCTTGGCGCTGGCTCGCTCCACCGGCTGCCGGCTGGTGGTGGGATTCGGAGGAGGCTCCGCCCTCGACCTCGCCAAGGCCGTCGCCGCCCTCCTCGCCAACCCCGGCGATCCCCTCGATTACGCCGAGATAATAGGCGGAGGCAGGGCCCTCTCGGAGCCTTCGTACCCCTGCATAGCCATCCCTACGACGGCCGGAACGGGATCGGAAGCTACTCGCAATGCGGTCCTGGTCTCGCCCGAGGAAGGTGTCAAGGCGAGTCTTCGCTCCTCGACCATGCTGCCCCGCCTCGCTATAATCGATCCCGAGCTGAGCTACGGGCTCCCACCGCGCCTTACCGCCGAAACGGGCATGGACGCGCTCACCCAGCTTCTCGAGCCCCTGGTCTGCTCCGATCCCAATTCTCTCGTCGACGCGATCTGTCGCGAGGCTCTTCCGCGCGCGATCGCCTCGCTGCCGCGAGCCTTTCGCGACGGAAGCGATAAAGGCGCTCGCGAAGACATGGCCTTCGCGAGCCTCTCGGGCGGAATGGCGCTGGCCAACGCCCGCCTCGGAGCGGTTCACGGCTTCGCCGCCCCTTTAGGCGGCGCCTTCCCCATTCCGCATGGGGCCGCGTGCGCCGCCCTCCTCGCGCCGGTAGCCTCGGTCAACGTCGCCGCCCTCCGCGCGAGGGACCCGCAGAGCCCCGCATTGGCGCGGTATGCCGAAGTGGCGCGCATGCTGACGAATTCCCTATCCGCCCGGCCGGAAGACGCGGGGCCGGCACTCGAGAGGCTGGCAGCCGAGCTTGGAATACGAGGCCTGGGCTCCTTCGGCATAGAGAAAGAGGACTTTCCGGATATCGCGCGAAAGGCCGCGGCAGCCAGTTCCATGCGCGGCAATCCCGTTCTCCTCCTCCCGGATGAACTCATGACGATCTTGAATGCCGCTTGGTAAGAAAATCACTAAATAATCACGAGCATTTATTAAGAATGCGTAAATTATGTCGCCATACGCGAATTATTCTAAACCACAATATTGTGATTTCCCCGATATATGCATATATTCTGTGTAATAGGTTTAGGGGATGAAAGGCTTATCTAGGTTCCTTCATTCCCCTAGTTGACGGAGTCGACCAGGCGGCGCCGTCAGGCCTTCCGGGGTTAGCCTCCTTCCCCGGGAGGCCTTTTTCTTTATATACTCGCAGCCATGGATCTAAAGGGCTTCGACGCATGGTGCCGCTCCCACCTCGAAATCGATGAGCTGGCCGGGGTCGACGATTCCCTGAACGGCATTCAGGTGGGGCGATCGGCCGGAGTCGTCGAGCTCGTCGCCTTCGCGGTGGACGCTTGCGCGGAGAGCATCCGCAGGGCGGCTCAGGCGGGAGCTCAGGTCCTCTTCGTCCATCATGGTCTCTTCTGGGGCAAGCCCGTCAGAGTCGAAGGCGCCCTCCTCGAGCGCACGAGGCTCCTGCTCGGCGCCGATCTGGCCCTCTATGCCTGCCACCTTCCCCTGGATAGGCAGCCCGAGCTCGGGAACAACGCGGTTCTCGCCCGTCTCCTGGGCCTGAAGGACATCAAAGGATTCGGGGAGTTCCATCGGGTCGCGATAGGCTTCCGAGGCATCCTCGATCCTCCCCTCACCCTGGACGAGATCGTGCGCAGAGTCCTTCCCGACGGATCGCGACCGAGGTCCCTCATCCCGGGACGCAAGGCGGGGATCGCGAGCGCGGCGATCGTGTCGGGAGGCGCGGCGATGAGCGCCATCGAGGCCCTGGCCGAGGGCATCGACCTCTACGTCACCGGAGAGCCCTCGCACTCGATCTACCACGCCGTGATGGAGGGAGGCATGGCCTTCCTCGCCGCCGGCCATTACGCGACGGAGGTATGGGGCGTAAAGGCCCTGGCCGAGCGCCTCGCCCTCGAGACGGGAGTAAAGACTCTCTTCATCGACCTCCCGACGGGTCTATGAGCTTGCTACGGAAAGGACTGCAGATGCGTAAACAAAGGGCGCCTCTCGCCCCCTTCGCCTTGACCGCCGCCATCATCGCCCTCGACCAGCTGAGCAAGGCCATAGTGGCCGCCGAGGTGAGGCCGGGAACGGTCGCCTTCAGCGCGTTCGGGGACTTCTTCTGGATCGTGCGCCAGCAGAACCTGGGCATGGCTTTCAGTCTCCTCGACGGGTTGTCCCCCTCCGCGAGAGGCATGTTCCTCGTCGCCCTGCCCCTCGTCCTCGTCGCCGCGGTCCTCGTCTTCTACTTCAGGAGCGCCGAGCCGACCACGCTTCAAAGATGGGTCCTCTGCGGCATCGCCGGCGGCGGCATCGGCAATGTCATAGACAGGATCTTCAGGCCCGAGGGCGTAGTCGACTTCATCAGCGTAAAGTTCTACGGACTCCTCGGCTACGAGCGCTGGCCCACCTTCAACGTCGCCGATTCGAGCGTCGTCGTCTGCGCCATCCTCCTCGTAGGCTCCACGATCGTCGCCGACGCAAGGAGAAAGAGATGACCAAGAACGCCAGGAGGGCGCTGTTCCTCCTCGTCGCGACGGCGGCGAATATGCTGCTGACCGTGATAATCATCATCTTAGTGTTCGTAGCCCTCAACGCCCTCTCGATGGCGATCGGCCTCAAGAGCCTGGGCGGCGCGATCATCATCGTCTCGTTCCTCGCGGGCGTCGTTCTGTCGGCCTTCGCCTACAGCAGAGTCCTCAAGGCTTTCCGCAAGCGCCCCGACCTCGAAAAGCGCTTCGGCCTGCTTAAATAGGGGCGCGGCGGTGGCGGCATACGAGGACAAGCTCGCCTCTCTCGGCGTCAAAGTGCCCGAGGTCCTCCTGCCCTCGGCGGGAACGGACTACTCCAAGTGGGCGATCGTAGCCTGCGACCAATACTCCTCGGAACGCGAATACTGGAAGCGGGCCGAGGCTATCGTCGCGGGGGCGCCTTCGACCTTGGGCCTCATATTTCCCGAAGCCTTCCTCGAGGACGCCGATGCCGAAGATAGGATCGCGCGGATACAGGCGGGAATGCGGCGCTACCTCGCGAACGGCCTGCTGGAATCGGCCGGCGAAGGACTCGTGCTCGTGGAGCGCCGTACTCCTTACCAGAGAAAGCCTCGCGTGGGCCTCGTCCTGGCCGTGGACCTAGAGGCCTACCGCTTCGGGGCCGACTCCGCCTCCCTCATCCGCCCCAGCGAAGGCACGATCGTCGAGCGCCTTCCCCCGCGAATGCGCATCCGCCGCGGAGCGGCCGTCGAGCTTCCCCACATCATGCTCCTCCTGGACGATCCGGGGCGCGGGGCGATCGAGCCCATATACGCCGCGCGCTCGGGACTTCCCAAGCTCTACGACTTCGAGCTCATGCTCGGCTCGGGGTCCGTCCGGGGCTGGCAGGTCAAGGATCCGGCCCTCCTCGGCGCTTTGGCCGACGCGCTCGGGAGAGCGGCCGATCCCGCGGCCTTCAGGGCCAGGTACGGCTCCGAGAATCCCCTCCTATTCGCCGTTGGCGACGGCAACCACTCCCTGGCGACCGCCAAGGCCGTTTGGGAGGAGATCAAGGCGGAGCGGGCGGGAGAGAGGGGGCTCATGGAGCACCCGGCGCGCTACGCCCTCGCCGAGCTCGTCAACGTCTACGACGAGGGCCTGCCCTTCCATCCGATACACCGAATACTTCTCGGCCTCGACGAAGGCGGCCTGATGGACGCTCTCGCGGTCGCCCGGAGGGCTCACGGGAGCGGGCTCGAGTTCGAGGTCGACCGCCTCGATTCGCCCGAGGCCGCCATGGCGGCCGTCGACGCGCCCGCCGAGAAAGGCGACGCTTCCCAGCGCGTCGCCTGCCTCTCTTCCGCGGGCTCCCGAGTCATTACCTTTACCCGGCCCGAGGCCAAGCTCGCGGCCGGTACCCTGCAGGACATTCTCGATCCCCTTCTCAAGACCAGGCCGGGCCTCGGTATCGACTACATCCACGGCACAGAGAGCCTCCTCGCGCTGGCCGTCAAGCCCGGGAACCTCGGCCTCTACCTCCCTCCCATCGACAAGTCGGGCTTTTTCGAAACCGTGATCCGCGACGGCGTGATGCCCAGGAAGACCTTTTCGATGGGAGAGGCGCCGG
>CAZBGA010000116.1:0-1658 GCA_964491385.1 uncultured Treponemataceae bacterium | reverse complement strand
GCGCCCAAGCTGAAGTACGTGATCCGCGGCGGGGTCGGGGTCGACACGATCGATGTCGAGTACGCGAAGTCGAAGGGCATTGCGGTGGACAACACGCCCGAAGCCTCCAGCCTTGCCGTCGCCGAGCTCGCCTTCGCTCTCATGATCGCCATGCCCAACCACGTCGCCGAGGCCGACTCCTCCATGAAGCAGGGCAAGTGGCTCAAGAAGGAGCTCGAGCGCACGGAGCTCGGCGGCAAGACTCTGGGCCTCATCGGCATCGGCCGCATAGCGCGCGAGCTGGCCCTCCGCGCCAAGGCCTTCGGGATGAAGGTCATAGCCTACGACAAATACGTGCAAAGCTCGGACGCCGCCGCCATGACGAGCCTCGACGAAGTCCTCGGGAACTCGGACTACATCTCCCTGCATACGCCCCTCACGGACGAGACTCGAGGCATGATCAATGCGGGGACGATAGCGAAGATGAAGAAGGGAGTCTACCTTATTAACACCTGCCGCGGTCCCGTCGTAAAGGCCGAGGACGTCGCGTCCGCGCTTAAGGAGGGCCGGCTCGGAGGCTACGCCACCGATGTCTATGACAAGGAACCGCCCGACGGGTCGCCCCTCCTGTCGGCGCCCCGCGTCCTCCTTACCCCCCACCTGGGCGCCTCGACCGAAGAGAACCTCCTCCGCCTCGGCGACTGCATCGTCGAGCGCTTGCAGAAATACGGCAGGAAATAGGAGTCGAACATGAAGAGAGCCATAAATTTCAACGCCGGGCCCGCCGCGATACCCCAGGAAGTCCTCGAGCAGGCCCAAGCCGAGATGCTCGACTGGAAGGGGACCGGCATGTCGGTTATGGAAGTCTCCCACCGCTCCAAGGAGTACGAGGAGATGCACAATCACGCCCAGGCCCTCTTCAAGGAGATCGCGGGCATGGGAGAGGACTGGAAGATCCTCTTCCTCACCGGCGGGGCGAGCACGCAGTTCTTCATGCTGCCTCTGAACATGCTCCCGGAGGGAGGCGCCGCCGATTACCTCGTCACCGGCCACTGGAGCAAGTCGGCGGTCAAGGAAGCGAAGCGCTACGGCCGGATAAACGTGATCTCCACGGAGAAGGACGGGGTCTTCCGCTCCATCCTCAAGCAGTCCGAGATAAAGCTCGACCCTAATGCCGCCTACGTGCACATGACGAGCAACAACACGATCTTCGGGACCCAGTGGCAGTACTGGCCGGATCTCGGCCCGGCCCCGGCGGTCGCCGACATGTCGAGCGACATCTTCTCGCGCCCCTTCCCCGCGGAAAAATTCTCGATGATCTACGCTGGCGCCCAAAAAAACCTCGGCCCTTCCGGCGTCACGGTCGTCGCCCTCAAGGAAGCCTTCCTCGCCAAGGCCAAGGAAGACGTCCCGACGATGCTCTCCTACAAGCTCCACCAGGCCAACAACTCCCTCTACAACACCCCCCCATGCTTCTCGATCTACGTCCTCGACCTCACCCTAGGCTGGATAAAGAAGATGGGCGGCCTGCCCGCGCTCCAGAAGATCAACGACGAGAAGGCGCGCCTGCTGTACGACGCGATCGACTCCTCGAGCGGATACTACGACTGTCCGGTGGACAAGGATGCCCGCTCCAAGATGAACGTCGTCTTCCGCCTGAGGAGCGAGGAGCTCGAGGA
>CAZBGA010000115.1:0-7342 GCA_964491385.1 uncultured Treponemataceae bacterium | reverse complement strand
AGTAAGGCGAGGCAAATTCTCCCACTTCCGTCTCCGCTCGTCCGATTCCTGAGCCGATTTCAAAAAGTATATAAGCGGATATTCAACTTCACAAGTAAGCTTTCCCCTGGGCGTCGCCCGCCGAAAGGACCCGAGCCGAGTGCGCGCCAAGCCTAGCGTTCTCGCGATTCTTCGCCGGCACTTGAGAGACACCGACGCGAAGATGGAAAAGCTGGCGCAGTTCCGTTCGGATATCCAAGGTTTTTCCGGAGGGCGAGAATGAACGGGATAATTGGTTTCATTGGCGTGGCCCTCGAACGAGAACGAAGACAAGCACGATCGCCATCACGATGACCCCCGCCCACATGGCCTCTTGCCAGCCGCGGACGAATGACTCCTGCGCGGACCGGAACAGTGCCTTCGAGTAGGGCTGGGCTTCGTTGGCGATTGCGAGAGCGCTGGCTATGCCTTTGCGTGCGGTGTCGGCGGCGCCGGCGGGGACTCCTTCCAGACGCGAGTCGATCGCGTTGCCGTATCCGGCGGTCAAGACCGCTCCCAGCAGGGCGATGCCGAGGCCGCTGCCGAATTCCCTGGCGATATCATTGAGCGCGGAGGCGACACCTTGCCGTTCGCGCGGCAGCGACGAGGTGATGGCCTCGGTGGAGGGGGTCATCGATAGGCCCATGCCGAGTCCCATGACGACATAACCCGGCAGGACGGAAAGGTAGCCCCCGTCGACCGAGACGAGGATCGCCATGAGGGCCAATCCGGCAAGGCCCAGGAATATCCCGGTCGCCATCGCCAGACGAACTCCGATCCGGGCCGTCAGTCGCGGGGCGAGGCCGGAGCAGACTATCATCAGCACGAGCATCGGCATGAGCGCGAGGGTGGAGACAAGACCGGACCAGCCGAGCACCGCCTGGAAGTAGGGGTAGAGAACCAAGAAGATCCCCGACGGCACGCCGAACACCGCGAGCAGCGACACCGAGCCGCTCGCGAGAGCCCGCGTTCGGAACAGTCTGACGTCCAACAGTGGGGCCGCTTGACGAAGTTCCCACAGTACAAAACCGATGGCTCCGCCGACGCCAAACAGGAGGCCGACCAGGGTTACAGGAGTGGTCCATCCTTGTTCGGGTCCCTCGGTGAGAGCAAAGATGAAGCCGACCACGGCGATCATGGATGTCAGCGCGCCGACGAGGTCGAATTTGTGCTCACGAGCTTCGCGCGAGTTAGGGATGGCTCGCAGCGCCATGGGGAGGGCCGCGAGGACGAGAACGACCGGCAGGACGAAGAGCCATCGCCAACTGGCCACGTCTACAAGGACAGCCGATACGAACATCCCCAGGACGCCACCGCCACCGCAGACGGCGGTCCACACACCGATCGCCTTGGAACGCTCTTCGGCCGGGAAGGTCGAGGTAATGACAGCCAGGGTGACGGGCATGATCATCGCCGCGCCGACGCCGCAGAGCAGTCGTGCCGCGAGCATGACCCCGGTGCCGGGGGCCAGACCCGCCGCCGCGCTTGCCGCGCCAAAGACGACCAGGCCCATGATCAGGACCGGTTTGCGGCCCCGGCGGTCACCGACTGCGCCGAGGGGCAACAGCAACGCGGCCAGGGTGATGGTGTAGATGTTGATCATCCACACTATGTCGCTTTGCGATGCGCCAAAGGCTAGGGCGAGTTGCGGTTGGGCGACATTCAGTCCGGACACCGACGCGATGACCGCCATGAGGGCAATACACACCCCGATCAGGATTGTGCGACGCCGGCGGGGATCGCGGATGGTCGCGGTCATTTAAGAGATGGTGATCACGAGCTTGCCCGTGACATGCCCTTCGGCGCAAAGTTTGTACGCCTCCGCGGCTTGGGCGAAGGGGAAGGTCTTTGCCAAGGATATGAGGAAAGCGCCTTCCGAATACAGCCGCGCCGCCTCGACCAAGACCAGCTCGGGATTCTTCTGAGCCACTAGAGACAGCTGCGCGCCGTACTGTGGCGCGGTGAAATCGGCAACGGAGATGACGCGGGAAGGATCGCCGACCAGCTCGATCAGCTCAGGAATGACGCCCGAGCCGGCGATATCGAGGGCGGCATTCACGCCGCTTGGCGCGAGTTTCCTGACCCGTTCGACAAGGCCCGGTCCATAGGTCGCCGGGATGGCGCCGAGAGCGCGCAGGTAATCATGGTTGCGGGCGCTCGCGGTGCCTATCACAGTGATCCCGCGGCAACGCGCGAACTGGACCGCCGCGGATCCGATGCCACCGGACGCTCCGCTCACCAGAAGCGTCTCGCCGGCCTTCACTCCGACTTGGGCAAGGATGCGCGTCGCCGTTTCGACGACCACGGGAAACCCACCCGCCTCTTCGAAGCTCAGATCGTCAGGCTTGCGGGCCCAGCCCCAGGGTCTCAGGACCGCGTATTGCGCCAACATGTTGAAACCGTAGCCGAAGACGGCGTCTCCAACTGAAACGTCGGTGACGCCCTCGCCGACTTCATCCACGACGCCCGCTCCCTCGACCCCGACGCCTGAAGGAAGCGGAATCGGCTGGCCCTTCCAGGTGCCGGCCCGAATCTTCATCAAGTCCGAAAGATTGACCCCGGCAGCCCGCACGGCAATCCGCACCTGGCCGTGACCGGCATGCGGCTCGTCGGCGTCGACCACCTGCAGAACCTCGGGGCCGCCGTATTCATTGAACTGAACTGCTTTCATGAAGAACTCCTATGAAGTCCGGTATACAGTCAGTATTCATAAATTGTCAAGTGACTACATTTTTATAGTTACACAACATACGAGTTAACTTCATATTTTGTTGACTTTTCTGCCTTTAGCCCTGTACTCTCTACGGATGGGATTACGCGAGCTGAAGAAGGCCAAGACCCGAAAAGTGATCGGCGATACGGCCCTCAGACTGTTTATCGAGAAAGGTTATGACAAGGTCACTGTAGCCGAGATTGCCCAATTGTCGGAAGTGTCGGTAACAACGGTATTTAAGTATTTCCCATGCAAAGAATCCCTGGTTTTCGACGAGATCGAGGAATATGACGAAGGCCTAGTCGGGGCCGTCACGTCGAGGCCGGTCGGGAGCTCGGTTATGGACTCCCTCCACCAGTTCTTTTTGTCCATGGAGGACGAGGTGTCCGCTGCCTTTCACCAATTGACGAAGGCGACACCCGAGCTTGCCGAATACAGCAGACGGGTCTGGATGGGAAGGACCGAAACGCTGGCCCACGTCATCCAGAAAGAGAAGAAGACCGGCATTGAGGAGGCCGCCGCAATCGCCCACCTCATCCAGCTGGGGGCGAACTGGGCAATGGATTCCGAATCCCCCCGGGAAGCCCTCGATGTGGTGTTCCGCCTTTTGAAGAGAGGGTGGAATAAGTAGTTATTAAGGCTTTCATCCACAGCCAGGGTGCTTGCCTCCGATATCTCCAGAGCAGGGGCAAAGTTCCGGTGAATCAGGCAAAAGATTCGTAGCTTCAGGCAAACACTCCCAAGTCCAATCCTTTATATTCCAATTATGCCGAGCGCCGAACCGGAAGCCCGGTTCTAGATGGTGGTCGAATAGGCATGCCGCACGCAGAGTTCGACATGGTTCGGTCTTAAATGAAGACTAGGAGGAATCGGAATGAAGAAGCGCAAACTGGGGAACAGTGGCCTTGAGGTATCAGCCCTCGGGCTCGGCTGCATGGGACTGAACTTTTCTTACCCGCCGTTCCCCGAAAAGAAGGAGATAATCTCGCTCATCAGGTCGGCCGTAGAACATGGCGTATCCTTCTTCGACACTGCCGAGGCTTACGGTCCCTATACGAACGAGGAGCTCGTGGGCGAAGCCCTCGCTCCCTTCCGCGCTCAGGTGGTTATCGCCACGAAGTTCGGGTTCAACTTCGGCCCCAAAGGCGAGCAGACGGGCCAGAACAGCCGGCCCGAGCATATCAGGGACGTCGCCGAAGCCTCCCTGAAGCGGCTCAAGATCGATGCCATCGATCTCTTTTATCAGCATCGGGTCGACGCGAGCGTGCCGATAGAAGATGTCGCCGGAACGGTCAAGGACCTGATCAAGGAAGGCAAGGTCAAGCACTTCGGCCTCTCAGAAGCGGGCGTTCAGACCATCCGCCGCGCGCACGCCGTACAGCCCGTGACGGCACTCCAAAGCGAGTACTCACTGTGGTTCAGACGCCCGGAAGAGGAAGTGCTCCCTACGCTCGAGGAGCTCGGGATCGGATTCGTTCCCTTCAGCCCGCTCGGGAAGGGGTTCCTCACGGGGAAAATCGATGAGAACACCAAGTTCGAAAGCTCCGACTTCCGTAGTATCGTCCCCCGCTTCACACCGGAGGCCCGCAAAGCCAACGAGACCCTGGTCGAATTGCTCCGCGCGATCGCCCAGCGAAAGGAGACGACGCCGGCCCAGATAGCGCTAGCCTGGCTCCTCGCGCAGAAGCCATGGATCGTTCCGATCCCGGGGACCAAGAAACTCGACCGCCTCGAGGAGAATATCGGCGCGGCCGAGGTCATGCTTACCGCCGGCGATCTGCGCGAGATCGAGGACGCCGCCTCCACTATCAAGATTCAAGGGGCCCGGTACCCCGAGCAGCTGGAGAAAAGGACCGGCCTGTGAGCGTAGAACTCCCGACGGAGCGAGGAAAGAGGAGAATGTGATGCAAAAAAGCACTCTGGGAAAGGGCCGCAGCGCCCTGGAAGTCTCGGCCCTGGGTTTGGGCTGCATGGGCATGAGCTCATCCTATGGGCCGCCTGGGGATAAGAAGGAAATGATCGCGCTCATCCACGAGGCCGTAGACCGAGGGGTGACCTTCTTCGATACCGCAGAAGCCTATGGCCCCTTCGCCAACGAGATAGTAGTCGGAGAGGCCCTCGCGCCCTTCAGGAACAGGGTCGTCGTAGCCACCAAGTTCGGCTTCAATATCGATCCGGCTACAGGCGAGCGTGGGCCAGGTACGGACAGCCGTCCCGAGCATATCAGGATGGCCGTAGAAGGCTCGCTGAAGCGCCTCGGCGTCGAAGTGATCGACCTCCTCTACCAGCATCGTGTCGATCCGGCCGTGCCGATCGAGGATGTCGCAGGCGCGGTCAAGGACCTGATCGCGCAAGGCAAGGTCAGGCACTTCGGCCTTTCGGAAGCCGGGGCGCAGACTATTCGCCGCGCTCACGCCGTTCAAGCCCTCACCGCGGTCCAGAGCGAATACTCGCTCTGGTGGCGGGAACCCGAGAGCGAGATCCTGCCGACCCTGGAAGAGCTCGGGATCGGTTTCGTCTGCTTCAGTCCGCTGGGCGCGGGCTTTCTCACGGGCAAGATCGACGAGCATACCGCATTCGACAAGACCGATTTCCGCACCATGGTCCCACGCTTCGCGCCGGAAGCGCTGAAGGCGAACATGGCTCTGGTCGACCTGGTCCGCGGAGTAGCGACGAGAAAGGCCGCCACGCCCGCCCAGGTAGCCCTCGCGTGGCTTTTGGCCCAGAGGCCGTGGATCGTGCCCATTCCGGGCACCACGAAGATGCGCCGACTTCACGAGAACCTCGGAGCGACCGGGGTCGAGCTCAGCGTCAGCGAGCTTCGCGAGATCGACGAGGCGATTTCAAAGATCCCGCCGCAGGGGGCCAGGCTCCCCGAGGCCGCGCTGAAAATGACGGGGCTTTAGATGAAGAGCTTGATAGCCTATTATTCGCGCAAGGGGAACAACTATGTCGGCGGCGGCGTAAAGGGTCTGCCGGTTGGCAACACGGAAGTTGCCGCGGGGATTATCCGGAAGCTCACGGGAAGCGTTTCCTTCAAGATCGATACCGTGAAAGCCTACCCTGCAGGCTACGACGAAACCACCCGAGTGGCCCAGCTGGAGCAGCGTCAAAATGCAAGGCCCGAGATCATCGGCCGCGTGGACGATATGGATGAGTACGATGTGGTCTTCCTCGGCTATCCGAACTGGTGGGGAACGATGCCGATGCCGGTCTTCACCTTCCTGGAAGCCTACGACTTCTCCGGGAAGACGATCGTACCCTTCTGCACTCATGGGGGGAGCGGGATGGGCCATAGCGAGAGCGACATCAAGAAGCTCTGCCCGGCGGCGAAGGTCGCGAAAGGACTCGCGATCCAAGGTGAGAGCGTTCAGAAAGCCGAGAGCTCAATTTCGGACTGGCTCCGGAAAGCGGGAGTGTTGGAGGGAGCAAAGAAATGAGCATCTCCGAAACGGCGCGCAAGAATCATGAGAAATTGCTGCCGAATTATGCATCGACGCTGAAGGCGACCGACCCGGAGTTCATCGAGCTGTTCGACAACTTCGCCTTCGATGAGGTGCTTTCATACGGGAAGCTCGACGATAGAACTAGAATGATGACGATTCTGGCAACCCTCATCGCGAGCCAGAGCCTCCGCGAGTACAAGGTCATGCTCGGGGGAGCCCTCAACCTCGGGGTCACTCCAATAGAGGCGAAAGAGGTACTCTATCAGGCGGTGCCCTATTGCGGGATCGCCAAGGTCCTCGACTTCATCCACGTCACGAACGAGGTCCTGAAGAGCAGGGGGATCAAGCTTCCATTGAAAGGTCAGTCCACTACTTCGCCCGAGACTCGATTCGAGAAGGGCCTCGCGGTACAGAAGGCAATCTTCGGCGATCGGATCGACTCCACGTACAAGGAATCGCCGGAGAGCCAGATATACATCCAGCGATACCTCTCCGGCAACTGCTTCGGGGATTACTACACGCGCACAGGACTCGACCTTAGAATAAGAGAGCTCCTGACTTTCTCGATGATCCTCGCCTTGGGCGGCTGCGAGCCACAGCTCAAAGGACATATCCAAGGCAATGTCAACGTTGGGAGTGACAAGGAAACGCTGCTCGCCGTGGTGACGCAGCTTGTGCCCTATATTGGCTATCCACGGGCACTGAACGCCATTCGGTGCCTCAATGAAGTTATTCCCGGCAATGAGCGGGCCAAGGAGTCATAGAATGCGCGCAACCATCATGTACCAAGCCGGCGACGTCCGGATCGAGAAAGTCCCCGATGCCACACTCGTCAATCCCAGCGATGCGGTCGTACGCGTCACCAGCGCCTGCATTTGCGGCAGCGATCTTTGGCCTTACAAGGCGATGGAGAGAAGCGAGTCCGGCCGCCGGATGGGTCACGAGGCGATCGGTGTAGTCGAAGCCATCGGCCCGGAGGTCCATACACTTAAGAAGGGCGATCTCGTCGTCATGCCCTTCGCCTACTCCGACGGTACCTGCGCCTTCTGTCATGAAGGCTTGAATACCTCCTGCATCCATGGCGGGTTCTTTGGCTCCTTCGAAGTCCCAGGAGCGCAAGCCGAGGCCGTGCGAGTCCCGCTGGCGGACGGGACGCTCTTCGTCC
>CAZBGA010000114.1:0-7467 GCA_964491385.1 uncultured Treponemataceae bacterium | reverse complement strand
GAGGTGGCCCGCGGGCGGAAGCGGCGAGGAGGGATCGACGACGTTGCCCTGCTCGATCCTCCCCGAGAAGTGCTGATGGGCCCAGGTATCGGCGTAGGAGTGGAGGGCTATGCCAATGCGGAAGTCGTCGCCGGTCCTGAGGGCCGCGACGAGGAGCTCCTTGGAGAGGGGAGAATCGGGAGTGACGGTCCATCGCGAGGCGGAGGCGTCGACGCGCTCGCGCCGGGCCGCCTCGAGGTCGCCGGGGATGAAGTGGAAGGGCAGGTAGATGCCGCGCAGCGTCTCATCGTCCCAGAACAGGTAGTTCTGCGTCACCTGGCTGCGATAGGCGAAGCCGCCGTCCTCGATCTCGTAGGCGAGGATCGCGTTGTCGACGTATTGGGAGGCAAAGGCTATGTTCGCGCATCGGCCCTCGGGCATTCCGGCTCGGAGGCAGAGGAAGTACACGGAATAGTAATGGAACTCGGCGTTCATACCGCCTCCTCCTCAGTTTCCCTGCGCGGCCGCGCCCGACTCGATCCTCTCCTCGCGCCCGCCATGAGGAGCTTGACGCGGTTGAGCTGGTTGACCTCGGAGGCGCCGGGATCGAAGTCGATTGCCGAGACGGGCACGAGCGGGTAGCGGCGACGCAGCTCCTTTAGCATGCCCTTGCCCGTGACGTGGTTGGGCAGGCAGGCGAAGGGCTGGAGGCAGACGATGCCGTCGACTCCGCACCGGATCAGCTCGACCATCTCGGCGGTGAGGAACCATCCTTCGCCGGTGCAGTTGCCGAGCTGCACGATGCCGTCAACGCCGCGCGCCAGCTCGCCGATGCGAAGCGGCGAGCCGAAGCCCGAGCCGCGCAGAGCGCGGACCAAGGGAGCGCGGAACCACTCGAGGAAGGCGATCGCGACCCTGGCGAGGATCTCGTCCCCTAGGCTCGCCTCGAGCGCCTTCCTCCTGAAGATCCCGTTGAAGGACGAGTAGAGGAGGAAGTCGTAGAGGTCGGGCACGACGGCCTCTCCGCCCTCGGCCTCGATGAGCCGCACAATGTCGCCGTTCGCCTCGGGATGGAACTTGACGAGGATCTCGCCCACGACGCCGATGCGGAGCTTTCGGGGTCCTTCGCGCAGGGGAAGGGCGCCGAAGGCGGCGGCGATCTCTCGCAGCCGGCGCGCGAAGACCGCGCGAGCGGGCCTTCGAAGGTCGGCCGCGCAGCGCGCGGAGAGCTCGTCCGCGAGGCGATCGGCCGAGCCCGAGCGGGCCTCGTAGGGGCGGGTCCGATAGAGGCTGCGCATGAGAGCGTCGCCGTAGACCAGTGCCTGAAGGGCGCGGACCGCGAGGAGGGGGCTCGGCCTGAAGCCCGGGTTCCTCTCTATCCCCGTCGCGTTGAGCGAAATCACCGGGATGCGCCCCATCCCCGAGTCGGCCAGGGCCTTGCGGATGAAGGCGATATAATTGGTGGCCCGGCACCCGCCTCCCGTCTGGCTGATGAGGACGGCGGTGCGGGAAAGATCGTATCGTCCCGATCCGAGCGCCGCCATGAGCTGGCCAACGACGAGGATGGTCGGGTAGCAGGCGTCGTTGTGCACTGCCCGGAGGCCCGCGTCCGTGGCCTCCGGGCCGGCGACTTTGAGGACCTCGAGCCTGTAGCCCGAGAGCCTGAAGGCCTTCTCGACCATGCCGAAGTGGATGGGCGAGAGCTGTGGCGCGAGGATCGTGTACTCCTTCCTCATCTCCTTCGTGAAGAGGACCCGCTTCGCGCGCCCGGCCGCCGGGGCGACGCGCCGGCGCGACGCCTTGCGCTCGGCTATGGCAGCCGCGAGGGAGCGCAGGCGTATGCGGGCCGCGCCCAGATTCGCGTGCTCGTCGATCTTGACCCCCGTGTAGATTTTGCCGGCCGCCTCGAGTATCTCGGCCACCTGGTCCGAGGTGACCGCGTCCAGACCGCAGCCGAAGGAGACCAGCTGGACCAGATCGAGGTCCTCGCGCCGCGAGACGAAGGTCGCCGCCGCATAGAGCCGCGAATGGTAGGCCCACTGATCCACGACTCGGAGCGGCCGCGCGACTTCGGCCAGATGCGCGACGGAGTCCTCGCTGATCACCGCCATACCGAGGGCGGCGATCATGGCGGGTATGCCGTGGTTGATTTCCGGGTCGACGTGATAGGGCCTGCCCGCAAGGACTATGCCGTGGCCGCCCGTGCGCTCGACCCACTCGAGAGCCTCCTCGCCCTTGGCCCGGAGTTCGGCGCGGAAGGCTTCCTCCGCCTCGCGGCCCGCCCGTACCGCCGCCCTCGCCTCGGCGGGGGTGACGCCCTTGCCGGCGAAGACCTCGACCAGGCGCGCGGCGAGCCTTTCGTCGCTCGCTATCGGGAGGAAGGGATCGAGGTACTCGATGCTGCCGTCGCGGAAAGCCTCGACGTTGTTGAGGAGGACCTCGGGATAGGAGGCGACGATGGGACAGTTGAAGCGGTCCCGCGAGCCCGAGACGAATCTCCTCTCGCGGGGCACGCAGGGATAGAAGAGGATCCCGGCTCCCCCGTTGGCGAGGGACGTCGCGTGGCCGTGCGCGATCTTGGCCGGGTAGCAGACCGACTCCGAGGGTATGCTGTCCATCCCGAGCTCGTAGATCGCCTTCGAGGATCGGGGCGACAGCTCTACCCTGAAGCCGAGCTCCTCGAGGAGGGCGGACCAGAGTGGATAGTTCTCGTAGAGGTTGAGGACGCGGGGCATCGCGATGGCGCCCCGCGGCGCCTTTTCGACGGGCAGCGGCCGGTATCGGAAGAGCCGCTCGTACTTCCACGCGTACAGGTCCGGCGGCGCGTCGCCGTTCTCGCCGCCGAGCTCCGCGCGCGAAGCCGCCGGGGCGCGCGTGACGGGCGGGCGTCGGTAGCCGGCGGCCATGTAGCCGCCCCGCTCGCAGCGGTTCCCCGTGACGTGGGCGGTGCCCGCCCCTGGCCCTCCGGTAAAGCGGCAAATCGTAAGGAGGCAGGCGTTCGCGCAGCCCGGGCAGCGCCTTGCTTCGGTAGAGAAGGCGAAGGAGCCGATCTCCTCGGCCTTGATGATGGAGGAGAGATCGCCCTCCCGGTGGCGCGAGCGCGCGACGAGGGCCGCGCCGTAGGCGCCCATGAGGCCGGTCTCGGCGGGCCGGACGGGCCTGGCCCCGGCGACGAGCTCGAAGGCGCGCAGGACGGCGTCGCTTGCGAAGGCGCCGCCCTGCACGACCACTTTCTTCCCGAGGTCGGCGGGGCTCCGGAGGCGGATCACCTTCTGGAGGGCATTCCGGATCACCGCGTAGGCGAGGCCCGCGGAGATGTCGGCGGGACTCGCGCCTTCTTTCTGGGATTGCTTGACTCGCGAGTTCATGAAGACCGTGCAGCGGCTCCCGAGGTCGACGGGCCCCGAAGACTCGAGGGCGAGTGCCGCGAAGGTGGGCGCGTCGAAGCCCAAGGACGAGGCGAAGGTCTCGAGGAAGGAGCCGCAGCCCGAGGAGCAGGCCTCGTTGAGGAGGACGGAGGAGACGACGCCGTCCTTCACGCGCAGGAACTTCATGTCCTGGCCGCCGATATCGAGGACGGCCTCCACTCCGGGCAGGAGGCTCTCGGCCGCGAGACAGTGCGCCACGGTCTCCACCTCGCCGTCGTCGGCGCCCATGGCGGCCCGTACCAGTGCCTCGCCGTAGCCCGTCGCGCAGGCCCTGCCTATCGACGCGCCGGGCGGAAGGAGCGCGTAGAGCTCCTCCAGGGCCCGCGAGAGCACCGACAGAGGACGCCCCCCGTTGGCGGCGTAAGTAGAGCCGAGCAGCCTGCCGCGGCGGTCGATCATCGCCACCTTGGTGGTGGTGGAGCCGGCGTCTATCCCGATGAAGACCGGGCCATCGAGGAGCTTGGGATCGAGACGGGGCAGGGCGGCGACCGCGTGGCGGGCGCGGAAGTCCGCGAGCTCGCCGTCGGCGAAGAGGGGCCGCATCCTCCCGGAGGCGCGGGCGCCCGGGCCGGCTTCGCGCGCGCGCGCGGCGAGCTCGCCCAGGTCGAATAGGCCCGCCGGGGCGGCGCTCGCCATGGTATCGCTCGCCAAGGCGGCGCCCATCGCCACGAAGAGCCGGCCGTCCTCGGGCACGAGGACCTCGTCGTCCCGGAGGCGGAGCGTCTCGGAAAAGCGGCGCCTGAGTTGAGGGAGAAAGTGCAGCGGCCCGCCCAGGAAGGCGACGCGGCCCTTTATGGGCCTGCCGCAGGCGAGGCCCGCAATCGTCTGGTTGACGACGGCCTGGAAGACGCTCGCGGCCAGGTCCTCGGTCCGGAGGCCCTCGTTGACGAGGGGCTGGACGTCGGCCTTGGCGAAGACTCCGCAGCGCGCGGCGATCGGGTAGACGGTGGCGGCGCGCGAGGCCAGCTCGTCGAGGCCCTCGGGATCGGTTCCGAGGAGGACCGCCATCTGGTCTATGAAGGATCCGGTGCCACCCGCGCAGCTGCCGTTCATCCTCTGCTCGAGCCGGTCGCCGAAATAGGTGATCTTCGCGTCTTCCCCGCCGAGCTCGATCGCCACGTCGGCCTCGGGCAGGAAGGCCTCGACGGCGCCCGTGCAGGCGATAACCTCCTGGACGAAGGGAAGGCCGAGGCGCTCGGATTCGCCGATGCCGGCCGACCCCGTCACCGCGACGGCGACTCCCGAGGCTCGGGGCCCCAGTTCGCGGGCGGCATCCTCGAGCAGGGTCGCCAGGGCCGCCCGGACGTCGGAGCGGTGGCGCTCGTAGCGCCCGATGGCGAGCTCGCGCCCTTCCTCCATCGCGACCAGCTTGACCGTCGTCGATCCGACGTCGATGCCGACACGAAGCCGCCTCAACATAGTGAAAGAACTATAGTCTTCATGAGCGTAGGCCTGTCAATACGAGACGAGCACGCCGAGGCGCGCGCGACAAGGCGCGGAGCGCCGTGCTAGAATCCGCCGACGGAGGACGCAATGGCCATCGAAAGGACTTTTTCCATGCTCAAGCCGGGAGTCGTGCCCAGGCGCCTCGCGGGCGAGATCATCGCGCGGATCGAGCGCAAAGGGCTCAGGATAGTCGCGATGAAGATGATGAACGTATCGCGGAGCCTCGCCGAGACCCATTATGCCGAGCACCGCGAGAGGAGCTTCTTCGCCGAGCTGGTCGCCTTCGTCACCTCCGGCCCGGCGGTGGCCCTGGTGATCGAGGGCGAGAGCGCGATTGCCCAGATGCGCCGGCTCTGCGGCGCCACCAAGGCCGAGGAGGCCGCGCCGGGCACGATCCGCGGAGACTACGCGCTGCATACGGGCCTCAATATCATCCATGCCTCGGACTCGAGCGCGAGCGCGGAGCGCGAGATCGCGCTCTTCTTCGATCGGTCCGAGATCTGCGGCTGGACCGACGGCAACGATGACTGGATCTGATTCCCCGCTTCACGGGCGGGACCCCGGGATCCCCCGATGGGATCTCGCCGGCATCTATCCCTCGCTCGCCTCGGCCGAGTTCGCCGCCGCCAAGGCGAGGATCGCCACCCTGGCGCGCGAGCTGTTGGCCCACCTGCCTGCGGCGCCCGCCGCGATAGGGGCCGCCAGGGCGGAAGGCCTGGGCGACTGGCTGTTCAAGGCTCTGACTCTCGAAGAGGAGGCCGGAGCCCTCTACGAGACTCTTGCCGCCTTCGCCTACGCGAGCTTCTCGACGGCGACCGGCGACCCCGAGGCCCTCGCCCAGATGAACGCGATCGAGGAGCTCGGGCTTCCGCTGCGAAGGAGCGAGGTGCTCTTCCGCAACGCTCTCGCGGCTCGGAGAGCCGAGGTCGAGACCCTCCTCGCCGCCGACTCTCGCGTCGCGCCCTTCGCTTTCCATCTTCGCGAAGAGCTTTTCTGGCAGTCCAGGCAGATGGCGCCCGAGCTCGAGGACCTCGCGGCCGACCTCGCGCGCTCGGGCGGCAATGCCTGGGGCAGGCTCCAGGAGTCGGTAACCTCCGCGGCGGACGCTCTCTGGGAAGCCGGGAGCGGAGCCGGCGGCAAGGACGAGCGCAAGACCCTCGTCGAGCTGCGCAACCTCGCCTACGACGCCGACCGGGCCGTGAGGGAGAAGGCCTATCGACTCGAGCTCGAGGTCTGCGAGGCGAGCAGGATTCCCGTGGCCGCCGCGTTGAACGGCGTGAAGGGCTTCACGGTCTCGCTCAACGCGCGCCGCGGCTGGGAGGGCGCGCTCGAGAAGTCGCTGCGGCAGGCGCGGATCAGCCGCGAGACCCTGGACTCGATGATCGCCGCGATGGAGGAGGCCCTCCCCGCCTGGCGCCGCTACCTCGGCGCCAAGGCCCGCATGCTGGGGCTCGGCAGATGCGCCTTCTACGACCTCTTCGCCCCCCTGGGAGGGGAGGGCGGACGCTTCTCCTTCCCCGAGGCGCGCGATTTCATCATCGAGAAATTCTCCTCCTTCGACCCCGAGATGGGCAATTTCGCCTCGCGCGCCTTCGCGTCGGGTTGGATCGACGCCGAGCCCCGTGCCGGCAAGGTAGGCGGCGCCTACTGCATCGACTTCCCCGAGGCGAAGGAATGCCGGGTGCTCTGCAATTTCGACGGCTCCTTCAACTCGGTCACCACGATGGCCCACGAGCTCGGCCACGCATGGCACGCCGAGCGCGTCCGGGGACTTCCCTACGTCTATACTCAATACCCCATGACCCTCGCCGAGACGGCCTCCATCTTTTCGGAGACCCTCGTATTCGAGAGCGCGCTGGCGGCCGTGGCGCCCGGGCGCCGCGCCGCCCTCCTCGAGCTTCACCTACAGGACGCCTGCCAGGTCACGGTCGACATACTCTCGCGCTTCTATTTCGAGCGGACCCTCTTCGAGCGCCGCTCGAAGTCCGAGCTGGCGCCCGAGGAGCTCTGCGAGCTCATGCTCGACGCGCAGAAGAGGACCTACGGGGAGGCGCTGGACGGCGATGCCTTGCATCCCTACATGTGGCTGGTGAAGGGGCACTACTACTCTCCGGACCTGGCCTTCTACAACTTCCCCTACGCCTTCGGCCAGCTCTTCGGCGCCGCCCTCTACGCGCGATACGAGAAGGAAGGCCCCGGCTTCGCTGGCTCCTATCGCTCGATCCTCGAGGATACGGGCAGGGCGAGCGCCGTGGAGGTAGCGGCGAAGGCGGGCTTCGACATCGAGAGGCCCGCTTTCTGGCGCGAGGGCCTCGCGGTATTCGGGCGCCAAGTGGAGGAGCTGGAGAAGTACCAGGCCGCCGCGGGAACGGGCACGGAGAGCCTAGCGGCGGCGCGGCCTATATACTCACCATGATCTTGATCGCCTCCTCGGCCATCGAGGCGGCGAAGTCGAAGGCCTTCACCGCGTCCCGGAAGCCGTAGCGGTGGGTGATCAGGGGCTTAACATTCATCGCGCCCGAGGCGATCATCTTGATGGTGCGCGGGTACATGTTCCTATAGCGGAAGATGTGCATGATCCGGATCTCTTTCACCTGGGCCGCGACGACATCGA
>CAZBGA010000113.1:0-7651 GCA_964491385.1 uncultured Treponemataceae bacterium | reverse complement strand
TCGGCCTTCTCTCGGCCGCGGGCACGGGCGTGGTCTTCGGCTACTACCCGGCGCAGAGGGCGGCGGCCCTCGACCCCATCGAGGCCTTGCGCTATGAATAGCTATGTCGGCGGCCAGGATCTCCTGCCGGCAGGCGAATCAATCGCCGGGACGGGCCGACGCCCGAGCCTGTGAGGGTACGTTGACAGCCGGAGGCCATTGAGGGGAAAATCAGCGTGCACGGAGGTGGGCGCGATGATCACGAAATATTGCCTCAAGGCCAAGTTCGCGGGGATCGACAACGAACTCTTCTTCGAGGTCGACGAGAAGGAGTTTTCCCGCCTCAAGGAGCGCTACTTGGAGGTCTCCCGGCCCGAGGAGGCGATATCCTTCAAGATGAGCGACGGCTCCGTGGCGATTATCGCCTGCAAGAGCGTCGAGACCCTCCACTTCGTCTTCGAGTCGAGCCTCGAGGAATTCCCGCCGCTGGAGAGCATCAATGACGCCGATTGCGTCGTCAAGTACCGACTCCTCGGGCGCTCGGGCCCGGAGTACCTGCCCGTCGACTCGCCCTCCACCGCGGTGGAATTCTACGACCGCGTCCGCGAGGCCCTGGAGACCGACTTCGCCGAGGACGCCGGCCTCTTCTTCGCCGTGGTCGACGAGGACGGCAAGGACTTCTACTTCAACCGCGAGGCCTTCCTCTACATTGTCGTCCCCAAGAAGACCTTCGACGAAGGCAGCAGGAAGCCGGGAAAGAAATAGGACTGGGAGGAGGACAGCGGCCGTTCGGGCGAAGGGACTCGTCCCCGCTTAGCATCGCCTCGTCCTTTAGCCTGCAAGATGTCACCTCCGGCGCCGCGGTAGGACCCGAGAATCTCTTCTAACTGAAAATTAACTCCTTCCTAGCCTCACTCGAAGACGAAAGCATTAGCTTCGTCTTCGAGTGAGCATATGCTCAGGTACGCATACGGCAGCTCGCGCAGGAGGAACGTACATGAGGAAGGCGATCATAGTATTCTTTTGCTTGATTGCATTTGCGGCAGGAATTGTCGCCGAGGGGAAAGCCGGCTCCGGGTTGATTAAAGGCGGGGACCCGAACGAAGCCAAGAACCTGACCGGCGCGGGGGGCACCTTTCCGGCCGTTCTTTATACCAAATGGTTCAGCGAGTACGCGAAGCTTACGGGCGTCCAAGTCAACTACCAGCCGATCGGCTCCGGCGGCGGAATCAAGAGCATCAGCGATCAGACGGTCGACTTCGGCGCATCGGACGGCCCCATGACCGACGATCAGCTCGCCGCCGCCAAGGGCGGGAAAATCTTCCATATACCTACCGCGATGGGAGCGGTGGTGCCGACCTTCAACATTCCCGAGCTCGGGAAGGATACGCTGCGCTTTACCGCCGATACCATCTCCGCCATCTACCTCGGCGACATCCTCAAGTGGAACGACGAGAAGCTCGTCGCCGATAATCCGAAGCTCAAGGGCGTCGACAAGTTCATCGTCGTCGTCCACCGCTCGGACGGATCGGGGACTACGAACATCTGGACCAGCTACCTCACGGCGGTGAGCGACAAATGGGCCAAGCAGGTCGGCTCGGCAAATTCCGTGCAGTGGCCGGTCGGGCTCGGGGGCAAGGGCAACGAGGGAGTCGCCGGCAACGTCAAGCAGACGCCTTACTCGATCGGCTATGTCGAGGAAGCCTACGCGGTGCAGAACAAGCTTCCCGTGGGCCTCGTGAAGAACAAGTCCGGGAAATACCCCGCGCCGACGACGAGCGCGGTCACGATGGCGGCCCAGGGGGTAGCCCTCCCGGACGATCTCCGTGTCAAGGTCGTCAACAGCGACAACCCCGCGGCCTATCCCGTCGTGGGCTTCACCTGGATACTGGCCTATCAACAGCAGACCGACGCGTCCAAGGCGCTCGCCCTCACGCGGCTCCTCTGGTGGGCGACGCACGACGCCCAGAGCTACAACGCCGGCCTCGAATACGCTCCCCTCGCGCCCGATGTCGTCAAGAAGGCCGAGGACCTTATCAAGGCGATTCAGGTTAACGGCATGCAGGCCTTGCCGGCGGCGATCTC
The DNA here is from genome assembly GCA_964491385.1 of uncultured Treponemataceae bacterium. Lineage (GTDB taxonomy): Bacteria > Spirochaetota > Spirochaetia > Treponematales > Rectinemataceae > UBA1306. The sequence goes on along the minus strand of CAZBGA010000113.1, from coordinate 5,587 downwards.
GAAATAGCAGAAGCGCAGCCGCGAAAGGCTTTCATGGCAGACAAGGTTTCCCTCTCGCGGCGGGCGACGAAGGCCGTGGTGGACCCGAGCGATCGGGTCTTCACGGCCCTCGTCGGCGCCGCCTCCACCGTCGTGGTCGCCCTCATCGTCGGCTTCATCCTCCTGCTGGTGCTCGATTCGACTGAGTCCATCGGCAGGTTCGGCTCGGGTTTCCTGACCGGGTCGAAATGGAATCCGGTCGAGACCGCGCTCAACCACATCTTCTTCGGCGCGCTTCCCTTCATATTCGGGACGGTCGTCACCTCCCTGATCGCCTTGGTATTGGCTACGCCCCTCGCGTTGGGCTCGGCCATCTTCGTCTCGGAATACGCCCCCTCCTGGCTCGGGAAGCCGGTCGCCTTCATAATCGAGCTCCTCGTGGCGATCCCGAGCGTGGCCTACGGCGTCTGGGGCCTCTTCGTCCTCGTGCCGATAATGAGGACCGGCATCGAGCCCTTCCTCCAGACTACGCTGGGGAAGGTCCCGGTCCTCGGCGCCCTCGTAGCCGGCCCGGCCTTCGGCCAGGACCTCCTGACGGGAGGCGTCGTCCTCGCCATCATGATCCTGCCGACCATCCTCTCGCTGTCGCGGGAGATCATCGATCAGGTGCCTCGCCTCCAGAAGGAAGGCATGCTGGCCCTCGGCGCGACGAGATGGGAGGTGCTCTCCAAGGCCGTGCTTCCCTACGCGCGCGGGGGCATCGTCGGCGCGGCCATGCTCGGCCTCGCGCGGGCCATCGGCGAGACGATGGCGGTCACCATGGTGATCGGCAACAGCTCGACCAGGATAAGCCCGTCCATCCTGACGCCCGGCTATACCATCGCGAGCGCGATAGCGAACCAGTTCACGGAGGCCGATTCGCCCATCTACTTCAGCGCCATCGTCGAGCTCGGTCTCGTGCTTCTCCTGGTAGCCTCGGTCTTCAATATAGGCTCGCGGGTGCTCGTGCGCCGGATCGCGAGAAGGGAGGGCGGCGCAGATGCCTAAGGACCGCGAGGAGAGGAGATTCCTGGGCAGACGCGTACGCGGCACCGTCAACGCCGCTCTCGCCGTCGCGCTGACGGCGCTGTCGGTGGCGATCCTCTTCGCGATCGTCGGCCACATATTCGTGAACGGAGTCGGATCCCTGAACGCGGATTTCTTCACGAAGATCCCGAAACCCTACGGCGAGGTCGGCGGCGGCATAGCGCAGGCGATAGCGGGCACGATCGTGATGCTCCTCGTTGCCGGCCTCATCGCGATTCCCATCGGAATGGGCACCGCGATCTACATAATCGAATTCGGCCGAGGCCGCTTCGCGGAGATCGTGCGCTTCGCCATCGAGCTCCTGGCCGAGCTCCCCTCGATCGTCGTGGGCGTCTTCATATGGGCCCTCCTCGTCCGGAACCTGACGGGTTACTCCGGCATAGCGGGCGCCTGCGCCCTCGCCGTGATCATGATCCCCATAATCGCGAGGAGCGTCGAGGAGATCCTGAAGCTCGTGCCGGACAGCCTCAGGGAGGCGGCGCTGGCCCTGGGAACTCCGCGCTGGAAGGTCGTCGTATTCATCGTCGTCCCGACCGTCCTCCCGGGTATACTTACCGGCGTCATGCTGTCGCTCGCCCGCGCGGCGGGGGAGACCGCGCCGCTGCTCCTCACCGCGCTGGGAAACACCTTCTTCAATCTCGACCTGCGGCGACCCATGGCCGCCATGCCCCTCCAGATCTTCAACTACGCCGTCTCGCCCTACGACGATTGGCACCGGAAGGCCTGGGCCTCGACCCTCGTCCTCATCGCGATCGTCGCCATCCTGAGCGGGGCGGTGAAGTTCTTCACCAGAAGGTGGAAGCATGAATCCCATTAGGACCTTCGCCGACATCATCCGGAGTCCCGGCGTCGACGAGACTGCGTCTTCCGATGCCGGAATGAGCGTCGTCATCAAGTCCCTGAGCGCCTATTACGGGAAGCACCGGGCGCTCGAGGACATCGACCTCGACGTGCGCCCCGGCCTGATCACCGCGATCATCGGACCATCGGGCTGCGGCAAGTCGACGATGATCCGCTGCATCAACCGAATGCACGAGGTCATAAAGGGAGCCTACGCTACGGGCTCGGTGCTTCTCGACGGCGAGGACATCTACGCTCCCGACGCGAGCCCGGTGAGGATTCGGCGAAGGATAGGCATGGTGTTCCAGAAGCCCAACCCATTCCCCACGCGAACCGTCTACGAGAACGTCATCGCCGGCCTGAGGCTCAACCTCCCGAAGATGTCGAAGGCCGAGTACGACGAGACGGTGGAGCGGTCCCTGCGGGCCGCGGCGCTCTGGGACGAGGTCAAGGACAAGCTCCACTCCTCCGGGTCGGCGCTGTCGGGAGGGCAGCAGCAGCGACTCTGCATCGCCCGCGCGATCGCCATCGAGCCCGAGGTCCTCCTCCTGGACGAGCCCTGCTCGGCCCTGGATCCGACGGCGACCTTGAAGATCGAGGACCTCCTGTTCCAGCTGAAGGCGAAATACACCATCGTCCTCGTGACCCACAACATGCAGCAGGCCGCGCGCGCCTCGGATATGACGGCCTTCATGCTCGCGGACGAGAGTCACGTGGGACATCTGATCGAGTATGGACCCACGCAGGGCATATTCATGGAGCCCAGGGAAAAGAGCACGGAAGACTACATCTCCGGGCGCCTCGGCTGATCGAAGGGAAGGCAGGAAGCTATGCGCGAGCGTTTCTCGCAGGAACTGGAACTCGTCGGGAAGGAACTCGAGGCTCTGGCGGCCTTCGTGGGCAAGCAGATCGAGACCGCTTCCTCGGCCCTCCGGACGGGCGACATCGAAGCGGCCCAGGTCGTCATCGGGAACGACAAATACGTCAACGACCGCGATATCGAGATATCCAACGCCTGCGCCGTGCTCATCGCGCGCGACCAGCCGGTGGCCTCCGACCTGCGCCATCTCATCGCCTGCCTCAAGGCCGTATCCGACATCGAGCGCATCGGGGACTACGCCGTGCACGCCGCGAAGCGGGCCAAGGACGTCGCCGGCGGCATGAAGCTCCTCGCGGGCGACCGCATCGCGCGCATGATGGAACTGGGCGCCGCGATGCTTCGGGATTCCGTCCGCGCCCTGTTGGCGCGGGACGAAGGGCTCGCCCGGTCGACGGCATCGATCGACACCGAGATGGACGGGCTGAAGAGAGACACCTACCATGACCTCCTCAAGATCATGGCCGATACTCCCGAAGCCCTGAAGGACGCCACGAAGTCCCTGTTGCTCAGCCGCTTCCTCGAGCGGATGGGGGACCACGCGGTGACAATCTGCTCGTGGGCGATCTACAGCGCCTCCGGCGAGTACGTCGAGCTGTAGGGCGGGACAGCGGGCACCGCGCCGATTCCGGTTGAACCGAGGGTCGAAATGAATGATGCTTGACTTCAATGGGGCCGACATTGATCCAGGCGCTCGACGTCAAGACGCTCATAGTCGTCCTGGCGATGGGCAACGCCATCGCGGTACTGCTCCTGCTCTTCGATACCAAGAAGGTATCGTCGGTCTTCGACAGCCTCTTCATAGCCGGCCGGGCCTTTGAGCTCGGAGCCTGGATATTGATCGGCCTCCGGGGAAGCGTCTCCGACCTCCTGTCCTTCTCCATAGGAAACAGCGTCTTCTTCTGCGGAATCGCCCTCCAGGGCCTCAGCCTCGTATCCCTCGAGCGCGAGCCCGGAAGGACCTGGTTCATCTCCTTCGCGTCCCTGCTAGCGCTCATCCTCGCGGCCTGGTGGTTCCCCGGAGCCGGGCGCATCGCCAGGATAGTCGTAGCCTCCTGTCTCGAGCCGGCGTTCTTCATCATCCCGGGCTCGCTCCTTACCTTCTCCGCGGACGATGCCTCGCCGTTGCGGAAATTCATCGGGATAACCCTCCTCCTCTGCTCTCTCTCCTCGCTCGCGCGAGGGGCGCATATCATGGTCTCGGGAAGCTACGACCTGATCGCCCCGAACCTCTTCCAGGTGATGGTCTTCCTCATCCGCATCCTGATAATGATCCTCGGCAGCACGGGATACATCCTCATCCGCAAGGAGGAGGTCAACTCGCGACTGGCGCGCGCCTCGGAGGAGAAGAACCTCCTGTTCAAGGAGCTCCAGCATAGGGTGAAGAACTCCCTGGCGATCATTTCCGGCCTGACTTCCCTCGAGGCGGATCGGCGCGAGAACGCCGGCTTCCGCGGGTCGATGGAAAAGGTGCGCGACAGGATAGACGCGGTCTCCAGGCTCTACGACCTCATGAGCGCCGAGGATTCCGCGCGGGGCGTCCGCCTCGATCTCTACGTCAAGGATTTGACCGAGCATCTCCTCGAGGGCTATTCCTCGAGTCCGGGGAGGATCCTTCTCGAATTCGGGCTCGAGAGGATCGAAGTGGACGCGAAGACATCCATGGCCGTAGGCATTATCGTGAATGAGTTGGCGACCAACGCGATGAAATACGCTTTTCCCGAGGACAGGAGAGGAAAGATCCGCGTCGCTCTCGCCCGGCGGGAAGGCAAGGTCGAGCTCGAGGTGGCGGACGACGGGGTCGGAGCCGGGGGAAACGGAATCGAGCCTCGGCTGGACGGCGAGGCCGCGGGCCTCGGCTCCCGGATCGTCTCGATGCTCGTGCAGCAGATAAACGGCACATTGTCCAGGAGCTCGACCGGGGGGACGGCCGTCAAGATCGTCTTTTAGGCTTTCCGCCCGATCGCGGCGAGCACTTTATCGCGGGTCATCGGGAGGGAGCGCAGTCTTGCGCCCAGGGCGTCGAAGATCGCGTTCGACAGGGCCGGGGCGACCGGGTTCAGGCCCACCTCGCCCATGCCCTTCGCGCCGAAGGGCCCGCCCGGCTGGGGCGTTTCGACGACGGCCACCTCGATGGGGGGGACGTCCGCGAAGCGGGGCACGCCGAGCTTGCGCAGCGTGTCCGTGACGACTTCGCGGTCGGTCGAGACGAAGCTCTCGGAGAGGGCGTAGCCCAGGCCCATCGCGGCGGCTCCCTCGATCTGGCCGACGACGCTCATCGGGTTGATCGCCCTGCCCACGTCCTGGGCGAGGAAGAGCCTGAGCGGCCGCACCGCGCCCGTCGCGATCTCCACTTCGACCGCGACCGCGGCGCTCGCGAAGCAGTAGGCGTAGTGTATGTCGAGGGCCGAGGGCGACTCGCCCGGCGAGAGCGCCGCGCTCGTGCGATGCGCGCTGGTCTCGGGCGGGAGGTAGCGCGCTTCCGCGATTACGGAGACCCCGGAGGCGAGAGCGCGATTCCGCGCCGAGCGCAGCATCGCGGGCAGGTCCCCGGGGCGAGCCGCGGCCGCGCGGAGCGCGCCGTCGTCCGGAAGGTAGGGGGCCAGCCGCTCTCGCAGCTCGGCGGCCGCCATCTTGACCGCGTTGCCTGTCACGAAGGTCTGGCGCGAGGCGGTGGTCATGCCGCCGTCGGGGCAGGAGCGCGTGTCGCAGGCGACCACGTCGACGAGCTCGTAGGGCAGTCCCAGTACATCGGCGGCGATCTGGGCGGCCACCGTGTCGGAGCCCTGGCCCATGTCGGCGGCG
>CAZBGA010000112.1:0-7878 GCA_964491385.1 uncultured Treponemataceae bacterium | reverse complement strand
CGCAGGAAATGATCAGGCTCGCGACGGCCATGATCGTTACGGCGAAGAACAGTGTCTTTTTCAAACTGAACCTCCTGGAAAAAGATACAGTGGTAATGCAGGATCCATGCCAGGCGAAAAGGTAAAATAATAGGTCGGAGGGCGGTTGGATTGACGATCTCTAGCGCATATCGCGGATGCCCTCGTTTTCTTACGCTCGCTCGAAAACGATGCCTGGACGTAATTGCATGAATGGAGCTATTGGGCGGTTATTGTAGCTCCGAAAAATATTCCCCTTTCCCAGCGCTCGGCTATTGCGCCCTCCGCCCCGCCTTGTGTCGGTTAATCTGAGCGTTTAATTGGTTCAAATCAGCCACGATGGTGCACTCATAAAGGCCCTGAACCACCATCGCCGCGCTGAAGCCCGTATTTTCGAACCCGATAGCGGAGCGTATTGCGCGTAACGCCGAGGATGCGGGCTGCGGCGGATACGTTCCAGGACGAGCGATCGAGGGCATCGAGGATGAGGGAGCGCTCGGCGCTTTCTATCGGATTGGCCGAGGCGACGATATCTGACTGCGGCGCAGTCGCCCCCTGATCAGCCTCGTCCGCCTCCACCTCGCCGCCGCTTCCGCCGGCGCATGCACGGCGAAGCTCGCGGGGCAGGTCGCCGGCCAGTATCTCGGTGCCGGAGCTGAGGATGACGGCCCGCTCGATCACGTTCTTGAGCTCGCGGACGTTGCCCGGCCAGGAGTAGGCGACGAGGTATTCCTCGGCCTCGGGGGAGAAGCTTACGACGCCCTTTCTCGCCTCGAAGGCAAAGCGCCGCAGGAAGAAGTCGGCGAGAGGCCGTATATCCTCGTGTCTTTCCCTGAGGGGAGGCATCTCGATCGTGAACGTGTTTATTCTATAGAAGAGATCCTCCCTGAACCGCCCCTCGCCGACGAGGCGATCGAGCTTCCGATTCGTGGCGCAGATGATTCGGATGTTGACGTTGCGCGTCCTGCCCGAGCCGAGGGCCTCGAAGGTGCGATTCTCGAGGAGGCGGAGGAGCTTGGGCTGGATGGAAGCCGGAAGGTCGCCGATCTCGTCGAAGAAGAGGCTGCCTCCGTCCGAGAGCTCGACCTTGCCCTTGAAGTCCTGGTCGGCGCCCGTGAAGGCTCCCTTCCGGTATCCGAAGAGCTCGCTCTCGAGGAGGCTTTCCGGAACGGCGGGGCAATTGACCGACACGAAAGGCTTGGAGTCGAACTGGCCTCCGGCGTAGGCGCGGTGGATCGCCCGCGCCAGCACTTCCTTGCCGGTGCCGCTCTCGCCGGTCAGCAGAACCGGGGCGGCCGCGGGTCCCACCCTCGCGAGGAGCCTGGCGATCTCGGCCATCGCCGGAGATCGGTAGATGAGACCCTCGGCCTCGGCGACTTCCTTGCGCCAGCGGTCTTCACCCACCGCGACCCTGAAGGCGCGGGCGACTATCGCGAGGAGGGCTTCCTTGGCGAAGGGCTTGGTCACCACGTCGACGGCCCCGAGCTTCATGGCCTCAACCGCCTTTTCGACGGTGCCGTAGGCGGTGATCAGGACGAAGGGCACGCGTATGTCGCGCTCCCGCATCGCCTTGAGCAGGCCCATGCCGTCGAGCCGATTCATCTTGAAGTCCGAGACCACGGCGCCGAAATCGCCGTCCGACGCGAGGAGCTCGAGCGCCTCGGCACCGTCCGATACGCAGTGGGCGTCGTAGCCCTCGCCGTCGAAGAGGAGCTTGAGCACCGCCTGCATGTTCTTCTCGTCGTCGACGACGAGAACCCGCTTCCTCGCCATGCCGATTAATTATCCTCCTTCAGGATGATCGAGAAAACCGTCCCCGACCCGGTCTCCGAGCTGACTTCGACGCTGCCGCCGTGCTCCTCGACTATCCTGTGCACGATCGAGAGGCCCAGGCCCGTCCCGTCGCTCTTGGTCGTGAAGAAGGGATGGAAGAGCTGGGCTCGCACCTCTTCGCTCATGCCCGGGCCGTCGTCCTTGACGAAGAGGCGGAAGGTATCCCGGCCCGCGTCGCCGCCGGCCGCGCGCTCCGCGCCGACAAGGACTTCGCCGCCGGGCTCGGAGGCCGCGAGGGCGTTGATCACGAGGTTGCGCACCGCCTGCTCCATGAGGCGGCGGTCGAAGCTCGCCCTCTCGGCCCCCGGCGACACCGCGACGCGGAGCCTGCGCCCGGCATACTGGCCCATCGGGACGAGGGAGGTGGCTCCGGTGAGGAAATCCTCGATATTCACTTCCTCGAGCTTCACCTTGAGCGGCTTCGTGAAATCAAGGAACTTGGAGACGATGGCCCCCAGCGATTCTATCTCGCTCACTATCATGTCGATAAGGGGCCGGATGTTGGCTTCCGAGGCCCTTGCGCGGAAGGGCGATCCCGCCTTCATTTTCCCTTTTGATGCAGTTCCGGCTACTGCCGGAACTGCCGATTCCATACCGGCGATCGCCGGTATGGAATCGCGGATCATCTCGGCCGAAACCTTCATGATCGCGAGGGGATTCCGGATCTGGTGGGCCACTCCCGCCACCATCTCGCCGACAGCCGCCATGCGCGAGCTTATCTGAAGCTCGCTCTCCAGGTTCCGAAGGTTGGCGGTCATGGCCTCGAACTCGCGCTCGAGGTCGGCGAACTCGTTCTCGGTGCCCTGCTCGAACTCGAAGCTGAGGTCCCCGCTCGATATCCTGCGAATGGCTTCCTGGAAGGCGGCGAAGGGCTTCTGGAAGCTGTATCGGTAGAGCATCAGGGAGGTTACGAAAGCCACCACCAGGGTCGCCGCGAGTATGAGGAGGGTCGAGGTCACGTAGCGCGATAGGAGGGCCGTGGAGGTGGCGGTATCGATGAAGTACACAAGCTCGAGGTCGGGGTATCCGGGCAAGGTGGTGGTCTTATAGACGAAGGATTTTATCTTCCCCGAGGCGCCGAGATCCGGGTCGGCGGCCACGCGCCGGCTGTACTCGATGAAGACGTTGTCGCCCAGCCGGCCGTTGACCAGTATGGTCTTGCGCAGGGCCAGCAGCATCTGGGTGCTCGAGATCTCCTCGACTCTCCCTATGAAGGAGCGGTCGAGGCTCTGAGCGACGCAGAGCATGCCCCGGCGCTTGCCGTTGATCGCCATCTCGTGGAGGCTCCACAGCTGTATCCTGTTGCCCTCGCCCGCGATGGTGGTCGCGAGGCCCCTGTCGAGGATATCGATGGGATTGCGCTTGAGGAGGATGCTCGAGATCGAGGATTTGCCGACGTCGACGATCCGATTCCCGCGGGGATCGACCACGAGGATCGCGTCCAGCTTGAGGGGGGCGAGGTAGAAAGAGAGCTCGTAGCCCAGCGTCTCGAGGTCGCCCCGGATCAGGAGGCTCGTGAGGTTCCCCTGCCCCGCGAGGAGGTCCGCCTTGACCTCCAATTCGTTCTTCGCGTCGATGAAGTAATTCTCGATGAGGCGGCCGGTCTTGAGCCGCTGGTCGTCGAGGGAAGCCTCCATGGCCTGGGTGGTGACGAAATTGAGGGTGAATATGGAAAGGCCGCCCTGGAGGAGCGCGATCAGCACGTAGGACAGCGCCACTTTGGTGGAGATTTTCTTGAAGCTGGGCAGGATCATTCGTAACCCAATGCTACAATGCGAAGCGATTCGGCGCAAGGCCGGCGGCTTGCCGGCCCGAGGCGGCGCCATGTACTATTCCTTCGCCGGGAGGCTGGAAATGGACGAGGGATCGGTCAAATGGAAAAGGATCGCGCGGAAAGAGCTTCTTTCCTCTCCCGTCTTCACGGTCGCGGAGATGGAGAACGAGGGACCCGGCGGCCGCGTAGGCCGATTCGTCGTGCTGGAGGCGCCGGACTGGGCGACGGTGGTTCCCGTGGTCCGCCGGGGGGAGGGGACTTTTTTCCTGATGGTTCGCCAGTACCGCCACGGCTCCGACGAGGTCAGCGTCGAGTTCCCCGGCGGCGTAGTGGAACGCGGCGAGGATCCGGCGGCGGCGGCCGCGCGCGAGCTCGCCGAGGAGACAGGCTTCGCCGCCGCTTCGATGCGTTTGGCGGGCTCTGTCTTCCCCAACCCGGCTTTCATGGACAATCGCTTCCACGTCTTTCTTGCGGAGGGCCTCTCGAGGGCGGGCGGGACGGCCTTCGACGAGCACGAGGTCATCGATTCCTACCTCGTCCCCGCCGGCGAGGTCCGCGCGTCGATGGGCACCGGCCAATACTCCCACGCCTTGATGGTCGCCGCGCTCTTGATGGCCGACCGACTTCTGGCGAGCGGCTGAGGCTCGCGGCGGGCGGCCGAGGCTCTCAGAAAGGGCGCTTGCGAAGGCTTATCGCGTCCTTCGGGCAGACTTCGTGGCAGCAGTAGCAGCGAATGCACTTGTCGTAGTCTACGCGCACGCGCCTCGCGCGACCGCGATCGCCGCCGGCCCCGCCTGCGGGAGCGAGCTCGAGGGCCTTGGGCGGGCAGATCTTTACGCAGTCGCCGCAGCGGACGCACTTGGCTTCGTCGAAGAACGGCCTCGCCACGGTCGCGTTGCGTACGAAGGCGCGGAGCGGCGCGGGGAGAAGCTCCGTGATGAATCTGGCGTTCGAGTAGGGCGGCAACAGCTCGAAGGAAGCCGGCCTGGCGTCCGCGATAGCGAGGCCCCTGACCTCGATGTCGTCCGGGCCCGATATCCAGGCGCCGCGGGAAGCGGCGTCGACCAGGTAGGGCAGCTCGAAGGGGTCGTAGCCGATCACCGAGGCCGCGATCCAGTCGAGGGCCACGGGATCGCGGGAGGCGAGGACTAGGCCCGTATCGACGGGACGGCCGTTGGCCGGTCCGTCGCCCTCCATCGATACCACCGCGTCCATGAGGCAGAAGGCGGGCTTGGACGCCAGGGCGATGTCGACGAGCATCGCGCCGAAGTCCGCGACGCCCGGGAAGCGCAGGTGGAAGCCGCTCTTGCCGAGTCCCGGCACCAGGCCGAAGAGGTTCTTGATCGCCCCGGTATAGCGCATGAGCCTGTGCGTCTTGAGCTTTGGCAGGGAAACGAGGACGTCGGCTTCCCTGAGGGCGGAGGCGAAGGCGAAGCGCTTTACGCGTCTGCCTTCTGGGCACTCGTATTCGGCCCCGGCGGAAAAATCCAGCCACTCGACTCCCTCGGCCTCGCAGGCCGCGGCTATGCCCGAGCGGCGCGCCGCGGAGCTCGGCGACTGGAAGGCCGGCGACTCGCCCGCCATGATCCTCGAGGCGCCGCGGGACTTCAGGAGCCGGGCGAAGGAGGCGAGGAGCTCCCCGCGCGTCGAAATGGCCTTCTCGGGAGGCGAGGCGCTGAGGATGTTGGGCTTGAGCAGGACGGCCCTGCCTCGTACGTCGGGCATGTCGGCGAGATCGGCCGCCTCGGCCACCGCCCGGTCCAGGACGGCGGGATCGTAGGTCGGGCATCGGACTATGGCTACGGGGGTCTTCATGTCGCGTTCTCCGAGGGTGACTATACCCGTCGCGAGGCCGGCGCAGGAAGGGGCGCGGACCTAGAACAGGAGGCCGAGACCGAGCCCCATCCCGAAGGCGGGAGCGGTTCCCCTCTCGAGCTCGGCGTCGATATAGCCGGACGCGACGAAGGGCGTCGAGCCCAGCATGAGTCTGCCCTCGAGCGCGAGCTGCGCGGGCCAGGAGGGCGAGAGCAGAGCGCCCGAGAAAGCCATGGGGAGCTCGCCCGATACTCCGGCCCTGAACGAGCCTCCTTCCGTCCAGAGGCCCGCCCGGGCGAGGCCCAGGACGGAAGGCGAGCTCGACGAGAGGTCCAGGAGGGCCCCGGGCGAAAGCGCGAGGGAGAAATCCCCCAGTCGGAGGGATAAAGGGAGGGAAGCCTCGATCGCGCTGCCGGCTCCTGGGAGGGAGGGCTCGGGGGCGGAGCTGTAGCCGCCTCTGAGGAAGAAGGCCCCGCCTAACAGGGTCGTCCTGTCCCCGAACAGGGTGACGAGAGCCGAGCCCGCCAAGTCGCTCCCGGCGTTGGATCCCGTCTCGACCGCCGCGTCCGCCGCGATGGTCGCTACGCCGGCGACGGAGACCGCGGCCGAAAGGCCGAAGGCGGAGGACTGGGGATTTCCGAAAGGCGCGAACCAGGACGCTTCCGCCGCGAGGGTGCCGGCCGGCTGGGTCAGGGGGTCGGGCATGTAGAGGAGGCCCGGTATGGCCGAGGCGGTCCCTATGGTCCGAATCACGAGGGTGGAATCGATCTCGGTCTCCGCGCTGAGGGTTAAGCCGCCGTCGGGCCCCGCCTGCTGGACGGGAACTCCCGGAGCCGGCGTGGCGGTGAGGACGACCGAATAGACGCCGTCGGGCAGGGGCTTCCCGTCGGGGCCGAGACCCTTCCACGGGCGCGATTGAGCCCAAGTGTCGATGTTCGGGAAGTCCAGAGTCGCGACCGGAGCGCCGTCCGGTCCCCGGATCTCGGCATGGGCCGAGCCGTAGTTCGAGGCCTCGAACTTCAGGTTGACTTGGCCCCGCGTTCCCGCGTTCAGGGGGTTGAACGCTTGGCGGTCGAAGCCGAGCCTCGTGATCACGAAGGGAGCCTTGGCGAGCGAGAGCCTGACGTAATACGTCGCCTTGTCGGTCACCTCGACGGCTATTTGCTGGTCCATGTAGCCGAACCGCCTGACGAGGACTCTGTGCGATCCGACGGGGACCTCGATGGTCCCGGCTCCGGGGACCGATCCGTCGACGGTCACCGCGGCGTCCTTCGGCTCGACGTCTATCGATATGAAGCCGGTGATCCTCTCCGGCTTGAGAGTGATCGTGTATTGGGTCTTCTCGTCGAGGTTGAGCCAAAAGCCCAGGTTACGGTATCCCGATAGCTCGAGCTCGAAATAGTGGCTGCCGGGAGAGATGCTGCCCGTGAAGGGGATGTTGGCGGTGGGGACCGTTCCGATGTCGATCTGGTCAATGTAGAGTTCCCCTCCTCCGATGTCGCAGAAGATCTGGTAGCTGGCGATCCCCGCGCTGAGAGTCGGGGCGTTGGTTACCGCCACCCTGTCGTTGGTCGCGAATATCGGGGTGGTCTGGGCCGGGTTGAAGCTGATCGTGTATTTCGTCCTCTCGTCGAGCGTGAGCCAAATCCCGAGGGGATCGTAGCCGGGGAGGTCGAGCTCGAAATAGTGGCTGCCCGGCGCGATGCTCCCCGCGTAGGGTATCGGGCCAGCGTAGTTCCTATCGATATAGAAGGTCCCTCCGTCGATCTGGCAGACCGCTTCCACATCGGAGAGGCCCGCGTTCGAGGTCGGCTCCGTTGCCACCGTGATCTGCTCGTTGGTCGGGAGAAGGGGGGCCGGAGAGCCCGCCACGCCCGGCGGCGTCACGAGGACGCCGAGGGGGGGAGCGGCCGCCGCGGGCATGGCCGCGAGGGCCAGCATGAGGGCTATCGACGCGCTGTTGCGGTTCATGCTCCAAGAATATCGCTTGGCGGAGCGTCTTGCTACCACGGAAGGCCGGTCGCGCCCACGACTGGCGCCGGCGGCGCGCCGGGTCTAGAGTAGGCCCGAAGGAGTGAACATGATTCGTCTGCTGCCCATCGCCTCGGGCAAAGGGGGCGTCGGCAAGAGCGTCATAGCGGCCAATCTCGGCCTCGCCCTCTCCCGAGGCGGGGGCTCGGGGCCCGCGAAGCGCGCGGGTCGCGCCGTCGTCCTCGTGGATCTGGATCTGGGCTGCTCGAATCTCCATACCTGCCTGGGCGTGAAGAACAGGCACCCCGGCATCGGCGCTCTCGCCTGGAAGCGCGAGCGCGCCCTCGGGGACCTCCTCGTCGAGACGGGACACGAGAGGCTCTGGCTCGTGCCGGGAGACGGCCTCCTGCCGGGCACCGGGAATATCGAATGGTTCGCCAAAAGACGCATCCTCAAGGAGCTCGAGG
>CAZBGA010000111.1:0-8124 GCA_964491385.1 uncultured Treponemataceae bacterium | reverse complement strand
GGAAGGAGACGACGGAGGGCAGGAAGGTCGGCGGCGACGCGGAAGCCTCCGCCGCCGGCTTCAGCGAATTGACCGCGGACCAGAGAAAAGGAAAGACGAATGCCAGGGCGACGAGAAGGAAGATCAGGTGTATCGCCGATTCGCGAAGCGCAGCGTTCTTTTTTCTCATCGCGCGTCTCTTCACTCTTCCTGGTATTTGAAGGTCCTGAACTGGAGAATGCAGAATCCGAGAAGGGCGGCGAGATACAGCAGGGACATAGCCGATCCGTAACCGAGATGGAACTTCTGGAACGAATTGAGGTATATCCAATAAACGACGGTGACCGTGGAATTCGCGGGACGCCCTCCGGTCATGATATAGAACTGGTCGAAAGCCAGCAGGGAGCCGATGACGGAAAGAAGGAGGGTTATCGCGAAGGTGCGCCGCATCAGGGGTATCGTGATGCGCCGCAGGCTCGTGAAGCTCGAGCATCCGTCCATTTTGGCCGATTCGTACAGTTCGCCCGAGATGGATTGAAGGCCACCCAGGATGAGGATCATGGAGAACCCGACGGTCTTCCAAAGCACCGATACCGCGACCGAGACGAGCGACAGCCCCGTATGCCCGAGCCAGATGACCGGATCCTGGATGATTTTGAGCGACATCAGGATCGCGTTCATCGCGCCGACGCGGTCATCGAGGAGCCATATCCATATGAGACTGGAGGTGCCGAGCCCGATCACGACGGGAAGGAAGTACATGGTTCGGTAGAACCCGATCAAGAGCATCCCTCGCCGGTTGACCATCAAGGCGAGTACGAATGCGGCGACGAAAATGACCGGGGTGATGAAGACCGTGTAAAGCAGCGTGAACTCAAGGCTCTTCCGGAGCTGCGCATCCGTCAACAGGCTGAAGTAATTCCGCAATCCCAGGAATCTATGTCCCTGGAACATCGTCCAATTGAACAGCGACATATACACGCACATGCAGAGAGGAACGATGAAGAAAAACACGACGAATAGCACCGCCGGAAGGACATAGATCGAGTTGGCTATCCGACTTCGATTGGCGATCAGCATAGACTCTCTTTGGTCCGGTTCGACCCGCGGGCCGAACCGGACGGATCCTCTACTCGTTCAGGATCTTGGTGAACTCGTCCTGACCCGTCTTCGCGGCTCCGTCGACGTCGCCCTTGAATATAGCGGCGTAGCAGAGCTTGGCGAAAGGCCCGTTTATATCGTTGATCAGCTCGTTGTACTGGAAGGTGTAGGGGCATTTCCCTATGCCGACCGCCTTGTTGACCGTGACCAGCCGGGGGTCGCCCCGAACGTATTTATTGTCGACGAGGTCGCTGCGGAGGGTCGGATACCCGTTTTTCGCGTAGAGCTCCAATTGGACTTCGTCGGACGTGATGAACGAGAGGAACTTCCAGGCTGCATCGATGTTCTTCGAGTTCTTCGTTATCGCGATGTCATCCCCTCCGGTGAAGGACCCTGTCCCGCCGTTCTTGCCGGGGATCAGCGTGACGCCGAAGTCGATCTCGGGATGGTCCTTCTTGAGGAGGGAGATCGTGCTCGGGCCGTTGATGATCATGCCGACCTTGCCGCTCAGGAAGGGAGCCACCCAATTGGCGCCAGTGTCGACGCTGGCTCCCTCGGGGACGAGTTTCTTGTCCACCATCTCCTTATAGTAGCTCAGCGCGTCCTTGACCGCGGGACTGTCTATCGTCGCCGACTTCGCGTCCGGGCTCAGGATATCCCCGCCCGATGCCCAAATCGCCGGAAGCCAGGTGAACGCGTAGGCGCCGGAACCGGCACCGGTGAAGTAGAAGCCGTAATAATCTTTGCCCAGAGCCTTGATCTTCTCCGCGGCCTTCACTACCTCCCCCCAGGATTTCGGGGGATTGTCGGGCTTGAGACCGGCTTTCTTGAAAAGGCCCTTGTTGTAGAACAGCACCGACACGTCGACGCTGAACGGGACGGCAAATTGCCTATCCTGGTAAGTCCCGATGGCGATATGGCCGGGAATCAACTTATCCCCGTAGGGCAAGGCCTTGATCCTGTCGGTCAGATCGGCGAAGCGGTTCGCGAGATTCAGCTGAGGCATGTAAACCACGTCAGACGACAGGATATCCGGCTCGGAATCGGTGGCGAAAGCCGTGCTGACCTTGGTGACGTATTCCGAGTCGGTGATATAGACCGCCTCGACCTGAACTCCCCCCAAGGAATTCCACTTATCGACGATGGGCTTCAACTGAGGTTGGTTGTAGGCCCTCGTCCACACCGTAAGCTTGTCCGCCGACTGCGCAGGCAGGCTCGACACCGCGACCAGGATCAACAATCCCAGGCCGCCGAGAATCATCGAACGCTTCGCTTTCATGGCGATTCCTCCTCTCCGTACTTGGAACACTCAAGGCATCCCGCCCAACGGGCGGTGACAATGAACAGCGAGCCTAAGCTTGATACCATGGGAATTGGGCAATCCTGAGCCTGGCGAAGGCGTAGGGTATCAATTCGACGCTTTCCTCATCGGCTTCGAAATCTCGCGGATCCACGGGGCTCGAAGGCAATTCGCCGGCCGAGTTGTTCTCGAGTTTCCATGTCCCGACTCGCCTGGCCGTCGCCTTCACCGAAAGCGGAGCTTCATCCTGTTTGAACGAGAAGACTTCGGCCAAAGGCCTTCGCTCGACTTCGAAACCTTTGCCGGGATCCGCGGCGTCGATGGCGAGGGCGTAGTTCCAGGGCGACAATGGCCGTATCGACCAGTCCGGGAAGACCGGATACCCGCCTTCCCTGCGCCACTGCTCGCGGATTTTGAGCGCCATGATCAAGGGCCCCAATTCCAAGCCCATCGAGTTTCCATGCCAGGCGGTAAAGCGTATTTTCATCGGGAGCCTCAGCTCCACGAGGTCTCCCCCGGACCATCGCCGATCGAGAACGGTCCACGAACCGGGAACGAGCCCGGTAAGGAGGCCATCCGGCGTCCTTACCGAGGCCTCGGTGCACCATGCCGGAATCCGCAGCTTGAGCGGGAAGCTCGACGGGGACTCCGGCTCGATCTTGACGCTTATCTTCTCGTCGAATGGATAGTCGGTGACGGTCTCGACTCTCAAACGCATTCCGGCCGGAAGGGTCGTCTCCAGCGTGTTGGGCGCGTAGACGCAGGCCGCGAGGCCGCCGTCGTCGGTGGCTCGCCATAGAGCCTTGGACAGCTTCGGCCAGCCTTGATGGAGATTCGCGGTGCAGCAGCCGAAATTCGGCTCCAGGCCGAAAAGATTCGACTCGTCATTGTTGTTGAACCAGTTGCGCTCGTCCTTGGTCACGAGAACCTGATTCGCCTGCTGCAGGTACTGATGACCCCGGAAGTCGGGAGTGATCATCGCGGGCAGCGCGTTGAACGCCAAAAGCTCGAGGGTGTCCGCGGCCCAGGTATCATGGTAGTAATCCAGGACGCTTTCGAGCGAGAACATGTACTCGACCACGGAACAGAGTTCCGAGCCCTGGCTCGGACTATTGCCGCTCAGGTGCTCGTCGCCCGTAAAAAGCCGCGTGACGACTCCATGATGCTTCGACAGGCTTTCGACTCCTTTCCTGAACGCGTCCCGCTGAACCGCGCTGCCCGTCCTCGCCGAGTACAGCGTCGGCGTTTTCAATCCCATGACTATGTTGACGATATGCGTGTAGAGGAACTGAGGCGAGCCGAGAATCTCGGAGATCGGGAAATGCGACGCGACGGCCTTCCAAGGGAAATAGAAGGCCGTCGGCCTCGTGTACGGAAGATCGTTGAAGAAACCATCCCAATCCAGAGTCTGGGCATAAATCGAATCCGCCAGTCCGAGCAGCCTTTTATCGTCGACTCGCCTGAAAAGCCAGAACAACCATAGGATGAATTCTCCGCCGCGGGCCTTGCCCCAGGCCGAGAGGGGGCGCACGCCGATCTCCGCTTCCAGGTAGGACGCGAAGCGCTCCATGAATGGAAAAACGCGGCCGTCGCCGCTCGCCTCCTCGTACTGCATCAACGCTTTGAGCATGACCATTCGCGGCCACAGGTCCGGATTGCCGCGAGGTCCGAAGTTCCCGTCGTCTTGCTGCGAGTCGAGAGCCCAGTCGACTCGGAGCTTGGCTTTGGCGATAAGGGCTTTATCGTCGAGCAGATAGGCGAGCGGCAAAAGGCCGTCAAGGTAGTACGGGCCGCGCTCCCAGTTCTCGCCCGTTCCGCCGAGCCACGCCGAATAAGGACTGACGGAAGCCCAATGGACATCGAGGCATCCCGTGAAGTTGTCGGCTTGGCATCTCAATACGTCCCTATACCATCCTGATGGGCAAACGCTTCCCAAGGGCAATTCCCTCGTAGGAAAACTTTCGAGCACAACAGTAGAAGAATCTATTTCGACTTGCATTTTAGACTCCGTACTATTTATTTAGTCTAAAACCTTATGTGCTAGACTAGCACAGGTTTCGAGTGCGGTCAAGGGAAAAGGCAGACCTGCACGAGTCGCCCTCCGGGACGGGGTTTGCGCCGTCGCGTCGCCACCAGACGAAAAAACCCATCCTTGGTGGATGGGTTTTCGTTATGGGCGAATGCGAGGCTAGCTCGCGCGCTTAGGGGAATCTAATTGTCGTCGATCACTTGATGACGTGAAAGTATTTCTCATACTTTCTCGCGGGCGGCTTGGCGGCAGGTCCTTCGGGTTTGTATCCGAGCGCGACACCATAGTGCACCTCGTAGCTCTCCGGGATCCCGAGCTTACGATAGCGATCCGGACCGGTAAAATAGAATTTGGCGAAGCCGATCCAGCAGGCTCCGATACCGAGGCTCTCGGCCGCTATCAGTATGTTCTGGATTGCCGCGCACGCGTCGACCAGAGGAGAAATCGCATCCTTTTTCCCGGCGACGATAATGACCGTCGGAGCCTTGTAATAAATATTGAGCGCCTCATTGCTCCCCATGGCGACCATCCAGTCGACCGGGGCTTTCCTCATCTCGACTTTACTGCCTTCGCTCATCTCGTCGATCAGCTCTCTGTTTTGAACCACCGTAAAGTAGCTGGATTGATCATTATGCGCGCTCGGAGCCTGCAGCGCCGCCGCAAGGATGGCATCGAGCTCCGCTTCCTTTATTTGCTCGCCTAAAAACTTCCGCGCGCTTCTTCGCCGGGCGATAGGCTTCAATACCGCATTCATAAAATCGGCTCCTCTAGTCCAGACAAGGAGATTATCAATATACGCCTCTTCACGCAACTATCAGTAATACCATACCTTGCGTTCTTCCGACAGAATAACTTGATTTTGTTGGCACAGGAAAAGGACATAAAGCACGGAACAGAGGGGGAAAAGGCTGGCGCGGAAACCCCTTATGTTCATATATAAGCCGAATCGGCTATTAACACATACATGTTGTAATTGACACGTATATGTGGTATCCTAGAGATACGGCCAGAATCCCAGGAGGATCAGATGTCAGTAAAGAAAAGCGTGCTGTTGGATCTCAGGAGGGCGCGATGCCGATGTCAGGGAAAAAGATGCTCAAATTGTACTACGAGCACGGGTGGAAATTCCTTCGTTGGGGAGGCAAGAAGTCGCACGTAATTGTGGGGAAAGGGACAGATCGGGAAACGATACCGATGCACGACGAATTGGCAAAAGGAACGGAAGCCGATTTGCTCAAACACTTGCGTAAATAATCGGCACGATAGACCACCCGCACGAGGCGGGTTAAAGGAGTGTCGCAAGAGCGACCGATGCTATGAAGTATCATTTTAGGGTAGAGGCTGACGGCAAGTGGTTTACCGCTTCTTGCATAGAGCTCGAAGGCTGCCGAGCCCAAGAGCGCTCTGTGGATAAAGTGCTCGTCGTGGCCAAAGAAGTCCTCGACGCATTTCTAAACGAGCCCCAGGGGTCTGGGGTGGTATTCCCCGCCCCCCAGGAGAAGCTCGAAGGAAAAGATATCGTGGCAATCGAAGTTGATCCCGAAATTGCCTTCGGTATGCTAATGCGGCAGTATCGCATTACTCGAAAGATGACCCAGGCACAGATGGCGGCTTTGCTTGATATGGTTCACCTGACTAGCTATCAGCGATTGGAGCGACGGTCTAATCCGACGCTCGGGCTCATCAAAAAAGTGCATGACCGCCTTCCGGGTTTCCCCCTGGAGGCGATTCTGTCGTGATCTTTGCCATTTCTCGATAGCATATCGAGACAATTCTACCAAATGCCAAAACTCATTGTATCGCGATAAAAGGCCGCGGACATTTTCATTCTTCTAAAGCGAAACTATCCCTTTCACCGCCTCGGGACGATCGAAGTGGACCATATGCCCGGCTCGGGGCAGTACGACCAGGCTGTCGTCGGGTTTCAGCAGACGGGTTGCCGTCTCCACCACGGAAGGCGGCATCAGGATATCATCAGCCCCGAAGACGAGGTGAAGCGGGACGGTAGTCTCGGGCCATGAATCGAAGAGGCGGAGCTCGGCCAGGGCCGGCAAGAGGCGCGCTTGGATCGTCGCGGTGTTTCGCAGGGTCGATGCGGCTCCTGCAAGACCGTAGCACCCAACGAGGCTCCTCACGTGGGTTGCCGCCATTCGTCCGAATTTTATATCTCGCTCGATGCTGCCTTCATTCGCGAGGAGTCTGAGTCTCTGCTGAAATCGGGATGGACTGGTGTAGGGGGGCGGGCCGAGCCTCCGAAGGATTCCGGCCATCCGTTTGTCTCTCCTTTTGATCGACCTGTCGTTCAGAATCTCGTATGCGTAATCGTCGCTGGCGGCCGCGTCCAGGTCAGGCGATACCGCGACAACCTTCGATACGAGCTCGCGCTCGCGGGCGGCTGCCTGTATGGCGAGGGTCCCTCCTATCGATATCCCGAGGAGGGCGACCTTAGTTCCCGTCCTCGCGTGCAGGTGCCGCAGTACGCAGCGGAGATCGTCCAGAAGCCGGCCGAGGCCGACTGTGTCCGCAGCCTCGCGCGCCGCCGGGCCGCAGCCGCGCTGGTCCCAGTAGGCGACGGTGTAGTCGTCTTCCAGCGAAAGGCGCGAGCGGAATCTCGGCGCCTCGTTGAGCAGCGGAAGTCCGGGACCGCCCTGGATTATCAAGACCGGCGGCAGGCCGCGTCGAGCGGCGCAGAGGCGCAGGCGCTGTTCGACTCCGTCGACCTCCAGGCCTATAGCCTCGTCCAATTCGAGGATCGGAGATTTCATGAGAAATCCAAGAGGAGTTTCCCTCTGACCGCTCCCGCGGCGAGGGCGCGGTGCGCATCGGAGACACGGTTCCAGGGAAATACTTCCGCCAGCGTAGGGACCAGCGCGCCTCGACTCGACCAGTCCAGAATTTTCGACAGAGAAGCCCGGTACCAATCCGGATCGCTTCGGACGATGGCGGGCGTGCCGCAGATGCGCACGCGTCGCCCTCTCCCGAAGACGCGCCTCGAGGCGAGGTAGAGAAGTCCGCGGGCGAAGTCGACGTTGCCTCCGTCGATGCTCGGCGAGATGCCGTAGCAGACCAGACTGCCTCCGGGAGACAGGGAGCGCCAAGAGCGCCTGAAGGAAGCGACCCCGAAGGCATCGAAGGCGGCGTCGACGCCGCCGGATTCGAGCCGCTCGAGCTCTTCTTTCCATAGATCGTCCTCGCGGTGCAGGGGGACGCCGCCGAGAGAGGCGATCAAGTCATGTTTTGGCGCGGACGCGCTTCCATAGGCGCGAAGCCCGAGGAGCCGCGCCAATTCCAGCGCCGCGCTGCCCACCCCGCCGGCGGCGCCGTGGATCAGGAAAGACTGTCCCGTTTCGAGCCGCGCGCAGCGTTCGATCATCGCGTAGGCCGTGAGGTAGTTGAGGGGAAGGAGGGCGGCGGTCTCGTCGCCGAGACCGGGCGGCACCGGGACGACATAGCGCGATTCGACGTCGATCGATTCCCGATATGCGCCCATGGCCGGGATCATCCCCGCGACCCGCTGCCCGCGGGCGAGACCCGAAGCCCCCGGGTCCTCAACGGCGCCGAAGAATTCGTAGCCTGGAGAGAAGGGCCGCTTCGGCGCGAGGGGATAGCCGCCTCGCACGGCCATGACATCCGCAAAGCCGACGCCCGCGTACTTTACCCTGACCCATCTTCTACAGTTTGAGACCCTCATCACGAGTTAATTCTTTATGCCATC
>CAZBGA010000110.1:0-8491 GCA_964491385.1 uncultured Treponemataceae bacterium | reverse complement strand
AAGGCGTCTGCACGGACGATCTCATGACCGTCGAGACCCTCCTCGGCGTCTACGTCCTCTCGTGCTTCTGATCGAAGCCCATCGATGACCTGCAGGAACATGGGCGGGACCGGCGTCAAGGTCTCCGCCCCCGGCATATCGGGATCAGGCGGAAGCTTGAGGAAGCCGATGCCGAGTCGCCGTCCAAGGCGCCGAAGCCTCTTATCGGAGCCATGAGACTCGCGCGGAGGATCCGAGGACAGCAGGAAAGGGTAATGACGTCTGTTCGAGAATGCCTCGTCATGGCCAAGCCGGGAGGCGCGCGCTGCAACCTCCGCTGCGACTATTGCTACTACCTCGACAAGGAAGCCCTCTTCGCGGCCGCGCCGGCCCCCGCGCGGCCTCCTTGGCCGATGCCCGCAGAGCTCCTCGAGAGCTATATCGCGCAACGCATCGCTTGCTCGCCCGGCCCCTCGACCCACTTCGAGTGGCACGGCGGCGAGCCGACCATCCTCGGCCTGGAATACTTCCGCCGCATCGCGGACATCCAGCGCGTCCGCCTCCCGCCCGGGAGGTCGGTAACCAACGGTCTCCAGACCAACGGCAGCCTGATTGACAAGGGCTGGGCCGACTTCCTGTCGCGCGAGGGCTTCTCCGTGGGACTGAGCATAGACGGGCCGCCCGAACTCCACGACCGCCATCGCAAAGACACGGGCGGCTCGTCCAGCCAGGCGGCCGCGATGCGCGCCTTCGGGCTTCTAAAGGATCGAGGAGTGTTCTGCAACCTGCTCTGCGTTCTCCACGAGGGCAATGCGGCCTTCCCGGAGCGGGTCTATTCCTTCTTCAAAACGGCAGGGGCCAAGTACCTGCAATTCCTGCCTCTCGTGCCGAGGCCGGGCCAAGCGGGCGCCGCTTCAGCCGCGGCGAGTCCCGAATCTATCGGTGAATTCCTCTGCAGGGTATTCGACGCGTGGATTCGCGAGGACGTCGGCCGCATCGTTGTCCAGGCCTTCGACGAAGCTCTGCGCCCGATCTACGGCGCGCCGCACGCCTTGTGCATATATCGCGAGACCTGCGGCGACGTCGCCGTCCTCGAACGCGATGGAAGCTTCTTCGCCTGCGACCATTTCGTCGACGCCGAGCACCTCATCGGGAACCTGCGCGAGCGCAGCCTATCCGAGCTCTCCTCGGACCCGCGCCTGCTGGCCTTCGGCCAAGCCAAGCGCGATACCCTGCCCCGAGCCTGTCTGGAATGCGAAGTCCTCGCCTCCTGCAACGGCGGATGCCCCAAGGACCGCGACGACGACGGCCTCAACCGCCTCTGCGCGGCCTACAAGCGCTTTTTCATCCATTCGCGGCCCCAGCTGACCCGCCTCGCCGCGCACATGAAGTCGGGGAAGAGTCTCCGGTCGTTTTCGGCGTCCTGAACGCGCAGCCGTCCCGGCGATTCGAGGATCGCCGCCTGGCTTACCCTCGCTATCGGTCGATGTCGTCCTCGTTTTCGTATTCGAGGTAATCTTCCCGAGGGGGCGAGAATATCTCGAGGGCCACCGAATCCTCGAGGATCTCAGCTCGATGGAGGACGCCCGAGGGAATGCACCAGCTGTCGCCGGGCCCCGCCTCCTCGGCCTCGTCGCCGATCGAGAGGCGAAGCCTTCCTCGGATCAAGTAGCCGATCTGCTCGTAGGGATGGCTGTGGATCGGAAGCTCGCTCCCCGCCTTCAGGCTGAATTTGGCCATGAGGCTCTTTTCGCCATGTACGAGGGTCTTGATCCCGATCCCGCGAAGGATGTCGTGGAATCCCTTTTTCGAATCTCGTCCGCGCATGAGACATTCTATCCGGGAACTCTTAAAGCGTCACCCCCGCGTTCAGGCTGATGACAGGATTGCGCGCGGGAATATTGTAGGCCGCGCTTATCTCGACGGCGGGCAGGGCGATGTCGCGCAGGTATAGGCGATAGAGGAGGCCCGGGCCGTGGAAGAATTCCGTCGTATCGCCGTCGAGCCCCGTCTCGTAGACGCCGCACTCGTAGAATGGCCCGATCTCCATCGCGCTCCATCCGGCCCTGATGAAGGGTATCGCGAGATTCGCGTACGCGGCGGCGTTCGCGGGGGAAAAGGAGTATTGGTAGGGGAGGGTCCTGTAGCCCGGGCCGGACAGGGAGCCCAGGGACTGGAACGTCCAGGTGCCGTAGCGCGCGACGGCTCCGGCTTCGAGGTAGCCGTCCAGGAAGACCTTGAAGTCCAACTCGGCGTTGCCTTCGACGGCGTCATAGGAAGGCATGCCTTGGAGGCGGAAGCCGTGATAATAGGAGGCGCTCGCGATCGGGCCCGCGTTCCTGTACCCGTTGTTGAGTTGACCGTCGTAGTTGATCGCCGCGGAGGGGACGAGGGCGAGGGATTCCCGACTCAGGCCATAGCTCTCGGCATCGGCCTGGCCGACTCCGAAATACCGGAGCGTCAAGTCGAACTCCGCCGTCAGCTTTTCCTCGGAAGGGTATACGAGGCTGAAGCCGCCCGCGGCCGTTGTCTCCCGGAAGGTCGCATAGGTCGCGCCGTCCATGTATTCGGCTTCCTCGTCCGCGCTCCCCGCTTGGGCGAAGAGCCTGAACGAGGCCCTCGAATGCAGGAAGCGCGGGTCGGAGTAGGCGACGAGGCCGCCCAGTCCCAGGTTGGAATCCGCGCCGCCGACGACCAGGGTCTTCCGCATGCCCAGGAAGTTGTATTCGAGGACGTCGAGGCCGGCCGACCATCCGTCGCTCCCGTAATAGCCGGAGGGGATGGGTATCAAAGTCCATTTTTCCTTCACCGCGACGGTCACGACGGCGGCCCCGTCTTCGATCTCGGCGGCGAGATCTATCGAGCTGAAGATATTCGACTTCAAGACGTTTTGCTTCGCCGTCTCCGGGTCGATGTCGGAGAGGCGCATGCCCGGTCGTATATCGGTAAGCTCGGCTATGGCCGAGTCTCTGGTGCGATCGTTGCCCACGTAGACTACCCGCGAGACGAGGGCGTCGCCATGCTCCGCTATGAACGCGGGGTCGAGGCTTTCGGCCGCGCCGAGGCCGATCGCGAGGAAGATGAAGAGGAGGGAGGCCGCGAGCCTCACTTGCTTATCTCTTCGAGCTCGCGATTCTTGGTTTCCGGGAGGAAGACGAGGACGATCAAGGCGCAGAGGAGGGGGAAGAGTCCCATGATGCCGATGGCGGGGCCGTAGCCCGTCGCCGGACCGCCGTTCAGTCCGCCCGTCGGGCTCGCGAGCAGCTTGGCCAGGACGCCGACCATGAGCGGGGAAGCGACCATGCCTACCCTTCCGAGGGTGTTGTTCGTCCAAGCCGAAGCGCTCGCTCTCAGGCGCGTCGGGAATAGCTCGGTCGTATAGGTAGAGCAGAGCGGCAGGTAGCTCATCGCGAAGAATATGAGGACGACGAGAGAGGCCCCCATTACGAGGAGGGAGCCCTTGATGTTATAGGCCGCGAAGGTCGCGAGGGCCCCTACGCCGAAGAAGAGGGCGCAGGTAGGCTTGCGCCCCCATTTGTCCATGAGCTTCCCGGCGGCGACGTAGCCCGAAAGCCCGAGCGTAAAGGCGATGGCCGCGATGAGGCCGACCTGCCCCGTCGTAAGGCCGCGGTCGGTCATCGCGTAGTCGGTATAGAAATTGAGGACGGGCGTGTATCCGCAGTACATGAAAAGCCAGAGGAGGGAGATGAGGACGAGATTCCTACGATATCCGGGTCCGAGTATCTCGGTCCACTTGGGTCTGTCGGGTTGGGCGGCGCGCACCTGAGCGTAGCGTTTGGTCTCGCGCACGCTACGCCTTATGAAGAAGACGATGATGAGGGGTATTATGCCGATAAGGTACATCGCCCTCCAGCCGAGGGCGACCTTGGAGATTATGGGGAAGATGGCGCTGCCCACTATGCCTCCGACGCCCGCCATGGCCTGCACTATCGATATGCCGAGGCCCCGCCTGGTCGCGGGCAGCTCCTCGGCGATGATCACCGTCGAGATGCCCCACTCGGCTACGAGGAAGACTCGGGCCAGGAACTGCATGGCGACGAAGCCGTAGACGCTATGGCTGGCGGCGGTGAGCGCGGTCGCGGCGGTATAGCCAAGGACCGTCCACATCAGCATCGCCCTGCGGCCGAAGTAATCGCCGAGTCTCAGGACGAAGAAGGCGGCGATCGTCCCGACCGCGATCGCAGAGACTATGAAAGTTCCCTGCATTACGCTCAGGCCGAAGTCGCGGCGCAGGAAAGGGAGGACGAGGCTCAATATGATGAAATCGTAGCCTTCGAAGAAGCTCGCCGTCGAAACGAGGAAGATAAGCACGATATGTGACTTCTGTAGGCGCTCCGTCTCGCTCATCTCGCCTCTCCTCCGACCGCTTGCAATGCGGCCAGTCTAGACTCCCCGGGACGGGGCGGCAAGATCCTTAACGAAAGACTCATCGTTGGAATGGGCTACGGATCCGCCCGTTAGAAGCCCGACCGGCCGTTGACAGCCGCGGCAGGCGGCCTAAGAATATCGAGTATGCGTAAAGTAGTTATAGCCCTCGCCGTCGCGGCCGCCCTCACCGCCTTCGTCGCCCTCTGGGCGACTCCATCCGAGAGCGAGGCCCGGAAGGCCATCGTCGATACCGCGCAGTCCTTCAAGGGCGTGCCCTATGTTTACGGGGCCGAATCGCCCGAGGCCTTCGACTGCTCGGGCTTCGTCCAATACGTCTATGCCCATGCGGCCGACATCGGGATACCGCGGGATTCGAAGGGCCAGTGGGCCGCGGGAACGCCGATAGACAAGAGCGCCGTCAAGCCCGGAGACATTTTCGTGTTCGATACGGTGGGCGGAGGCGGGCCGAGCCACGTGGCGATCTACCTCGGCGGAGAATCGATGATCCACGCGATATCCGAGGGACCCAAGACCGGAGTCGTAGTCTCGCCGATCACGGATCGCTATTTCGGGCCGCGCATTATTGGGGCGAGGTACTTCATAATGCCGGCCTTCCCGAGCGCTCCCGCGGTCGCCGCGAAGAGCGCGCCAGCGCCCAAACCCGCGGCGCAAGTCGGCCCGGCTACGACCCCTAGCCCGGCCGCCACTGTCGCTCCGGCAGCGTCGGCGCCCGCGCCGCCTCCCGTAGTCGCCGCCAAGCCGGCAGTTCCGGCCGCGTCTCCCGCTCCGGCCGCAGCCCCGGAGCCGGTCGTCTCCCAGATCGGCTTCGTCGTAAAGTCCGTGCCCGAAGTCTTCACCGACAAGATACCCGCCGCCACCGGGACCGCCATCGCCTTCACCGTCACCAACGGCACCGGCAGGAGCGGGGTCTTCCACGTATTCTTCTATAAGGCCGACGTCGATTTCTCGAAGACCAAGATCCTTCGCGAGGACAGGCAGGAGATTCCGGCGGGAGGCAGCGTCGAGATCGCGCCCTATCTCTTCACGGAGCCGGGTGTCTACCGCCTCAACGTGAAGACGGCCGACAACACCCAGCTCATGCAGCGTACGTGGAAAGTGGTGAACCTGAATCATTAAGTCAGGTTCGTCCCTGATCCTCTATGCCGAGCAAAAGCGCGAGTTTCTTGATGGTGAAGCGGTCCCTCAGGTAATGGGCGCTCTTCATTCCAAGGGCAATCTCCTCCTCCCCCAGGCCGAGGGCAAGAGGATCAGTGGGGCAGCCGGCGAGGGCCAGGAGTCTTTCGGTCTCCGCGGCGCTCGGAACCGAAACCGCGAAACCGACTATCTCTTCCCATCCGGCGAGAATCTCCCTCTTAAGGGCTCCGAAATCGTCCTCGTCCATCGAGAGGAAGCGCGCATGGCCGGCGATCACCTCGTCGGCTTCGGGGCCGAAGGCTTCTCGGATGTCGGCTTCCCCCTCCGGGCGGGAAAGCGGGCGCGAGCGAGCGAGGCGCCGGGCCGCCTCGTCCTCCGTCATGTCCCTCACGCGATCCCAGAGTCTGGCCGTCGCGAGGGTCCCGATGCCGACCTTCAGGCCGTGCAATACGGGCGGGCGGCCGTCGCGCAGGAGGCGCATTTCCCAGTAGTGCGAGTAATGGTGCTCCGCCCCCGAGGCGGGCCGCGAGTGGCCGGCCTCGGCCATGCAGAGCCCCGACTCGACGAGGGCGCCCATGAGCTTCGCGAGGCCTTCAGGTTCCGCGGCGCCGATCGCGTGAGCGGCCTCGACGCAGGCCCGGGCGGCGGCGATCGAGCGGCGGGCTATGGCCTCGTCGAGGCTCTCGCCCCATAGCAGGGCCCCCAGCCTCCAGTCCGCTATCGCCGAGAATTTGCAGAGCATGTCGCCGAAGCCCGCGGCGATCATCGGCCTGGGCGCGCGCGCCAGGGCCTCGGTGTCGGCGAAGACGGCGATGGGCGCGGAGGCCGGGACTGTGCGCTTCATGCCGTCCACGACGATGGGCGCGACGACCGAGGAGTAGGCGTCTACCGAAGGCGCGGTGGCGAGGCTCGCGAAACCGCGGCCCGTCCTGTGGCAGGCGAAGCGGACCAGATCGGTTATCGTGCCCGATCCGACGGCGATATATAGCCGTTCCTTCGGATCGTCGTCGACGAGGAGCCGCAAGATGCTCCTGGCATCAGCGACGAGATAAGGATCCTCGAAGACGGTAGCCCGGGTAGAGAGACCCGCCGTCCGTAGCTCGCGCTCGGCTTCGACGCCCATCGCCGACCACGTCGAGGTATCGGCGACGAGGCGCAGGGGCGCGGCGCCGGAGGCTCCGCCATTGGCGAAGCAGAATGCGGCGAGGCGCTTCGCCGCTCCGGGACCGATGTCGATAGTTTCGGGAAGGCGCGGGGAGTTCATTGGGGACCTCCAGGCAATGCGGCGAAATGCGAGTTTAGGCTTTTTTCTTGATTGACGAAAGGGCTCGGCAATGATACAAAGAATACGCCGTGTACGTACACGGTCTAATATGTGTACGTACACGAGACAAATGGAAGAAGAACGTGTCACGGTGAAGGAGATAGCCCGTCTCGCGGGCGTTTCTATTGGGACTGTCGACAGAGTGCTCCATGACAGGGGGGGGGTATCCGCCGACACCAAAGAGCGGATCGACCGAATCATAGCTTCGCAAGGATACGAACCCAATCACATCGCTCGTCAGCTCTCGCTCAATAAGGTATATACGTTCCGCGCCGTCTTGCCGTTGGCCGCCCAGGACTCAGGCTACTGGGCCCTCTGCCTCGAGGGCATTCACCGCGCAGAGCGTGAACTTGCGCCCTATGGAACGAGGCTCCGGGTCGACGAGTTCGATCGCTACGACAGGGTGGCATATCGCGCCCTCCTCGAAGACATAGTCTCCGCCCCCTGCGACGGCCTTCTCATCGCGCCGGTGCTGCCGGAGGAGCTCCTGCCGGCCTTGGCCAGGATCAAGAGAAAGATCCCATACGCATTTTTCGACGGGAGCGTCGAAGGCGCCGAGCCCCTCGCCGTTATCGGACAGGACGCCTTCGCGGGAGGCTATCTGGCAGGGAGAATGCTCTCCCTCCTGGCCGGCGGCTCGGGGGGGCCCTTCATCGCTCTCAACGCCCATGCCGAGGACCGCCACATCGAGCTGCGCATCGAGGGCTTCATGGCGTATTTCCGCGACCGGGCCGGGGGCAGCGTACGCGAGGCGCGCGAATACAGCTGCTTCGAGCTTACGCACGCGGAGTCGGCGGACGCCTTCCTCGAGGCTCTCTTCCGCGACGTCCCCGGCATCGCCGGCATCGCCGGCATACTCGTCGCGAACTCTTCAGGCCATCTGGTGGCGGACTGGCTCCGGAGCACTGGCAAGAAGGAAGGCTGCGCCCTCGTCTCATGGGATTTGGTGCCGGACAACCTCCGCTCCCTCCGAGATGGGGGGATCGATTGCCTCATATCGCAGCGTCCCTTCGAGCAGGGACGCGAAGGCCTGCAAAGTCTCTTCCGCGCCGTCGTCCACGAGGAGGCGGGCGAAGGCCACATCAAGGTTCCGCTGGAGGTGTATTTCAAGGAAAACCTGCCTATGGGGCATAGCGGGTTCGATGGAATGAGGCGATCGGCTCGAAGAGAGCGGACAGCCCATCCAATATCGCATTAGGAGGAATAGTATGAGAAAGGCACTGCTCGTTCTTGTCGCCGCGGCGATCGTCGCGGTGGGCTTCGGCGCCTGCGCGCCGGCGAAGCCGAAGGTGAAGACCTTCGTCATGGTCCCCAAGGGGGTCCACCCCTACTACGTTCCCTGCTTCCAAGGCTTCCAGGACGCGGGAACCAAGTACGGCATCAAGACCCTCGAAGTCGATCCGCAGAAGTTCGACGTGACGCTCCAGGCCAAGGTAATCGAGGATCTCATCGCCCAAAAAGTCGACGGTATCACCATCTCCGCCAACGACGATGCCGGCCTCGTGCCGGTCATCCACGACGCGATGAAGGCGGGCATCCAGGTAATCACCTTCGATGCTCCCGCCCCCTCCTCGGAGGCCCTGACCTATATCGGCACCGACAACCAGACCGCGGGCGCCACCGCGGCGAAGAAGATGGCCGACC
>CAZBGA010000109.1:0-8642 GCA_964491385.1 uncultured Treponemataceae bacterium | reverse complement strand
ACGATCGGATCGCCCTCCCCCCTTTCCGACGCGCGTACCGGCACCAGGCCGGATTTCAGGACCGTGATGACGCTCGTGGCCGCGAGCTCGTAGCCCAGGGAAAAGCCCAGGATATCGACGTCATGGACGGCGATGCCCGTCTCGAGGGTATACAGGGGAAGACCTTTGCTTGCCAGCAATGACTCGAAATCGGGAGCGGGAGCGAAGATCCTTTCGGCCCTTACGCCGGGCATCGCGTTCAGGCCCGAATAGAGGATGCGGATGGCATTGTTGGACATCCCGATTTCGTACAGGTCGGGGAAGCAGAGGGCTATCGTCAGCAGGGAATCGTCGTCTTTACGGACGCAGCCCGATTCGCCGCCGAGGTAGCGCGAGGGCTTTTCGACGCGGAGGAGGTCGCCGCCTAATTCCGATAATGGATCGACTCGCCGATGGCCGGCTCGTCTCACGTCCGGAACCGCCTGGCGGATATGCCCAGGAGAAGGCCGATCGCGATCATGATCACCCAGAGCGAGGCGCCTCCATAGGACAGGAAGAACAGGGGTATCCCGGTTACCGGCATGATCCCCATCGCCATGCCGGCGTTGATCATGAAATGGAAGAAGATCATCCCCATTATCCCGGCGACGACGTAGGTCGCGTAGGAGTCCTTCACGGTCTTGAGGAGATTGGAGCAGCGCCTGAGCAGGACGTAATACAGGGAGAATACCACGAAGCCCCCGATGAAGCCCCACTCCTCCGCGATGATGGAGAAGATGAAGTCGGTGCTCTGCTGAGGCAGGTAGCGATAATGGCTCTGCGTGCCCTGGAGGAAGCCTTTGCCCAGCACCCCTCCGGAGCCAATGGCCGTGATGGACTGGAGAATGTTCCAACCCGATCCTCGCGGGTCTATGCTCGGGTCCAGGAACACGATGAGCCGCATTATCTGGTATTCCTTGAGCGACTTATGGGCGAGCACGGAGGCCGTCAGGGCTCCCACCGCCAGGAGGGCGATGTACGCGATCCAGAAATAGTACTTCTTCTTGAAGGAGACCCATCCCCAGGCGGACAGGCCGAGCACCAGGCAGGATGCGCCGATCAGTTCGAAGACGTACGGGGCCTTATAGAGAATATACAGGAAGCCGGTCGGGGATTTCAGGATGTACTGCTCCCAGAGCGGGAGGATGGTGAGTATCACGGTCGCGAGGATGGCCGCGAGGATGAAGAAGATATAGCGTCGGTCTATGCCCGCCATGTAGGCCATGAAGAGGAATATCGGGAAGAAGACCAGGGCCGTCCCCATGTCGGCCTGGGTGATTATTATCACGACGGGCACCAGGATGATCGCGAAGGCGACGAGGAGGCGCCGGAAGGAGGATTGGTGCTCGGATTCGGACAGGTATTGGGCGAGGAAGAGGATGACCGCGATCTTCATGAACTCGGACGGCTGGATGCCGAATTCCCCGAAGAGCCCTATCCAGGACTTCGCGCCGTTGACCTCATGCCCGAAGAAGCGGACATAGAGGATGAGGAGGAGGAAGAAGGCATAGACGATCGGCGAGTAGTCCTTCATCCTTTGATAGTCGATCAGGGACACGACGACCAGGATCGCGAGGCCCGAGACGGCCCAGATGATCTGCTTGAGGTACTCGTTGGAAACGTGGACGCCTTCGGCCGTCAGGCCGGAGGAGTAGATCGAGAGGATCCCGATTACGGTAAGCGCCGCCGTGGCGCCTAGGAGCGCGTAATCCATTTCCGAGATCGTCTTCCTGAAAGTGCTCATTCGATCCGCCCCTGCCTCGGCACGAGATAGCGCAGGCCGAGCGTGTCGACCGCCTGATCGTAGCTCTGGGAGGCGAACATCCCCTGGAAGATGATGTTCGTCGCGTAGGGCGCCCACCACTCCCATGGATTGGATGCCTCCACCATCACGACCACGACGACCTTGTCGGCGGGATCCGGAGCGTCGTAGGGGCCGAAGGCCACGAACCAGGAATGCCAATGGTCCTTGAGTCCCACCTCCGCCGTGCCGGTCTTCCCGGCCACCTGCACGGCTTTCGTGTTGACCGGGAATTTCGCGGTGCCTTCCGTAATGACGCCGCGCAGGTCCTCGCGGACGGCCGCGAAGGTTTCCTTGGAAATGCGCGAGCGGAGTATCTCCTTGGGAGGGGGGCTCTGCACGACCGCGCCGGACGACGTGTCGCGGATCTCCTTGAGGACATGAGGCTGGTAGACCACGCCGTCGTTCACGATCATCGCCATCATGTCGGCCATCTGGAGCGGCGTGACTAAGAGGTCGCCCTGGCCGATCGCGAGGTTCATCGTATCGCCGCCGAGCCATTTCTCATGGGTGCGGCGCTCCTTCCACTGAGGGGTCGGCACCAGGCCGTCGAGCTCGCCCGGAAGGTCGATGCCGGTCGCCTTGCCGTAGCCGAAGTCCTTGGCGTACGAGACGATGCGCTCTATGCCCAGGTAGTCCCTGCCGACGGTCCAGAAATAGACGTCGCAGGAATTCTCGAGGCCGCCCTTCAAGTCCAGCCAACCGTGCCCCGGCTTCTTCGTCCAGCAATCGAAGACCCGGTCGCCGTAGGATATCTCGCCGGTGCAGCGGATCTTCTTGTCCGTCGGAAAGGCTTTCTCCTCGATGATCCCGGCCGTCATTATGGCCTTGAAGGTCGAGGCGGGGGGGTAGCTCGACTGAACGGCCCTGTTGAGCAGGGGATTGTTGCGGTCGGCCAGGAGCTTCGCGTACTCGTTGCCCGCGTCGGAACCCGTGAATAGGTTCGGGTTGTACCAGGGATAGGAGACCATGGCCAGTATCTCCCCGGTCGCGGGCTTCATCACTATGACCGA
Organism: uncultured Treponemataceae bacterium; assembly: GCA_964491385.1. Taxonomy (GTDB): domain Bacteria; phylum Spirochaetota; class Spirochaetia; order Treponematales; family Rectinemataceae; genus UBA1306. Next base: position 5,810 of record CAZBGA010000109.1, on the reverse strand, counting down.
TCCCATCCTCGAGCCGAGCGCCTTCTCGGCGAGCTTCTGGATGGTATCGTCGATGGTGAGGACGATGCTCGAGCCCATTACCGGCGGATCGACGATGCCCTGCTCCGACGCTATGTTCTTGCCCTTGACGTCGACCGTCCTGAACTCCCGCCCATCCCGCCCTCGCAGCGCCATATCGTACTGCTTCTCTACGCCCGACTTGCCGATGACGTCGCCGGACTTGTAGCCTTGGTTGTACATGAGCTTCAGCTCGTCCTTGGTGATCTCGCCGACGTAGCCGATCACGTGCGAGAGCGAGCCCGTCTCGACATAGTTGCGCACCGGCTTCGAGTGCCAGTAAATGCCGGGGAATTCGTCGATCCTCTCGGCGAGGGAAGTGACCGTCTCGTAGGAGGCGGACCCGAGGATCTCGATGGGCTGGTAGAGGTGGTAGGTCGCCGGCGTTATCTTCTTGCGAATGTCGTCTATAGGCATATCGAGCGTGGCGGCGAGGCTCGAGAGCGCGGCTTCGCGCTTTTCGTCGGGCAGCTCCGCCGGCACGAGGTCGATGGCGAAGGAGTCCGTGTTCAGGACGAAGGGCACGGAATAGGTCCTGTCGTAAATCTCGCCTCGCTGGGACGGGATGATGTTGCTCTGCTGGGATATCATCGTGGCCCTGCTTCTGAGCTCGCTGCCTCGGATCGTCTGTATATAGAAGAGGTATCCCGAATAGAACGCGAAGAGGATCAGGCTGAGGACGGAGAGGCTGCGGATCCGGCCGGAGGCGGAGCTGCGGTAATCCTCGAACCGCTCGGGTATGGATGAACGGCTCATCCCCGTCGGCGCTCCGCGACCAGGAGTCGGCCGAAGGGGCCCAGGATGAGGAAGATGAAGGGGGCGAGGACGCCATTGTACGCGGCCTCGATCCATAGCGTCCGGCCGATCAATGAATACGCGTGGACCTTGGAGCCGAAAAGGATGAAGAGGGCTCCCGCCGCGACGGCTTTGACGATGGTGCCCGCGACGCCGAGTATTATCGGGAGGAGAATCTTGTCGATGTAGAACGAGCCGTGCAAAAGGGCCGCGGCCGCGGAGACGGCGGTCTTGATGAAGGCGTGGAAGCCGAGCGGCGAGGCCGAGAGGAAATCCTCTGCGAGGCCGGAGAGGAAGCCCGATACCGGCCCCGCGACCAGGCCGTTCATGTAGCTCAGCCAGATGAGCGCCACGAGGCCTATATCGGGCGTTACGCCGAATACCGCGATGCCGCCGAACCATGCCGATTGCGCGAGGGCGCAGGCGACGAGGAGGAGAGTCGAGAGCACGACGCTGCGGATCATCGCTTATTCTCCCCCGCCGGCGGTCTGCGGCTTGACGACGAATACGTACTCGATCCGGGAGAAATCCAGCACCGGGTCGAGCTCGATGTCGATCGAAGTCTGATAATCCAGCACCCTGACTTTCCTGACCCGCCCGACCGCGACGTCGGGCGGATACAGGGATTCATAGCCCGTGGTCGATACGAGATCGCCGAACTGAACCTCGTCCTTGGCGCGCTTCTTGACGAATCGCATGAGGAGGGGATCGTCCGGCGAGCCTTGCCCGCCGACCAGGCCTTCCGTCCGCGAGCCTCCCGACAGGCGGGACGCGACGAAGGACTTGGAGTCGTAGATGGGTACGATCTTGCTCGCGCCGCGGCCCACTTCGACCACGCGGCCGACCAGCCCTTCCATGCCGTCCTGGAAGGCGATGACGGGCATGTTCTTGCGGATGCCGTCGTCGAAGCCCTTGTCGACCGTAATGGTGGAATACAGGTTCTCGGGATCCTTGGCGACGATCCTGGCGGCGATGCGCTGGTACGCGACATCCTGGGAGAAGCCCAACTGCGCCTTGAGCCGCTGGTTCTCCTCCCGAAGGTCGGCGAGCCCCCGCTCCATATTCGTATAGCGCTCGAGCTTGGCGGACAGCTCCACGTAATTTTCCCGCAGCCTGCGCAGCTCGTTGATCGAGGCGACCGTATCGGAGGCGAATCCGCCGACGGCGGAGAACCCGCGCTGGAAGAACCCGAGGATCGTGAGGCCCAGGCTCTCGGGAACCCCTTCCAGGCTCCGCGTGGAGACCGTAAGGCAGAGGAGGCTGGCCGCGAGGAGGATCGGAGCGACCGCGCGGCTTCCGCGGACATCTGCTCTCGGCGGTTGATCGGACACGGTCGATTAAATGTTCAGGCTGTCGTAGACGCTCTGGGAGCCGTCCTGGCTCCGCATGGTCTCGAAGTATTTTCCGGCGCCCAAGGCGACGCACTCGAGAGGCCGCTCGGCGAGTATCACCGGCACTCCGGTCTCCTTCCCGACGAGCTTGGGCAGGCCCTTGAGGAGGGACCCGCCCCCCGCCATGACGATCCCGCGCTCGACGATATCGGCCGCGAGCTCGGGGGGCGTCTGCCCGAGAGTCTTCTTTATCTCCTCGACGATCTGCGTGATCGGCTCCTGCAGCGCCTCCCGGACCTCGACGGAGTCGATCTCCAGGCGGCGAGGCAGGCCGGTGATGGCGTCGGTACCTTTGATCTCGACCTTCTCGATGACTTTGTCGGGGCTCGCGTTGCCGATCTCGATCTTGAGCCTTTCGGCCGTCTGCTCCCCGATTATCAGATTGTGCACGTTGCGGATGTGCTTGATGATGGCCTCGTCGAATTCGTCGCCTCCGACCCGTATGGCGTTGGTCACGACCATTCCCTTCAGCGATATGACCGAAATCTCCGACGTGCCGCCGCCGATGTCGCATATCATGTGCCCTGCGGGCTCTGAGATCGGGATATCCGCGCCTATCGCCGCGGCGAGGGACTCGGGAATGACCTTCACGAATCTCGCGCCCGCCTTGTAGCCCGAATCCATGACTGCGTTCTCCTCTACCTTGGTGATGCACGAGGGAACGCCTATGACCATCCGCGGCTTGACGAACCAGCGAGTCGAGATGACTTTCTGGACGAAGTACTTGATCATTTTCTCGGTCATGTCCGGGTCGGCGATGACGCCGTCGCGAAGGGGCCTCTTGGCGATGATGTCCCCGGGCGTCTTCCAGAGCATGCGCTTCGCCTCGGAGCCGACCGCGACGACCTTGTTGGTGCCGCGCTCGACGGCGACGACGGAGGGCTCGTTGACGACGATGCCCTTCCCCCTCACGTAGATGAGCGTATTGCAGGTGCCGAGGTCTATTCCGATATCGAGCGAGAAAGAATCGAAGATGCTGCGAAAAGCCATTACGGACCTCCGGGCTTGACCTATAGTTTCTCAGATAGCTTTTGCCGGGACGCGGCATGCATCGGGTCTAGCGATACCGCCTTGCGCCATTCGGCGCGGGCCTTGATCGAGTCTCCGCTCGCCTGATAGACCAGTCCCAGGCGGTAGTGCGCCTCGGGAGAGGCCGGATCCTTCGCGAGGATGAGCGAGTACTGCTCCTCGGCCTTGGCGAGGTCGCTTCGGCCGCTGTAGATGTCCCCCAGGATGAATCGGCTGTTCTCCTTGGCCAGATCGTCCGTCCCTCTCGCCAGCACCTCGAGGAGGAGGGCCTCGGCCTTAACGGACTCGCCGGCGTCGACATAGGCCTTCGCGGCCGAGATGAGGAGGAGATCGGCCCTGCTCTTTTCGAGCGCAGCCTCGAAGTTCCTGATCGCCCCGGCTTTGTCCCCGAGCGAGACATACGCGAGAGCGAGATATTCCCTGCTGTCGGCGGCGAGATAGCCCGATCCGATGGACTCCTCCAAGTATTTCACCGATTCGTCGAAATAGGAATCGCCCTTGTCGTAATACGCCTTGCCGAGGACGTACTCGACTTGCGCCTTGGGGAGGCGCCCTCCGGCGGCGAGGGCCTTTCGGAGCGAGGCGATCGACTCGTCGATCAACGCCGCCCTATCCTCGCCTTCGGGAAGGTCCATCCCTTTGTAGAACGATGCGAATCCCCTGAACGACAGATAGAACGAGTCGAGGGGCCTGGCCTCGAGCGAGGCCAGGCACTCGCTGCGGACGTCGTCCCATTTCTTGGCTTTCCAATCGCCGATTATCTTCTGCTTCGATATCGGCCGGTTCGCGGCGAGCTTGTCGAAGGCGCCCGATTTCCCGAATCGGATGCCGATGCCGACGAGCAGCGCCGCGGACGCGACGAGAGTCAGGACGATAGTCGCGCGTTTGCGCCGGCGCTTTGCGAGGTAGCTTCCGGTGTAGGTTTCCAGGGTTCGGGAGAAGGATTCCATAGATGATGGTGCGCCTAGGCGCCCGCTCCCTTGTAGCACGAAAGGCCGAAGCTCGTCAATGAACCGAGCCGCGGCGACGGCCGAGGCGCCGCGATCCGCGGAGGCGAATAGAAAAAGGCGGGCCTGTAAGCCGGGTTCTGTACCCCTTTCGGGGCCGCCGCCATCCATCTCGTCCGGCGGTCTCCCGCCGGATCCGCGCGGCCAACCCATGGATTCCGTCTCGGCCTTCGGCCTCGACGCGGCAGTCGCCCTCACGGGCGGATGCTCGCGCCAAAACCTAGGACCAAGGCGAGAGCGAGCTGCTCTCCATTGCTCGGCCTTGCTCGCAGCGAGGCTTGCCGTGCCGCCGTCGTTGCCGACGGCGCGGTGGGCTCTTACCCCGCCTTTTCACCCTTACCCTCGGCGGAAGCCTCGGGCGGTATGTTCTCTGTGGCGCTGTCTGTCCCCCGCGAAGGCCGCGAGTCGGCCTCCGCGAAAGCCCGGGAGTTACCCGGCGCTGCGCTCTCGTGAGCCCGGACTTTCCTCCGCGAGGCGCCGCGGGCCTTTCGGCCGACGGGCGTCTCGCGACGGCGGCGCGGCCCGCCCTAATTTACTCCTCGGAATCCTCCATCGACGAGTCCTTGTCTCCCTCGTCGGAATCCTCATCGTAGCCGTCATCCTCGCCTTCCTCGGAGTAGTCCTCGAGGTCGGAGAGCGATCCGGATTCGATGTCGGCGAACAATTGCTCGGTCTGCTCCTCGGTTTCCTGATAATACAGGACGCGCGAGCAGTAAGGGCAGAAGATGATCCGGTTCCCGGACCGCACTTCGTTGACGAATTGCGCGGGAAGGATCATGTAGCACCCCGTGCAGACGTAGCCCTTTACCGGGACTATCCCGAGTCCCTGCTTGGAGCGGATTATCCTCTCGAACTTGAAGAGGACATCCTTGTCGATGCCGCCCGAGGCCTTGTCCTCGCTCGACCTGAGCCTGCCGATCTCGGCCAGCTTCTGCTCTTTCTCGCCGTTGATCTTCGCGCTCTTCTCGGCGATCTCGCCCTCTTGGAGCTGGATCATGGACTCGTCCCGGCGCAGCGACTCCTCGATCTCGGCGAGCGAGCGCTCTTCGCGCTGAAGGTCCTTGCGGATGCCGTGCTCGCGGTCGGTGGCGTCGCGAATTTCCTTGTTGAGCGCCTCGTACTCGCGCTGGGTCGAGATGGAGTCCATCTGCTTCTCGGCCGATTCGCGCGAGCCCTCCGCCTCCGCGAGCTGCTGCCGGAGCTCGCGGACCTTGGTTTCCGAGGCCTGGAAGGCTTCGTTCTTCTCGAGGTAGGACTTCTTGACGCGCGCGAGCAGCTCCGTCTGCGCGTCGAGAGCCTTGGGTATCTCGTCGACTTCGCGCTCGATCCAGACGCGCTTGGTGAGGATCTCCTGGTATTCCCGGAGACGCTCGAAAACCTCTTCCATCAACATAGGGCACCTCTCGATAAAAGCTCGCGATCCGAAAAGCTCGGCTAAAAGGGTGTCGAAGAGGCTACGGAGCCTTCTTCACCATCCCGCTAATGGTCCATGTAATCGCGCAATTTCTGGCTGCGCTTGAAATGGCGCAGC
>CAZBGA010000108.1:0-8647 GCA_964491385.1 uncultured Treponemataceae bacterium | reverse complement strand
AAGGGAGGGCGATGATGGCCGGACAGCAGATTTTCCCCGAATGGAAGACCATCCTGGGGACTTCGCCCGGGGACGCCCAGCCGACGCGCAGCGTCGTCAAGCGCTCGGGCGAAGTGCATCGCTACGACAGGGCCAAGATCGAGGCCGCGGTCGCCAAGTCCTTCGAGGCGGTGGGTGCCTCCCCCGAATCGCTGAACCGGGTCGTCGATCTCGTCGAGGCCAAGCTCCGCGAGCTCATGTCTTCCCGGCATCCGCACTCGATACCCGCCATAGAGGAGATTCAGGACCTCGTCGAGACGGCCCTCGTCGAGACGGGAGAGGCCAAGGCGGCCAAGGCCTACATCCTCTATCGCGCCAAGCACGAGGCCATGCGCGACGCCGCCAGGCTCATGCTGGACATCAACTCCACGATGGACGGCTACCTCTCGCAGGCCGACTGGCGGGTCAAGGAGAACGCCAACGTCAACTACTCCCTCGGCGGCCTCATACTCCACAATTCCGGTACCATCACGGCCAACTACTGGCTTAGGAACATCTACCCCGAGGAGATCGCCGCGGCCCACCGCGACGCCGATTTCCACATCCACGATCTTTCCATGTTCTCGGGCTATTGCGCGGGCTGGTCCCTTCGGCAGCTCATCGCCGAGGGCCTCGGCGGCATTCCCGACAAGATTAGCTCCAAGCCTGCCTCCCATCTCTCGACCCTCGTCCAGCAGATGGTCAATTTCCTGGGCGTACTGCAGAACGAATGGGCGGGCGCCCAGGCCCTCTCCTCCTTCGACAGCTATATCGCCCCCTTCGTCAGGAAAGACGCGATGGAGGAGGACGAGGTCCGCCAGTGCATGCAGAGCTTCCTCTTCGGGGTCAACACGCCGAGCCGATGGGGGAGCCAGGCCCCTTTCACGAACGTCACGCTCGACTGGACCTGCCCGGCCGACCTCCGCGACAAGGAGGCGGTGGTCGGCGGCAAGGGCACCGGCTTCACCTACGGCGATTGCCAGGTCGAGATGGACGTCGTCAACAAGGTCTTCATCGAGCTCATGCTCGAGGGCGACGCCATGGGCAGGGGCTTCCAGTATCCGATCCCCACCTTCAACGTCACGAAGGACTTCGATTGGGACACTCCCAACGCCCGCCTCCTCTTCGAGATGACGGCCAAGTACGGCACGCCCTATTTCCAGAACTTCATCAGCTCCGACCTCGACCCGGGCGACGTCCGCTCGATGTGCTGCCGCCTCCAGCTCGACAAGCGCGAGCTGCGCAAGCGCGGCGGCGGCCTCTTCGGCTCCGACGAGCTCACGGGCAGCGTCGGCGTCGTCACGATCAACCTGCCGCGCATCGGCTACCTCTCCAAAGGACGTTCCGAGCTCTACTCGCGGCTCGACGGCCTCATGGACCTGGCCGCGCGATCGCTGGAGATCAAGCGCAAGGTCGTCTCGCGGCTCCTCGAGGGCGGGCTCTTTCCCTATACTAGGCGTTACCTCGGCAGCTTCGACAATCATTTCAACACCATCGGCCTCGTGGGCATGCACGAGTGCTGCCTCAACTTCCTGGGCCAGGGCATCGAGACGGCGGAGGGACGCGCCTTCTCCCTCGAAGTCCTCGCCCACATGCGCCGGCGCCTCCAGGAGTACCAGGTCGAGACTGGACAGCTTTTCAACCTCGAGGCCACGCCCGCCGAGTCGACGAGCTATCGCCTCGCGAGGCACGACAAGGAGAAGTGGCCCGAGATCGTCGCGTCCGGGGCGGCGGAGCCGTACTATACCAACTCGAGCCAGCTCCCGGCGGGCTTCACTTCCGATGTCTTCGACGCCCTCGACCACCAGGAGGAGCTCCAGGCCTCCTATACGGGAGGTACCGTCTTCCACGTATTCCTCGGCGAGGCGCCGGACGACTGGCGCTCGGTGCGCGACCTCGTGAAGGCGATCGCGTCGAACTATCGCGTGCCCTACTATACGATCTCGCCGACCTTCTCGATCTGCCCGGTACACGGCTATCTGGCAGGAGAGCAATTCACCTGCCCGCGCTGCAAGGCCGAGAAGGAGGAGAGGATACGCGGCGAAATCCGGGTCCTCGAGGCCGAGCTGGCGGCCGCGACGTAAGAGCGGACGAATGATAATAGGGAAGAGATTGTGGCTCGATTGAAAGCGCTTTACGGGAGGGGAACATATGACGGATCGAAAGGACATCGAGGCGCACATAGCGGAGCTCAGGGGCGAGCTCTCGCGGGCGGAGGGGACGCCTACCGAGGTATACAGCCGCATAGTCGGCTATTACCGGTCGGTGCGCAATTGGAACGCCGGCAAGCGGGAGGAATACGGCGATCGGGTCGCCTATGCCATGCCCTCCGGGCGCGGGCGGGATCGGCCGGAGGAGACGGCGATCGACGCGGCGCCGGCGGCGCGCGGTCCGAGCCCGGCCATGGACGCCGCGACGACAAAGCCCGTCGGCCTCGCTCTGCCCGGCGACTCGAGCCTGCGCGACGGGGTGCTCGTGTTCACCCGCGAGGCATGCCCCAACTGCTCGCCCTTGGCCAATTACGTGATCTCCTCGGGCATGAAGGCGGTCTTCGTCGACGTCGACCGCGACGAGGGCCTCGCTCTCGCGCGCGACCTCGGGGTCTTGGCGACGCCGACGGTACTCGGAATGGACGGCGAAGGCAGGGAGTCCTTCAGGGCTTTCGACCTCAAGGGTCTCCGCAGCAGCCTGAGCCTGCGCGGCGGGCTCGAGACGGGAACGCACGCGCTCGCTTGACCGGCCTCGCCTTCATAAAGACCAGCCTCATCGATTTCCCGGGGAGGTTGGCTTCCGTCCTCTTCCTCCCCGGCTGCAATTTCCGGTGCCCGTACTGCCATAACGCGGACCTAGTCGATCCGAGCCGCGCGGAAGGATCGAGGGATCCGTTCCCGTCGACCTTGGGCGAGTTCCTCGCCCACTTGGACCTGCGCAAGTCCCTCATCTCGGGGGTGGTCATCTCGGGAGGAGAGCCCCTCGTCCACGAGGAGACCGCGCGCATCGCCCGGTCCGTCCGAGAGCGGGGTCTATCCGTCAAGCTCGACACGAACGGTTCCTTCCCCGCCCGCATCGCCGAAGTCGGGGCGGATTACGTCGCCCTCGACCTGAAGACTTCCCCCTCCGCCTATGGGCGCGTCGCGCCGGCCCTGCCCGAGGCCGGGGAAAGGGTACTCGAGTCCCTCGCCTACCTGCGTTCCTCGGGCACGCCGTTCGAGATTCGCATAACCTGCGCCCCCGGCATCGTGGGGGAGAAGGAGCTCGAGGCAATAGCCCTCGAGCTCGAAGACAAGGACGAAGTCCTGCTCCAGGATTTCAGGCCTGGAGCCTGCCTCGATCCGGCATGGGACGAGACGGCTCCCTATACGCGCGGGGACATGGAGCTCTTCCTCGCGACGCTGCGGCGCCGCGCCCCCCGCGCGCGGATACGCGGCGCGTGAAGCATGGCGCGGTCGGGCCCGGCCGGCGATCCCCTCTCCTCCTTCCATCCCCTCGTGCGCGAGTGGTTCCTCGCGCGCTACGGAGATCCGACGCCTGTGCAGGCCGCCGCCTGGCCGGCGATAGCGGGGGGAGGGCATATTCTCGCCCTGGCGCCGACGGGCTCCGGCAAGACCCTCGCGGCCTTCCTCGGCGCCATCTCGAGAATCGCGTCGGGCGACTACCCGGCCGACCGGCTTTCGGTCCTCTACGTCTCGCCTCTGAAGGCCCTGGGCGAGGATATCAGGCGAAATCTGGAGTCGCCGATCGGCGAGCTCGAAGAGCTGTTCCGCGCGCGGGGAGGGACGTGGCCGAGCCTGCGCGCCGCCACCCGCTCGGGGGACACGAGCCAGGCGGAGCGCAGGCGCATGCTCCGTTCGCCTCCTTCCATACTCGCCACCACGCCCGAGAGCCTCGCTATCATGCTGGATTCCCCTTCGTCGCGGGCGATGCTGGCGGATGTACGCCTCCTCGTCCTCGACGAGATACACGCGCTCGCCGGCGACAAGCGGGGCGCCATGCTCGCCTGCTCGGTCGGCCGACTCGCCCTCCTCGCGGGCGAATTCCAGCGCGTCGCCCTCTCGGCCACGGCGCGTCCCGTCGAGGCGATCGCCGACTTCATCGGCGGGCGGGAGCTGGTTCGCGGGCCCGGCGGAACGGCCGAATACTGTAGACGCGCCGTCTCGGTCGTCGCGCCGCCCTCCGAGAAGCGCGTCGAGCTCGCCGTCGAATGGCCGAGCCTTCCGGTCGAGGAGGCAAGCGCCGGCGCCGGCTCGACTCCCCGCTACGCGGCGATCGTTCCCGAGATAGCCCGCAAGGTGGGGTCCGCCCGCGGCGTCATCGTGTTCGCCGATTCGCGCCGCCGCGCGGAGCGCATGGCCTTCCTGATCAACGAGGAACTGGGCGAGGGATCGGCTTGGGCCCATCACGGCTCGCTTTCAAAGGAAGCGCGGAGGCTCGTCGAGGAGCGCTTCAAGGCCAAGGAGCTGGGCTGCGTCGTCGCGACCGCCTCGCTCGAGCTCGGGATCGACGTCGGGAGCGTCGACGAGGTCGTGCTCGCCGGTACGCCCCCGGCGGTGGCTTCGGCCCTCCAGAGGATCGGGCGCTCCGGCCACGGCGTCGGCGAGGTCTCGAGGGGCACGCTCTATCCTTTCCATGGAATGGACCTAATATTGGCCGCGGCCGCCGCGCGGGGAGTCGAGGAAAGGGCGGTCGAGGAGACGCGTCCGCTCTCCTGCCCCCTCGACGTCCTGGCGCAGGTCCTTCTCGAGCTCACTCTGGAGGGAGAGTCGGCCGTCAGCGGGCCGAGGACGGTCGACGCGCTGTACGACATCGTCCTGTCCTTCCCGCCCTTCGAAGGCCTGACCCGCCGCCTCTTCGACTCGACGCTGCAGATGCTCGCGGGCAAGTACTCGGGAACGCGGCTGCGGGAGCTCGAGCCGAGGATCGCGCTGGACGCCGCGACGGGGACGGCCTCGGCGGGGAAGGGCGTCAGGGGGCTGTTGTTCTCCTCGGGAGGGACGATTCCGGACCGAGGCCTCTTCAGCATGCGCGTCGCGGGCTCGAAGACGAGGATCGGGGAGCTCGACGAGGAGTTCGTTTGGGAAAGGAAGGTCGGCGAAGTCTTCACCCTCGGAGCCCAGGCGTGGAGGATAGTCGAGATCGGCAACGAGGCGGTCGTCGTCGTTCCGGCGGCGCCCGATCCCGACATCGTGCCCTTCTGGAAGGGGGAAGCTCGCTTCAGGAGCCCCGAGATGAGCGCGCGGGCCCTCGCTCTGCTCGATGAGCTGGACGGACGCGACGAGGAGGAGGGCGCCGCCCTCCTTCTCTCGGACTACGGCTTCTCGGCTCGCGCGGCCGCGGAGTGCTCGCGGTTCGTCGCCGCGCAGAAAGCGGCCGGACTCGGCAGGCCCTCGCTTCCCCTCTCGCGCCGCCTCGTCCTCGAAGAGCACGTCGAGGCGGGAGCCAAAGGCGACTCGACGAGGCTCGTCCTCCACACCCTTCGCGGCCTGGCGATCAACGAGCCCCTGGCCCTCGCCCTCGCGGTGGCTATGGAGGAAGCCTGCGGGCTTTCGGTCCGGAAAATAAGCGACGACGATCTGGTGCTCCTCGCCGTTCCCAAGGTCGAGGGCCTCGATCCGGCGGCGGCCTTCCTGCGCGCCTTCGCTTCCCTCGCCGAGGAGGGGGGCAGGCTGGACCGGCTCATGCGCTCCTCCCTGGAGGGCACGGGGATCTTCGGCGCGCAGTTCCGCGAGAACGCGGGCCGGGCTCTCCTCCTGCCGAGAGGCATGCCGGGCAGGCGCGTCCCCTTATGGACGACCCGCCTCCGCGCCCGGAGGCTCTTCGAGGCGGTCCGCGACAGTCCCGATTTCCCCATCATCGTGGAGACCTGGCGCTCCTGCCTCGGGGACCTCTTCGACATCGAGGGGGTTAGGGCCCTCGCGGCGGCCGTCGCGGAAGGGAACGCGACGATATCGTCCTTCTCGAGCAGGGCGCCCTCGCCCTTCGCGCGAGAAGCCTTGTGGAAGGAGACGGGCGAAAACATGTACCGGGGCGACGAGCTCCAGGGGAAGGCTTCGTCGTCGGTATCGGACTCGGTCGTCGCAGAGGCCCTCCGCTCGGCGCGGCTCCGTCCTCGCCTCGACCCCGGCCTCGTGGCGGACTTCGAGGCTCGTCTCAAGCGCCTCGTGCCGGGCTGGGCCCCCGACGACCCGATGGCGCTCGCCGAATGGGCGAGGGAGCGCGTCCTCATCCCAGCCGCCGAGCTGGCGGCCATCATTGCCTCGGCGGGCCCCTCTCTCGCCAAGGGGCTGGAGGACGATCCGGACTGCGGTGGCAGGCTGGTCCGGCTGACTCTCCCCGGCGCCGCCGAAGAGGTCCTCGTCCACGCGGAGCGAGTGAGAGCCCTTCTCGCCGATCCGATATCGCATATTGCCGAATGGCTTCGGCGCGAGGCGGCGGTGCGGCCATCGCGCATAATTTCCCTCTTCGGCATCGGCACGGAGGATCTCGACGATGCGCTGGCCGGCCTCGCCGAGGAAGGCACCATCGTTTCCGACTTGCTGATCGGGGGAACTCCCGGCGAAGCGGTCGTCGACGCGCAGAACCTCGAGATAATGCTCAGGCGCGCGAGGTCCGTCGCTAGGCCCGCGGTCTCCCCCCGGCCGCCCGAGGATCTCGCGAGGCTCGTCTTCGCTGTCCATGGCCTGGGCGGGAACTCTGGACTGGAGGGTGCCCTCGAGAAGCTTTCGGGAATCGCGGTTCCGGCATCTCTCTGGGAGTCCGAGCTCCTCCCCGCGCGCGTTTCGGGCTACAGGAGCGCCGACCTCGACGCGATCTTCGCGGCCTCGCCCTGGCAGTGGTTCGGCGCCGGGAAGGGGCGTATCTCGCTCGCTCGCGCCGAGGAACTAGAGCTCTTCCTCCCGCCGAGAAAGGGGGCCGGGGGCTCGAGGCTCCTTCCCGAGGGCGGCGGAAGCCTCGACTTCTGGGCGATTCGCGAGCGCGCGGGGCTCTCCTCGGCCGAGGCGGCGCGGGCCCTCTGGGGGGAAGCGTGGAAGGGCTTCGTCGCCTCGGATTCGTACCGCGACGTCCGGGAGGGAATCGCCAACGGATTCGGCGCCGGCCTGGTCGAGCCTATCGTCGCGGCCCGCGACCCCGCGGGAGCAATGCCATTCGGCGCGCCGAGGAGGATTCCCCGCGCGCTACGCGAGAGATGGCGAGGCGGCGCGCCTGCGGGTGGGCGCTGGTTCAGGCTCGACCTCGACGACGATCCCGAGACGGAAGAACCCGACGCCCTGGACGAGGCCGGACTCGACGCGGCCCGCGTAAGGATCCTCGCCTCGCGCTACGGACTCCTGTGCAGGGCCATGCTCGATCGCGAGGAGGAAGGCTCGCGCTGGGGCGAGCTCTTTCCGGCGATGCGGCGCCTCGAGCTTGCGGGCGAGCTCCTGGCCGGCCGCTTCTTCGAAGGGGTCGAAGGGCCCCAGTTCCTCGACCCCGCGGTCTTCCCGGCCTTGGGCGGCGTCGCCGCCGGCGAAGCCGGGCCCCACGGCCCCATATGGGTCAACGCCATCGACCCGGCCGCGACGGCCCTCTATGCCGCGGCGCCGCGCCCATCCATCCTCCCTCCTCGAATCGCCTCCAATAGGATCTGCGTCGACTCGGGGATCGTCCTCGCCGTCTCGACGCGATCTTTCCGGGATCTTACGCTGGTCGTCTCGACCGATGACCTTCGCCTGCCTTCGATCCTCGGTCTATTTCGCTCTGCGCGGGTTCGGGAGGCCGGGCCCGAGCGTCGGGTCGTAATCTCCAGGGTCAACGGGGAGGTCTCCTCCTCTTCTCCCTACGCGGCGGCGCTGCGCGAAGCCGGCTTCGAGGCCGATCGAGGACGAATGGTGCTGTGGTAAGCCGGATCGGTGACCTTGTAGCTACTCGCCCAAGGGGCTAAACTCGACTTCGAAGGAGGCGACTCGTGCTTGTCCCGCGTCTCGGGCTTCCCCGCGTAGACGTCCAACCGGGCGAGCGCTATGCCACCGACTCCGCATCCGACATGAGGACCCTGCTGGGCTCCTGCGTCGCAGCCTGCCTTTATGACCCTGTCGCCAGGGTAGCCGGCCTGAACCATTTCCTCCTCGCCGCGCCCCGGTACGCTCGAAGCATGCCCTTCACGGCGACCGAGGCGGGCCGTTACGGCATCCACGCCATGGAGCTCCTCATCAACGACATGACGAAGCTCGGCGCGTTGCGGACGAGGATCCGCGCCAAGGTTTTCGGCGGGGCCTCGGTCCTAGGCTTCGGCTGTGACGACAACTTCATGTGCGTACACGAAGTGAACCAGCGATTCATCCGCGACTATCTGTCGGCGGAGAAGATCCCCATAATCTCCGAAGACCTCGGCGGCGTCCATGGCCGCGTAATTCATTTCCATTCCAACAGCTATAGCGTCTTTCGCCGCTTCATCAAGGACAAGAAGACGGAAATCATCGAAAAAAGGGAGCGCGAGCTCTGGGAGGCGGCGATCGAGTCCCCAGCCCCGACCGAGGCCATCCTGTTCTGAAGTGGGGTCCGGCGGGCGATTCGAGGGCTAGTCCTCCTCTTCCTCGTGGACCTTGAAGGCCGTCGCCGCCTTGACCACGTCTTCGGCGATCTTGCCGGTGAT
>CAZBGA010000107.1:0-9175 GCA_964491385.1 uncultured Treponemataceae bacterium | reverse complement strand
TATCTCGCCTTCCCCTACCGGGAAATCTTCGACAGGATAGGCATGAGGAGCGCGGTGTTCGGGACCGACGCGGCCGGCGTCTACGTCGGATCCTCCTACCTCTACGCCACGGCGCGCGACTATGCGCGCTTCGGCCTCTTGTGCCTGAGGGACGGCGTATGGAAGGGCGAGCGCATACTGCCCGAGCGTTGGATGAGCTACTCGACGACTCCGACGCCGAAGGCTCCGAAGGGAGAGTACGGGGCCTTCTTCTGGCTCAACCGGGGAAGCGCGGCGAATCCCTCCGACCGCAGGTTCCCGGGCATGCCCGCGGACCTCTTCTGGGCCGAAGGCTATCAAGGCCAGGCGATCGCCGTCTGCCCCTCGTTGGATCTGGTCGTAGTGCGACTCGGCATGACCTGGCGCGGCGACTGGGGCGCCGCGACCCTCCTCGACGGCATCAGGAAGGCGATCGGGCGGGAAAAGGGAGGCACCTGACCCGCCGATGAGCCCTGCGTTTTCGCTTCAGCGCGGTCATTCACCACGAGAGATCGCGATCATTTCCCCGTACTGCCCGACTCGGATCTCTCTCCGGCTGGGGCGGGTCCTGACTTCGAGCCTGTACTCGCCGGCCTCGAGATCGGGAATCTTGCCGTCGACTATGTTGCTCCCGATATGGCTATACACGACCATCCTCGTCGCCCCCGCGGATCCCGAAGCGGGGATGAAGAAAACGCCCTGTTCCTTATCGCCCCAGGCGAAGCGAAGACGGCTTCCGGTGACGTGCAGGATCTGACCGGCCGAGCCGGAGTCGATCGAGCCATGGATATCCGCATTCTCGACGAGGACGATCGCGGGGAGCAAGGGAGTCGGCGCATCGACGAGCTCGATCGAGGACCCGAGCCGAAGCCGATTCAAGAACGATCGATTCCCGCGGATCATGAGCCGCATATCGTCAATGCTGATCTTTTGTCCCCTATCCGGCCCCGGGCCCTCGCCTTCGATGCCGGGGTAGTGGACGCTCAATTTTATCGCGCCGATGGGTGTCTGAACTTCGCTCCCCTCGGTCAGGAAGAAGGCCAGGGCCTCGGCGAACTGGAGAAAGACCGACCGGAGATCGCTCTCCGAAAGATTGGTGGTCATGTCCATGTACTCGAGAAGCTTGTCGAAACCGACTTTATATCGCTGCACGACGCGCGGCACGAGGGTCCCATCCTTGCGAATATTGTCCCTGACCAATGCGACTTTAAGAGCCATGCTTGTCCTCCGAGCTTATTACGCCGACGAAAGGATCCGGCGATTGAGGCTCGAAATGGTCCATATTGAGACTGAGAATGTTATGATTCTGGCTGGAATCAAAATAAATTGAGTCGAGTTCAGAACTCGAGATAGAAGGCTGTCCGCTCGCCGGGTATGGAAGCGACGCTTATGCTTCCGTTGTGCAGGCGCATTATCTGGCGGCACAGGCTCAGGCCGATACCTGTCCCCTCCTTCTTGGTCGTGAAGAAGGGGATGAAGATCTTGTCCAGTATCTCCGCGGCGATGCCGGGACCATTGTCCGCCACCTCTATGACCGCCCGTTCGCGGGAGTCGAGGTAGGCCGAGATCTCGATGGCCGGCTTCCTGCTGCCCTCCATCGCCTCGACCGAGTTCTTGACGAGGTTGATGAGCATCTGCTCGACCAGGGCGTTGTCGGCGAGCAATTTCAGATCGGGGGTAGGGACGCTGAGGCGGAGCTCGATCCTCTTCGCGGCCAGGATGCCGCCCATCAGCGCCTTGACCCGGCCGAGGACTTCTCTGCAGGGGACTAAGCCCAGGCTGGGCTTGGGCAGCGCGAGGAATTCGCGGTAGCTCTCCACGAAGTACAAAAGGCTCCGGCTCCTCCTCTCGATTGAGCGCAGGGCGACCTGGGCGTCTCCCCGTGCCTCGGCGGCCGAGGAGTCGGGTCGCGTCGGGTCTCCCTCGTCGAAGAGCCTCGTCAGGATGCTGCTCGCCGTGGATGCGAGCGAGGAGATCGGAGTGATCGAGTTCATGATCTCGTGGGTCAGCACTCTCGCCATCTTCTGCCAGGCGTCGATCTCGTTCTCCTCGAGCTCCCTCCGGATGTCCTGGAGAGTGACGAGCCTGTATTTCTCCCCGAGGAGGATGAAATCGTTCGCGGATACGATCAATTGCAGCCGATCCCGCTCGGAGCCGAGCCTGAAGGATTCCTTCTCGCCGTTCTTCATCTCCCTGAAGAGCCGAGGCAGGTCCGCGTCGAGGCGCTCCAGGTCCCGGAGGCTCCGCGGCTCGCGGATTCCCAGCATGGTCTTGAAGGCCTCGTTGCAGAGATCGACGGCCCCGCCATGGTCGAAGACCAGTATGCCGACGCCGATGCTTCCGGCGACGGCGCGGATGTACTGGTAGTGCCTCTCTTTGTCCAGGTTGTGGCTCCGGAGGATATCCATCACGCTCTCGTATTCCGCCTTCAGGCCGTCGAAGCGCGAGCCCCGGGGAAAGACGAAATTCTGGGTGTAATCGGCGTTCCCGAGGGCCTTGAAGAAGAGGGTCAGCGTCCCGTTGGCCCTCTCGATGCTCGCTATCAGGAGCCAGCATTGGGCCAGGAACAGGGCTCCCGCCAGCGCCGTCGTCATGGGATAGCGGGCCTCGAGGAGGAGGAAGGCGAAGGCCAGGGCGTTGAGGGCGATCAGGATCGTCCGCGCCGCGATCCCCGCCCTAAAGTTTCTGAAGGCCATGCTTCCGGATCCTTCTGTACAGCGAAGCCCGCGTTAACCCCAGTTCCTCGGCCGCGCGGCTGATATTGCCCGCGTTCCTCTCGAGGCTCCTCCGGATCGCGGATCTCTCGATGCACTCGAGGTCGGCGCCCTCGGTCGTCGGCGCGGCGCCCGGCGCCTCCCGGCCGCCGAGGAAGAAATCCTCCGGCCTCAAGGTCCTCGAGTCGCATATGATGACGGCTCGCTCGATGGCGTGCTTCAATTCCCTGACGTTGCCCGGCCAATCGTATTCCTCGAGGCGCGCCACGGTCTCCCGCGACGCCTTCTTGGGGGCGATCTTGTGCTTGCGGCAATAATACGAGGAAAAATGGTCGACGAGGAGGGCGATGTCCTCCCTCCTCTCGCGAAGCGGGGGCAGGGTGATCTCGATCGTATTGATCCGGTACAGGAGGTCCTGGCGGAATTCCTTTCTCGCCACCATATCGTAAAGTGGAATGTTGGTCGCGCAGACGAGCCTGATGTCGATGGGCCTCGGCTTGTTCGATCCGACGGGAGCGACTTCCCGGGCCTCGATCGCCCGGAGGAGCTTCGCCTGCATGGGCAGGGAGAGGTTGCCTATCTCGTCGAGGAAGAGGGTGCCTCCCGACGCGGTCTCGAAGCGGCCGATCCTGCTCTCCCTCGCGCCCGTGAAGGAGCCCTTCTCGTGCCCGAACAGCTCGCTCTCGAAGAGGCTCTCGGAGATCGAGGCCATGTCGAGGCCGATGAAGACCTTGTCCGAGCGGCTCGACAGGCGGTGCAGGGCACGGGCCACCAGCTCCTTCCCCGTACCGTTCTCGCCGAGGATCAGGACGCTGGCGTCGGTGGCCGCGACCTTGCGGACGAGGTCGAGGACGACCCGCATCGCGGGACTGTCGCCGACCATCTCCCCCGATCTCTGGTCCATGTCGGAGAGGAGCTGCCTCTGCTGGGATCGCAGCTGCCTGACCTCTGTCCTCGACTGCTTGAGCGCCAGGGCCATCGCGAGGGTGCCGAGCAGCTTCTCGTTCTTCCAGGGCTTGAGGATGAAGTCCGCGGCTCCGTCCCGGACCGCCCGCACCGCCAGGTCGACGTCGCCGTAGGCCGTGATCGGTATGACTATGGCGTCCGGATCCGTCTCGCGCATCTTCTTCAGCCAGCGGAGGCCCTCTTCCCCGTCCATCGCGTTCTTCGAGAAATTCATGTCGAGGAAGACGGCGTCGAAGCTCTGCGTGCCCATGATGGCCGCGGCGCCCTTCGGGTCGGCGAGGGCGAGGACGGAGTGGCCCTTCTCCTTGAGCAGGAGCTTGAGCGCGAGGAGGATGTCGGGATCGTCGTCGACGATCAGTATCCTTGCCGCTTCCATATCGCGATACTATCCCCGGCTATTCGTACCGTATAGTGTTCGCCGGATTCGCCCGCGCGGCGCGCAGGGTCTGGGCGCCCACCGTCGCGATCATCACGGCCATCGAGGCGAGGCCCGCCTCGAGGAAGACGAGCGGCCCGATCGGGATGACGCGAGGGTATTGGATCAAGGCGAACACGACGCGGATCAGGGCGAAGGCGAGCGGCCAGGCGATGACATTCGCCAGCGCGATCAGCTTCGAGAAGCCGAAGAGGAAATGCAGGACGATCTGCATCGAAGTGGCGCCGAGGGCCTTGCGCACGCCGACCTCCTTCGTGCGCCGCTCCACCTCGAAGGACGCCAGCCCGAAGAGCCCGAGGCCGGAGAGCAGGAAGGAGAGGGCGGTCGAGACGTCGAGTATGCCCTCGAAGGAATGATAGTAGTCGTCCAGCTGGCCGCTCATCTCCTCGTCGACATATCGGTACTCGAACGCGTACCCGGGGTTGAAGATATCCCAGGTGCTCTTGACGCCTTCCAGGATCCGCGCCTGATCGCCGCCCTGCAGCTTGATGATCATGTAGTCGTAGTGAATCGGGCTGGGGCCGAAGGCGTTGTTGATCAGCAATGGAGAGTCGGGCACCAAGATCAAGGGCTTCACCCTCCGGGACGGGAAGAGGTAATTGAAATCCTTCGCGATCCCGACGACCTTCCCCCTGACGGGATTCGGCCAGATGAAGCCGTCGACGCGGAAGCCGAACTGCCGCGCCGCCGCTTCGTTCACGATGAGCTGATTCATTCCGGTATTTTCATAATTGGGATCGAACTGTTTGCCCTGGGCGAGGGGAACGCCCAGGACCTTCAGGTAATCCGGGTCCACGACCAGGATATCGCAGTACCTGACCTTGCCCTCGATCGTCAAGGGAAGATCCTTCGCGTAGTCCCCGTCCTTCCATGCCGCCAAAGATGTCGCGGTGACGCCGACCACTCCCGGGACGCTCGCGATGGCCTTTTTCAGGTCCGGGAATTTCGATTCGACCTGGAGGATATTGAGGCGCGCGACGACCATGTCCTTGGAGTCCTGCCCGATATCCGCGGTCCTCTCCGCCTTGAACTCCTTGAGGACCGCCGCGGACGCGACGAACATGCCGATCGAGAATACGAATTGGATGACGACCATGGCTTCCCTGAAGCGCCGCGAGGAAGGTGTCCGTTGCCCCTTCAGCGTGTGCACGACGCTGAAGGAGGAGAGATAGACCGCCGGATAGAGGCCCGAGAGCAGGCCGACCGTGAAGGTCACGCCGATGACGGCCGCGAGGTAGGCGGGGTTGCTCAAGTAGTTGATGGTCAGGTCCCGCTTGATGAGAAGGCCGAAGAAGGGCAGAAGAAGCTCGACGATGACGAGCGCGATCCAGAGGGATATGAAGCTGAGACAGACCGACTCGACGATGCATTGGAGCCGGAGCTCGGTTCGAGACGCTCCCAAGGCCTTGCGGATGCCTATCTCTTTGGCGCGCGTCATGGCCCGCGCGGTCGTGAGGTTGACGACGTTGATGCAGGCGATGGCGATGACGATGATGCCGAGCCCGGCGAGGAGGAGGATGAAGAGGAAATTCCCGCGCTTTTCGGAAGGAGCGTCGAAATGGGAGAATAGGTAAACGTCGTCCAGGGCTTCGTAGGTCAGCTGGAAGCTCTTGTACACGTACAGCATGGCATTGGCGGGGATCCCGTCGAGGACTTGGCGCAGGCTGCGCCTGAAACCGAAGAGGAAAGCGCCGCTCTTCAGCTTGACGTAGAACGAGGCCAGCAGCGGATTGTCTTTGGGATTCGCGTCGGTTCCGTGTTCGCTGTTGTAGTATTGGTACACGTCGGCAATATATCTATCCATGGAGCAATTCATCAGGAAGCCGAAGCGAAGCGTGGAATTCACCGGCAGAGGCGCCAAGACGCCGGTTACGGTGAAGTAATATACCTTGTCACCCAAGTCGTAGGCCGAAAAGCTCAAGATCTTTCCGATCGGATTCTCGTTCCCGAAGTATTTACGCGCCTTCTCCGCCGTCAGGACCACGGACATCGGCTTCTCGAGCGCGGTCCCGGGGTCCCCCGAGACGAGGGGATAGCTGAAGACCTTCATGAAGGAAGAATCGGTGATGAAGATCTCGCCCGACTCGAAGAAGAAATGGTTGTCATAGCCCAGGAGGGCGTCGGTCAGGTTTACCTGGGTGAGATTCTCTATCCCCTGATTCAGCGACAAGAGGGGATTCTTGACGCGCGCATCGACGTTCGGAGAGAAGAACTCTCCGCCTTCGACCGACGTGGCCTTCACGAGTAGCCGGTATATCCTTTCGTGCCCCGCCAGGAACTTATTGAAAGAAAACTCGTATTGGGCGTACAGGAAGATCAGGAGGGCACCGGCTATCCCTATCGCGAATCCGATGATCGTGATGAAGGAAGTGAGCTTGTTCTTCCTGATATTTCGAAGGGCCGTGATCAGGTAATTCTTGAACATGCTAGGCTCCCGCGACCTCGGAGACGACCTTCCCGTCGTAGAGGCGGATGACCCTGCCGGAGTACGCGGCGTACTCGGGCGAGTGGGTCACCATGACTATGGTCGAGCCTTCGCGGTTCAGGTCGAGGAGGATGTTCATGACTTCCTCGCCGTGCCTCGAATCGAGGTTGCCCGTCGGCTCGTCGGCGAGGATGAGCTGCGGGCCGGCCACGATTGCCCGAGCGACGGCGACGCGCTGCTGCTGCCCCCCGGAGAGCTGCTGCGGAAAGTGACTCTTTCGGTGCCCGATATTCATCTTCTCCATGACGAACCGGATCTTGTCCTTTCGCTCGGCCTTCGGCACCCGCATGTACAGCAGAGGCAGCTCGATGTTCTCGTAGACCGTCAGCTCGTCCACGAGGTTGAAGCTCTGGAAGACGAAGCCGATGTTGCCGCGCCGGAGCTCGGCCCGCTTCGCCTCCGAGTAGCCTGAGACTTCCTCGTCCAAGAGGGAGTACTCTCCCCCGCTCGGGCTATCGAGCAGGCCAAGCAGGTTCATGAGAGTGGACTTCCCGCAGCCAGATGGCCCCATGATCGATACGAACTCGCCCTTCTCGACGTAGATCGAGACATCGTCCAGGGCGTAGGTCTCCACTTCCTCGGTCCGGAACACTTTCCTCAGGTTCGTCGTCTTTATCATCCTTCGCTCCTATTCATTTAAGGCTTATCCGCTGGAGGCCGTTGAAGCCCGAGTAATCCGAGACGACGACCTTGTCTCCGGGCGCGAGGCCGTCCACCACTTCCAGGTAATCGGGATTGCTGCGGCCGACGACGATGTCCTTCTTCGTCGCCGAGCCTCCCGACGCGTCGACCACGTAGGCGTACCTTCCGCCCGAGGTCTGGAAGAAGGGCCCCTGCTCCAGCATCACCGCCGGGCGCTTCTTGCCGAGCTCGATGCGCACGAGGAAGCGCTGGCCTATCCGGACGTTCATCGGGGCCGCGTCGAATTTGAAATCCACCTCGAAGGTATTGTTCTTCACGTCGGGGGATATCCAGGAGACGCTCACGGCGCACTCCGTATCCTCGCCCTTTGTGTTCAGGTAGGTGAAGCTCCCTCTGCTGCCGACGGCGAGCTTGGGAAGATAGAACTCGTCCATCTCCGCCTTCAATTTCATGGAATCCATGATATCGAGCTGGGCGATCCTGGCGCCGGCTTCCTTGATCTCGCCCACCGACGCGCTGAAGGTCGCGATCTGACCGAAGGCAGGGGAGGCCACCGTCAGGCTCCCGATCCTCTCCTTCAGCCTCCTCAGGTCTATCTTCGTGCTTTCTATGGAGTTATTGATCTTCTCGTCCTGTTGCCTCAGCAGGGCGAGGTCCAATTCGTCGGATTTCACGAGTATCGCCCGCTTCGCGGACAGATACTCCAGCTCCTTCTCCGCCTTCTGAAGATCGCTTTGCGATACGGCCCTGCCGTCGAAGAGGGCCTTCTTCATCGTGCAATCGTCCGAGGCGACTTGGATCTGATGGTCGAGCTCGAGAAGCTCCTCCTTATTGCGGGTCTCGAGCTGCTGGAGCCTGATGCCGCTGCCCTCCTGATCCTGCATCTCATCCCTGAGGGAGGCTTCCTTCAGCAAGAGCTGGGATTCCAGCTCGTCGTTCTGCAGCTTGATCAGGACTTCTCCCCTGGTGACGACGTTTCCCTGTTCCGCATGGACGGATTGGACTATCCCGTGTTCCTGGGAGTCGATGTACATGCTCCTCACCGGCGCGACGTAGCAGTCGACCTGGAAATACTCCTGGAAGTCCCCTCGCTTTACCGTGGATATCCTGATCTCGGATTTCTTGACCGTTTGGATCGGCTTCTTATCGACGACCGCGAGCTGGTACGCGAAAACGCATACCAAGGCGAAGAGCATGCCGCCGCCGAGAATCCAGCCGAGAGGCAATTTCTTTTTTTTGATGACTCTGTCCATACCCATGGAAATCCCCGGAAACAATACTGCATAGAGCATGCCAGATCTTACAATTGTTTTATATAAAGCAAGTTGCGAATATTCCTACATTCAGGATACGGGCTGGATTGTTCGGAATCGGCACGTCCTGTCCGAAAACGGACAGTCCGGATCGATGAAGTCGTGGCAGGGAAGCTGCCGCGGCTCTCGGCCTACGCGTCGGTATTCGAGCTGAACCAGACGATGGCGCAACGCCTTCGGAATACGAGCGCTTCGACGTCCGACAGGCCCAGCAGAGCGAGAGGCCGCTCGAGACCACCCTCGAGCTTCACGAGCGTTCCCCCCTGCCGAACCTGATCCCGCAATACTCGGCCGACCCGACCCTCAACGGCTTCCTTCCCGGATCGGGATACCGCGTCAAGAAAGGCGAGATCGAAGACAGGATCGCCCTCGCCCGCGAGAGCGCCCCGCGAACCCTGACGAATGTGGTCGAGGCGAAGTACGAGGATGGAACTTCGGGGAGCCCCTGAACCGGCGGCTTTTTGTCTAAGGACCTCGCGCTGCCCGCTTTCGCGGGCCAGGGGACTTCAGGCTATCGTCACCTCGGGGCTCAGGTAGACGTCCTGTATCGCGTGGAGGAGCTTGACGCCGTCGGCCATCGGCTTCTGGAAGGCCTTCCTTC
>CAZBGA010000106.1:0-9253 GCA_964491385.1 uncultured Treponemataceae bacterium | reverse complement strand
GAGCAGCGCGACGCCCTGCCGCTTGAGGTCGACGATGAAGTCGCCCAACGCGGCCGTCTCCCTTTCGTTCATTCCCGCGGCGGGCTCGTCCAGCATGAGGAGGCGGGGCTCCAGGGCGAGGGCGCGCGCGATCTCCACGCGCCGGCGGTCGCCGTAGGAAAGCTGTCCGGCCTCCCGGTCGGCGAGGCCGGGCAGGCCCAGGCGATCGAGGAGATCCATGGACTCCTCACTCGCGTCGGCTTCCTCGCGCCGCTCGGAAGGAAGGCGGAGCCACGCGGCAGGCAGGCTCGAGCGAAGTCGGATATGGCGTCCGGCGACCACGTTCTCGAGGACGCTCATCTCGCCGAAGAGCCGGATGTCCTGGTATGTTCGCGCGATGCCGGCCCGCGCTACGCGGCAGGCCCCGCGTCCCTGGATCTCCCTGCCGAGCCATTCGATCTTCCCGTAGCTCGGCGGAATGAAACCCGAGACGAGATTTATCAGGGTCGTCTTGCCGGCCCCGTTGGGTCCGATAAGGCCGTATGTCCCGCCTTCCTCGATGTCGAAGCTGAGGTCCGCGAGAGCTTCGACGCCGCCGAAGGAACGGCCGAGGCCTTTGAGCGAGAGGAGGACCTTTCCCTTCGGCCCAGCGGCCGGCGACGGCGCGGGGGCGGCGCCCTCAGGCCGCGGCCCCCGCGTTTGCGTTCGCCGCCTTTCCGGCAGGCGGGGGAAGGCGGAGGCGAGGCCGCCCGGCGCTAGGATGATGACGAGCATCAGGGCGAGGCCGCTCAGGATGTTCGGAAGCTGGGCGAAGTCCTTAAGGAAGCCCAAGCTCGAGCCGAGACCGTCGCGGAGGAGGATGGGGAGGGCGGTCAAAAATCCCGCCCCGAGGACCGGGCCGAACCACGCGCCCGATCCGCCGAGGACGGCGTAGCCGAGAATGTCGACGGCTCGACTGAACCTGAAGTCGCCGTTCTCGAGCGAGCCTACGGAGTGGGCGTAGAAAGCTCCCGCCAGACCCGCGATGAGGGCGCTTACCAGGAAGGCGAAATTCCTGCCCGCGACGACGTCGATGCCCATGGCCTCGGCGGCCTCCGGGTTCTCGCGGATGGCGCGGAGGGCCCTGCCCGTCTTGGACCTCGACGCTGACCAGAAAAGGTAGCATAGGACGGCCAGGGTCAGGCCGAGAGCCCATGTCCTCGTCTGCTTCATCGTCTCGTAGCCGAAGCCCGTAGAGAGATTCGCCCCCGTCGAGCCGCCCGTCAGGTCCGGAAGGAGGATGATCGATACGCGCACCACCTCGCCGAAGCCGAGGGTGCATATGGCGAGGTAGACGTCCTTGAGGCGGAGTACGGGCAGGCCGATGACCAGGGCGACCGCGCCGCACATAAGCGCGGCCGCCGGGATGGACAGGTAGACGGGCCAGCCCAACTTCGCGGCGAGAATGGCGGAAGAGTAGGCGCCGACGGCCGCGAAGCCCGCGCTCGCGAGGGACAGCATCCGCAAATGAAGGGTGGCGAAGGCGCTCAAGGCGAGCATCGAATTGATGAGGAGGCGGTCGAGATCGCGCGGATTGCGCGCGCAAAGATAGGCGTCGGCCGCAACGATGAGGAAGGCGGCTATCCAGGGCCCCTTCGGGCCTCTCGCCGCGGCGCGTCGACCCGTGGGCCTCGCCCCGCTCAAACGCGCTCCGCCTTGCCCCTGCCCAGGATGCCGTCGGGCTTGAGGAGGAGGATCAGGAAGAGGATGAGGAAGGCTATCGCATCCTTGATATCGCTTCCGTCGGGCAGGTAGGCGATCGTAAAGGTCTCGACGAGGCCGAGCAGGAAGCCGCTGAGGACCGCGCCCTCCATACTGCCCATGCCGCCCAATATGACGACGGCGAGGCCGCGGAGCTCGATCTGGCCGCCCATTCCGGGAACGATATCGTTAGTGAGGAGGGCGACCAGGATGCCCGCGGCCCCCGCGAGGGCCCCGCCGACCAGGAAGGTGATCACGATGACCGAGTTTACGTCGATGCCGAGGAGCATTGCGGCCTTCCGGCTGGCGGCGACGGCGCGTATCGCCTTGCCCATGCGCGTCTTCCTGATGAAGAGGCCCAGGACCGCCATGAGGATGATCGAAGCTGCGAGAATGAGTATCTGGGCGCGGCTGATCCGTACGCCGCCCGGGCCTCCGATGAAGAATGGCTTGGGATTCAGGACACTGCCGGGAAAGCGCCGAGTCTGGACGCCGAAGACGGCCTCGGCGACGCTCACCATGATGAGGGAGGCGCCTATGCTGCTGATCATCGAGCCGAGCTTGTCCGCTCGGGCGCGCTCGCGTCGGAGCGGGCGGAAGGCCAGGAACTCGAGGACGAGAGCGATCGCCGATCCGGCGGCCATGGCGGCGGCCAGGCCGGCCGGGAGCGGCAGTCCGCCTTTGGCCATGACGAGCCAGCCCGCGAAGGCGCACCACATGAATGTGGCCGCGTGGGCCAGGTTGAGGATGTCCAGCACCCCGAAGATGAGGGTGAAGCCCGTCGCGAATACGCCATAGAGCGCGCCTCGCGACAGGCCGTCGACGAGATTCTGGGCGAGGAAGACAGGGTCGGCGAGAAGACTCATGTCCATAGTCGGGTTTCGGCTGGGCTACCGGAAAAGGACGTACCTGCCTGCCTTGACGACCAGGGGGACGCTCCGGCAGATCGGGTCGCGGTTCTCGTCGAACGAGAACGAGCCGAGGGTGGTATCGAGACCCTTGATCCCGGCGAGCGCGTCGCGGATCGCGGCGCGGTCCACGGAACCGGCGCTCTTGATCGCGTTCGCGACGATATAGAGTCCCGAGTAGGCCTGGGAAGCGAACTGGTCGGGATCGCCGCCGTACTTCGCCCGGAACGCCTCGACGAATGCCCTGCTCTTCGGAACGGGGCTGTCGATGAACCACGAAGAGCCGACGATGAGCCCCTCGGAGGCTTCAGGAGCATTCTCGAGGATGTCGGGGCTGTTGAAGCCGTTGCCGCCGACGATCGGAACGGATATGCCGATCTCGCGGGCCTGCTGAAGCACGGGGATGGCCTCGCCGACGAGGGAGCAGAGGACGAGAATGTCCGGCTTCTTCGAGGAGAGCTTCTGGAGCTGGGTGCGGAAATCCGAATCGCCTTTCGAGTAGCTTTCGGTCCCCACCAGCTGGATGTTCAGCTTTGCAAGGGAAACTTTGAAGACGTCCGCCTCGCTCTTGGAATATTCCTGATCGGCCTGGAAGAGGAGGGCCGCCTTGCGGGGATTGTATTTCGCGACGACCGCCGCGAGAGTGCCTGGGATGACGGCAGCCTGGGGAAGACTGTCGCGGAAGATATAGTCGCCCATCGCGGTGATGCCGACCGCGGTGGTGCTGGTGCCCAGGACGGGAACGCCGGCTTTCTGAGCTATCGGGTCCGCGGCGAAGGCGGTACCGCTGAGGGTCGGCCCCAGGATGGCCGCGACCTTATCGTCGTCGATGAGCTTGTTGAAGACGCTGATGCCCTCCTGCTTATCGGCCTTGTCGTCGACTACGACGAGCTCGAGCCGGCACCCTCCGAGGAGCTTGGAGGCATTGATTTCCTGGGCCGCGAGCTCGACGCCTTTACGGATGGAAATCCCATATGCCGAATTATCGCCGGTGAGGGTCTCGACTACGCCGATCTTGACAGATGAGGGAAGGGAAGTCGCGGGCACGCCGAATGCCGCGACGGCGACGGCGACGAGGAATAATCTCTTCGCTGGCATGGACACCTCGCTTTGCGGATTCTTCGATCTGCCCCGCGATTCTCCAAGACGGGACGGGCCTTGTCAATACAATCGCATTCCTATTGCCTCGCGGCACGCAGGCGCGTAATTTCGACTAATAAGATGTCCGCACGAAGGAGGGGGGATGGACCGAGGCGTTCGTTTCGAAGCGTCCGCCCGGGTCGCGGGAAGGGCCGCCGCACTCTGGGCGCTCGCGTCTCTACTGCTGGTCGCGACCTCGCCAAGCGGCTTCGGCCAATCGATCGGGAAGGTCTTCGGATTGGAAGCGGGGTACGGCTACATCGCCTCCGGCGGGGGGCTGAATCCGCAGTCCCCGAGCGGAGCTATCGCAGGCCTTCGTTACGGCTACCTCATCCTCGACCGACCTTCCATGACCGCGCTGCTGTCGGTGGCGCTGGGCTATGACTTGTTCCCCCAGGGAGCCGACGGCAAGGCCCTGCATGCCTTCGTCTACGGGCTGGAATACGAGCATACGATCTTCCGGCAGAATCCGGTGGCCCTGTCCTTCGAATACGGCCTTCTCTTCGATCTGGTTCTCGAGGGAGGACGCCAGGGCTACGCCTACGGCAACCACACGCGACTTGGGCTGGGACCCGATGTCAGGCTCGGGGAGAAGGAGGACTTGGTGCTTCTGGCCGACTACAATATCGTGGACTTGCCTTTCTTCGAGCTGTCATCGGCGCAGCTCGGCTACCCTTCGGTCGCCTTGCGATATCAGCGGCGGCTTTGAGGTCCGATTCACCGGCGGCCCGCGATATTCTCGTCCAGGTAGCGAAGTACGATGGCCTGATTCAATATCTCAGGAAGGATCAGGGGTTCGGCCTTGCCCGGAACGTAGAGTACGTAGAGCGGCACGCTCGCTCGACCGAGATCGGCGAGGGCTCTCGAGATCCCGTCGTCCTTCGACGTCCAATCGGCCTTTAGGGCCCGCACGCCGAGCTCGGAGAAACGTTCGCGCACCTTGCGGCCGCCGAGCGCGACCGAATCGTTGACCTGGCAGCTCAGGCACCAAGCGGCCGTGAAGTCCACGAAGACCGGGACTCCCTTTCCCCTCAGGTCGGCTGAAGCGGCCTCGCTCCAAGGCTGCCAAAAGGCGTCGGCAGGCTCCAGGCGGCGCAAGCCCGTCGAAGCCGCCGAGCTCTGCCCGCCCGCCCGAGCGCCCTCCATCGATGGGACGACGGCCCGCATCGACCAGGCGAGCGCCCCCGATACGAGCGCGAGGGCCAGGACCGCCGCGACGATCCTGACTCCCGCTGGCATATCGGGGCGGCCCCATCTGCCCCATGCCCAGGCCCCGATTGCCGCCGTAAGGAGCCCTTCGAGGAGAGATACCAAAGCGGCAGGGCCTCCGAGACCCGAGAGCACGAAGGCCATCCAGACCACCGAGGCCATCATCGGGAATCCGAGGGCCTGACGAAGGACCGCCGTCCATGCTCCCGCCTTGGGGAGGCGCCGGGCCAGGCCGGGCAGGGCCGAGATACAGAGAAGCGGCGCCGCCAGCCCAAGACCCAGCGCAGTGAAGACACCGAGAGACGCCGCCGCGCCGGCCGTGGGCCCGGCGTAGGCGTCCTGCAAGAGGGCGTAGCCGAGCGCGGCGCCCATGAAAGGCGCCGTGCAGGGCGTGGCCACGGCCGTAGCCAGAAGGCCGCCGAGGAAGGAGGATGCCACCGCGCCTCGCCTTCTCCGGTCGGTACCCCGGCCCGCGTGGCCGGAGCCTGCCCCGCCGAGGCGGGAGAGCGAGAGGCCGATATCGAAAACGCCGAAGAGGTTCAATCCGATCAGGAAGAAGGCAATCGCGGCAACCGCGACGAAAGCCTGGTTCTGCAGCTGAAAGCCCCAGCCGACAGCCGTTCCCCCCGCTCGCAGAGCGAGCAGCAGACCGGCGAGAATCCAGAAGGAGACGAGGACGCCGGCCGTGAAGGAGAGACCCTGAAAGACGGGGCGCCCTCCCTCGGGAGATCGTCTCGTTAAGGCCAAAGCCTTGATAGAAAGGACGGGGAGGACGCAGGGCATGAGGTTGAGGATCAGGCCGCCAGCAAAAGCGAGGAGGAGGGCCAGGGCCAAGCCCCCCAGGTCCGTCGCAGCTGCGACGGGAAGGCGGATCTCGAGGCTCGCGCTTCCCGGCATGCATTCGACCCGGCAGGCGAGCCATTCGACCTTGGCCTTTATCGATACCGCGCCGCGGAGCGCAATCGATTTCGGGGCAAGGATGCGGACGCGCAGCGCGAGTCTCCCCGCGTAGCCTTCGGAGTCGATGCCCAGCGCCGAAAATCGCGCCGGAGCCGGCCATTCGATGGGCAGGACCGAGAAGCCCGGGGGCAGCTCCCAGGTAACCGTCGTAGGGAGGCCCGTATCGCCGGGAGAGGGGCCGTACACGTGCCAGCCCGGCTCGATGTCCAGGACGAGATCGAGAGCGCAGGCTTCGCCGGGCTTTATGGCGGCAGACCCCGCCGAGAGGCTGGCCCTGACCGGCATCTCCGCGCGGGCGAAGGCGGAGGCGGCGAGGAGGAAAGCCAGCAGCGGGACCAGGAGGCGCCCGCGTTCTCCTGCGTACGACACCGATACGATTATCCGGCTCGCGGCTCGGGAATGTCTAGCCCGAGAAGCCGTCTATGAACTCCAGGATGGGCTCGCGCCATCCTCTCGCGGGACTCCGGGCATAGCTCCTCTCCAAGGTCGAACACGACTCGAGCATCGCGCTTCGGAGCTCCTCCGAGTTGGCGAGACTCCCCGCCTCCGAAGCGAACAAGTCGCGGACGAAGGCCTCGGCCTCGCTGTCGTCGAAGCGCGGGAATCGGCGCTTCAGATAAAACAGCGAGGCCCCGATGCAATTGACGCTGTGCTGCTTTACGAAAAGGACGCTCTCGGTGATCGCCAGGGCTTCACGGCGCAGGCCGCGGGCCCAACGCTCGACATCGGCCCGCTTGAAGCCGCGGGCCCTTTCCGGGCCCAGACGATCCACGATCTCCGAGGCTAGGAGCCAATTCGCGACAACGAGCAGGACGTGGAGGCTCGGGACGCAATCCAGGTGGGGATCGACGGCGTGGATGAGGGCGAATCGCAGATTGTAGTTCCTCGAAGGCCTCGTAGTGGTCGTATGGACGGTCAGGTAGACGGTCCCGGCTTCGGCGTAAAGCCCGCGGATGGCATCGAGGAAACCTACCAGGTCGTGGATAGCTTCCTTGCCGTAGAAACGCCAAAGCCGATAAAAGGAAGCCATCCAGAGCTGGACGAATTCGAGATACTTATTGATGAAGCGCGGATCGAAGGGGATGGTCGCGTCCAAGGGGTGATCGACATTCACCACCGGGCGGCGAAAGAGGATGGCGTTCTCGAACTGCGGAATGAAGAAAGAGCGAAGGGCTTCCGCGCCCAGGCGCAAACCGCCGGCGAGGAATCGCGGTCTCGACAGGGCCAGGGCGATGGGCCTCGCGTAGCCGACGGTGCCCCGCAGGCGCCTCGGCGGACCGATGTCGGCGCTCTCCGAATCGCGATCTCCCGTTTCCGGCGGCATAGCGTGGGATTCTATACCGCCGCTCACTCTTTGGGCAATGTCGGGGATAGGTTAAACGTCCTACCCTCGAATGCGGCGTTTACCCTATTCTGGGATGGCGGAATGGGGTTTAGGGTGAATAACCGAGAACGCGGTCCACCGCCGCGCTTCCCAATTTCCAATACGGAGGATTTCGCATGAAGAAACGCAGTATCTTCGCGTTGACCGTCCTAGCCCTCAGCATCCTCTCCGCTTCGGCGTTCGCTGAGAAGGTGAAACTGACGGTGTGGGGGGAAGCGATTCCCGACGACTCCCCCGATCACGCCTTTGCCAAGGCATTGGTCGCCGGATTCCAGGCCAAGTACCCCGACATTCAGCTCGACTATATCGGCCTCGGCAATGACGGTTTCAAGGATAAGCTCAAGGTCACCATGGCCTCGGGCTCCGGCCTCCCCGACGTATTCCAGACCTGGGGCGGGTCGGTGCTGGGCGGCTACGCCGACGCCGGACAGCTCCTCGACCTCACCAAGGAACTCAAGTCCGTCCCCGGCAGCGCGGCTGCCGCTCAGGCCGTGACCTGGAAGGGCAAGACCTACGGCGTCGCACCGTTCTTCGCGGTCGCGGGCCTCTTCATCAACGAGGGCATCTTCAAGGCCAACAACCTCAAGGTCCCCACCACGATCGAAGGCTTCGAGGCGGTCGCCGACGCTCTAAAGGCCAAAGGCATCCAGCCCTTCGCCTGCGGAGCCAAGGACAAGTGGCCCGCCCTCGCCCTCTACATGTACCTTACCAACCGCTTCGGCGGCGACGCCTCGGCCAGAGCCGCGGCTCGCAAGCTCCCCTACGATTCCCCCCCCTTCGTCAAGGCCGCCCAGCTCTATCAGTCGTGGGTCAAGAAGGGCTATTTCGGCGATACGCCCCTCGGCGAGGCCTATGGGGACGCCCAGCAACTCATGGCCACCGGCAAGGCCGGCATGATGCTCACCGGCTCCTGGATGTGCGGCAACTTCGCCGACCCCAGCTACACCGACCAGAAGATTGGCTTCTACGGCATCCCCGCGCTCAAGTCGGGCGGCATCGGCAAGGCGACGGACGTCATGGGCATGACCGACGTCGGCTTCGCCGCGAGCAAGGCCGGCGCGGACAAGAAGGACGCCGTCGTCAAGTTCCTCGCCTACGCCATGAGCCCCGAAGCCGCCGCGGGCGACCCCGGCCGCATCTCCTCCGTGCCCGGCGTGAAAGCGAAGAATCCGATCACGGCTCAGGCGATGGCCGTATTCGGCGCCGCCAAGACAATCACCTTCTGGTGGGACCAGGACCTCCCTCCGGCGGTCACTTCGCCCCTCAACGACACCATCCAGACCTTCTTCCTCCCCGATACGGATGTCAAGAAGTCGCTCTCGGACTTCGAGGCCCTCTGCGTGGAGAACATGGGGCCTATTAAGAAGTAATCGGCTTTCGGGGAGGCCGTCAGCGACCGCACGCCCGTACAGGCCCGCGTCCTGCGCCGAGGGAATAGCCCTCGAAGGATGCGGGCCTGGTGTACTACACTATTCCCGAGGGAGGTCAGCGAAAGTGAGCGATGAGCTGGGGAGCGTCGGACGCCTAGGAGGGGGAAGCGGGACGAAGCGGGTCCGCGACAAGACGAGGGCCCCTTTCATCTGTCTCTGCCTGCTTCCGGCATTCCTCTTCCTCGCGGTCTTCCTTTATTATCCGATCGAGGAGACCTTCCGCATCGCCCTGACCAAATCCACGGGCATGGGCCCGGAGACCTTCATAGGGCTGGACAACTACGCCAAGCTGTTCACGAACGAGGAATTCCTGGCGGGTCTCGTGCACGTGTTCAGCTGGGCATTCTGGAGCGTTCTCATCCAGCTGCCCATAGCCTTTCTCGTCGCGTTCTCCCTGACATTCTACGCCAACAAGCTCACCGGCCCCTTGAGGGCGATATTCTACCTGGCGAACGTACTGCCCTCGGCCATCACGGCCATGCTGGGCAAATTCATATTCGCGC
>CAZBGA010000105.1:0-9410 GCA_964491385.1 uncultured Treponemataceae bacterium | reverse complement strand
GCCGGCGGCCTCGTACGGATAGTAGGCCATCGCATGAAGTTCGATCCCACGAACGCGAGCCTAGGCCTGTTTTTCAAGGATGAAGGAGGAGAGGAGACGCGCGCCACTGTATATGCCGAGATCCTACCCTCGTCGCTAATAGCCGTGGTGCCCGCGGCTCTTGCGGCGGGCGATTATCGCCTAGTCCTTAGGACTCTATCGAAGGGCGGGGATAGGCTCGAGGGCACCGGGGCGGAAGCTGTGAGGATTTCAAAGCCGTTGTAGCCTGTTCCTGCGTATCGAGCTCTTGCGAGTAGGCGGCCGGCCGAATCGGCTTTTCAATATGCGGTCCGTAAGCGACTGCGGCAGCGCCTCGAGCATTGCGGCCGCCATATGCATATAGCCGACGGAATATCGCCTCTTGGGCGAGCGCGATCGAAGCGCGCGCTCGACCTGCTCCGCTACTTTTTCGGGTGGTGTGCGCTTTCGGTCGAAGTCCGCCATTTCCGTCGACCATTTTTCAAGACTTTCGCGATAGAGGTCGGCCTTGGGGTGCCGAAGGATGGCTTCCACTTCCTTTGTCGTCTCGAGGCCTTTCGCGGTCTTTATGCCGCCGCATCGTATCTGCACGGACGGAATGCCCCACCGCTGCAGTTCGATGTCGAGCGTGCGCGCCAGGCAGTTCGCGGCGAAATCGCAGGCATGGATGCTCGCGACATAGGGCGTGGGGATCGTGGCCGGCGTGACGATCCAGACGATTCGGCCTTCGCCGGCCCGAAGCATCGGGAGGAATGCCTGCACCATGGCTACGGAGCCGACCAGGCGCGCCCGGAGCTCGCGCTCGAAGCCGTCCAGGTCCATCAGTTCCAGGGGGGCCACGGCTCCTCCCCCTGCGTTGAGCACGAGAGCCGAGAGCCCGGACATATTCCGTTGTCGCAATTCGCGCTCGACGAATTCCTGGGCTGAAGGGATGTCGTTGCGATCGCTCAAGTCGAGGGGAAAGAGCGGAATAAGATTCAGCTCGCCGAGTCCTCCGAGCTCGTCCCGGTCCCTTTCCTTGCGAACCGTGGCGAAGACCGTGCAGCCGAGGCGAGCGAGATGCCGGGCGGTCTCTCGCCCGATTCCCGATGAGCATCCGGTAATGAGTACACTTTTCCCCGCCATGGACCTTCGCGCATCGATGTTGGACATTATAACCTCCTGCAAAACAAATGACTTAAACAATTGTTTTATATTATCTCGATACTCCCTCTGAGTCAATCTATTGTTTTAATCTTTTGTTTCAATTATGCTTGGAAATAACATGGACGAAAGATCGGGCGCAGTCGAAGCCAAGATCATCCAGACGACGATCGACTGCATCGAGAAGCATGGAATCACCGGGACGACCATCAGGCGTATCGCCCTGATGGCGGGCATCAATGTCGCGGCGATCAATTATTATTTTCGCAGTAAGGACGCGCTTCTTCGGCGCTGCATGGAGACGACGCTCGCCAATGCTTTCGACCTCGCGGGCATGCCGGATATGCCGGGACTGGGGCCCCAGGAACGATGCGCGGCCATCATGCTGGAAATCCTGGAGGGAGGGATCAGGTTCCCAGGATTGACGCGGGCTCATTTCCATAAATTGATCGCCGAGGGACAGAGCGATTCGATGCTCGCGGACAGCGTAAACGGCTTCATCGAGGATCTCGGCGCCGATCTCCGGGACCGAGGCTGCGCGATGGAGCCGAAATCCTTGGATCGCGCCCTCCGCCAGATCCTTTCCGCGGTGTTGATGACTGCGCTGGCCCCGAGCCTGTTCCTACCTGACGAAAAGGGCCGGGCCTCTCAGGGCAACGAAGGGCGAGCCGCCGTCGACCGCCTCGTAGCGCTTCTGCTGATTTAATGCGGACCGCCGCTTTCGGCCTCCGCATCAGGTTGCCTGCCTGGGCGACGAATATTCCCCGATCAGCTTCCAGCCGATCTTGAAAAATGGATTCAACGAGGTCAGGACGATCATGCCGACAAGCGCGATCGCCATGAGCATGTACTCCATCGATTTGTCTTCGAGCGCCATTTCAAAAGATGAACGGAACGATGATCTTGCGCTCGGCCGGGTAGTCGGGAAAGTGCTCATGGTACCAGAGGTGATTCGAGACGGCCCGAGGGAAGACATTGCAGAAGGTGAAGAAGGCGAAGGCCCAGGCCGCGATGCTCCGCGTCATGAGGGCGAAGCCGATCCATTCGACTATCTCGCCGAGATAGTTGGGATTGCTCACGAGGCGGAACATGCCGCCCCGCGGAATCTTGTAGCCCGTCTCCCCGTCGCCGCGGAGCGATCGGATAATCGCGTCCGAGACGACGTGGAGGGCGAAGCCCCCGAGGAAGAGCGCGACGCCCAGGCTACGGCCCACGTCGAGCAGATCGATGAGATCGGCCTTGCCCTTCACGAACAGGTCCTGGCCTATGATGACTCCGTTGTTGATATTGAAGAGCAAGGCCATGGCGGCCAGGATCACGGGGAAGGACGGTTTCGATCCCCGCTGCAGGCTCGAGAAGACGAAGCTGCGGTAGAGATAATGCATCTCCCAGAGGCATAGGGCGAAGATCGCCCCCGCCGACCTATTTCCCGAGACGATGAAAAGCGCCGCGGGCGCGAGGACGGCGGGCGTCTCCATGAGGATCCACGCCGCCTTCGAGTTTATCTGCGGGCCCCATCCCGGCCGCGAATGCTTCCCGTATGGCGCGCTCACGAAAAAGAGGGTTACCAAGGCGCCGATGCCCGCGAGCGACTGCGCGGCGACGAGAAGATTAAAGGTGTTCTGGCTCATTCCGCATTCCTTTGGATCCACGTAGGCGCGGGTCCCCGCATATAGGCGATGATAGCGGCCGCGACGCTGACGAGGAAGGAGACGAAGAAGGCGATCCGCAGATCGTGCATGAAAGTCGCGACGATGATCCCTTCCGAGCCGATCTGCACCCCGGCGAACAGGGCCGTCAAGGCTTTGGGCGTCATACCCGAGGAGACGATGGCGAATGTCATCGCGATACTGATGACCGAACCGGCATTGTTCATCATTGTGCGGGTCCCCGCGGCGATCCCCCGCCTCTCGACCGGAACCGCCCCCATGATCGCATTGGTATTGGGAGAGTTGAAGGTTCCGGACCCGATTCCCATCACCACCTGCCACAGCACGATCTCGGCGATGGAAGTCTCCTTCCTGATCCATGTGAAGCCGAGAAGGCCGATCGCCGAAAGGCAGAGCCCGACTGTGCTCAGGACCCTGGATCCGTGCTTGTCCGAGAGTCTCCCGCTCATAGGCGCGCTCAGCATCATCGCCAGGGCGAAGGGGGCGAGATAGATTCCCGCGGTCAGGGGATCCATGCTCCGCACCCCTTGCAGGTAGAAGATCAGGAGGAAGGTGAGCGCGCCTCGCGCGATTCCGTTGAGGAAATTGGACGTATACGCGAAGGCGAGAAGCCTCAGCCTGAAGAGGTTGACATCGAAGAGAGGCTGCTCGGCCCGCGTCTCCGTCCGGAAGAAAAGCGCCAGGAGGAGGACGGCGCCGGCGGATCCTCCGAGCACCAGCGGCGAGGCCCATCCGATGAAGCCTCCGAAAGTCAGCGCCATGAGAAGGAGGAAGAGTCCCGCGATGAAAAACGCGGCGCCGAGGAAGTCGAATCGCTGACCCTTCGGCAGGATCGCGGTCTCGCGCAGCTGAACCCAGGCCCAGAGGGTGCCGACGACTCCGAGCGGGACGTTGAAGAAGAAAATCCAGCGCCACCCGAGGGCGACGGTGATGAATCCGCCGATCACGGGTCCGATGGCGGAGCCCACCGCGATGATCATCGTATTGATTCCCAGAGCTTTCCCCAGCTCTCCCCTCGGGAAGGCGTCCGTGACTATGGCCGTGCTGTTGGCCAGGATGAGCGAGCCGCCGAGCGATTGTATTATTCGGGCGACGAGGAGTCCGGAGCCGGTGCGCGCCATTCCCGCGAACAGAGAAGTCAGCGTGAAGAGGGCGAATCCGCCGACGTAAAGGCGCTTCCTCCCGATCATGTCGGCGACTCTTCCGATGGCCGGGACGAGGACCGTGATGGCGAGCATATAGCTCATTATCACCCATATGACGAGATTCATGGATGCGGAGAGATCCCTCGTGATATCGGGAAGCCCTATCAATAGCGATGTCCCGGTTATGATGGACATGAACGCGCCGAGGCTGGTCGCGGATAGCGCGAACCATTTGTACCTTGCTTCGGTCAATTGCCGTAACCTCCCGTCCCGCCGGGTAGTATAGCCTCGATCTCGACGGCCGTCACCGCGGAGTCCACCCCGGCTATGCATCGAAGCACGGCATGGTATTATCATGGCTCCACGGATTGGGCGTCTTGGAGGTTCCCGCGATGTCGTCGGCGAATGAGGCTCTTGACGTGATCGAGCTGGTGCTCAAGGAACTCGAGTCGGTCTGGGCCAGCGCCCGCGGCGCCCGCGGCGAGGATCCGGAGAACGCCTTCAACGCGGGACGCTACGAAGGGCTCACTCAAGCCATCGCGGTAGTGGAGAATATCGTCGCGCGCGGTAGATACAAGAAGAATATGGAAGAAGATCCTACGGAGATAGAACCCGAACGCCTAATCCCAGGTCCGGCGGACCAGAGCCCCGGGCTCAGAGTTTAAGTTCGAGCGGGAATCGCGGTAGAGATCGGACAGGCGGCTCGCCGGCCTGTCGGGTCCCATGATCCGCCGGCTACTTCGGCTCTCCGTAGCGGTCGCGGAGAGCGAGGTTCACCATGAGGACGTTCACGAGTTTCTCGCCCGCCCTGACGAACCACAGGCAGATCGCCATCAGCGCGAGTCCGAGGATGAACATTCCGGGGATCCATAGCTTCTCATGCCGTCTAAGCCGGTACCGACCGGCTCTTTCTGGAGGGAAAAATAATCACGACCTGCGTTAATAGGCCGTAAAGCATTTTCATGAGGGAATTAATAGTCCATTAAACCGCTACCGCTACACGCACATCTGTTTCCAGCCCCAGGCGAACCGGCGCGCGATGGGCGCTTATTCGAGAGTCGACGAGCGGCTTTTTCGATAGCGTCCGGGAGTCGAGCCGATGCGCCTCTCGAATATCTCGCGGAAGCTGGCCGGATCCGCGTATCCGCAGCTCGCGGTGATCGACTCCCACGGCTCCGCCGTGCTTTCGAGGAGCTTCCGGGCCTCTTCGACGCGGACAGCCTGGAGCCAGCGCAGAGGCGATTCGCCGAAGGCCGCGATCCAGCGTCGCTGCAAGGTGCGAAGCCCCAGCGCCGCCGCGCCGGCCCATTCTTCGAGGGAAACCTCGTCCCTGAATCGCTCGCGCGCCCAAGCGATCGCGCTCTCGAGCGAAGGGTCGCGGCGCAAGGGAACCCAGGCGCCGCCCGGAGGGCTGAAAGGAAGCTGGCTTCTCCTTCCCCTCTCCCAAACGAGGATCCGCGCGACTTCGTCCGCGACCGGCGCTCCCCAGAAGCGCTGGACAAGATGGAGGCCGAGGTCTACCCACGAGAGGAGCCCGCCGGCGCTTACGATGTCCCCGTGGTCGATTACGAGCTCCGAGGCGACGACACTGATATCGGGGCGCATGGCCGCTAAAGACGTTGCCAAGTTCCAGTGCGTGGTTAGCGGCCTGCCTCGGTCTATTCCCGCGGCGGCGATCCAGGCGGCGCCCGCGCAGACGGACGCGACGACGCAGCCGCTGTCGTGGGCGCAACGGATTTTCCGAAGGAGCGTCGAGTCGTCCGTACGCGGAAGCCCCTCGCCGCTCTTCGCCGGTATCAGGAGGATCCGGCCGCCTATCTTCGCCGGACCGGATCGCTTGAGCATGGAGCGGAGCTCTTTCCAGCCCCAGACGCAGGACTGAAGACAGCCGGAATATTCTAGTATTTCCCAGGTACAGCGCGGCATTTTCGCTCCAATGTCGTAAACGACTTCAATAATGTCATTCCCGCCTCTGGCGGTAAAGCGCCCGCGCTACGTATCCTCCTGGCATCTATCGGAGGTCAAGCATGAGCGCCACAATCGCGATCGTAACCATCGACATCCAGTTGGACTATTTTCCCGGAGGGAAATTCCCCCTGTTCCGCGCCAAGGCCGCCGCGAGGAAGGCGGCCATCGTCCTAGCCGCGGGCCGCGAGCGCGGCCTGTCCATCTTCCATGTCCGGCATGAGGGACTCGACCCCAAGGGCCGCTTCCTCGTCGCCGGCACGCCGGGAACGGAGCTTCATCCCGCGCTGGCCGTCCCCGGCGACGGAAGCGAGCCTATTATCGTAAAGCACTTGCCCGACTCCTTTCTGGGAACCGATCTGGAGATGCGGCTCCGCGCGGCCGGCGCCGAGCGTGTAGTCTGGATGGGCATGATGAGCTGGATGTGCGTAGATACCACCGTCCGCGCGGCCAAGGCTAAGGGTTTCGACAATATCCTCGTCGAGGACGCCTGCGCATCGGGCTGGCTCCTCCATCGCGGCCTTCCCGTCTTCCCCTGGAGCTCGCATAGGGCCTTCATGGCCGCGCTGGGCTCGCACCACGCGAAGCTGGTACGAGCGAAGGATTTGCTATCCTTTTAAACGTGAGCCTCGGACCAATGGACATAGTCGGTCGAGTCGGCGGCGTCCCGGAAGTCTCGCTCGGCGGTCTCGCTTGCGGACTTTATCGCCGCGGATAGTGAATACTATAGACTTATGCCCGAGTCGCTCATTCCGAATTAAACAGTAGGAGAACTCAATGACGGAGACCTGGGACGCAATCGTGATCGGATCGGGAATAGGGGGACTGGCCGCGGCGGGCCTTTTGGCCGGCGCGGCGGGGAAAAAGGTCCTCGTTCTGGAAAAGCACTCGGAGCCGGGAGGACTGACCCATGTGTTTCGCCGCAATGGGGCTTCCTGGGACGTCGGGCTGCATTACGTCGGAGAGATGGAGAAGGGGAATCTCGCACGGTCCTTCATGGACTTTCTCTCCGGGGGGCGACTCAAGTGGAACAGGATGCCGGAGAATTTCGAGCGCTTCGTCTACCCTGAGCTCACATTCGAGGTGCCCTCGGACCCTCTCGAATATCGGAAACGGCTCATCGAGCTCTTCCCCGAAGAGGGAGAGGCCGTAAGGCGGTATTTCCTCGATATTCGCCGGGTCCAGAGCTGGGACGTCTTGGGCTTCGCGAGCAAATTCATGCCGCGATTCCTCGGCTTCTGGATCAGGCTCGGAATGATTCCGGGCAAGAGCATGGCCACTAAGACGACGGGGGCCTACCTCGAAGAAAGGTTCAGGTCGCCCATGCTGCGCGCGCTCCTGGCCAGTCAGTGGGGCGACTATGGCCTCCCGCCCTCGCGGAGCGCCTTCGCGGTCCACGCGATGATAGTTGGGCACTACCTGA
Organism: uncultured Treponemataceae bacterium; assembly: GCA_964491385.1. GTDB lineage: Bacteria > Spirochaetota > Spirochaetia > Treponematales > Rectinemataceae > UBA1306. The sequence goes on along the minus strand of CAZBGA010000105.1, from coordinate 2,046 downwards.
ACGGGGCCTGGTTCCCCGAAGGCGGAGCCGGGCGCATAGCCCGCAGCTTCGAGCGCGGCATCGAGGCGAGGGGCGGCTCGGTGCGGGTGTGCCAGGAAGTCACCGCCATCGTCGTCGAGCGAGGGAGGGCCGTCGGCGTCCGAGCCCTCGACCGGAGAGGCGTCGAGCCTCTCGAGGTGGAGTACAAGGCGCCAGTCGTCATCTCCGACGCAGGGGCGCGCATGACCTACGAGCGCCTCTTGCCGACGGATGGAGCGATCGGCGAAAAATCCGCCAAGCTGCGATCGTTCATCTCCGGCCTCGAGGGCGGAAGCAGCGCGGTCACCCTCTACCTGAGCCTCAAAGAGCCTGTCTCGACCATCGGCATCGAGGGCGAGAATTTCTGGATCAACACCGACGGCGATCAAGATTCGCTCGATATTCAGGGACGGGGCATTCTCGAGGGAAGGCCCAGTCATATATATGTCTCGTTTCCATCGGCCAAGTCCGGCGAGAAGCGATTTCACACGGCCGAGATCATCTCCTTTATCGACGATACCGCCTTTGCGGCGTGGAAAGGGAAGCCCACGGGCAATCGCGGCTCCGACTACTCGGCGCTCAAGGAGAAGATCGCCGACGGGCTCGTCGACTTGGCGGAGACGGCGATCCCGGGCCTGAAAGCGCTCGTGTCCTACCGCGAGCTTTCGACGCCGCTCACGGTGGAGCATTACACCTCGCACGATCGCGGCCGGTTCTACGGCCTGCCCGCCCTGCCCCGGCGCTACGAGAAGGACCTCCTCGGCCCCATCACGCCCATCAAGGGTCTCTACCTTTCGGGCTCGGATGCCGGAAGCCTCGGCATAGTCGGCTCCCTCATGGGCGGAGTGGCCGCGGCGTCGAAGGCCCTCGGTCTTCTCGGATTCTTCAGGATCATGGCAGCCGTTCAGGGCGGGAAACCCGGAGCTTCCATCGCGACCGGATCGCCGGAAAAGAAGAAGGCAGTGCTCGTCGCGAAGCGTCGGCTCAGCCCGACTATCTGGGAGCTACGCTGGAAGCTGGACGAGCCGGTCGACTTCGCGCCCGGTCAGTTCGCCCGGCTCCGCGTGGCGGATGAGGAATGGCGGGACTACTCGATCGTATCCGCGGCTGATGGGGAAATAACGCTCCTCGTCGGCACGCGAACCGGAGGAATAGGATCGCGCTTCGCCGAAGAGGCCGTGGTCGGGGCCGAATCGGCTCTGGAGCTTCCTCTCGGGAGCTACCGCCTGCTCCGCAACGATCGGCGCCGGGTCTTCGTCGCGACGGGAACGGGGCTCGCGCCCTTCCTCCCGATGCTGAAAGAGCTGCGCGACAAGGGAGAGGCGGGGAGCGCGGAGTTGCTGTTCGGCTGCGCAACTAGGGCCGACAATCCTCTATCCCGCTTCGCATCGATCCTGCCGCCCGCGACTCTCGTCTGCCAAAGCCGCGATGCGCCGGCATCCGGCGCTTTCGGCGGAAGGGTGACCGCCGCCTTGAAAGGGCTGTCCTTCGATCCCGCGAAGACCGACTTCTACGTCTGCGGGTCGGCCAGCATGGTCGCCGACTGCCGGAGCCTCCTCGAGAAGGAAGGGGCCATCTATATTCACACGGAGCCGTACTGATTCGAGATGATCGGCGCCCATCACAGCCTTGACGAAAGGCATTTCGCAGGTAGACTTGTAGCCAAACGGGAAATCTCAGTTAAATAGAGGTATTCAATGAAAAAGTCAGCGTTCCTTTCAGCTATTCTCGCGTCGGCATTTGCCGTGGGGATCCAGGCTCAGGACTTCGCCGATCTCGTGAAGACGGGAACTCCGGATCAGGTACAGGCAGCCATCGATAAGGGTGCCGATGTAAAGACGAAGGGAGATAACGATTTCACTCCCCTGCATCTGGCAGCTCAATTCAACAACAACTCCGACGTGATCACTGTCCTCGTCAAGGCGGGTGCCGATCTCGATGCGCTCGATAGCAGTGGCTGCACTCCATTGCTTGATAACCTCGATAATACCGAAAAGCATCCCGAGGTCGCCCTCGCCCTCGTCCGCG
>CAZBGA010000104.1:0-9567 GCA_964491385.1 uncultured Treponemataceae bacterium | reverse complement strand
AGAACCTCAAGGACGAGGAATGGTTCTCGACCCTCGGGCTTTCTTACGAGAAGATCATGATCACCCTCGTCCATATCCTCGACCTCACCTTCAAGGAGATAGAGAGCCACAGGGACACTACCGAGAACCGCAAGATCAACAAGCAAGTCCAGTCGATTCTCTTCAAGGATTCCACGCTGGAAGCCTACCTCCTCGAGTCGAAGGCCGAGACCATCGAGCGCGTATACACCCTCGTGAGCGACGTGAAGGACCTCGACCCCGCCATCAAGCTGTCGATGAGGCGGAAGATCATGGAGAAGTGGCCCGAGTTCCATTTCGGCGGCGAGGAGGAGAAGCAGGTGGTCTCGCGGGGCCTGATGGTCACGTCCGACAAGTACAGCGAGAAGCAGGCTCTCCTCACCGAGATCCTCGACGTCGAAGTCCCGGCCAACCAGAAGGAAATCGCCTACGCCCTGTCCCTAGGCGACCTCCGCGAGAACGCGGAGTACAAGGCCGCCAAGGAGAAGCAGGACGAGCTCAATTCCAAGGTCGCCAAGCTCAAGAACGAGATCGAGAGGGCGCAGATATTCGACAAATCAACCGTGTCCGTGGGAAAGGTATCGTTCGGGACGGTCGTCACCCTTTCCAACGAGCTCTCCGGAGGTTCCGAGGCCTATACGATCCTCGGGCCATGGGAATCCGACCCGACGAACAACGTCATCTCCTACCTGTCGCCCCTCGGAAAGAAGCTTCTCAACCACAAGGCGGGCGAGCATCTGAGCTTCCTCATCCATGAGCGCAAATTCCAATACAAGGTAGAGCGCATCGAGGCGGCCAAGCTATAAGGGCGGTCGGCCGCAAGGAGAAAAAGCATGTCGAAAAGAAGCTTCGCGGCCCTTGCCGCCCTTTCCCTCGCGCTTTTGGCCGGGCCCGTCATAGCCGCCGGCGCGCTCGAGCCCCTTGGGGCGCAGTCCCAGACCCAGGCGCCTTCGGAGGGCGATTCCGACGCGACCGATGTCGTGGTGCTCCTCGACGTATCGCAGAGCGTCTTCCCCTACTTTGAGGACGTAACCGATTTCGTCGTTACCTCGGTGGTCAGGGATTACCTGCGCTACGGCGACACCTTCCACCTGCTCAGCTTCGGCGAGATCGCGCAATCCGAGATCGCGCAACGGATGTCGAGCGAGGAGGACGTCAAGTCCGTCCTCGGGCGGCTCTACCTCCTCTATCCGCTCGCGCGCTACAGCGATCTGGTCGGAGCGCTCAGCTATCTTTATCAGTACGTCGCCGACCTCCCCGAGAGCAGGCGCAAAGTGATCATCGTGATCACCGACGGGGTCCACAACCCTCCCCCCTCGAGCCCGACTTTCGGCATGGCCCCCGATAAGGTCGCGGCCGAAATCGCGTCGACGTCGGCCAAAATCCGCGCCAACGGCTGGCCCGTGCACATCATCAGGCTTCCCTTCCCGAAAGCCGGGCAGCGCGGGGCGCCTTCACCCGGCAGCCCCGAAGCCCAGGGCAAGTCCTATCTCGACGCGGCGGCCGCCGCCCTCGGGGCCAAAGTCTCGGATTTCTCCGCCGACGGCAAGGCCGACATCGCCAGGAGAAGCCTCGCCCTCCCCACCGTCGAATTCCCCGGCCCGCTGGGGAAGAAGGATTATTCATTCTCCTTCCCCATCAAGCTGAGCAACGGCTCCGAGTCGGACGTCGGGCTGGAACTGGACCGCGTTCGCCTCGGCGACGCCGACATCCTTGCGAACAAAGTCTTCCTCACCCTTCATGGCGGCCGCACGGGATCCATGGACGTCCCAGTCCTCCTGCCCGACTCCGTCCCGCAAGGGGATTCCAAGCTCCAGGTAAGACTGCATTTCGCCAACGGAATCCGCGTCAGCCCCGACACGGGGGTCCTCGAGCTGAGCCTCGAGCGCAATCCGCTCGCGGCCCTATTGCGGTCCGGGGCCCGCGTGGTCCTCTTCGCCGTCGTCCTGCTCTTGGGACTCGCCGCTCTCCTCGGCGTCATAGTAATGCTAAGGCGCATGCCGCAGCGCGCCGAAGGACCCATCGCCGCTGCCGTTCTCCAAGGCGACGCGTCGTCCGGATCGACGGCTTCGCCCGCCGCGGGCGAGCGGCGCCGAGCTTTCGCCGCCAGCGCATCTTCCGCGGCCGAAGGCGCCAAGGCCTCCCTCGGAGCCGCGGCGGCGGTCTCGGCGGCCGGCGACAGGGAGCGCGCCGCCTCCTCCGCGCTATCGGCGAAGGAGATAGCGGCGAGCCGCCGGGAGGAGGCCGCTCGCGCCGCAGCCCTCCTCGCCGAGGCCGCTCGCGCCGCAAAGGCGGATTCTGGCAAGGTCACGGGTCCGACGCAGGCGGTGCGGGAGGAGCGGGATATGGCCATCGACGGCAGCGCGGCGGCCCTCGTCGCGCAGAGAAAAGCCGAGGCCGAGCGAACGGTCGCCCTGCTCGCCGAGGCGGCCGGCCGCCGCGTTCCGGCCGCAAGGCGCTCGGCCGCGGTCAGGGCGCGCTCCGAGTCGGCGGTTTACTCGCCCCGCGTCCTCAAGCCCGGCTCTCTGGAGGTCGAGCTCCTCGTCGCGGACCAGAACCCCCACATCGGCTCGCGCAACGTGCACAGCCTCTCCTCCGGCGGCTCGAAATCCGTCGGAGGCGGCTCGAGCGATTTCCTTGTCTTCCTCGTGAGCGTCCCGCGAAGGTCCGCCGAGCTCCATTTCGACGGGGAGAAGCTGGCGTTCGTGCCGCTGCGGCCCGAGCTCTTCCCCGAGCTGGATGGTCCCGTGGAAGATTGCCTGGGCAAGGACATTCCCATGATCTCGAGGTCGGGTTACCCGCTCACCCTTCGGTTCGTAGCCTACGAGAAGCCTGCCGACAAGATAAACAGGCTCCTGCACTGCATAGAGACGCCGGGAATCCTGAAGCGCCAATAACGAAAGCCGGCCGAGGCGCGGAAGGGGGATCTTCTAGAAGGCCTTCAGAGCCTCGGCGGCGCGCCTCTTGATCATGTCCGACGGATCGCTCCTGGCGAGGGCCTCGAGATCCGGCCTGAGGTCCGGCGCCTTGTTCTTTCGGATCCATTCGATCCCCGCTATCCGTATCAGGTACTCCTTGTCCGCGAGCAGGGCGCGAGCGAGCGCCCCGATGCCCGGCGCCTTGTCGGCATTCGCCACCTCTCGCGCAAGAGCTGTATAGAAAGTCCTGTCCTTCTCGGAAGCCTCGGCGGCGAGCCTCGCCTCGAGGACGGGCAAGGAGCCCGCGGGATCGTAGCGAGCGAGGAGGCCGAAGCAGAGGACCCGCAAGGCTCCTTCCGCTTCCCTGTCGTCGACTATCCCGCGGAGGAATGCGAAGGGATCATCGTCGCCCGCCGACCCGAGGCCGATGGAGGCCGCGCCCAGGATCGCCAGGGAGCGGCACGCCTCGCTCCGCACCGCCAGCTCCGGGTCGCTCCGCGCCTTGTAGCGCAGGAAAGGCAGGGCCTGGGCCACCTTGCCCGACGCGGCGGCCTTGCAGGCGGCGAGGCGGGCGTTCGGGAAGGAATCGCGGAGGGCCTCGGCGATGGCGCTCCTGGCGGCCTCCCCCGGGGCCCCTGCCCCTTCGGCGAAGGCGCCGAGGGCCTGGATGGCGGAGGTCCGGACATTGGGATCCTGGTCGTTCGACGCCTTCACCAGGCTGTCCACGGATGAGCCGTCCTTGATCTTCGCCAGGGCGTCGCAGGCGAACATCCTCGCGGCCTTGCCTGCCGTAGAGTCCTGCACGAGCTTGCCGAGGCGCTCGGCAGCCTTTGCGGAGCCGATTTCCCCGAGGGCCTTTATCGCCTCTTCCTTGAGCGCGGGGCTCGTCGAGTCGCCGTCGAACCAGCCGAGGAGAAGAGCCTCCTCGGGCTCGCCGCCCGATCGTCCCATGAGCCTCACGACGGCGGGAAGGAGCTTCTTGTTGTTCTCCTTGATCAACGCGTCGGAGAAGCGCAGCGCGTCCTTGGACCTAATGGCCGCCAGGTACAAGAGGGCGGAGCCGACCAGATCGACGTCCTGGTTGTCCCGGTCGTCCACGATGCCCAGCGCGGCCTTTTCGGCTCCGTTCCATTCGAGCGAGGCGAAGAACTCTAATACGGTCGATCTCAGCTTGGGGCTTCGCGAACTACCGAAGAGGCCGAGGAGGTCATCGTCGTAACGACCATCCTTTTCCGTCGTCAGGACCCTGACCAGGTCGCTTATCTCGGAATCGATCCCGTACCGGATCGTGTCTCGCCGTTTCGCCTCGAGCTGCGCGGCGGGGTCCGTCGAGGGCGCGCCGGCGGCAGGAGCCACGGCCCCGGGGGTCGCGGGTTCCTGCGCCCACGGGCCGATCGCGGTCGACAGGGCGAGGGCGAAGGCGAGGGCGGCCGCCCGGCTATGGCGCGGGCGAGATCGACCGCTCCCCGCCCGATCGATACGCCGCGAGGAAACCGCGCTTGAAGGCGGGGAATTCTCCCCGGCGGACGCTCTCGCGTATCCGCGCGACGAAGTCGCGGAGGAAATAGAGGTTATGGTAAGTAGCGAGCATCGCATAGAGGATCTCCTCGCACTTGTACAGGTGCCGGAGGTAGGCCCTGCTGTGGTCGCGGCATACCTTGCACCCGCACATCGGATCGAGCGGGCCGAAGTCCCGCTCGAAGACCGCCTTCTTTATGGCTATCGGCCCCCCGCTCGTGAATATTAGCCCGTTGCGCGCCGTCCTGGTCGGATAGACGCAATCGAACAAGTCGATGCCGTTCTCGACTGCCTCGAGGATGTAGTCCGGCGTCCCGACACCCATGAGGTAGTGAGGCTTGTCCTCCGGCAGGAGGGCCGAAGTATAGGATAGGAATTCCGAGAAGACCTCGAAAGGCTCCCCGACCGAGAGTCCTCCGATGGCGATCCCGGGCAAGTCGAGGGCGGCGATCTCGGCCGAACTCCTTTCGCGCAGCGCCTTGCTGAAATTGCCTTGCACGATGCCGAAGAGCTCGCCTCTATAGCCTTCGTCCCGCTTGACTAGCCAACGCGCCTTGGCTCGAGCCGCCCAGCGAGTCGTAAGGTCGGAAGCCCGTCTCGCCTCGCCTTCCTCGGCCCCCCATGGGCTGCAGACGTCGAGCTGCATCTGTATATCGCTGTTGAAGGCCGTCTGTGCCTCCACGGCCTCCTCGGGAGAAATGAATTTAGAGGCGCCGTCGACGTGGGAGCGGAAGCGCACGCCCTCTTCTCCGAGCTTCCGCAGCGCGGACAGCGAGAAGACCTGAAAGCCTCCCGAATCCGTGAGGAAGTTTCCCTTCCACCCTGTAAAGCCGTGGAGGCCACCGGCCGCGCGAATGATCTCATAGCCGGGGCGAAGGAAGAGATGGTAGGTGTTCGCCAGTATCATGGGAAAGCCCAGCTCCTCGAGCGCCTCGGGCCCGATGGCCTTCACCGTCGCGTTAGTCCCGACGGGCATGAAGGCAGGAGTCCCAACCTCTCCGTGGGGCAGCGAAATGCGCCCCGTCCTGGCCCTCGTCGCAGGATCGGCGGCCTCCTTTACGAAAATGCTCCTTCGCTCCATCGCTCTCCCCTAGGTCCTCGCGGCCCTGAAGAGGAGGGCGCCCGCCGCCAGGAAGGCCACGAGCGGCGCCCAGGCTCCAATGCGCGGGTCGATCGCCCCCGTCTTGGCGAGGAGCATGCAGATCATCTGAGCGACGTAATACATCGTCGCGGCTATGAGGCTCGTCAGGAGGCTGGTGAGCAGGACGTTCTTCCTGAACCTGCCGCCCGCGGCTCCCGCGAGAAGGACCACCACCAGCGGCGTGAAGGCGAAGCTGTAGCGCTTGTTGCGCTCCGCCACCGCCCCCTCGTACGGCAGGCCCGCCCCTTTCAGGAAGGAGACGTAAACGCCGAGCTCGGAGGCGGACAGCTCCTCCAAGTCCCTATTCTGGCTGCGGAACGCGTCCGGCCTCTCGTCGAGCGAATCCGAATGCCAGGTGGCGAAGGACTTGTCGGTCCAAGAGCCGTCTGCCGTCCTCTCGAATCGTCGAACGCGGCTGAAGGCCCAACGCGCGCCATCCCAGCGGGCGGTCGCCGCCTCGGTGCGCGCCTCGGGCTCGCCGGCGGCATCGCGCTCGATTACGCTGACGCCGGAGAGGCTTTTCGTCGCGTCGTCATAGAACTGCACGCGGTAGACTATGGCGCCGTCCTTCGCGATGACGGTAACGTCAGGATTGCTGAAAGACTCCTTCTGCTCGAGGAGCCGGCGCGAAAGCTCGTTCTTGCTTTTTATCGTCTTGAGGACGACGCCGTCGTCGAAGAAGAAGGACGCGGCGCAGAGCAGGAGGGCGATGGCGAAGAGAGGAGCGGTGAAGCTCGAGAGGGAGACCCCCGATCCGAATATCACCGTGAGCTCGTTGTCGGCATAGAGCGTCGCCAGGCTGTAGGAGGCGGCGAACAGCAGGGCTATCGGCAGGCCGTTGGACAGGGCCGTGGGCAGGTAGAGGGCTATCACCTTGAGGATGGAGAGCAGGGGCGCCCCCTGCGCCAGATAGCGCCATAGATTCGCGAAGAGGTCGACGAGCTCAAGGATGAGGGCGAAGAGGCCGAGGGCGGCCCCGAGGGTCGGGAGGAACACTCGGATCAGGTACAGCCTCAGCGTGGTCGCGCGCCTCATGTTCCCTTCACTTCATCCGCAGGCGCGCGATCCAAAGGCCGAGCCCCGCGAGCAGCACCACGGCATTGGGCGCCCAAGTCGACCAGAAAGGAGACCAATCGAGCCTCGCGCCGAGGGTCTGCCCGCCGAGGAGGAGGGCCCAGTATATCACCGACACGAGGATGCCGACGCCGAATCCCATGGTCCTTCCGGATTTCTTCGCGAGGAGGCCCAGAGGGAATGCCATCACCACGAAGAACAGCGCGCCGAACGGAATGGAGAACTTCTTGAAATACTCCAGCTGATATACCTGGAGAGTCCTGTCGGTAGGCTTTTCCGTCCCGAACGAGCGCAGCGAGGCGAGGCCCGGAGCGAGTCTCTCCGCTGAATTGGACCAGGGCGAGCCCCCCTCGACTTCGGCGTCGTAGTCTTCTGCGAGAGACTCGCGCGCGAAGGCGACATCCTCGTCGCGCTTGGCTATCCTGGCCTCGAGCGAGGCTTTCTTCTCGGCGATGACTTTGGCAAGGTCCACGGAAGGCATGTCCCGAGGCCCGAGGACGGCCGTGTCGTCGCGTTCCTCGCGCATCGGAATGCGATATTCCATATTCGACGCGCTAGCCCATTCGAAGCGGTCGTCCTCTCCCCTCTTCATCGTCTGCTGCCATACATCGGAGAGGCCGAGAACGACGTCTCCCCGGCTCTCGTCGACGCTCAGACTCGCTTCGCCCGCGGATATGACCCGCTCGCTTCCTTCCTCGCTTCGGTCGAATATGAGAAGATTCCTGATCCTCGGGCCGATCATATCGCCCGTTACTACGGTTATGTCCTTATATCGCTTCGATGACCACGGTCGCAGCTCCAGGGCGGGCGTCGACGCGACCAGCTTCCGCGACAGTTTTCCGAATTCGATGCTCCCGCGCGGGAGGAAGTAGTCGTTCATGGCGAAGGACACGATAGAAAAGAGTAGACCCAGAGCCAGAAAGGGGGTGAAGGCCCGCCTCGGGGCGATGCCCGCCGCCATAGTCGCGAGCATCTCGTTGTCCGCGGACAGCCGTCCAGCGGCCATGAGGGCGCCTACCAGGGCGGCGAAGGGGAAGGACAAGGCTATCACGGAAGGCATAGCGTAAATGAGCAGAAGGATTACATCCTTGATGGGTGCCCTTCTCGACAAGATATCCTCGGCCATGAGGAGTATCTGGTTCACGAAGAACACCGCGAAGAAGAAGAGGAAGCAGACCACGAAGCCGAACAGGAATTCCCGCGAGAAATAGCCGACGATCACGGAGTATCGCCGTCTCCGCTTCGCCTTCGGGCGCGAAACCGCCGGAGGCGGTCCGCCGAGGGAAGTCCCTATCGCGTCTCCGGTCATGTTCCCGTCGAGCCGAAGCCGCCCGAGCCCCGTTCCGTCCCGCCCAGCGAGGCGACCTTCTCGAATCGCGCGCGCGATACGGGCGCGACGACGAGCTGAGCGATCCTGTCGCCGCTGGCGATCGTGACAGCCTCGCTGCCGAGGTTTATCAATATCACCTTGATCTGGCCGCGGTAATCCGAGTCTATCGTGCCGGGGCCGTTGAGGCAGGTTACTCCTCCATGCAGCGCCAGGCCCGAGCGCGGCCGCACCTGAGCCTCGTACCCGCGGGGAATCTCTATGCTGATTCCCGTAGGGACGGCGGCGCGCTCGCCGGGGGCGAGGGTAATGCCCTCCGGGATGAAGGCTCGAAGATCCGCTCCCGCGCTGCCCTCGGTCCTGTATTCCGGCGCGGAGGCGCCGGACTCGGCAGTGAAGGCCACTACGATTTCATCCACGTCGGGCCGCCACCGACGTTTCGGAGAGCTTCGCTTGGGCGAGGCATGAGACTTTCCCCTTCTCAAGGCCGCTCGCCCTCGCGGCCCTCCTCGACAGGTCCCCATAGGCGAAGCGCGCGCGTTTTCGTCCGCGGAGTAGACGAGCGCAGGCCGCGTTGAGCTCCGCCGGCCCGAGGCGGACGATGCTTTCCCTCTCCTCCTCGGGGGTCATGGCCTCTCCGGAGAAGAATATCTGCCTCGCGATGCGGCGCATCCTGAAATCGGTATCGTCGAGCGAGAGCTCGAAGGATCCGGAAAGCCGACTGACGGCGTCGGCGCATTCCGCGCCGCTGAAGCCCCTCTCGGCGGCTTCGTCGAGCTGCCTATCCATCTCGGCCGCGAGCTCGGGCAGACGGGCGGGGGACACGTTGGCGGAAGCCATCCAAAGACATTCGGTCCTGGACATCGAGAACGCGCTGTACACGGAGTAGCAGAGGCCCTTGTCCTCCCTGAGCGACAGGAAGAGCCTCGAGCTCGCCGCCTCGCCGATGGCGCCGTTGAGCGCAGACAGCGAGAAATAGTCGTCCTGGCTGAAGGGCGGCTCGAGCTGGACCGCCTCGTAGAAGTGCACCTGCTCCATTTCGGCACGTACGTAGCCGCCGGCGGCGCAGAACGCCGGAGTAGTCTCGGCGCGTCGAGAGGCTGCGGGTCGCGCGGAAGCGGGCGATCGAAGGGAAGAAGCCCTTTCCTCCACGGCGCCGAGGAGGCGCGACAGCTCCTCGCCGATATCGGCGGGAGGGACGGGTCCCGAGGCCGTGACGAGGAGGCTCCGTGGGGAGAATTCCGACTCGTAGAACGAGAAGAGGGCGTCGCGAGCTATGCGACGTATTTCCTGGGGCTCTCCGGCGATCTTGCGAGACAGGGGGTCTCCGGGCCAGATCGCGGACAGGAATTCGTCGTGGGAGCATTCCTCGGGATCGTCCATCGCCGAGAGGATCTCGCTAACGATGACCTCGCTCTCGCGCTCGAAGTCTTCGATCCGGAATATCGAGCACAGGGCCATGTCGGTCAGTACGTCTAGGGCGAGCCGCCAGTGCGCCCCCGGTACCTGGCAATGAAGGCAAATGGAATCGCGGTCCGTGAAGGCGTTGAGATATCCCCCCACCCTCTCGA
>CAZBGA010000103.1:0-9569 GCA_964491385.1 uncultured Treponemataceae bacterium | reverse complement strand
TGATCAAGGGGCTGGTCCTCATCCTGGCGGTCTGGGCGGATATCTCGAACAAGAAGAAGAAGGCGTAAGGCCGGGGGGCGGCGTAGTCGCGAAAGCGACTGCCGGGGAGTCGTTCACGGCGATCTTCCCTTCAGATCTCTCGGGATCCCCGGCTTACATGAAGGTGAGCGCGTATCCCAGGCCGAATCGAGGGTAGCTGGCGGCGATGGAGCCCACCCCGGCCAGGTCGTAGCTCTTGCTCTGGACGCCGAACACGTACGAGGCTTCCGCGTATATGCCCCCGAACCGTATCCGGGCTCCCGCGTCGAGGTCGACGTAGGTGGACAAGCCGGTCGAGCTGGCCGCGATGCCGTCTATGAAAGCCCCCGTAAAGGCCTCGAACCTGATCTTCCCTACTTGGTAGCCGACTACGGCCAGGACCGGGATATCGAAAAGGTTCACTTCTATTCCCGACGAATTCGCGACGAAGTAATCTATGCCGACTTCGCCGCCCAAGCTGAGATCCGGAGTGAGCCGGTAGCCGATGTTGCCCCAGGCTCCTACGCGAGTGTTCAAGAGGGCGCCGAGCAAGGCCAGCTGGCCGTCGAGCGTGATCCTGTTGTCGTAGTAGAGGCCCGCGCCAGCGTCGATGGCGAGCCGGGAAAAGGCCGGCGCGGCCGATTGATCGGCCGCGGCCGCGGGCTCCTTCGCGGCGGCTTTCGGCGGCGGCGCCTCGGTCTTGTCGGCAGCCTTGTCGACCGCCGTCCCCGGCACGGCCTCGAACCCGGCAGTGTCCACCGACATTCCCACGTTCGCCGAGAAGAAGAATGAGGAACTGGCGGGCCCCTGTCCGGTCAAGGCGTCCAGGCCGAATACGTAGGCGCCGGTGGAGATGCCTCCGAGGAGCTTGACGGCGCGGGTGACCTGGACCGTCGTGTCCGCGCCCAGGACGATCGCCCCGAGGCTGTCGGTGACGCCTTCGGTGGCGAACTGCTTGGACCGGAGCTCGTAGCCGAGCGAGAAAAGGGCCGTGTAGGGCACGTTCTTCTTGAAGACGTCGACCGTCAGAGCGTAGCGCGTGAGGCTGTCGGTTACGAGGCCGCCGCTGGAGTCCAGCTCGTTGAAGCGCTTCTCCGAGATCAGAGCCGAGACTATCGCGTTGTGGACGTAGAACCCGGCGGCCAGCTCGGTGAAGCCCTGGGGGTCGCTGTTCGCCTGGAGGATGGAGATCGCCGTTCCCCCCTCGGAGCGCAGGGATACGTAGGCGACTCCGGGCCACTGAAGCTTGACGGCCGCCGAGAGCCCCGCCGAGAAGGGCACCGAGTCGGAATTGAGGAAGCCGAAGAGGGGCCCGACGGCGATGCTCGCGATTCCCCGCGCGAACTGCACGTCGGCGCTCAGGCTGTTCCGCAGCACCGGATCGCGGTCGTAGGACAGCTTGACCGACGCGTCCTCGCCGATGGGGGCGGTCATCCAGGCCTCGCCTCCGAAGAAATAGTTCGTCGCGGGGAACTGGCTGTCGCTTATAGGGGCGACGGGGGTCCAGGGCAGCTGCAGATTGCTCGTCGCGGCGTCGAAGCCGAACTCCAGGGCGTGGGCCGCCAGGCCCGAGGCCGCGAGGACCGCCGCGGCGATCGCCCGCGTCGCGAAGGATCGTTTCCTCATCGATGCATCCTCAGTACGAGGTCTTGAGGCCGATGTACGGCCCGAACATCCCGTACCATTCCGACGGGACGGGGAAGACGCGGATATCGAGCTTGAAGTCCCAGCGGACGCCTCCCGTGATAATGGAATAGTAGGGAGAGGTATCGATCGCCAGGGTGGGGACGTTTATCGGGTCGGTGGTCTGGGGGCGGAACTCGAGAAGAGTCTGAAGCCCGCCCTGGGAGCCCCGCTCCGCGATATGGCCGAAGCGAAGATCGAGGCACGCGTCCATGGCGCCCTGCTCGCTCGGGTAGTTTATCTGATCGTACCAGCTGGGGTGGTAGAAGAGGGTGATCACGGCCTGCGCCGTCGGTCCGAATCTGACGCGCGGCTCGAAGAGGAAGAAGACGTCGTTTATGGAGAAGGTCTGGGACGGATCCCAATGCGTGACTCCCATCTGGGCGAAGAACTCGCCCACGTCCCCGCTCGTGGCGTAGAAGAGCATCCCTCCGCGGTAGAGGCCGGCGCTGCCTCCGGTGGTGGCGCCCGCGAAGAAATCCGTCTTGACCTTTGAGGTGTTCAGGGAGTATCGCAGGTCCCCCGACCAAGTCCCCGGGCCCACGTCCGAATCCTGGTAGAAGTACGCGTAGCCGACGGAATTCGAGCTGAAATTGGGCGTCGTGGAAAGGCGGAAGCCGGTGCCGTCGGGCTGGTATATCCCGTCGAACCACACGTTGGGGTTCCCGCCGACTCCGTTCGGGTAGACCATCGGTCCCCGGAGGTCGGTCGAGAAGGGAGCGGCCCCGAACAGGGTCGTGAAATCGTCGCCGGAGCAGATATTGTCCATCTGGCCGACGAAGAAGGCGAGGTCGAGGGGAAGGCTGAACACCGATTTGGCGGTCACGGAGACCGTCATGAGCTGCGGGCTGATGAGGTTGTTGATCCTGTTGGCGAGCTCCGCGTTGGTCGCCGAGCTCGTGAGCGGGTTGAGGCTCGTGTTGGCGAGGGACATGGCGTTCTCGATGTCCGAGTTGAGGAAGTCCAGCTTGAGCTGGCCGGAGAATTTGTCTCCACCTTCCATCGAGAGGGCGAAGAACAGCCTCGAGCTCACGTCGAAGGATCCGGTGTCCTGGTTGAGCACGCCGTGCGAGAGGAGCTCGAGATCGTCCACTCGGAGGTCCGTCGCCATGAGGGCGCAGGGCGCCAGGGCGGTCAACGCGAAGAAGAGCGGCAAGAGCGCGGCTCTAGTCTTGGGCATAGTCACTCACTCCTGGGCCAAAGGATCCGGCCTTGTTCGCTTAATTGTAGCGCCCGAGCGCCGCGAATGCACGGCGCCCGGCAAGGCGCTGCATCTATTATCGGCGTATTTGCCCGGCCGGAAAGCCCAAAGCCACCCCCATCGGCCTTGACGGAACGTGCTAACTATATAATGCTCTAACCACGATGAGCGACTATCTCGATCCGAACAACGAGGAGCTTCTCAAGGATTTCTTCGCCGAGGCGCAAGGCCAAGTCGAGTCCCTCGAGCAGAATGTCCTCGCCCTCGAGCAGGAAAGCGGCAACAAAGACGCCGTGGACGAGATATTCAGGGCCGCCCATACCCTCAAGGGAGGGGCGGGCACCGTCCAGATGACCGAGCTCGCCGAGTTCACCCATCTGATCGAGGACGTCCTCGACAGCGTCCGCTCGGGCAAGGCGGCCGTCAACGAAGGCGTCATCGACGCGCTGCTCGGCTCGATCGACGTCGTCAAGGCCATGCTGGACGCCAGGGGCCAGGGTTCCGTCTACCGCGGCGACACTTCGGCCATAAAGGCGTCTCTCGCGAGACTCCTCCCGTCCGGCGCGGCCAGGCCGATCCTTTCCAAGCCTTCTCCGTCCCCCGCCCAGGCCCCGCGCGCGCCAAGCCCCCCGAGCCCGCGGGAGCGCGAATCGAGCCGCCTGTCAGAGTACGAGGTCCTCGAGCTCCGCGAGGCGGCGGGGCCCGGCAGGCGCATCTTCCGCCTCCGCCTCAGCTTCAATACCGACAATGTCATGAAGACCGTCTCGGCCATCCACGCCTTCGCCGCCCTGCGCGATACGGGGACCGTGCTGAAGACCGTCCCCGATTTCGAGAAGCTCTACGAAGACGCCTTCTACCCCGTCGTCGAGTACTTCGTCGCCGTCGACAAGGATCCGGAGGAGCTGCGCCGCAAGGCCTCCATTCCCGACGTGGTCGACCAGGTCGAGATAGAGGAGCTCGCGGGGGAGCCGCCCGCGGCCAAGCCGATCCAGGCGCCGTCTCGGGCCGCGCCCGCTGCAGGAGCGGCTCCTCCCAAGGCCGCCGCCAAGGCGGAGCTCGTCGAGGAAGGCGAGCCCGAGGCGGCCGCAGCCTCCCCCGAAGCCGCCGCGCCCGAGGCGGCGCACCGCGACGAGGCGCGCAGGGCCTCGCAGGGCTCGATCCTCAGGGTGGACTCGAGGCGCATCGACAACCTCCTCAACCTCGTCTCGGAGACCGTGATCAACAAGGCCACCTTCAACCAGATTTCCTCGCGCTTCGGCGAACTCATGGCCTCGCTGCAGAGCTCGGAGAGCCGCTTCCGCGACGGGATCAAGGACCTCTTCGACGAGATGCCCGGCTACCTTTCCGCCATCCAGCAGGGAAAGTCCGCCAAGGACATAAAGAAGGAGATCCTCGAGAAGTTCGGCTTCCTGTACCAGTCCTTCGACGGCTTCGAGGCCGACCTCAAGAACGACGTCGCCAAGTTCCGCTCGACCGCCCAGAACCTCGGCCGCATAACGGGGGAGCTCCAGGAAGGCGTCATGCGCATCCGCATGGTCCCCATCAGCCAGATATTCAGCCGCTTCCCGCGGCTCGTGCGCGACCTCACCAAGACCCTCAACAAGAAGGTCAACCTGGCGATCGAGGGAGAGGACACCGAGCTCGACAAGTCGGTGATCGAGGATCTCCTCGATCCCCTCATGCACTCGGTGCGCAACGCCCTCGACCACGGCGTCGAGACGCCCGAGGAGCGGGCCGCCGCCGGCAAGAGCGAGGAAGGGACCGTCCTCCTCAAGGCCTCCAACGAAGGCAACATGATCGTCATCGAGATCGCCGACGACGGCAAAGGCATAGACGTGGAGGCCGTCCGCGCGAAGGCCATCGAGAGGGGCCTCATCCATCCGAGCAAGGTGCTCACCGACATCGAGGCCTTCAACCTCATCTTCGACGCGGGCTTCTCCACGGCCAAGCAGGTCACGAACATCTCGGGACGCGGCGTCGGCCTCGACGTCGTAAAGCGCCAGATCGAGAAGCTTAACGGCAGCGTCACCGTCTCGAGCCAGCGCGGCAAGGGCACGCGCTTCACCATCAAGCTGCCCCTCACCCTCGCCATCATCCAGGGCCTCCTGGTGCGCGTCGGCAAGGAGACCTACTCGATCCCGATCACCAGCGTGATCGAGAGCCACCGGATCAAGCCGGCCGACGTCAGGATGATCGACAACTACGAGGTCTTCAACATCCGCAACGACGTCGTCGCCCTCCTCCGGCTCAACCGCCTCTTCCGCATACCGACCAGCGAGCAGCGCGAGTACCACTTCGTGGTCATCGTCGGCACCGCCGACAAGCGCGTCGGGCTCATGGTGGACTCGCTCATCGGCGAGGAGGACGTGGTCATCAAGCCGCTCCGCGACCAGTTCACGCAATCGCCGGGAATCGCCGGGGCCTCGATCCTCGGCGACGGCTCGGTGTGCCTCATCATCGACGTCAGCCAGCTGCTCGAGCTGGGCCTCAAGCAGGAACTCGCGGAGCGCCGCCGCCTAGAGGCGACGATCCGCTAGCGCGGCCAGGAGCAGCATGTGACGACGCAAGCCGAACGAGAGGCCAGGACAGAGGCCGCCGACTCCGCGAGGAAGACGGAGAAGATAGATTTCAAGATGGTCACCTTCTCGCTCGCGGGGAAGGAGTACGGCATCGACATAATGAGCGTCAAGGAGATAGCCAAGGCCTCGCGCTTCACCTACGTGCCCAACGCCTCGACCTTCGTGCGCGGCGTGTACAATCTCCGCGGCGACATCATCTCGGTCATCGACCTAAGGATATTCTTCCACCTTCCCGCCGAGCGCAAGGAGGACGAGGCCCTCGAGAGCCTCATCATCCTCAAGATCGACGAGCACGTCTTCGGCGTCATCGTCGACGCTATCGACAAGGTGGTGGGCATCGCCGCCTCCTCCATCCAGCCGCCGCACCCCATCTTCGGCGACATCAACGTCAAGTACATCAAGGGCATCGTCGAGAACGGCGGCAAGCTCTACATCATCCTCGACGTCGAGAAGATCTTCGCGCCGGAGAGGCCCGAGGATACGCCGAAGTCCGCGGTCCCCGACCTTCGCGGCGAGGCGGCAAAGACCGAGTCGGCCGAAGCGGAGGGCGCCGCGGGGGGCGACATAGCCGCCTCCTTCGTCAAGGAGACCCTCGCGGCCTTCCGCGGCTTCCACGTCACCGGCGTGAACGAAGCCTGGTTCCGGTCGCGGTTCGCCGAATGGAAGGCCGAGCGCAAGGACTCGGACCTCCAGCTCCGGGAGGCGTCCGAGGCGGACCGCTTCCTCGAGGGCTTCTGGTCGCCCTTCACGGGCGCCCTCTGGGACGAAGCCTATGCCGCCGAAGTCGAGCGCGCCCTTCCCCCGATCGAAGCCAAGAGCATCAATGTCTGGAACCCGGGCTGCGGCAAGGGCTACGAGACCTGGGCCTTCGCCTGCGTCATGCGGAGGCGGTATCCCGATGCCAGGGTCAAGATATGGGCCAACGACTCCGACCTCCTCGCCATCTCCATGGCGCCCAACATGGTCTTCCCGGAGAACATCGCGGAGTACTACCGTCCCTTCACCGCCAAGGGCCGGAATGGGCTGGTATTCGTCCAGGCAGTGCGCGATTCGATCTTCTTCGAGTTCCACGACGTGATGAACGCCAACACGCTGCCTCCCCTCGACCTCATCCTGTGCCGGGACATGCTCAGTTTCGTCGCTCCGATCGACCAAAAGCGGCTATTAGGGGATTTCATCGATAAGCTAAAGCCCAACGGCATCGCGCTCTGCGGGGCGAACGAGCGTCTCGGCGAGGGCTGGGCAGCCGCTGGGACGGAGGCCGTACCGGCTTTCCGCAAGGAACAATGAACAGCACGAGGAGCGCGGAATGAGAGTCGAATACATCAATCCCTTCGTGGAAGCGGCCTTCAACGTACTTCGCGAAGTCCTGCAGTCCGACGTCAAGCGGGGAGAGCTCTACCTCAAGTCGACCTCGATGCCCGTCATGGGCGTCGCCGCAATCGTCGGCCTCGCGGGCGACGTGGAAGGCCGCGTCCTCTTCGACATGGACAAGCCCACGGCCCTCAAGATCGCCTCCGCCATGAACAACGAGGAGCTCAAGGACTTCGACGACCTCGTCAAGGCCACGATCACCGAGCTCGCCAACATGATCACCGCCCAGGCGGTCACCAAGCTCCACGACCTCGGCTTCCGCTTCGACCTCACCCCCCCCGCCATCTTCACCGGCGAGAACATGGAAGTCTCGAACGCCGACGTCGAGGCCCTCATTGTGCCCATGGAGACGGGCCACGGCAAGATCGAGATCAACGTCGCTATAAGGGAGCGCGCCTAGCAAGCTGTTAGGGCGAGCTTGACATCGCGGCGCGGGCGCTGATATAAACATTGTTGCGCTTTCGTCCTAGTACGGGCGCAGTACGGGCGGTTAGCTCAGTTGGCTAGAGCACCAGTATGACACGCTGGGGGTCACAAGTTCGACTCTTGTATCGCCCATGACCGAAAAACCCATCCACTTGGATGGGTTTTTTATTTGGAGCGACGGGAGAGTCGAAGGGCTACCCTTCGGTCGAGCTCGCAGGGACGACGCGAAGCGTCGGAAGCGAGCG
This sequence comes from uncultured Treponemataceae bacterium, assembly GCA_964491385.1. GTDB lineage: Bacteria > Spirochaetota > Spirochaetia > Treponematales > Rectinemataceae > UBA1306. The sequence continues at coordinate 2,043 of CAZBGA010000103.1, read as the reverse complement.
AGAGCGCAAACCCCGTCCCGGAAGGCCGAGACAGGAAGGTCGAGGCTTGGAGGGCGACTCTTGTATCGCCATACAGTAGATATAGGGAACCTCTATTAACCCTTTCAGGGTTGGTTCCCTGAGGGCAAAATCTAAGGGAAAAACTCGTTTTTGTTTCGCAAAAACGAGTTTTTAGAGATGCCCTATAGTCAATTTCAAAACTCGGTTAGTTTTGAAATTGGCTTTGCAGTTTCTCGCGCTTCTTGATATCTGTATGAAGCGCTACGAAATCTGCGCAGTATCAGGGTAGCTTTCTCAAAAGTCATCCGACTTTTGGGAAAGCCTCTATTGGATATTTTATTCAAATACTCGATTTCGATTGCGCGTTAAGAACTACAAACTTATACTCATACAATTATCTGATGGGCCAGCTCTTTCATCTTGTTTCGGCGGAGGAAGAGTAGCCCATCTTCCATAAGCACTCTCGGATTGTATTGAAAACAGCATGTCTTGAATTGAACCGGGAGTGTGAGAACTCAAGGATTTATCGCCGATAACGGTCTGGCGATGGGGACGCTCTTCACATTATTGCAAACGAGATTCACATACAAGTAGTTAGGTGCAAGATTTTTTCCAAAACAATGGTTTGGTGCAACGCCCGGGGCTCCCCCCGTCGGGCACTTATTTTTGATATTAGATTGAATCAATAAATAGAGGGAAAAATATGATCAGTTTTTTATGTGAATTTAAACCACGGTCTGTTCAAGCTAAGCGTACAAATGCATATAAAGAAGCCATAGTAACTGCATACAAAAAGTACTATCCAGAGTGTGAGACATTAATTACATATGATCTTTATGCAATTTCATATTATTTTTATAAACGTTCATTGCAAATTGATGCTGATAATTTAAGCAAACCAATATGGGATGCATTGAAGTCTACAATATACGAAGATGATAGAGTTATTAAAATTAGATATTCAGGTGTTTATGACGTCAACAAATTAGGTAGTGGTATTAGTTTAGATGTAACTCAAATGCCAGCAAATGTTTATTCGGATTTTATTGACCTAATAGATAGTTCTGAACATTTGCTTTATGTAGAAATAGGAAAAATAAATGATGAATTGTATAAAATGGGAGTAGAAAAATGAATGAATATGAAGAAATTGATCAAAAAATATTGATGAAGTATTTGGAACAGGCGTATTATGAACATATTGAAAATAAGTATAAAAATTTAGGATATGAAACTTTTAGAAATTCTAAAATAGAAGGATCGATAGAGACCGATTTTTTGGCAAAGAAAAATGAAAAGATAGTAGTTTATGAAATAAAAATTGGAAAATATAATAAAAACAAAAAACAAAGCATTGTTAATTTGAAAAAGTATATTGATCTTGATAAAAAGAATAGAAAATTAAAAATGGTTTTCTTAAATCCTCCACAATATAAAGATATAATATTCGAAGAACTTGATCAAATTATTTTGGATGACATGATGGAAAATTTACCAGACGAACTCGATGTATTATCAACACATACTCGTATGGAAGAGATATCAGATATTGAAATTGATTCGATAGAAATAACAAAAGATTCGATACATGTTTGCGGCAATGCAAGAGTAGGAGTTTCAATGCAATATGGATCTGATTCTGATGGTGAAGGGGATGGGAGCAATGAATTTTCTGATAGTTACCCGTTTAAATTTGATTTATATTTAAGTAAAGATTTTTCCCTTGATGAAGCAGAATACGATATTGATAATTCATCTTTTTATGAATAAGAGCTTCGCGCCTCGCCCTCCGGGCGTTCGGTGCTCAGGAAGAATAGTGTTTTAGGATTGGGAAAAATCCAGCACCTAACACACGGCCCGCGCTCGTCGCTTTGGAATCCTGTGGCTCCTCGGGCCTCGTTCCGCTCGCATTCGCTCACTCCACTTCGGCCATATTTTGGCTCGCAAATGCTTGCCAAAACGTCGCAGGCCTATACCGTTATGTGCAATACATGAGGGGTGCTGAAAAAAATAGAATAAACAGCACCGTAAAGAAATAGCTGA
>CAZBGA010000102.1:0-9977 GCA_964491385.1 uncultured Treponemataceae bacterium | reverse complement strand
TGAAGGCCATCTCGCGGGTGAAGTGCCCCTTGCGCATGATCATCACCCGGTCGGATAGACCGACGAGCTCGGGTAGGTCCGAAGAGATTAGCAGCACCGTGCAGCCCTCCCTCGCGAGCTTCTCGATCGAATTGTGGATAGTCATCTTCGCGCCGATATCGACGCCTCGCGTCGGCTCGTCCAGGATGAGGACCTTGGGCGAGCTGGCCAGCCATTTGGCCAGGAGGACCTTCTGCTGGTTCCCGCCGGAAAGGTTGCCCACGGTCCTGTCCGGATCGGGAGGGTAGATGGCGAGCTCCTCGATCAGGCGCTCCACGATCGGCGCGCCTCTCGCCTTCGAGTAGATCGAGGCGGAGGAGAGCCGATCCACGATCGGCGCCAGGACGTTCTCGCCCACCGCCAGCCTCAGGGCCAGTCCCTCTATCTTGCGGTCCTCGGTGAGGTAGGCGATGCCCTGGGCGAGCGCCTGGGCCATCGTGGCGCTCTTCACCGCGGCGCCGTCCAGCTCGATGCGTCCCTCGTCGGCCCTGTCCAGGCCGGCCAGCACCTTGGCGAGCTCGCTGCGGCCGGCCCCGGAGAGGCCGCAGATGCCCAGGATCTCGCCGCGCCGCGCCTCGAAGGAGAGGTCGTGGAAGAAGCCGAAGCGCGACAGGCCCGCGACCTTGAGCCTGGGCTCTCCGATCCGGCGCTCCTCGCGCTTGTAGAACTCCTTCACCGAGCGGCCGACCATCATCTGGACGACCTCCTCGCGGCTGACCTCGCCGATAGGCCTGGTCGCGATCTTCTTCCCGTCGCGCATGACCGTGACGCGGTCCGCTATCCGGAATATCTCCGGGAGGTGGTGGGAGATGTAGACGATCGCTATGCCGCGGTTCTTCAGCTGGACTATGATCTCGAAGAGGCGCTCGACCTCCTCACGGGAGAGCGCGCTCGTCGGCTCGTCCATGACCAATATGCAGGGGCCGTTGCCGAGGACCTTGGCGATCTCGACCAGCTGAGCCTCGTGCTGGCTTATGTCCTCGATGGGGAGGTCGGGGTCCAGGTCGAGGCCGACGTGGGTCAGGAGGCCCTTGGCCTGGGAACGGGCTCGGCGCCGGTCGAGGAAGGGCCCACGCTTCGGGAGCCTGCCGGCCAGCAGGTTCTCGGTGATGCTGATGGGCCTGGCCAGGCTGAGCTCCTGGTAGATCATGCCGATTCCGTACTTCTTGGCTTCCGTCGGCGAGTGAAGCGTCACGTCCCGGCCGTTCACGCTGATATCGCCGGTATAGTCGTCGAAGGAGCCGGCGAGCATCTTCATCAACGTGGATTTCCCGGCTCCGTTCTCGCCGACCAGGGCGTGCACCTCGCCGGCGAAGACCTCGAAGCTGACGTCGTCCACGGCTATGGTGCCGGGGAAGCGCTTGCTCACGTGCTTCATTTCGAGGGCCAGCCCGATTTCTCGTTCGCTCAAAGTCTTCTCCTGAGGCGGCCGGCGTCGCTCCCTTGGCCGCCAGGCCGTCGATCGATGCTAGGCCCCGTCCCGCGGGGCCGCAACCACAAAAAAAACCGATAATACGCTAATTATTCCGATCGCCGCCGGACCGGCCGTTGAACTCGTCGACCGCGTCGAACATCGCGACCACATTGCAGGCCGGGACATCGGGCATGATGTTGTGGACGGTATTGAAGACGAAGCCGCCTCCCTTGGACAAGAGGGCGAGCCTCTCGAGGGTCTGGGCCCGAACCTCCTCGCGCGTTCCCTCCTTCAGGACAGTCCGGTTCTCGATGCCGGCCCCCCAGAATGTCAGGTCCCTCCCGAACTCGCGCTTTAGCCGCTCGGGCTCCATGTCCCTGGCGCTCGTCTGCACGGGATTGACGATGTCGTAGCCGACGTCGATGAGGTCCGGGATGAGGGCGTATATGGAGCCGCAGGAGTGGAGGAAGGTCTTCATCGAGCTGCGCTCGCGCACGAAGTCCACGAGGGCCTTGTGGCGCGGCTTGAATATCCGCCTGTAGATGTCGGGGGACATGAAGGGCCCGCCCTCGTGCCCGAGGTCGTCGCCGAAGCGGAGGACGTCGGCGACGTCGCCAACGGCCTCGCAGACCTTCCCGAGCGTCGCGAGATGGACCTCCATGAGAGCGTCCAGGAGGCGCTCGACCTGGGCCTCGTCGACGAGGAGGTCGACGAGGAAGTTGTCGATCCGGCGGAGGAAGGTGCCCCACTCGAAGAGATTGCAGCCGACGACGATCATGAGGGCGCGGTCGGTCCCTGCCTTGAGGGCGAGCGCCCTGGACCGCAGGTCCTTCCAGAAGCCCTCCTCCCCCGCGTGGTCCCAGGGCGAATGCACGAGGGCGGACCACAGCACCTTGCCCATGGCCTTCGGGAGCCCGCGGTAGTCGGCTGGGTAGCCGCCCTCGTAGGGGAAGCAGCGCTCGTCGTAGAAGGTCGCTCCAGACGGCCTCTGGGCGATGAGCGTCCCCTCGCCGTCGTAGACGAAGAAGTCCTCTCCCCGCCTCTGGGGCTTGAACCAGGAAGGGTAGAGATAGATGCTGCCGTCGGGCATCTCGAGCTCGCGCCAATCCTCGCCGCGATCGTTGAAGGCGCGGCCGATGTCCACGACGTCGACGCCCAGCCGGCCCAGCATCCGGTCGTCGGGCTGGGCCAGCTCCTGGACTACGTCGTAGACTCGGGGCCGGGGATCGATCGCCGCGCGCGGGCCGAGCTCCCTCGCCAGCGCCGCGTAGGCGAGGGCTGAGATGCCCGAGCTCGGCGTGCTCCCGAGGTCCACCGGCACGCGGTCCGCCTCGCGGTGCGCGATCGCGGCGAGGACCCGCTCCCTCGAAGTCAACGGCGCCCCCCGGGAATCGAAGGATCGTCCCATTCGCCGAGCGAGAGGGGATAGCGGCCGTTCTTCCTAAGCAGGTTCAGCACGAACTCGTAGCGCTCGGCCGAGACGTTGCTCGGCACCGAGTGGTCGGACTGCACGAGGTAGCCGCCTCCCTTCGCCGCGTTGAGCTTGCGCATGACCTGGGCCTCGAGCTCCGGCAGGCTTTCGTTGGCCCAGGCCAGCGCGTCGATGTTCCCGCAGAAGCCCATCTTGTGCCCGTACTTCTTCCGCAGCTCCACGACGTCGAGGCCCGACTTGGCCTCGAGGGGATTGTAGGAATCGAGCCCGATCTCGATGAAATCCTCGTAGATCTCGCTCGCGTTGCCGCAGCCGTGGTAGATGACGGCTATGCCCGCCTCGTGGCAGATGCGGATCTGCTCCTTCACGATGGGCTTGAAGTGCTCGCGCCACATGGCGGGAGAGAAGAGCATGCCGTTGCGGTAGGCCACGTCGCCCCAGACCACCATGCCCGCCAGCATCCCGTCGGCCGCCTTTATCTGAGCCTTCGTCGACTCGACGAGGAAATCGCCGATGCGCCGTATGAAGGCTCCGAGCTCGTCCGGGTAGAGGCCGAGCCACAACAGGACGTTCTCGGTCCCGATTATCCGCCATACGTACTCGTGACCCTCGCAGATCGAGCCGTAGACGGGGAAGTCCTCGTAATAGGACTTGACCCTCTCGATCCACGCGGGGACGTCGCGGCTGATGACGTCGCCGATCCCGTTGAGCTGGTCGTCCCCGCCCCTGAAGAAGCGCCGATCGTCCCATGGGTCGTCGAAGGTGAAGGCCGCCATCTTCCCCAGGTCGTCCGTGTCGAAGCTCTCGAAATAGGGCATCTGCGTGCCGAGCTTCTTCCGTATGGTCGCCTCGAAGCCGGTCTTGAGGATCATGTCCTCCTCCGTCTCCTTGATGACCTGGAAGTTCTTGATATGCGGATCCATATTGGGCGTGACGCAGATCCAGTCGAGGTCGTAATGCCGATAGATATCGACGTCCGCCGCGAGGCTGAGCTCCTTCCTCCAGCGGTTGATGAAGGAGGTCCAATAGAAATCGGAAAGCGGGAGTCTGTCTCCCTCCTCGTGGCGGAGCGCCTTGTTGAGGCGCTCGAGCTTGGCTCGGCATTTCGGGGAACGTACTGTGGCCACTATCGAATCCTTTCAGTCCTGATGGAACACTTCTTCCATATCCGCCCACCATTCTCCCTTGGCGCGGGTGGCGATCGGATCCTGCATGGGCTTCATGATGGCCCACCACTCCTGTGTCTTGGGGTCTTCGCCCATCCTCGTCATATCGGCCTCGAAATCCGACCCGACGTACTCCATGTAGGCATAGAGGAAGCCGTCCTTCTGGAAAATGGAGTAGTTGCGGATATTGCAATCTCGTATCGTCTTGGCGACTTCAGGCCAGATCGACGCATGATGGCGCTTGTAGGTCTCCAACACGCCTGGTTTCAGCTTGATGAGCTGTCCGAATCTTCTCATGGCACCTGCCTTCCCGTCGCTTTTTGCCGCGGCCGTATGACGGATGGTAGCATTTCTATGGTAGCTGTCAACGTATTTTAGCAAAATTCCGCGGAAATGTTGGATTTCTTTGCCACTTAAAGACAAATTATTGTTGATTTTTTTCAAAAGTAATGATAAATATTTAGCAACAACGGGGGAACGGATGCCAGCCAAAGCTAGGCTCGACGATGTCGCGAAGAAGGCCGGGGTTTCCCTGACAACGGCTTCCCTCGCCCTATCGGACCAGGGAAGGATATCGCCAGAAACCAGGGAAAGGGTGCTCGAAGCCGCCCGCGAGCTCGGCTACCTCCAAAAGAGGAAGAAGCCCGAGGCTGCGGTCTCGGAGACCAGGGATATCGCGGTTCTCGTCAATCTCGACCCCGAGTGGTCCTTCGTCCTCCACCTGATCCGACCCATCATCTATGAAATCGAGAGGACGCTCCGCCTGGCCGGCTTCAACACCGTCCTGGTGCCGATCTCCCGCTCCGACTCGACCACGGTCATCCTGGACAAGGTCCGCTGCTCGGGGGCCGCCGGCGTGGCCAGCATCCACTTCGCCTCCCCCGAGCTCATCCTACTCCTCGAGGCGGCGGGCATCCCCGTCGTGGTGGTGATGAACTCGAGCTACCAGGACAGGTTCTACACCGTCTGCGTCGACGACTTCCAAGGCGCCTACGAAGGCGCCTCCTACCTCGTCAAGTGCGGCCACCTGCGGCTCGGCTACGTGGACTGCGAGAGACAGGAACTGCCGGTCCTCCCGGTCGATCGCTTCTTCGGGTTCAAGAAGGCCATCGAGGAATACCATCTCGAGTTCGACGATTCGATGCGCCGCCGGCTTTCGCTCGAGGACGAGGACGAAGAGCTCCAGGCCGTCGGGAGCCTCGTCCGCCAGCACCCGGACATCACGGCCATCTTCGCCCTCGACGACGACCTCGCCGTCCGGGTCATGGAGATGCTCCGCCGCATGGACATCGATGTCCCGGGCCGGATCTCGGTCCTCGCCCCGGGCGATACCCTCGACTACGCGCTCTGCTACGTGCCGCAGATCACCACCATGCGGATAGACACGACCTATATGGGAAGGATAGCCGGCGAGATGATGCTCAACCGCATCGCCCATAATCCGGAGGAGATACAAGTCCTCAAGGTCAAGCAGCAGCTCATGAGGCGCGGCACGGTGAGGGAGATGGAAACTCTGAATTCTTGATGCGCAAGGCCGGAGGCTGAGATGACCCCGCGAGAGCGTGTAATGCGCACATTCGATCGTCTGGAGACGGATCGCGTCCCCTGCTGGTGCGGCGCTTCCCCCGAATTCCTCGAAAAGGCGGAGGCCTCGCTCGGCCTCGACGAGGAAGGCTTCAGGCGGAGGCTGGGGGACGATTTCCGCCGTATTACCGCGCCTTGGCTCGATGAGGGGTCCGCCCTCTCCCCCGGCGCGACCTGGCGAAGCCCCTTCGGCGTCGAGCGCTCCGGGATCGGCTACGGCCAGCCCCTTTCCCACCCCCTGGCCGGCGCCGATCCTCGGGCCTTCGCCGACTACGCCTGGCCCGACGCGTCCGGGGTGGACGTCTCGCGGCTCCGCGAGCAGGCGGCGGCATGGGACGGAGAGTACGCCGTGCTCGGCGGAGACTGGTCCCCATTCTGGCACGACGCGATCGACCTCGTAGGGATGGAGGGACTCTACTATCTCATGTACGACGATCCGGATTCCGCCTCCCTCCTCTTCGAGAAGGTCACCGATTTCTACATCGCATCGAGCGAGCGCGTCTTCCAGGAGGCCGGCGACCTGATCGACATCTTCTTCATCGGCAACGACTTCGGCTCGACTACGGGCCCTCTGCTGGGCCCCGAGCTCTTCGACCGCTTCATCTCTCCCTGCCTGCGCCGCCTCGCGGATCTCGGGCACCGGCACGGGCTCAAGGTGATGCTCCACTGCTGCGGCGGCTACCGTCCCCTCATCCCCGCGATGCTCCGCGACGGGATCGACGGCCTGCACGCCCTCCAGCCCTTCTGCGCCGGCATGGATCCCGCGGAGCTAAAGCGAGAATTCGGGGGCAGGATGCTGCTGAACGGCGCTATCGACACCCAGCGCGCGCTCCTGGAAGGGACTCCGGCCTTTGCCAGGTCGGAGACCCTGCGGACGCTCGCGATCATGGCTCCCGGCGGTGGCTACGTCGCGGGGCCGAGCCACGACTACCTCCTCGGGGAGACTCCGCTCGAGAACGTGCTCGCCCTGTACGACGCCATCGGAGAATGGAACGACAGGGACCCTTAAGCGGCGGCGCCGAGGCCGGCCGCCTCGCGCAGCTTGGCCGCGACGGCGGCGCCGAGGGCGCGGTGTGAGGCCGCGCTCAGATGAATCGAGTCGCGGGGATGGGCCACGACTACCTTGCCCGCGTCAAGGAAGCCGATGCCGAGGGCACGGGCCTCGACCTCGAAGCGAGCGGCCAGGAGACGGGATTTCTCCAGGCCTTTCCCGTAGCCGAGCATCTCGCCGAAAGGCGAGGAGGCGATGCCCTCCCCCAGCGGGAAGGGGGCGAGCATCAAGACGAAGGGCGCCAGGCCCGCCGGCCCCAAGCCCGAGCCGAGGATGATCCGCGCGAGCCGCGCCGCGCCCGAGGCTATATCCGCGGCGTTCGCGGAGAAGCGCTCCTTGACGTCGTTGATTCCGAGGGCGAGGACGACGGCGTCGATCGGAGCGTGGGACTCGAGGCAGGGGAGGAGGTAGCGGAGGCCGTTCCTGTGCTCTCCTTCCACCGGATCGTCCCAGACGGTCGTGCGGCCGTTCAGGCCTTCCTCGATCACGCGATGGCCGCCGCCGAGCTCCGCCGCGAGGATCCCGGGCCATCGGACGCCGGGAGGGAAGCGCGCATTGCCGACGGGGCCCCTCTGATCCCAGGACTCGATATCGAAGCCCCACGTGTTGGAATCGCCATAGCACAGTACGACACCCATAGATCCTCCCATTCGTCCTATATCGTTTCTTTTCGTTTCCTCGGTCCCTATTCTCAATTCTTGATGCCCAAGGCGAAATTTTTAAGATTGCGCGCCCGGGGGACGCGCCATATGATCGCAGCCAGCGCAGGAGGACAGACATGCTCCACGATCCCGGAAGCTATTCGCCGCCCTTGATCCTCGACGAGATAAAGCTCGACCGAGACGAGGAGGAAGTACTGAAGACGCTCGGCGACGAGATCGCCCGCATCGCCGCCTCCCCCGCCCACGCGGAGAACGCCCGGCTCTGGCGGCGCCTCAACGACCTCGACCGGGAAAGGCCGATGGTATGGATCAACGAGATACCCTGGCACGAGATGAACGTCGACGACGAGCTGACCCTCCGCTGCCGGGGAGCCTGGGCCAGGGAGCTCGAGACGACCCTCCGGCGCACGATCTATCAATGGAGGCACATGCCGGGAGACATGGTGGTCAACCCCTGGCTCGACTCTCCCCTCGCCCTCCACTCCACGGACTTCGGCATCGTCGAGGACGTTGACATCGTGCGCACCGACTCGGCCAACGAGATCGTCTCGAGGCACTTCAAGGTCCAGATCCGGAACCCCGAGGACATCGAGAAGATCCAGATGCCCAAGGTCACTCACTCGGAGAAGACGACCGAGGTCGTCTACGAGACGATGCGCGGACTCTACCGCGACATAGTCCCCGTGCGCAAGCTGGGCCAGACCCACATCTGGTTCACGCCCTGGGACTACCTCATCCGATGGTGGGGCATCGAGGAGGCGATGATCGACATGATCGACCGCCCCGAGATGGTGCATGCGGCCTACGAGCGCATGGTGGACGCCTGGATGACGGAACTCGATCAGTTCGAGGCCCAGGGCCTCCTCTCCCTCGACAACTGCAACGTCAGGATCGGCTCGGGCGGCTACGGCTACGTCTCCGACCTCCCGAGCGCTCCGACGGACTCCTCTCCCGTCAGCCCGCGCGACATGTGGGGCTGCTCGAACGCGCAGATACTCGCCTCAGTGTCGCCGGAGATGCATTGGGAATTCGCCATGGAGCACGACCTGCGCTGGATGCGGCGCTGGGGCCTCAACTACTACGGCTGCTGCGAGCCCCTGGACCGGAAGGTCGCCCTCCTCGAGCGCATCCCGGGCCTGCGCAAGGTCTCGGTGAGCCCATGGAACGACTACAGGCGCATCTTCTCGGGCATCGGGCCGCGGTGGGTGGCGAGCGTGAAGCCCAACCCGGCCATCTTCCTCGACGCCGAATGGAGCGAGGAGGCCGCGCGAGCCTCGATCGACGGGATCCTCGACCTGGCCGCCGCCGAGCGCGTCGCCGTCGAGCTCATCATGAAGGACATCTCCACCGTGGAGAGGAAGCCGCAGAGGCTCTGGGCCTGGGCGCGGATCGCCTCGGAGGCGGTGCGGGAGCGCCGCTAGCGGGGACCCGGCTCGACCTCCGACGGATATCGCCCCGTCAGTTTCTTGAATACGCTGTAGAAATAGTTCGGGTCCGAGTATCCGACGGCGATGGCAACGTCCTTGGCCTTGACCTTCCGCGTCTCGAGGATGCGCAGGGCGGCCGCTATGCGCAGGCCGTTGAGGTAGCTCGTGAAGGAGCTCCCCGTCGCCTCTCGGAAGATCTTGCCGAGGTAGGCCGAGGACATGCCGAAACGCCCGGAGAGCAGCTTGAGCGAGATCGGGTCCCGGAAGCGCTCGTCGACATGGAGACGCAGCCGATCGCCGAGGGAGACACAGCCGCGACGCCGCTCCTGCATCGCGCCCATGATGCGCTTCGCGAAGGCTTCGAGCCAGGACAGAGTATCGAGGGGGCCCGGCTGCTGGAAGAGCTGCTTGAAGAGACTCTCGTAATCCAGGTAGAGCGAGGCCAGGGGGGGCTCCTCGGATCGGGCTATCGAGGCCAGGCGAGAGACCAGCTCGATGCAGAAGCCGCGGAAGTACTCCTCCGAGAGAATCCGCTCGCGCCGGAAGCGCTCGAGGATCTCGGCGAAGAATCGCTCGACCGCCCGCACGTCGCATTCCGCCACGAAGTGGGAGAGAGCGTCCAGGTCGATCGCCGGGCTCTGCCTCCCCATGATGAGGAAGTCGTCGATGTTGCCGCGGTCGACCAGGTAGAGGGGGAGGTAGCGGATCGGCTCGACCGCGAGGCCGTTGAACCAGTCCACCGCGACGTGGATGGAGAGGGCCCCGTCGAGGTCGGGCGGCTGCCAGGTGATCGCGCTCAAGGAGCCTTCCTTTATGAAGCGCATGCCCATCGACGTCGCCCCATTGGCGACGCGGATGACATCCTCGCGGCCCGTCGCCTCTAGGGCCTGGTTCACGCCCAGCTGGGCTAGGGCGTCGTCCGCGCAGATGATCCCCTTGAGCCTCCCGCCGAAGCGCGTGACCCAGCCGAGGACGGCTGTGCGCGTCGCCTCGGTGCCGAGGCCCGTCTCCGCCATGTCGAGGAGCTCCATCCGCGGCGCCTCCTTGGCGAGTTCGGTCGCGACGGCCCACCGGCGCGCGAAGTAGGCCGAGGTACCCGGGATGTGGTTGACGATGCAATAGCCGCCCTCACCTCCCATCAGACTCGCGAAGGCGCGGGAGAGCATGCGGAACTGGCCCCAGTCGTCGGGTCCCGTCCAGGC
>CAZBGA010000101.1:0-10059 GCA_964491385.1 uncultured Treponemataceae bacterium | reverse complement strand
CCTCCGCGTCGATGCTCGCGACGCGGCCCCTCGGGCTCACGACGACCATCCCCGCGCCCAGGGCCCCCAGGGCCCGCTCGCGCGTGGCGCCCAGACTTCGACCGGCCGCGAAGCTCGCCCTCCCGAGACCGTAGGCGGCGCCGGCGAGGCAGACGGCGAGGAAGCCCAGTATCGAGTATCCGGCGGCCGGGGGCATCATGCTGGGTTACTATAAATTCGCCCGGAACATTTATGCAAGACGTTACGGAACCCTGGCGATCAGCTCCTTCAGGTAGGGCTTCTTCTCCAGATCGCTCTCGAGGCCCTCGGCGCGGGCCTTGTTGACGTAGGACCTGTCCTGGAAGTAGTAGCGGTACTTCGTGTGGACGTCGTACTCGCCCGCCATGAGGGCATAGGCATCCTCGGTCATCACGAGCTCCTCGTCCGTGGGGATGACGAAGACCTTGACCCTGGAGCCCTTGCCCGTGATATCGAGTTCGGCGTTGCGGCACTTGGCGACGTCGTTCTTCTTCTCGTCGACGACGATGCCGATATTCTCGAGCCCGGCGGAGGCGAGGCGGCGTATCGCGGGAGCCATCTCGCCGACGCCCGCGGTGAACACGAGGGCGTCCACGCGGCCGAGGGCCGCGCTGTAGGCGCCGATGTACTTCTTGATGCGGTAGGCCTCCGCTCTCTGGGCAAGGATCGCGACGGGATCGCCCTTCTCGGCCGCCTGCTCGACGTCGCGCCTGTCCGCCCACTTCCCGGTAAGGCCCAGGATGCCCGATTCCCTGTTGAGGGCCTTTTCCACGTCGCTGCCTTGAAGCCCCGCCTTGCGCATCATATGGAAGATGATGCCCGGGTCCACGTCGCCGGAGCGCGTGCCCATGACGAGGCCCTCCAGGGGTGTCATGCCCATCGAGGTGTCGTAGGAGAGACCGTCCTTGACCGCGTTGATGGAGGCTCCGTTGCCGATGTGCGCGATGATCAAATTCGTCTGGAAAGGGTCTTTGCCCAGGAGGACCGCCGCGCGCTTGGCGTTGTAGAGGAAGCTCGTACCGTGGAAGCCGTAGCGGCGCACGGAGTACTTGTCCCGCCATTCGCGCGGTATGGCGTAGCTGTAGGCGAAGTCGGGCATAGTCTGATGCCAGGCGGTATCCATGATCGCGCAGTGCGGCGCGTCGGGCAGGACCGCCTTGGCGGCCTCCACGCCCATCAGGTTGGCGGGGTTGTGCAGCGGCGCGAGATCGGTCAGGTCGCGGAAGGTGGCGAGGAAATCGTCGTCGATGAGGACCGACCGGGCGAACTTCGCGCCGCCGTGGACCATCCGATGGCCGACGGCCTTGATCCCCGACATGTCCTTTATGACGCCGCACTCGGAGGAGACCAGCGTGCTGAGGATGAGCTCGATCGCGACGGTATGGGTGGGGCACTCGTGCTGGAGCACGTAATCGGTCTGTCCGCCGCACCTGTGCGTTATGGAAGAGCCCCCGATGGCCACGCGCTCGACGATGCCCGTCGCGAGGGTGTCCTTCCTTTCCCAATCGTATACTTGATATTTCACGGATGAAGATCCGCAATTGAGGGTGAGAATTACCATGGAGCTCTCCTTAAGAGGTGCCGGAATATGGCCTAGTCTAACACTCGATACGAGCTTGGACAATCCGACCGATGGACCTCATTCGCCTCCCTCGTCCGTCGGCGCGACGGAGGAGAAGATCCCGTCTATTTCACTGTCCGACTCCAGGGCGGATGCGTCGGCCGCGAGGCCTACCATGGCCTCGACCTTCCCTTTGTTGATTATGAAGCGCGCTCGCGCCTCGGCCTTCTCGCCGTCGCCCTTCGTGGCGACGCCTTTGTAATCCGCGGAGAGAAGATCGCCGTCGTCGTAGGGATCGCCGTCGGCCTTCAGCGACAGCGCGACGCCTGTCCCGTCCTTGAGGAGCCCAGTAAGGGCGGCATCCGCGTCGGCGAAGACCTTCTTGGCCTGCTGATCCGCCGGATCGACTTCGGGGACGGCGTCCTCGGCGGGGATGGAGTAGGCGTCGAGGAAGAAGACGAGGCTCTTGCCGTCGGGGGCGAAGACGCCTACCCTCGACTGAGAGGCGTACTCCTCCAGCTCCCAGCCCTGGGGATAGGAGAAGGAGAGGCCCGAGGGATGATCGTAGCTCGGATTCGCCTGCGATCCGCCGTCGTCGCTCCCCGCCTTCCCGCCGGAATTGCCGGGATCGTCGCTCGCAGGGACGACGGAATCGGACTTCCAGTTCTCGTCGAAGCTGTTCTCGGCGAATTGGCAGTCGTCGGTCGAGGGCAGCAATCGGGTGCCGGCGAAGTAATCCATATGGTTGCCCTTGAAGGTGCAGCCGACGAAGCGGATCGAATCGGGACTCCCCGAATCGGCGTATATCTCGAGGAAATTGCCGCCTCTGCCCCCCTCGAACGTGGTCCCCTTGAACAGCACGTCGTCCGAGTTCTCGAGGTAGAGGAGGGGATAGCCCTCGCAGCCCGAAACGCGCGACGAGCTCAGCTCGAGGCCCTGAGTATGCGAGGCCGAAAGCGCGCCGGAGCTCGTGCCGGAGACGTCCGTGCGCCTGATCGCCGCGTCTTTGCAATCCCAAAGCTCTATCGCCGTGGTTGTCGGCCCCTCGAAAGAGCAGCGATCGATCGTCAGGCCTTGGACCGACTCGACGTAGAGACTCCCCGCCCCGGCCTCGGAGCCTCGCTTTGTCCGGCGGACGAAGCGGATATCGTCGAAGGTGACGTTATCGGAATCGTAGAGCCCGATGATCGAGGCGAGGCCCGAGTCGGAGACTATCCTGGCCCCGTCTGAGCCGCGAATGGTGAGGTTCTTAAGCTTGGAGAGCGAGAGCTCCTTGCCGTCCTCGCCGTCCTTCCAGGTCGCGTAGTCGGTCGCGGCTCCATATGCCGTCGAGAGCTCGTAATCGCCCTCGCTCAGGACGATCGTGGTGTCGGGGGCGATCGCCTCGATCAATTGCCTGGCGTCCGAGACGCCGACGGCGCGTACGCCGCTTGCCTGGGCGAAGGAAAGGTAGGCGGCAGCCGTAAGCATCCCGAGAGCGAGAGCGAATCGCCGGGAACGCGTCATCCGGGTCCTCCATAATGGTCTTGCGGGTCGTCGGGCTCGAGTCGCGGCCCCTTCGCGCGTATATTACATTCAAGAACCGGCTAAGGAAAGCCCGACCGGGGTTCGCGATGGCCGAAACGGCGCTGGCGGCCTTATTGAAGCGTCGTCTTCTTCAAGACATAGTCGAAGTAGTGCTCCGTAGTCTCGCCTGATTTCCAGGCCGATCGCATGCTGGTCCTCTTTTCGGCTTTGCGAAGAGCCGAAAGCAGGGACCTATTGAGGTCTTTGGCGGTTGTCCCTTCCAAATCAGCCTGGACGAGGAATTCGCCGTTCTTGCCATGGGCGATATCTGCGGTATCGACCACCTCGATACTCCCTCTGCCGTCGATGAGATCGTCGAGGATGGCCCGAACCGCCTCGGGGCCGTCGGAGCTGACGGTAGCGATCAAATGATAACGATGGGCAGCCACGATTCCCTCCTATCCGAAAGGGCGCCGGGAAAGGAGAGGCACCTACGATGCCTCTCCTTTGATTTTCTCCGACAGATACGCGGCGTATGCCCGATCCTTGCCCAGTATATGGTCCTTCAGCCATACGGTGAGGAAATCGAGTATCTGCAGAGGAGCGCCGATCTTTTTATCGATGAAGTCCTGATGGAACTTCATCGCGATCATCTTGAATCGCATATGCTCCACACTGTGCTCGAGGATGAGGGAGTATTTGAACTTCGCGAAAAGGTCCTCTTCCGTCTTGAAGTGGACTTCCGATAGCTCGATGAGTTCCTTCAGGAGTCCCTCTATCCGCGCATCGCTGTCTCCGACCTTCAGGCAGCCATACAGTCGATCGATCAATCCGATGATCTCCTTATGCTGCCGGTCGATGATGGCGATCCCGATGCTGAAGCTTTCATCCCATTCCATGAACGCCATCGGCGGCTCTCCTCTCCCGTCGCATTATATGCCCGGGCCGGCGGTCCCTCAATACTCGAGACGCGGACGCGAGTCAGTCCGTCGGCAGAGGAAAACGCAGGATGAAGACGCTGCCGCTGCCGATCTCGCTCTCGACGTCGATCGTGCCTCCGAACTCGCCGACGACGATGTCGTGGACGATGGTAAGTCCGAGCCCCGTGCCTTGGCCGAAGGGCTTCGTGGTGAAGAGCGGCTCGAAGACGATCGCGAGGTTCTCGCGCGGAATCCCCATGCCTTTATCGCTCACCCTCAGCTCGAGGAGGCCGGAGGCCGAGGTCAAGGTGAGCGCTATGGTTCCACGGCCTTTCCCGGCGCTCGCGTCGATGGCGTTGGCCACGAGATTGGTCACGACCTGCGCCAGGCGCCCGGGCGAGCCGACGAGCTCGGCCCGAGCGACCTTCGGCTCGAAGCTGAGTTCGCAGCTCGCGTCGCGCAGGGCATGGCCGAGAAGCAGCAGCGCCTCTTCGATGACCGGGACGGCGTCGAATCGCCGCGCTTCGACATGCCCCATGTTACGCGTCTGGGTTTTAATGCCCTGCACGAAACTAGCCGCGCGCTTGGCGGCCGCATCGGCGAGCTTGATCGAGGCCTTCATATCGGCGGCGATCTCGCCGTGGTCCTCCGCGGTGACCTGAGGATCCCCGATCGAGCTTTGATATTCGTCGGCGAGCCTGGCGATCTCCACGAGCGAAGCCCTCAGGGCCGCCAGGAGGGTGTTCATCTCGTGGGCGATGCCCGCGGTAAGCCGGCCCAGAGAGGCCATTTTTTCCGCGATGAGGCTCCGTTCCTGGTTTTCCCGGAGCGCCTCGTACGCTTCGCCGAGCTCGCGGGACTTCTCCTTCTCCGCGGCGTGGAGCCGCGCGTTCTGGACGGCGACCGCTATCTGGCAGGCCATGGTCTTGAGGATCGTAACCGAATCCTCGGAGAAGTCCTCGGCCCTGTCGCTCTGCACGTCGAGCGCGCCGATCGTATCCGCGCCGATCAGCATCGGCAGCACGGCCTCGGAACGAGTAAGAGGCAAGGCGGGAAAGGGACGGAACTGGGCATCGACCGCGGTGTCCTGCGCGATTCGGGCTTCGGCGCGCGCCGTAGCGTAGCCGACCATGCTCCGCCCGCCCACTTCCACCCTCGTGGTCCCGACCAAGCCCTCCAAGTCGAGGGCGCAGCCGAGGGCTCGCAGCACGGCCCACGCGCCCGAGTCATCGACGAGGAAGACGCTTACGCAATAATAGCCGAATTTCTCCCTTATCAACTCCGCCACGCGGCGGAGTATCTCGTCTACGTCGAGGAGGGCGGTTACCGTTCCGGCGACGTCCAGGGCCATCTGGAGACGCGCGGACTGAAGCTTCAGCGCCTCCTCCGTGCGCTTTCGCTCGGTGATGTCGCGGCTCACGCCCACCAGGCCGATGATCTCGCCGCCGCCGTCGCGAAGCGGCACCTTCGAGGTCAGCACCCATGTGGTCCTGCCTCCCTCGTCGACGGAATGCTCCTCGCGGTTGATGACCGCCGCGCCCTCCTCCACTATCCTGCGCTCGTCGGCGAAGTACTCCTCGGCGAGCGGACGCTCTAAGAAATCGAAGTCCGTCTTCCCCAAGATGTCCTCCGTCGAGCGCATCCCCTTGATCGAAGCATGAGAGGCATTGGAGAGGAGGAAGCGGCACTCGGTATCCTTGACGTAGATGTAATCGGGGATCTGGTCTATGAGGGTGCGCAGGAGGTTCCTCTCCCCCTTCAGGTCCCGCTCCGCGCGAGCCCGCGCCTCGAAGAGGCGCGCGTTCTCGATCGCGTTCGAGATCAGGTCCCTGAGCGTCTCGTAGACGCTCCTTTCGCGCGAGTCGACTTCGAACAGCACGAAGCCGAGCTGGTCTCCGTGGAAGAATATCGGTTCCACCACGAACGAGAAGGCCCCTCCCTCCGGCCATATTCCTTCAGGCGCCAGCTGGCGGGAAGGGAAGGGTAGGCCTTCTCTCTCCAATGCCTTGCGTCCTCGGGCGTCGAAGGCCAGCATCAGGCGCGACCCTCGCGGGGCCGGCTGTGGATAGCGGTAGGGCCTGGGGGCCTCGTACAGGGACAGGAAGCATCCGACGATCCCCAGCCGCGGCAGGCTTTCGGCGAGGGCGTTCATGAGGCCTCCCATATCGAAGGTCGTTATGAGGTCGGCCTGGATTTCCCGAAGGATATCCATGCGCTTCGACGCTTCCTGCCCGCGGGCAGCCTCCTGGCGATAAGCGGCGCTCCCGATCGCCACTCTCGCCTGCTGCCATAAATCCTCGGCCTTCCTCAGGTCCTCGGGCTCGAGAAAGGGAATCGACATGCGGCGCAGCGTCGATATGGCCTCTTGCCAGGCCAGTACTTCGTCGCCGCGGGCCGCGGCCTCGCTCAGGGTCTCTTCCAGCGCGTTGAGGAAGCTTCCCTCGGCGCCGCCGTTCAGTTCTCCCATGAACCCGTCCCATGCCGCCTCGCGCCAACCGCCCTCGACCATGGCCGAAAGGATGAGATGCCTTTGGGCGGCGAGGGAGGAATTCGCCATCGTGCCGCCAGCCGCCTTCGCCTCCGCCGAGGCGCGAAGCACCGAGGAATCCCGACAGCCGCAGGAACGGCGGATCACCAGGCGGCCGGACAACAGCGTCCTCTCCGCGACGCTCTTTCCCTCAATCAGATCGATGAGGGTCTCCGCCGCCTTGAGACCGGCTTCGTAGAAGCTCGGGTGGACGGTGGTGATCGACGGGACGACGGCGCCACATTCGTCTATATCGTCGAAGCCCGTGAGCGCCAAGTCCTCGGGAACTCTCAAGCCCATGGATCGGATGGCCTCGAGAGTGGCCACGGCCGCGAGATCGTTGAATCCGACTATCGCCGCCTTTCCCCCCGACCGGAGCCATAGGATCCAATCGTTAAGCGCCGGGTGATTCTTCCGATTCTCGAAATGGAAGGGAGGCGATACCAGGCTCGGGTCGAAGGGGATGCCGTGTTCGGACAAGGCTTCCCTATACGCCCGATAGCGATCGGCAATGCCCGGATGGGCCGTCGCGGCGCTTTGAATGAAGGCGATTCGCCGATACCCGTGGACCGCGATGAGATGAGCGACGATATCGCGCATCGCGCCGTAATCGTCCATGAGAACGCCGGGGACGCCGGCGACGGAATGCTCGACGCTGACGATCGGCATGGGACGGTAGCGCGAGGAGAATTCCTCGAGCTCGGCGGCGCTTACGTAGCTGTCGAGGCCTGCCGTCCATATCACCAGCCCGTCGAGGCGATTCCCCCGCGCGAGGTCGTACAGGATATTGGCCTGCGCGTCGTTCCCGTAGCGAGTGAGCAGGAGGCCGCCCGGGAAGCACAGCAAATTGGCTTCCCTGCGCCGCGCGCCATCGGCGACTCCCCGCCATTGCGGGATGGTCCAAGGCTGCGTGAGGTCCGTGATGAAAAGGCCGATCGTCGGACGCGCCGAGCGTTCCCTCGACTTAAGACTCACCTGGGCTTCGCCTGCTCCATGGCGCTCGCGGGAAGCCATGTCGTAGGCTCGCCCATATGGAGGCGGTTCTCCTTGTCTTTTTTGGCCCTATAGAGCGCTTCGTCGGCCTTTTTTATCAGCTCCTGCCCGATGCGCTGGAAGTAGGCCTGGGAGATCCGGCGCGGCGATTCCTGCGGAGTCGGTACCGGGGCCTTCAGCGTGCTCAGCCCGATGCTGACCGAAAGCGGGATGGCACCTCCCGGCGCGGGCACCGATCTGTCCTCGAGCAGGCTGAGGATGCGCTTGGCCACGATGCCGGATCCCTGGGCTTCGGATTGGGCCAAGATCAGGGCGAATTCGTCGCCTCCGTATCGACCTACGATGTCCGTCGTGCGAGTCGCCTGCCTCAGGACCTTCCCGACCGTCATCAAGGCCTGGTCCCCCGCGAGGTGCCCCGCGGTGTCGTTGATCCTCTTCATCGCGTCCATGTCCACCATGAGGAGGGTGAGCGGCTCCTTCGAGCGAAACGCCGAGCGGAGCTCGCGAATGAGCCACTTGTCGAAAAAGCCGCGCCCGAAGGCCCCCGTCAACGAGTCCATCGTGGCCATGGCATAGAGCTGCGCATTCTGCATGGCTACGGCCGCCTGATTGGCGAAGATCTGCAACAGCTCTACATCGTCCTCGAGGACCGCGGGGCGGTCGAGGTAGATCACTCCTAGCGTCGCTTCCCCTACTCGCAGCGGCACGACAGTCGCTTCCTCGAGGATTCGTATTCGGCCCTGGCGGAGCGTGTCGGCGATAACGCCTGCCTCGCCCTCCTCCAAAGTGCCGACCGCCGCTCCATGTTCCGCGAAGCGCCCTGTGCCGGCCCTTACGACCAGCTCCATGTCGTCCTCCACCGTGGCCACGAAGCTCTCGACCTGGGACTGGCCCGAGCCGGGTCCCTCGCCGTCGGGGAACACGGCGACGAACGAATTTGCCGCCCCCAGCAACTCGGCGACCTGGTAGAGGAGCCCTTGCAGGAGCTCGTTGAGGGGCCGGATTTCGTGAAGGCTCGGCGTTGCGTCCAGGATGTAGCGCAGGCCCTGTCGGCTCTTGGTCAGCATCTTGGCCATGGAGGCGGCCTTGAGGCCGGCGTCGGTCCACATGAGGAGCTTCTCGGGCCCCTCGTTCTTGTCGTAGTAGCCCTGGATGTCCAGGCGACGCAGGAGCTCTCGCGGAGGCTGATCGCCGACGTAACCCGTCTGCAGGATCACCTGGATATAGGGGTTGAATTCCCTGAGCCGAGACACGACCTCCTCGCCCGTTATGCCGGGCATGTAGTAGTCCAGCAGGATCAAGTCTAGTCGTTGACGGCGGAGGATGTCCAAGGCGGATCGGCCGTCGGCCGCGCAGACGACATTGTGGCCCTCGTGCTCCAAGAGGATCCGCGTCGCCTCGAGATATTCAGGATTGTCGTCCACCAGGAGGATGGTGTAACCGGAAAGCTTCGAAATCCTAGATTGGCGCATCGTGGATCATCCTCGCCCGGCCAGTATCGACGGTGCCGAGGTCAAGTGTCAAGTTTTACCGCCCGCTCCCCGGCCGAGGTTGAGTCGGCGCATCGCCCGGCACAGCGAGCATGTGCAAGGCCTACACTGACGGGGACCCCGCGTGAACTAGGCCTTACCCAAGAACGCCTCGACGATCGCCGGATCGGCGAGGAGCTCGGCGCTGGGGCCTGCCTTGAAGAGACTGCCGTGCGAGAGGACGAGGCCCCTATCGGCCAGGCGCAGGGCCTGGCGCGCGTTCTGCTCGACGAGGAGTATCGTCGTGCCCGCGCGCCGGATATCGGCCAAAGTCTCGAAGATAGCCGATACGAGCTTCGGCGCGAGGCCCATGCTCGGCTCGTCCAGGAGAAGGAGCCTGGGCGAGGCCATAAGGGCACGGCCGATCGCGAGCATCTGCTGCTCCCCTCCGCTGAGGGAGCCAGCGAGCCTGGATCGCCGGCCCGCCAGGGCGGGGAATAGGGCGTATACGCGTTCCAGGTCGGCGGCGACCGCGACCGCGTCGCGGCGGGTCCACGCGCCCAGCTCCAGGTTCTCCGCCACGCTCAGGGGGGCGAGGATAGCTCGGCCTTCCGGCACCTGGGCGAGTCCGGCGCGCACGATGAGGTCGGCGCGGAGCGCGGCGATCTCGCGGCCTCGGAACCGGATCGATCCGCCTGACGCCCGAACGAGGCCGCTGAGGGCGAGGAGGGTCGAGCTCTTGCCGGCGCCGTTCGCTCCGATCACGGCGACGATGCTTCCCTCCTCCACCGAGAAAGAGAGGCCTCGGACGGCCTCGATGTTACCGTAGCGCACTTCGAGGCCGCGGACGTCGAGGAGGCTACCCATCAATCCCTCCCCAGATAGGCCTCGAGGACGGCCTCGTCCCTCGCCACTTCGGGGGGCGCGCCCTGCGCGATCTTTCGGCCGAAATTGAGCACTATGATCTCGTCGCATACCTCCATGATGAGGTCCATATGGTGCTCCACCACGAGCAGCGCGACGCCCTGCCGCTTGAGGTCGACGATGAAGTCGCCCAACGCGGCC
>CAZBGA010000100.1:0-10236 GCA_964491385.1 uncultured Treponemataceae bacterium | reverse complement strand
GCCCGGATAGCGGTCAAGGGCGAGTACGGCTTCGGCAACACCGAGCTCGCCCTCGGCGGATACTATTCCTACAACGACCACCCCCGCGCACTCCTCATGGGCACGACCGGCACCGGGTCCTGGAACTTCTTCGGCGAGGGGATCCTCAAGTACGGAAGCGAGCGCTACTTCCTGTCCGACCCCATACCTTCCGACCCGCCTGCCGTTACCGGGGCCCAGCAGTCCGGCGACTTCTATTTCTCGGGGACGATCGGCGGCTACTACTTCGACGCAGATTCCCGCGTCACTATCATGCTGCAGTACTACTACAACGGAGAGGGTCAGACGGGAGTGAACGCGCAGGACGCTCTCGATTTTTACGTCGGCAACCCAGGCAAGATCGATACCATAAACTTCGGAACGCACTACGCCTTCGCCTCATTTTCCGATACCGACCTCTTCTCGCAGGCTCTCGGCGCGGACAAGCTTGGAGCCTCGCTCATCGTCATATCGAACCTGTCCGATCTGTCGGGCTACGTCATTCCGAGCGTCAGCTGGAAATTCTTCGACTACATGAGTCTCCAGTTCGGCGCGACCTTCAGCTTCGGCCAGGCGGGCGGAGAATACATCACCTACGGGGTCGGCCAACCTCTCAATTTCGCCGCCTTGCCGAGCACGCCGGGCGCGGCCCTCAACCTCACCCTCACGGTCGGCTCGGGAATTTTCTAGCGCAGCGGCGCGACGGTCGCCGATTGCCCGCAACCGAGGTCCGGCGAGTCCGCTCTAAATTAGCGAACCGTAGAGCCCGCTTCCGCCGCCAGCCTTCGAGAACGAGGTAGCAACCGTGCCATTGAACATCCCCTTCAAGATCATGAGCATATATTCCACTTTGTGGATGCGCGCCAAGGCCCGCGTGATAGTCAAAGGCCTCGACGAGCTCCCGCGGCGAAAGCGGGGAGAGAAGCGCGTCTATCTCCTGCTGAACCACTCGACGACCTTCGACATCGTGGCCCTCATGCACGTTTCCAGCGAACCCTTCGCGATAATGATGGACAAGGGAGCCTTCAACTTTCCGATCATTCGCCACATCCTGAGCGGGGCCGGCTTCATCCCCCTCGACAAGGCCGACTCGAAGCCCGCCGTCGAAGCCTGCGGCAGGGCCCTGGAAAAGGGGAGGCCTCTCCTCATCTCGCTCCATGAAGGCGATTCCACGCTCGGCGACTGGGGCAAGCCCCGGACGGGCGGCATCCGGATGGCCCACCTCGCCGGCGCCGAGCTCTATCCCATCTTCCTCAAGGTCGAGGACGACCGCATCCGCCGCCTGAGCTTCAGGGGCGTGAACGGGACCGAGTATTCCTATACCACATTCAAGAATACGTTCTACTTCATCGAGTTCCTCGAGCCGGTCGACCTCTCCTCGCTTCCGCCCGAGCCCAGCTACGACGATTATTTCGCGGTGGCCAAGGCCATGGACGCGAAAGCCGCGGTAGTGGAGGAGCGCTACGAGGCCTTCCTCGCCGACAACCGCGAACGCTTCGCTCCGCTGCGACGAAAAGGCGGCTCGCGGTTCAGGGTAGCCTGGTAGCCGGCGCCTCGGGAACCAGACCGTCTCATTGGCTCCGAAGGACGGGCGATAAGCTCCGCCCGCCGGCCGGTTTCATCGCCTCCCGCTGCTCTTCGCCGAAGCGCCTGCACTCCAGGATGGCCGTCTCGAGACTCATGCCCGGCTCGTAGCCGAGTTCCGCGCGCGCTTTGGCGGAGCTGCATACGTTGCGAAGACTTCCCGAGAGCACGAAAGCCTTCGTGAGGCTCCCGTTGGGCATGGCGCGCTCGGCCGCCGCCGCGAGGCCGAGGAGGAGACTCCGAGGCAATACGAGGGGCCTGCGCTCCGCGAGCCATCCCTCCGAACGGGCGAGGTCGGCGACGATGCCCTGGAAATCGGCATAGCTGAGATTATCCCGGTCCCGGCCCGCGACGACGTAGCCCTCTCCGAGCTTGCCCCTCGCGAGGGCGAGGACGGCTCCTTCCGCCAGGTCGCGGACGCCTACGAAGGACGTGGAGCCCTCGAAGGACAGGCGGAGCCTACCCTCCCAGACGTTGTCGATGAGCTTGGAGATCGCGCGGTGAAGGTCTCCCGAGCCCACGGCAGTGCCGGGGAATATGGTGACGACGGGAAGTCCCCTGTCGCGGGCGTAGACCTTGGCTAGCTCCCAACCAGCGAGCTTGGCGTCCAGGTAGGCCACCCGGGCTCCCTCGAGGAAGCCGTAATCGCCGTACGCGGAAGCCTCTACGGCGGCAAGAGCATCGGTCGGCGAGGCGAAGGATGTCGGCCAATGCGAGTCTCCGTAAGGCGCCGTGCCCTCGTCGGCCAGCCCGGCAGGGGAGGCGCCGCCCCGCGCCCCGTCGCCGAGGGCGCATACGGAAGACACGTAGAGGAGCTTCGAGACTCCGGCGGCGAGGGCGGCTTCGAACACTCGCCGGGTCCCGAGGACATCGGTGTCCCAGACCGAGCGCTTCGAGGTGGACCGGTAGTCGACGAGTCCGGCGAAATGGGCGACAGCGTCGAGGCCTGAGAATTTTCCGGTCATTTCGCCCTGGTCGAGAATGTCGAGGCTCTCGACGGAGACCTTCGCGGCATCGAAGATCGGATTGGACCTCGTCCGGGAGGCGAAGGCCCTTATCCGTATTCCGCCCTCCTCGAGACCGAGCCAATCCCGGCCCCGGAGCAAGGCGGCGATGAAATTCGCTCCGAGGAAGCCGAAAGCGCCGGTCACGCCGATCCTCTTCAATTTTTTACTCCTCGTCCGGAGATTGAACACGAGCCCGCCGCCGACATACTATACACGACTCGGAGGCGCTGCGTGAATGTCTTGCTTACCGGTTCTTCCGGCTTCGTCGGCCGTCGCCTCGTGGAGAGGCTGCTCGAATCGAGGCCCCAGGACGCAATCGCGGTCTTCCTCCTGCCCGGCGAGACCGTCCCCGAGCCCTTCGTCGGCAGGGTGGAGATACTCCGCGGGGACCTGAGGGACTCGAGCGCCGTCAGGGACGCCGTGAGAGGCAGGGACCTCGTGTTCAACGTAGCCGGCTTCATCTCGTACTGGGTCCTCGACGCCGGCATCATGAAGGCGGTCAACGTCGGCGGCGTCAGGTCGGTCGTCGACGCGTGCGTCGAGTTCAAGGTCAAGCGCCTCGTCCACGTCTCCTCCGTCGGAGCCGTCGGCTTCCGCCCCGACGGGATGCCCGCCGACGAGGAAACGCCCTTCAACTGGCCGGAGAGCTTCGGCTACATGACTACGAAGCGCGACGGGCAGAAGGCGGTGCTGGAGGCCGTCCGCGACCGGGGCCTCGACGCCGTCGTCGTCAATCCCGCGTCCGTCATGGGGCCGGGCGACCCCGGGCCCGATACCGCGCACAACCGCCTCTACGCGAGCATGTACCGAAAGCGCGTCTTCCTCGGCAGCTTCGGCGGCGGCCTGGCCGTCGTGGACGTGCGCGACCTCGTAGAGACTATCCTCGCGGCCGCCGAAAAGGGGCGCAGGGGCGAAGCCTACCTTTCGGTAGGAGCCAACGTACCCTATACGCGAGTCCTCGAGCTCATGGCCAAGTTCGCGGGCAGGCGCTTCGTACCCTTCGTCGTCCCTTCCTTCGCCCTCCTGGCCGCCGGCTGGGCCGCCGAGTCCCTCTCCCGCCTGACGCGCAAGCGGCCCCTCGTCACCGTCGCCTACGGCAGGCTCTCCGGCTGGACCGCGTACTACTCGAGCGACAAGAGCCGCCGCGAGCTCGACATAGCGTACCGACCTCTGGAAGAGACGATAGCCGACGGCTGCAGGTACTATGAAGAGACTTTCCTGAAAGGGGATGCTGGGGCGAGGGCCTGAGGACGCAAAGCGCTATATCCATCCCCGCTCCCTGTACCAGCGGCCGGTTTCTGCTATCGCGTCGGGGCTGCTCGCCGCGGGCTTGAAGCCGAGGAGGCGCTCGGCCTTGGCGGTGGACACGACCCATCGGCGCTGGCGCATCTCGAGGAGCTTGTACCTGTCCAGGAGCGGCGGCCGCTTCATCACGTGTTTGGCCGCCTCCGAGAAGAAGGCGACGGCGGCGACGAGCCATTCGGGCACTTGTATCCTCAGAGTCCTCTTGCCCAGGGACTTTTCGACCATGGCCGAGAAATCGTCCCAGTCGTACTCGCCTTCGTCCGCGATGAAGAAAGCCTGGCCGTAGGCTGCGGGGTTGAGGATGCACGAGGCGATGGCCGCGGCGAGATTCTTGACGTAGAGAAGGGACATGACGCGGCGCCGGCCGGCGATGACGCGAAGGCCGCGCTCGACGATCTTGAAATACTGGAGAAAATCGCGATCGCGGGGCCCGTAGACGCCGGGGGCTCGTATGAAGGTTGAGTTCATGCGGCCGTCGTAGGCGCGGAGCGCGGCCTCCAGGGCGACCTTGCTCCTGCCGTAGGGTGTCAGCGGCCGCTGTTCCTCGTCCTCTCCGAGGCAGCGCCCTTCGGGGCAGGGCCCCGACGCGGCGAGGGAGCTCATCGAGATTATGTGGCGGGGTCCGTCGGGCAAGGATAGGGCGGATTCGACCAAGTTCACGGCCCCGCCTGCGTTGACCGCGAAGAATCCCTTTTCGGTCCTGCAGCGCGTGAGTCCCGCGACATTGACGATGGCGCCGCAGCCGGCGAGGAAAGGCCCGAGGCTCGCGCGCTCCGTGACGCTTCCCTCGAAAAAGGCCAATCGATCGCCCCCACGAAGCCCCTCGAGCCAAAGCGGCCCCTCTTTGGGCAGTACCAGGCAATTGACCTCGTATCCGAGCTCGAGAAGCAGCTCGACGACGTGGCTTCCCACGAAGCCTGTACCGCCGGCCACCGCTATCCTCATAGACCCTCCGTTCCATCGATTCGACGCGCATGATACTATTGAAGGGTATGGCTGCGCAACGATCTCCCGTCGCCGAATTCCTCGGAGGCCCGGCCTTTCGGCTCGGCAAGCCTTGGCTGAAATGCGTCTCCTACATGACCCTGGCGTCCTTCTCCTGCCTTCTCTTCTCGGCCTTCACCCCTCCCCTCCTCACGCCTGCCATGGCGGCGCGCCTGCCGATAATCGGCGGCCTCAAAGGGGACCTGCCCGGCTACTGGGCGCGCTTCGCCCTTTCCTTCCTCCTTCTCGGCGCCGCTCCCGCGATCCTCGCCGCCGCTTTCCGCGAGAGGCCCTCCGACCTCGGCCTCAGCTTGAGGCCGCGCCTCCTGCGCAGGCCGATCTTCTGGATGCTCGTGCCCGCCGCGGCGCTTATCGGCGCGCTCGGCGCGACCTCTTCCGGCCTCGGATCCTTCTATCCCTATTCGCGCGATCTCATCGGCCGCGTCCGCGAGGCGGGCATGGCCCCCTTCCTCGGTCACTTCGCGGCCTATTTCTTCCTCTATTACGTTCCCTGGGAGTTCTTCTTCCGGGGCTTCCTCATCTTCCCCTTCGCGCTCGCGGCCGAGAAGGAAGGCGGAAGTCCCACATCGATGGCCGCTCTCGTCCTATTCCAGACGATTCCGTCGACTCTCCTTCATTTCGGCCACCCTCTCTCGGAGCTCGCGAGCGCGGCGGTCGCGGGCATCGTCTTCGGCCTCCTCGCGTGGAGGACGCGCTCGATCGTGCCCGGCCTCGTGCTGCACGCCGCCATCGGCCTCGGCACCGACGGGTTCATCGTCCTGAAGGGGGCGGGCTACCTATGACGGCCCCTCCCAGGCTCGTCCTCGTCACCGGCGCCTCGGGCTTCATCGGCCGCCACCTCTGCGCGGCCCTCGCCGCCCGCGGCGATTCGGTCCGCGCCCTCTACCGCCGAAAGGACGCGCCTTCCGAACTCCTTGCCTTGGGCGAAGGCGCCGACGGGGGAGGCTCGCGGCGAGGAGGCGGCGGTATCGAATTGTTCAAGGCGGACCTCGCCGACGAGACTCGCGTCCGCGAGGCGGTTCGGGGGGTCGACGCGGTGATCCATTCGGCGGCCCTCGCCTCGGATTGGGGGAGGCTCGAGCTCTTCGTGGAAGCCAACTGCGACGCGACCGAGAGGCTCCTCGAGGCCGCCCGCGACGCCGGATGCGGAACCTTCGTCTATCTCAGCTCCGCGGTGGTCCATGGATTCGGCCCCCACGTCGACACTACCGAGAGCGGGCCCTACTACCCGATGAAGTACCCCTACCAGATCACCAAGCGCATGACCGAGGATTACGTCCTGGCGCGGAACTCGGCCGGCTTCAGGACGACGGCCATCCGGCCCTGCAACGTCTACGGCCCCGGCGACCGCGTGAGCACGTACCGGATGTACGACGCGATCATGGAGGGCGTCTTCGGCTACATAGGCACGGGAGAGGCTCTCACCTGCCCGGTCTACATCGACGATCTCTGTTCCGGCGTCCTGGCGGCCCTCGATCGCCCCGAGGCCGGCGGAGAGGCCATCCTCATCACCGACGGCCAGAAAGTCGCATGGAAGGATTACGTCCGCGCAATGTTCGCCGCCGTCGGGTCGAATAAGAAGCCGACGAGCCTCCCGAAGGGCTTCGCCTTCGCCGCGGCCTGGCTGATGACGCTCGGGGCGCGGGCGATTCGCAGGCGCGAGCCTCCCCCGCTGACGATGTACCGCGTCGAGCAGGGCTCCCGGAACTACCATTTCTCGAACGAGAAGGCGCGCAGGCTGCTCGGCTTCGAGCCGCGGGTCTTCTACGAGGAGGGCCTCGCCCTCACCGCGAAGGCCTATCTGGAGGACCGGGCTCTCGCCGGCTCGGCTCGCGCGCGAGCCGAGCTCGAGCGTACGAAGCCCGAGCGCGGTTGAAAGACCGACGCGCGGCAGGCTACTATCCGTGGCGCCAAGGGGGACGAGCCATGAAGGCCCATAAGATAAGCGACAGGATCTACGCGCTCCATGCGGACGTCAAGACGGAGGACCTCTTCGAGGGGATCTGGCCGATACCCGACGGCGTGTCCCTCAACTCCTACCTAGTCAAGGGCGAGAAGGTCGCCCTCGTCGACCTCGTCCGCGATTGGGGAGGGGCGCCCGCCGCGCTGGAGGCGGGCCTGTCCCAGGCCGGGCTGCGCCTCGCCGACGTGGATTACCTGGTGCTCAACCACCTCGAGCCCGACCATACGGGCTGGCTCGCCGAGTACCGGCGCATCAACCCCAAAGTCAAGATACTCGCGACGTCAAAAGGCGTCGAGCTCGTGAAGAGCTTCTACAAGGTCGTGGAGGGCGTGGAGGCGGTGAAGACGGGCGACAGCCTCGACCTCGGGGCGGGAATGGGCCTCTCCTTCGTGGAGGCGCCCAACGTTCATTGGCCCGAGACCATGGTCACCTTCGAGCCTTCCACGGGGACCCTCTTTTCCTGCGACGCCTTCGGCAGCTTCGGCATGCTCGGCGACCGCGTCTTCGACGACGAGTTCAATGCGCGCGAGCACGAGCGCTTCGAGGTCGAGACCCTCCGCTATTATTCCAACATCGTCGCGAGCTTCGGGACCTTCGTGAAGCGGGCGATCGACAAGGTAGACGCCCTCGACGTGAAGGTCGTGGCGCCCAGCCATGGAATCGTCTGGCGGAAGGACCCCGCGAGGATAATCGAGCGCTATCGGAAGTACGCGTCCTACATGGATGGAAGCCGCGAGAAGGAAGTCTGCGTGATCTGGGGCTCCATGTACGGCAGCACCGAGAAAGGCCTCGAGGCGGCGATCCGCGGCATAGAAGACGAGGGCCTGGGCTTCAGCATGCACCGCGTGCCCAACGAGGATGCGTCCTATATCCTGTCGGACGCGTACAAGAGCGAGGGCATACTCGTCGCGATGCCGACTTACGAGTACAAGATGTTCCCGCCGATGGCCTATGTCCTCGACCTCCTGGCGCGCAAGCACATAAACGGGCGCTCGGCGCTGCGCATAGGCTCATGGGGCTGGGTCGGAGGCGCCGAGAAGGAGTACGACGAGGCCCTGGACGCGCTCAAGTGGGATTCCATAGGCAGTCTCGAATGGGCCGGCGTCCCCGACGAGGCGACGCTCGCGGCCTTGCGCGAGAAGGGCCGCGAGCTCGCCCGCAAGGTGAAAGCCGCCAACTAGGCGGCGGGAGGAACCGCGAATGACCATCGACGCCGCGCTGCGCGACGTTTCCTCGTCGACGGGGCCTTTGGCCCTGGTTACCGTCGCGAAGGTATCCGGCTCCGCCCCCAGACACGAGGGCTCGAGGATGGCCGTTCGTCCCGACGGAACCATAATCGGCACGGTCGGCGGAGGCAAGCCCGAGGCCCGCGCCAGCCAAGAAGCCCTCACCTGCCTCGCCTCGGGCGTCAACGCCACGCTCAGCGTGGACATGACGGGGGCCGAGGCGACGGGGGCGGACCTAATCTGCGGCGGCGTAGCCGAGATGTGGATAGAACTGGTGGAGGACCGCTCCCTCTACGCCGCGGCCGCGGCTGCGATCGAGCGCGGCGAGTCGGTGGTGATCGCCAGCTCCGCCCGATCCGGCTGCATCGCGGTGGTCGGCGAAGACGGCTCGCTCCTCGCAGGCTCCGCTCGCGGCCTCGACGAGGAGGCCCTCTCCCGCGGGCGCGAGAGCGGCCTCGTCCAATTCGGCGCGGATGCCCTCCTCTACTCTCCGGTCGAACCGCCCGACCTTCTCCTTATACTCGGGGGCGGACACGTCGGCCTCGCTCTCGCACGCGCTTCCATCGGCCTGTCGTTCAGGACGACCGTCGCGGATCCCAGGCCGGAGTTCGCCGACCCGTCGCGATTCCCGCCGGAGGTCAAATGCCTCAGGGCCGGCTTCGCGGAGGCGATAGAAGGCTTTCGCTTCGGCCCATCGACCTATGTCGTCATCGTGAGCCCAGGCCACCTCGGCGATCTGGAATGCGCGAGGGCCGTCTTGTCCAAGGAATACCGCTATGCCGGTTTCATCGGATCGAGGCGCAAGTCCCGGATGCTCATCGAGGAGCTAGTCGCCGAGGGCTTCGACCGCGAAAAGGCCGAGGCGCTGCGCGCCCCGATCGGCCTCGACATAGGCGCCGAGACGCCCGAGGAAATCGCCGTCGCCATCGTCGCCGAGATCATCGCCGTCCGTAGGAACGCGCCTTCCATGGCCGGCGTCGATGCGGAGCGGAAGCGGAGGCGCGCTGACTGATTATTGCATTTTTATGCAGTAATATAGCATATATTCCCATTCCCCTCTTGAAACTAGGGGTCGATTTCAGCTAGTTTATGGTCGCGCCCCGGCCTGCGCCTCGGCGCGCCCCCGGCGGCCCGACTGCGGCCGGAGGCCAAGGAGATACTTGATGTCCAGGCGAAAGAGGGCGCGCCTCCTCCTGGAGGACGGCGCGGAGTTCGAAGGCTGGGCCTTCGGCGCGGCGAAGAGTATCGAGGGCGAGGTCGTATTCACGACCGGCATGTCAGGCTATCCTCAATCTCTCACCGATCCGTCCTATTTCGGCCAGATACTCGTAAATACCTATCCTCTCGTCGGCAATTACGGCGTCCCCGACGACGCGCTGGACGACGCAGGCATACCCCTCCACTTCGAGTCGAGCAGGATATGGGTGTCGGGACTCGTCGTCTCCGAGGTCGCGGCCGTCCCCAGCCACCACGCGTCGGTGCGGAGCCTTCCCGCGTGGATGGAATCGCAGGGCGTACCCGGGATCGAAGGCATCGATACGAGGGCTCTGACGATGAGGCTTCGCGAGCGCGGCGTGATGCGCGGCTCGATACGCGTCGACGGCGCTTCTTCGGAACCGGCGCCCGAGCTGGAGTCCGCGGCTTCGTCCCACCCCGTCGCCTCGGTGTCGCGCAAGGAGGCGGCCGTATACGGAGCGGGAGGCTTCCCGAGGATAGCCCTACTCGATTGCGGCGCGAAGAACAATATCCTGCGCTCTCTTCTCTCGAGGGGAGCCGAGCTGCAAGTCCTCCCCTGGAACGCGAGCCTTGAAGGCAGGGAATACGACGGCGTCTTCCTGTCGAACGGGCCCGGCGACCCGAAAGCCTGCACAAGGACGATAGCCACGGTCCGGCGGGCCCTGGCCGGCGACAAGCCCGTATTCGGCATCTGCCTCGGCGCCCAAATCATGGCTCTCGCCGCCGGCGGAGACACCTACAAGCTGCCCTACGGCCATCGCGGCCAGAACCAGCCTTGCGTCGACGTATCGTCGGGGCGTTGCTACATCACGAGCCAGAACCACGGCTATGCGGTCAGCGCCGACAGCCTTCCCGGAGGCTGGGAGCTGTGGTTCACGAACGGCAACGACGG
>CAZBGA010000099.1:0-10291 GCA_964491385.1 uncultured Treponemataceae bacterium | reverse complement strand
ACGATGGCATAAAGAATTAACTCGTGATGAGGGTCTCAAACTGTAGAAGATGGGTGTGAGCGTCTTTGTGGCGACATTAATGATACCATCTGGATACCCGCAGACCTCCTCGAGCGTCCCGGCTGCGCTGTCCCGCTCGAGGCTCTTCGGATCCTGCGCCGCCGTTTCGGCGACGAAGTTGCAGTGATGGGCAAGGTGTTCGGGCCATGGACCCTAAGCTACCATCTCTTCGGCGTGGAGAATTTTCTCGCTGCAATCCTACTCGAGCGTGAGACCGTGAAGATTGTCCTCCGCGTTCTCAGCGAGGTCACGGTTCAATTTGGCAATGCCCAGGCCCATTTTCGACACTTCGTGCACGGTTTTTTATTTTTTATTCGAGGCTCTTGCAAAAATTAACGGCAGGTTGATTTTATAGAAATGGCGGGGAAGATCCTGTAAGATCAAGTAACCACACAAGATCAAGCAGGAGGAACCTCGCCGATGAAAAGCATAGCAGATATCCCTGGGTGAGCGCAAATCCTTTTGGGCGTGGCCTATGACCTCCAGGACAGTTTCGAGGAATACCTGAACACCGACCACCGCGCCTTTCCGACAATGCTCCGGGTCGTTGAAGAGCATTTTCCGACAGCTTGAGCGGACAGGATCAGGGATGGGGCGGCCGGCGTACGAGGATGTGCTCTTTTTCAGGTCCCTCCTGGCCCAAAGTTTTTTCAGGATCACGTCGATCGAGGCACTCCGGAACAGGCTCCTGACCGATCCGAACCTACGGCAGATATGTGGTTTTCCCGAGGTTCCAAGCCTGGCGACATTCAGCTGTCGCCGCCGGTTTGCCGAGTTTGCTACCCGGCCAGTGGCGATCCGCACCTTGAACTATATGGTCTCGCACTACCACGAGGGTAAGATTATCGGTCATATATCGCGCGATTCAATCGCAATCCTGGCGCGGGAGAAGGCCGTCAACAAGAAACGGGATGTCGCGATTCCGACGGGGCCCAAGCACAAGCGAGGCCGTCCCCGGAAAGGGGAAGTGCGTCCAGCCAAAGAACCCGGACGCCTCGAGCGGCAACTCAAGATGAAGCCAGGGAAGGCGCTCAAGGAGCTCGGTACCGACTGTGCGTGGGGCTGCAAGAAAAACAGCCAGGGCAACGTCAGTTTCTGGAAAGGGTACAAGCTCCATCTCGACGTCACCGACCTGGGCATCCCCGTGACGGCTATCGTCACGGGGGCCAATGTCCATGATTCCCAGGTCGCCACTTCCATGGAAAAACCAACGGAACGGCAGGTCACCTTCCTCTACTCTGTCATGGATTCGGCGTACGACGCCGCGCCTGTCAAAAGCTAAATTGACGGCAAGGGGCGTGTTCCTCTCATCGACCCGAACAAACGGCGAGGAAACGAGCGGATACCCTTGGACTTCTGTACAAAAGGAGCGCTTCAAGGTTAGGACGACGGTCGAACGTGCGAACGCACATCTTAAGGATTGGCTTGTCCCGGCGCAGCAATTTATCCGCGGGATGAAAAAAGTCTCATTCCAGCTTCTATGCGGGGTACTGTGCCTCGCGGTTCTCAAGATCCTGAAGTACTTCATTCTCCCAGCACAGATGGGGAAATAGCGCGTTCCTGACGTGGCTGCCACGGTAGGGGTAGTCTGCCCGGAAATCCGCATTATGGCCGATTTTGCCGCGTTGTGCTGCTCTGACAGCTGCGACAGCTTGGTTATGCCGTTAGTGAAGGCGCCCATTCTGTTTCAGATTTTCGAAAACTAGGACTTTAGCAAATGGCTCAACAGAGAATAGTCATCGGGTATGGATTGGCCGAAGCGATTATACATGCCCAAACATCCTTCCGACCATGATCGCGTGGTCCATGCGTCTGAACATAACATGTGCTATCTTGCTCTGCAAGTCAAAAGCGCGATCGGCTTTCTGCTTCTCAGGATTCATAGGGTGTTGGAGAAGATGGCTGGTCTTCCGGGGGAATATGCAGGAGCATATTTCTATGGCTAGACTGACAATACGTGAGCGACTAGGCCGATTTTTCGATTGGTACTATCAGATGATTTAGGAAAATCGAGGGCCCTGACCAATTGCCGTGGTTCTGTGACCCCAAAAGTCGGGTCGCTCGCCATGCTAGCTAATTTAACTGGGGGGGGAATCCCCAAGGATGCGTTGCAGGGTGAAAAGCTGTAGCCGACCTCGGGATAGGAGGCGATCTCGCCACCCGAGTCGGGCCGATCCCAAGCCTAACCGAAGGCATTCGAGCCATCCAGTATCTCGTTAAAGACCCTCAGGCTGTACGGACCTCGATCGACGCTCTGGTTCCAGACCTGGTTCTCGAGCCTGAAGTCGCAGACTTGAACTGTCGACCAGCCCGCCGATGCCTATTGACTCAAAATATCTGTTGTTTCGCTCACGGCCCAGAGATAGTCCTGTCGGATACCAGATGCCATCATTACAGGGGCGCATCACATCAGACCAAGTGTGGGGGCAGCTCGCGAAGACGCGAAGCGTCTTCGCGGCGACGAAGCGCTTGCGCTTCGTCGGGGCAATATGAGGACGCCGAAGCGAGGGGGAGCGGGATAGGATGCAGCGATGGGCGAAGTTGGGGTAGCAGGACTCTCCGATGCCGAGCGAGCGCGGCGTGGATCGGCCTGGGCACTGTGACGCTTTTTCTAGATTGCGTAGCGCGGCGGGTGTCGCACGAACCACGGACCTCGCTTGCGAGGCCCGCGGATTCGTGCGACAGGCCCCGCCCTGGGCAGTCCTGAAAATGTTCTTTCGCCGCAGACGATCGAGGGTAGGGAGTCCTGCCTCCATGATATAGTTGCGCTCCCCCCTTATCGCGGTATACTAGACCTAATCTATGGCCGAATTCGTCCACCTCCACAACCATTCCGATTTCTCCCTCCTCGACGGAGCCGCCTCCGTGGGCGGCATGGTCGCCAGGGCCAAGGCTCTGGGGATGCACGCCCTCGCGCTGACCGACCACGGCAACATGTTCGGAGCGGTGAAGTTCTACGACGCGTGCAGGGACGCGGGGATAAAGCCGATCGTGGGCGTCGAGTTCTACGTGGCGGGAGGATCGCGCTTCGAGCATACGGGCACCGAGAACGGAAACAAGTACTGGCACCTCGTGCTGCTCGCCAGCGACGCGGAGGGCTACCGGAACCTCCTCAAGCTCTCCTCCGCGTCGTATACGGAGGGCTTCTACTACAAGCCCCGGATCGACTTCGAGCTTCTCTCGGTCCACGCAAAGGGACTCATCGCGAGCTCGGCCTGCATCGCGGGCGAGATCCCGAGCCTCCTCCTCATGGGCAAGGAGGCGGAAGCCGAGCGAGTGGCGATGCGCTACGCCGAGGCTCTCGGGCCGGGACGCTTCTTCCTGGAGCTGCAGGATCACGGCATCCCCGAACAGAAGGCGGCCAACCGGGGCCTCGTCGCCATGGCGAGGCGTACGGGGCTTCCCCTCGTGTGCACGAACGACATGCACTACCTGGAGAAGGCCGACGCCGAGGCCCACGACGTACTCCTGTGCATCGGCACGAACCGCAAGCGCGACGAACCGGACCGGATGAGGTTCCATTCCTCCGAATTCTACATGAAGACTCCGGACGAGATGGCCGCCCTCTTCGCCGAGCTGCCCGAAGCCCTCCAGAGCACGCTGCGCATCGCGGAGATGTGCGAGCTCAAGATCGCCTATCCGGGGCCGATGCTTCCCGACTACGAGATACCGCCCGAATACGCCGGCCCCGAGGAATATCTGCGCCATCTCGCCTTCGCGGGACTGGCGAGGCGCTACCCCGAAGTCTCGGAGGAGATCAAGCGGCGCGCCGAGTACGAGCTCGGTGTCATCATCAAGATGAAGTTCACGGGCTATTTCCTCATCGTGTGGGACTTCATCGACTGGGCGAAGGGAAACGGCATCCCGGTGGGGCCGGGGCGAGGCTCGGGGGCCGGGAGCATCGTGGCTTACGCGCTTCGGATCACGGATATCGACCCGCTCAAGTACAACCTTCTCTTCGAGCGCTTCCTCAACCCCGAACGCATATCGATGCCCGACTTCGACATCGACTTCTGCTTCGAGCGCCGAGGGGAAGTGATCGACTACGTGACCCGCAAGTACGGCGCGGACCGCACGGGGCAGATCCTCACCTTCGGGACGCTCAAGGCCAAGGCGGTCATCAAGGACGTGGCGCGCGCCCTCGACATCCCCTTCGAGGACGCCAACGGCATCGCGAAGCTCGTGCCCGAGGATCCCAAGATGACCCTGGCGAAGGCCTTCCAGGACGAGCCCAAGCTGCGGGCCCTCGCGGGGCAGGAGAAGTACAAGGACCTCTTCGAGGTGGCGAGGAAGCTGGAGAACAAGAACCGGCACACGAGCTTCCACGCGGCGGGCATCGTGATCGGCAAGACCGCCCTGTCGGATTTCGTGCCCCTCTACAAGGACCCGAAGACCGGCATCGTGTCCACGCAGTTCACGATGGACTACCTCGAGAAGTGCGGCCTCGTGAAGATGGACTTCCTGGGCCTCAAGACACTCACTCTCATCAAGCACACGATCGACCTGGTACGCAAGCGGGGAATCGAGATCGAGGAGGAAAGCATACCCGAGGACGACGCGCCGACCTACGAGCTCCTCGGCGA
Source organism: uncultured Treponemataceae bacterium (assembly GCA_964491385.1). Lineage (GTDB taxonomy): Bacteria > Spirochaetota > Spirochaetia > Treponematales > Rectinemataceae > UBA1306. Next base: position 5,648 of record CAZBGA010000099.1, on the reverse strand, counting down.
GGGCAAGTCCACCTCGGTCTTCCAGTTCGAGTCGAGCGGGATGCAGGCGATCCTCAAGCAGGCCAAGCCCAACTGCATGGAGGACCTGATTGCCCTCAACGCGCTCTACCGCCCGGGCCCCATGGCCTACATCCCCCAGTTCATCGACTCGAAGTGGGGCCGCCAGCCGATCACCTATCCCGATCCCTGCCTGGAGCCCATCCTCAAGGAGACCTACGGCGTCATCGTCTACCAGGAGCAGGTCATGCAGGTGGCCCAGCGCATCGGGGGCTACAGCCTGGGACAGGCCGACCTCCTGCGGCGGGCCATGGGAAAGAAGAAGCACGATGTCATGGTCAAGGAGAAGGAGAAGTTCATCGATGGAGCGGTGAAGAACGGCTTCAAGGCGGCGGACGCCGACCGCATCTTCGAGATACTTATTCCCTTCGCGGGCTACGGATTCAACAAGTCCCACGCGGCCGCCTACAGCGTCGTCGCCTACCGGACGGCCTATCTCAAGGCCAACTATCCGGCGGAGTTCATGGCCGCCAACCTCACGAACGAGATCGCCAATACCGACAAGCTCACCGAATACATCGGCGAGGCGAGGTCGATGGGCCTCGAGGTCCTCCCGCCCGACGTCAACCGCTCCGAGCCACATTTCGCCGTCGCCGACGGGAAGATCGTATACGGCCTCCTCGGGATCAAGGGCGTCGGCGACGCGCTCGCGCGAGCGATAGTCGCGGAGCGCGAGAAGGGAGGGCCCTTCGCCTCCTTCATCGAGTTCATCGAGCGCCTGGGCACGCAGGCGATGAATAGGAAGACTCTCGAGTGCCTCGCGAACGCGGGCTGCTTCGATTCCTTGGGCAACACGAGGCGCGAGCTCGTGCTCGACGTCGAGCGCGCGATGGACTACGCCCAAGCCAAGGAGGCCGCGGGCAAGTACGGCCAGGCTAGCCTCTTCGACGGCTCCGGCGAGGAGGAGTATCCGCCTTTCGCGGTCGGCAAGGCCGAGGAATACCCGCGCGCCGACATCCTCCGCATCGAGAAGGAGCTCCTCGGCTTCTATTTCTCGGGCCATCCGATGGACGAGTGGCGCAGGACCTGGGAGCGCTGCGCCGACGCCGACCTCGCGCATCCCGAGAGGGCTAGCCCCGAAAAGACCTATACGGTCGTCGCCATGCTCAAGGAGTTCCGCGAGATCATGACGAAGACGGGCAAGAAGATGGCCTTCGGCGCCCTGGAGGATCCGGCGGGCAGCATAGAGATCGTGGTGTTCGCGGACGCCCTGGAGCGCTGGCGAGAGAAGTTCGTCGTGGACTCGGTGCTCTGCCTGAAGGGCAAGATCGACCTGTCGCGCGGCAATCCGAGCCTGAAAGTGGAGGAGTTCGTCGAGCCGGCCTCGCTCAGGGAAAAATCCTGGAACGCCGTGCACCTGCGCCTCGGCCTCGCCCCTTCCCACGAGGAGGATCTCTATCCCCTGCGCGACGCCATCGACGAGGAGCCGGGATCCTGCAACGTTTATTTCCACCTGCCCGCGGACACCGCGGCGAGCGCCGCGGAAACGGTGGTGAAGGCCCACGTCCGCATAACCTGCTCGGCGTCCGAGGAGGCCCTGGAGAGGCTGCGGTCCGTGAGTCCTGTCGTCGAAGCCTGGAGGGATTAGGGGCTCTCGCGAAGCGGGGCGGGATCAGCTCACCGCGAACTCGGCCAGCCTGCGCCAATCGAAGAAGGACAGGTCGGCCCCGGCTACGCGGCGGAAGGAGACGATGGCCGCCGACATGCCCGCGGCTTTTGCGCCCGCGACGTCGATCGAGGGGGAGTTGCCGACGTACAGGATGCGTTCAGGCTCGAGGCCGAGCCGGGAGGCGAGCTCCGCGAAGGGTTCCTTCGCCGGCTTGAGGAGTCCGATATCCTCCGAGCATAGCGCGAACTCGAAGCGGCCGGAGAGCCCGAGGAGCTCGAGCTTGCGCGCCGGCGGCAGGTCGGAGAGCAGGGCGATCCTCCGACCGGAGCCCGCGATCGCGTCCAGGGTCGATTTAAGCCCTCGGAAGGGCCTGATCCTCGAGAAGAGCTCCTCCACCCCGCGATAGAAGTCGCGATCGATCATCGCGGCGGCCTCGGGCACGCCGATGCGCAGCCGCTCCGCCATCAGCTCGGCCTCCAGGGCCCGGAAGGCGCCGCCGGCCGCGGCGCCGGAGGAGCCGAGCTCCCCTCGCAGGGCGCCTTCCGAGCCCAGGGCGCGCAGCCGAGAGCGCGTCTCGTTGAAGGCCTCGAGAATTCGCGCCTTTCCCAGCATGCGGGGGAAGGCGCGGACGTAGAGGCGATAAGAAGGGTACAGAGTCCCGTCGAGGTCGAAGGCCACGGCGTCGAAGCGCATTATCCGTGTATAGCTGAAAGTCCCCGGCCCTGTCTATCGGCCGGGTCCGCTCATCCTTGCCGCCTCGCGTAGCCGGTATGCAGAAGCTCGTGCGAGAGATGACCCAAGGGCTCTCCGAGGAATTCGGCGTAGAGCGACTTCACGGCCGGGTTCTCGTGCGACTTTCTCAGGCCGAGCCTTCTGTCTTCCTCGTACATCGCCAGGTTACGGGATTGCCGCTTCGCCTTGTCCACGCGCACGGGCTGGCCGCCTCCGCCGATGCATCCTCCGGGGCATGTCATAACCTCGATGAAGTGGTAGGGACTGGTCCCCGCGGCTATCTCGTCGAGGAGGACTCGCGCATTCTTGAGCGTGTGGGCTACCGCCACCCGGACCTTCGTGCCGGCGAGGTCGATCTCGGCCTTCTTTATGCCCTCGAGCCCGCGCACGGCCTCGAAGTCGAGAGAGGGTAGAGTCGAGCCGGTCACGATCTCGTAGACGGTCCTGAGGGCGGCCTCCATGACGCCGCCGGTCGTGCCGAATATCGTCGCCGCTCCCGTGGACCTCCCTAGGGGATCGTCGAATTCCTCTTCGGGCAGGCGGTCGATATCGATGCCGGCCCTCGTGATCATCCGCGCCAGTTCCCGCGTGGTCAGCGCCCAGTCGACGTCGTAATAGGCGGGTCCCTGGGCGCCCTTGCCGCGCCAGTATTCCCAGGCGCCTCTCATCTCCGGGCGCTTCGCTTCATGCTTCTTGGCGGTGCAGGGCATGATGGAGGCCAGGCGCATCCTCGATGGATCGAGCCCGGCTTTCTCGGCGTAATAGCTCTTCGCGATGGCGCCGAACATCTGCTGGGGCGACTTGCAGGTCGAGAGGTGGGGCAGGAGCTTGGGATAGAAGTACTCGATGAAGTTGATCCACCCGGGCGAGCAGCTCGTGATCATAGGCAGCGCGCCGCCCTTCGTCAGCCTTTGGATGAGTTCGCTCCCCTCCTCCATTATGGTGAGGTCCGCGGTGAATTGAGTGTCGAAAACCTTGTCGAAGCCCAGGCGACGCAGGGCGGCCGTCATCTTTCCGGTTACGAGGCTCCCGGGGGCCATGCCGAGCGCCTCGCCGAGCGAGGCCCTGATCGCAGGCGCGGTCTGCACGACGACAGTCCCTTCCGGCTCCGCCAGGGCTCGCCAGACCTCCTCGCTGTCGTCGCGCTCGGTGATGGCGCCGGTGGGGCAGACTACCGAGCACTGGCCGCATTGCACGCAGGGACTCGAGGAAAGCCCTCGGTCCATGAAGGCCGAGACGCGGGTGCGGATGCCCCTTCCGGCGAAGCCGATCGCCGAGACGCCCTGCAGCTCCGAGCAGACCGCCACGCAGCGGCCGCAGAGGATGCACTTGTCGTTGTCTCGAACGAGGCCGTCGGTCGATGTGTCGAGCGCCGGGGCGGCCCGCGTCCTCGGGAAGCGGATCGTCCGGATGCCGAGGGTCCGGGCGGCGTCCTGCAGCTCGCAGGATCCGGAACGCGCGCAGGTCAGGCAATCGGCGGGATGGTTGGCGAGGAGGAGCTCCACCGCGTTGCGGCGGGCGCGCATGACGCGCGGCGTCGCCGTGGAGACCTTCATGCCCTCGGTGACCGTCCCGACGCAGGAGCGCACGAGGGATTTGGCCCCGTCGACCTCGACGACGCAGAGTCCGCAGGACGCGTTCGACGAGACATCCTCGAGATGGCAGAGCGTGGGCACCTTGGCGCCCGCCGCGGCGCAGGCATGAAGCAGGCTCGAGCCCGATTCCACGAGGGCCGAAGCCCCGTCTACCGTTATGGCGACCATCTTCCCGCTCATGAGAGGCTCCTTTCTTTGCTCGCCGAAGCGCTGCGCGCCTCGATGCCTATAGGCTTGCGGGCATGCTCCCTCACGTCGCAGCGCAGGCATCGCTCGGCCTCGACCCGCGCCTGCTCCCCGGTGAAGCCCTGCGATATCTCGATGAAATTCCCGCGCCTCTCCTCCGGGGGGATCTGGCGGGCGCGGTTCATCTTGGCCTTCGCGGGAACGAGGGGCACCTCCATCCCGTACTCGAATTTCCGGAAGAGGCTCTCGAAGCGCGCGGCGGAGGAGCCTGCGCCGTCGCGATCCTCGACGAGGGCGGCGTCGATCGCCGCCGCCGCGGTCTTGGCTTGGCCCATCGCTTCCGCGGCGGTGGCGGGCCCGGTAACCGCGTCCCCGGCCGCGAAGAATTTGGCGTTGGCGGTCCTTAGCCGGAAGGGATCCACGCCGACGCGACCGTCCTTGCCGATGGCGGCGCCGACGGCCTCGAGGCCCGCCGGATCGACCCGCTCGCCCACCGCGATGACGAGGGTATCGCAGGGTATCTCGTAGCTCTCGCCCGTGGCGACGGGCGAGGGCCTCCCGCTCGAGTCGACGCTTCCGGCCTTCATGCGCATCACTTTGAGGGCGCGCACGGCGCCGACGCCGGCTTCGTTGGCGTCGCCGGCTCCGGAGGGAACGCCCGCGACCGCCTCCAGGGGCTGGGCCATGCAGACGAGGGCGATGCCCTCTTCGAGAGCTCCCTGTAGCTCCTCGGCATTGGCGGGCATGTCGCCGCGCGCGCGGCGATAGACTACCGTCACGTGGGCTCCCGCCCGAAGGGCTGAGCGCGCCACGTCGATCGCGGAGTTTCCGCCTCCTACGACGACGACCTCGGCGCCCACCGAAGGCTTCCTGCCAGCGTTGATCTCCTCGAGGAGGAGGTAGCCCGGCACGACGCCCGGCAGGTCCTCGCCGGGGATGCCGAGGCGCATATCCTTGAGCGCTCCCACGCAGACGAGGACCGCGTCGCTCATCTCGCCGAGACGCTCCCAGGACATGTCGCGGCCGATCCGCGTGTTGAAGACGAAGCGTACGCCCAGCTTGCGGATGAGGCCGATCTCCTTCTGCAGCACGTCCTTGGGCAGCCTATATGCCGGGATGCCCCATCGCGGGATGCCGCCCGCCTCTCCGCGCTCGTCGTAGATCGATACCTCGTGGCCCAGGCGGGCCAGGTAGAAGGCCGCCGTGAGGCCCGCCGGACCCGCGCCGACGATCGACACCTTCTTGCCCGTCGAAGGCAGCTTCTCCTTAATCAGCCTGTTGTAGACCGCCCGCTCGCGACCCATCTTGTACATGGTATCGGCGAGGTAGCGGTGGATTTCCCCCTGCGAGACCGGCTCGTCGAGCTGGTCTCGCCTGCAGCGCATCCGGCAGTGGAAGTGGCAGATCCGTCCGACCGAGCCCGGCAGGGGATTCTCGCGCAGCGTGAGCTCGAAGGCCTCCTCGATCCG
>CAZBGA010000098.1:9014-10795 GCA_964491385.1 uncultured Treponemataceae bacterium | reverse complement strand
ATCGGCACCGACAACCAGACCGCGGGCGCCACCGCGGCGAAGAAGATGGCCGACCTCATGAAGGGCGAGGGCGATCTCATCATCATGCAGGGCGGCCTGGGCGCCACCAACCTCAATCTGCGCACAAAGGGCTTCAAGGACGCCATGGCCCAAGCCGCGCCCAAGGTGAAGATCCTCGACGTCGTGGACGAGGGCGGCGACTTCGCCAAGACCGTCAACCAGACCGAAGCCGTACTCCAGACCTATCCGAAGCTCAAGGCGATCTTCGGCGTGTCCGCCGAGGTGGCCCCGGGCGCCGCCCAGGTCCTCAAGCAGCAGAAAAAGGCCGGGAAGATCATTCTCGCCGGTTTCGACGATCTCAAGGACACTCTCGAGGGGATTAGGGACGGGACGGTATCCTTCTGTCTCGTGCAGAAGACCTACAACATGGGCTGGCTGTCTGTCGAGAAGCTCCAGGACGCCATCGCCAAGAAGCCGATCGACAAGGTGATCGACACGGGCGTCCTGATCGTCGACAAAAGCAATGTAGATTCGTACATGGACGACATGAAGAAGGAATTCGCGAAGTAAGCCGCCGGCGGGAGGCGCTCGCTTCCCTCCGGCCTCCGGGTATCGTATGATCATCCCGGCGCCGCGGCATCCACAAATGCCGCGGCGCCGATCTTCCGCAAGGAACGCGCAATGGAAACCAGCAAGCTGCCCCTACGTCTCGCTCGCTCCCTCGCCCGCGGCCGAGAGTCCGCCATCCTCCTCGCCCTCGTCCTGATCATGGCGGTCATCACCGTCTTCGCGCCGAACTTCATGACGGGCGAGAACCTCTACCTCATCTCCCGCCAGATATCCTTCGTCGCGATCGTGGCTATCGGCGAGCTCTTCGTCATCCTTACGGGCGGCATCGACCTCTCGGTGGGGTCGGTGATGGGTCTGGCCGGCGTCGCGGCAGCGGGGGCTATGAAGTTCGGCTTCGATCCCGTGCTCGCCATACTGTTCGGCCTCATCGTGGGGCTGGCGGTGGGGGCCATCAACGGGGCGCTGATCGCCTACGTCCGCATCGCCCCTTTCATCGTGACGCTGGCCATGCTGAGCTTCGCGCGGGGCTTGATCCTCATCCTCACCGAAGGCTGGCCCATCACGCAGATCCCGAAGTCCTTCCTTCCGATCGGCCAGAGCGACTTCCTCGCCCTCCCCATCCCTCTATGGATCATGCTGCTCGCGGCGGTGATTGCCTGGTTCGTCCTCACCAAGACCGCCTTCGGACGCAGGACCTACGCGATAGGAGGCAACGAGCAGGCCACCTTTCTCTCGGGCATCAACGTCAAGGCGATTACGTTCCGTCTCTACATGATCTCCTCGCTCTGCGCCGCCCTCGTAGGTGTCATCCTCGTGGCCCGCTTCAACTCGGCACAGGCGGATACGGGAACCGGATGGGAGCTGGACGCCATAGCCGCGGCCGTCATCGGGGGGACTTCCCTCATGGGCGGGGCCGGATCCGTCCTCGGCGTCCTCATTGGCGCGGCGATCATGGGAGTCATCCGGAACGGGCTCGTCCTCATGATGGTGTCTCCTTACTACCAGACGGCGATAATCGGCGTCATCATCGTCCTCGCGGCGGTGCTCGACCGGGTCAAGACCTCGAGGCAGGCTTAGCGCCATGGCCGAGCCGACGCCTGCCCTGCTGGAGATGCGAGGCATCTCCAAGACCTTTCCCGGCGTTCAGGCGCTGAGGGGAGTCGACTTCGCGGCTCACGGGGGCGAGGTCGTCGCTCTTCTGGGCGAGAACG
>CAZBGA010000098.1:0-8914 GCA_964491385.1 uncultured Treponemataceae bacterium | reverse complement strand
GGAGTCGACTTCGCGGCTCACGGGGGCGAGGTCGTCGCTCTTCTGGGCGAGAACGGCGCGGGCAAGTCGACGCTCATGAAGGTCCTCACCGGCGTTTACCGCCCCGACGGAGGAGAGATCCGGTGGGACGGCGCCCCCCTGCAATTCGAGACGATACGCGAGGCCCAGGAACGGGGCATCTCTATCATTTTCCAGGAGCTGAACAATTGCGCCAACCTGAGCGCCCTCGAGAACCTTTTCCTCGGGCGCGAGATGAAGACCAAGGCGGGGCTCCTGGACTTCGCCGCCATGCGCAAGCGGGCCCGAGCCCTCTTCGAGCGCCTCGATATGAGCCTGGACCTCGAGGTGCCCGTCGGGCGATTCTCGACGGCGATCCAACAGATGATAGAGATAGCCAAGGCCCTGCTCTCGGAGGTCCGACTGCTGATAATGGACGAGCCTACCTCGTCCTTGACGACTCGGGAGACCGAGAAGCTCTTCCAGGTAATAGCGGAGCTGAAGGCCAAGGGCATCGCCGTGGTCTTCATCTCGCACAAGCTCGACGAGGTATTCCGCGTGACGGATAGGATCGTCGTCCTGCGCGACGGCGAGAACGCCGGGGAGCTCGACCCGAGGACGACCACGATGGACCAGCTCATCGGCCTCATGGTGGGCAGGGAGCTCAGGGACTTCTTCTCCGCCCGCAAGCTCAGTCCGTCCCAGGATGCAGTGCTCAGCGTCGAAGGCCTATCGGGCCCCCCCTTCATCCGCGACGTCTCCTTCGACCTGCGCCGCGGCGAGATACTCGGCTTCGCGGGACTCATCGGCGCGGGCAGGACCGAGACGGCCCGGCTCCTCATCGGCGCCGTGCGCAAGACGGCCGGCAGGATGATCCTCGACGGCGAGGAGATAAACGTCACGAGCCCCAAGAGCGCGGTGGCCAAGGGGATCGCCTACCTCCCGGAAGACCGCAAGGTGCAGGCCCTCGTCCTCGGGATGACCATGCGGGAGAACGTCACGCTCGCGGTGCATCGCCTCGTACGAAGCTTCTTCGTAATCCTCGACCGCAAGAAGGAGACGGCGATCGCCCGGGATTCGATCGCCTCCCTGAGCGTCAAAGTCTCGAGCCCGGAGCAGGTCGTCCGAAACCTCTCCGGCGGGAACCAGCAGAAAGTCGTGATCGCCAAGTGGCTCGCGGCCAAGCCCCGCATCCTCATCCTCGACGAGCCGACGCGCGGCATAGACGTTCACGCGAAGAGCGAGGTGCACCGCATCGTCGCCGAACTCGCCGATTCCGGCGTTTCCATCATCCTGATCTCCTCGGAGCTGCCGGAAATCCTCGCGTTGGCCGATCGAGTCCTCGTCATGAGCGAGGGAAGCGTCAAGGCCATCCTGCCGAGGGCGGGGCTCACGCAGGAAGCGATAATGGGCGCGGTCTTCGGGCCGGGCAGACAGGAGGGGCAATGAGCGCGACCAAGGGCCGGGACTACGTCCTGGGCTTCGATTTCGGGACGGACTCGGTGAGGGCTCTGGTGGCCGACGCGGCCGACGGCTCGAGCGCCGGCGCCGGGGTAAGCGCTTACGCGCGATGGGCGAAAGGCGAGTTCTGCGAGCCCCGTTCCAACCGCTTCCGGCAGCACCCCCTCGACTACGTGGAGGGGATCGAGGACGCCGCCAAGCGCGCTCTCGCGGAAGCCGGCCCCGCGATCGCTGCGAGGATACGCGGCATCGCGATCGACACGACGGGCTCGACGCCATGCCTCGCCGACGAGACAGGTACGCCCCTCGCGCTGCGGCCGGAGTTCGCCGCGGAGCCCGACGCGATGTTCGTCCTCTGGAAGGACCACACCGCCGTGGCCCAGGCCGAACGCATCAACGAGCTCGCGCGGGGCTGGGGCGGAGAGGACTTCACCAAATACGAGGGGGGCATCTACTCCTCGGAGTGGTTCTGGGCGAAGGTCCTGAGGCTCGCCGAGAATAAGACTAGGGCGATCTCGGAGGCGCGCACGATCGTCGAGCACTGCGATTGGATGCCCGCCCTCTTGACGGGCACCAAGGAGCCGGCCCGGTACAGACGCAGCCGCTGCGCCGCCGGCCACAAGGCCATGTGGCACGCTTCCTGGGGCGGCTATCCGCCCGCCGCCTTCCTCGACAGGCTGAGTCCGAAGCTCTCCATGCTCGCGTCCTCCCTCGGCACAGAGACCTACACCGCGGATACCGTATTCGGGAAACTCTGTCCCGAGTGGGCGCAGAGGCTCGGCCTATCTACCGATGTCGTCGTATCGGTCGGCGCCTTCGACGCCCATATCGGCGCCGTGGGAGGGGACATCGCGCCCGGCACCCTCCTCAAGATCATGGGAACGAGCACCTGCGACATCATGATAGGACCTCGGCCCGCCGGCGCGGAGAGACTGGTGCGAGGCATCTGCGGCCAGGTGGACGGCTCGGTGGTGAAGGGGATGATCGGCTACGAGGCCGGGCAGTCGGCCTTCGGCGACGTCTTCGCCTGGTTCCGCAGGATGCTCGCCTGGCCGGCCCGCGCCGGAATAGGCCTCATCGGCAGCTCGACCTCGATCGCGGCCGCCGCCTCGGAGCTGGAGGACAAGCTTCTCCCCGCCCTCGAGGCCGAGGCCGCGAAGATCGATCCGGCCGATTCGGGCCTCGTGGCCCTCGACTGGCTCAACGGCAGGCGTACGCCCGATGCCGACCAGGCATTGACTGGAGCGATCGCCGGCATAAGCCTCGGCACCGACGCGCCGGCCGTATACAGGGCCCTGGTCGAGTCGGCGGCCTTCGGCTCGCGCGCCATAGTCGAGCGCCTGCGCTCGGAAGGCGTGAATGTAGATCGCGTCGCGGCGGTCGGCGGCGTCGCCCGTAAGAGTCCCCTGGTCATGCAGATCTCCTCGGACGTCCTAGGCATGGACATATCGGTGTCGGCGAGCGACCAATCCTGCGCCCTGGGCGGCGCCATGTTCGCGGCCACGGCCGCCGGGCTCTACCCGGACGTCCTATCGGCCCAGGCCGCGATGCGCGCCCCGGTGGAGCGAGTATACACGCCCGACCCGGCCCGTCGGGCCGCCTACGACAGGATTTACAGGAAATATCAGGCCCTTGGGAACTTCGTCGAGAAGGAGATGCGCAGATGATCGACCTCAAGAAATACGAATTCTGGTTCGTGACCGGCAGCCAGGATCTTTACGGGCCGGAAGTCCTCGGGAAGGTGGACGAGCATTCGAAGGCGATGGTCCGGGCCCTGGAGCCCGCCCTGCCCTGCGCTCTGGTATGGAAGAGCGTGGTAAAAGGCCCGGACGCCATCCTCGCCTTGGTCCGAGCGGCCAACGCCGATCCCGCCTGCGCGGGCATCGTCACGTGGATGCATACATTCAGCCCTTCGAAGATGTGGATCGCGGGTCTCGTCGAGCTGCGAAAGCCGCTCTGTCACCTCCACACCCAGTTCAACCGCGACATCCCCTGGGATTCGATCGACATGGATTTCATGAATCTCAACCAGTCCGCCCATGGCGACCGGGAGCACGGCTTCATAGGCGCGAGGCTGCGCCTCCCGCGCAAGGTGGTCGTCGGGCACTGGGAGGAAGCCGCCGTTCGCGACAGGCTCTCCGGCTGGATGCGCGCTGCCGCCGCCTTCGCGGACGGGAGGTCCCTCAAAGTCGCGCGCTTCGGCGACAACATGCGCGAGGTCGCCGTCACCGAGGGAGACAAAGTCGAGGCCCAGATAAAGCTCGGCTGGTCGATCAACGGCTACGGGGTGGGCGACCTGGTCAAAGCGGTCGACGCCGTCGCCGTCGCCGATGTTGACAAGCTCGTGAAGGCCTACGCCGAGGAATACGAGATCGCCGCGGACGCCAGGTCGGGCGCCGGGGCGGAGCGCGTGCGCGAGCAGGCCCGTATCGAGATCGGCATGAAGAGCTTCCTCGAAGGCGGGGGATTCGGCGCCTACACGGACACCTTCGAGGACCTCAACGGCCTTCCCCAGCTTCCCGGCCTCGCCTCCCAGCGCCTCATGGCGGCAGGCTACGGCTTCGGCGCAGAGGGCGATTGGAAGACCTCGGCCCTCGTGCGCGCGATGAAGGTGATGGCCGCCGGGCTGGGCGGTGCCTCCTTCCTCGAGGACTACACCTACAATCTCGACCCGGCCGCGCCGGCCGTCCTCGGCGCCCATATGCTCGAGGTCTGCCCCTCCATCGCGAAGGGTCGGCCGAGGCTGGAGGTGCACCCCCTGGGCATCGGCGGCAAGGCCGACCCGGCGCGCCTCGTCTTCGCGGGCGACCCGGGACCGGCGATCAACGCGACTTTGGTCGACATGGGCGGCCGCATGCGGATGATAGTGAACGAAGTGGACGCGATCGAGGCTAGGGCGATGCCCAAGCTGCCGGTCGCCCGCGTCCTCCTCAGGCCCAGGCCCGACCTGGCCCGCGCGGCCGAGTGCTGGATCATCGCCGGCGGAGCCCACCATACCGGCTATTCCCGCGTCGTCAAGTCCGAATGGATGCGCGATTGGGCCGAGATGGCCGGCATCGAGTTCCTCTTCATCGGCGCCGGGACGGATCCCGAGGAGCTTCGCAAGGAGATTCGCTGGAACGAGGTCGGCTATAGGCTCGGAATATGAGCAAGTACGACGCTCTCCGCGAGGAGGCTTGCGCGGCGAACCTCGAGATAGCCAGACTCGGGCTTGCGATCCTGACTTGGGGCAACGCCTCGGCCTACGATCCCGCGGGAGGCGTCTTCGCGATAAAGCCCTCCGGCCTCGAGTACTCGGAGCTGAGCCCGAAGAGCATAGTCATCATCGACCTCGAGGGGAAGTCGGTCGAGGGCGGGCTGCGGCCGTCTTCCGATACGAAGACCCACCTCGTCCTCTACCGCTCCTTCGAAGGCATCCGCGGAGTCTGCCATAGCCATTCGACCCACGCCGTAGCCTGGGCCCAGGCGCGCAGGAGCATTCCCTGCCTCGGCACGACGCACGCCGACCAGACCGCGGGCGAGATACCCTGCACCGCGATGATCTCGGCGGAAGCCCTCGACAAGGACTACGAGTTCGGCACGGGCGAGCTCATCGTCAAGACATTCAAGGGCAAGAGGCCCCTCGAAGTCCCGATGGTGATCGTGGCCGGCCACGGGCCTTTCACCTGGGGCAGGAGCGCGATGGAAGCCGTGCGCTACGCGGCCGCCCTCGAGGAAGTCGCCCGGATGGCGATCCTGACCTACCAAGTGAGCCCGGGAGCGGCTCCACTGCCCGAGCATGTCATGCGCAAGCACTACGAGCGGAAGCACGGCCCGGCGGCCTACTACGGCCAGGCGAAATAGGCGAGCGAACGTTCCTGGGCCGGCGCGGCCTCCTCCTGGACTGCGCCGGCCTTTTTTGCCGCCGGTATCGGGCTCGCTCGCCTTGTCTCCCCTCACATGACGCGGATCAGGATCATATACAGCGCGGTGCCTCCCAGGATGCTGACGAGGGTATTGCGTTTCCAAAGGTGGAGGCCCGCCACGGTCAGTCCCGCCGCGATCTCCGGAATGCCGTAGGGCGCCTTGGCGAGGCTCACGGCCTTGTACGAGCCGAGCACGAGGACGGTCATGATCATGGGCGGGATGTAGGCCTGGAGGAACTCGACGATCGGCGGGGGCCGGCGCTTCAGGAAGAATAGGAAGGGAGCCGCCCGGCAGAGGAGGGTGACGGCGGCCATGGCGATCATCGTCCCGACTACGTAGAGGCTCACGACAGCGCCTTCCTGAAAGGCAGTATGCCGACTATCGAGGCGAGGATCGCGGCGATGAGGAAGTCGGCGGGCCCGGCGAAGAGGAGGGCGGCTCCGGACGCGATCGTCGCGACGACGTAGGGCGCTGTCTTCCTTACCGAACGCGTCTGCTCGACCAGGAGGACGATGAATAGGGCGGTGAGCGCGAACTCGATACCCTTGGCGTCGAAGGGGAGGAGGCCGCCGACGAGGGCGCCCAGCGTGCTCCCGATCACCCAATAGGACTGGTCAAGGGCGGATACGGCGGCGTAATACGACTCGGGATCGACGCCTGCCGGTGGCTCGACCGTAGTAAGTATCCCGTAGGTCTCGTCCGTGAGGGCGAAGACGAGGTAGGCCTTGAAGCGCCGGCACGAGCCGAAGCGATCGAGGAGGGAGAGGCCGTAGACCATGTGCCGCGCGTTGATGACGAGGGTGAGGATGGCGACCTGCGCGATCCCCGTGCCGGACGCGAGGAGTCCGACGGCCATGAACTGGGCGGCTCCCGCGAAGACCACGACGCTCATTAACGGCGCAAGCCACCAGGGCTGCCCCGATTTGACCAGGAGGAGACCGAAGGCTATCCCTATGGTCGTGTAGCCGAGGAGTACGGGCACGCTCGCCGAGAATGCGGGCCCGAAGGCCGATCCGCGCTCAATTGGACGCATAGTCCAGGATCTTCTCGCTCGTCGCTTCCGCCCGGGGGAGGTCGCAGGCGATCCTGCCGCCTGCAAGCACGAGTATGCGGTCGCACATGCCGAGTATCTCCTCGAGGTCGGAGGAGATGAGGATAATCGAGGCGCCCTTCGTGACGAGGTCGTTCATGGCGTTATAGATGTCTATGCGGGCGGCCGCGTCGATGCCGCGCGTGGGCTCGTCCATGATGAATATCTTGCACAGGCTCATGAACCACCTGGCGACGACGACCTTCTGCTGGTTGCCGCCCGAGTAGCTGCGCATGATGTCGCTAGGATGGCCGGGCAATATCCCGAGGCTGGCGATGTACTCGTCGGTAAGCTCTTCCATGTAGCGCTTGTCGAGGCCGTAAGGGCCGCGGAAGCGCTCCAGGGCGGCGACGGAGATGTTCTGCAGGATGTCCTGATTGTGAAAGGCGGCGTTCTGATCGCGGTCCTCGGGGATAAGGGCGACACCACGCCGCAGCGCCTCGGAAGGATGGCCGAAGTCGGCGCGCCTGCCCTCCACGACGACCCTGCCGCCCGAGGGCTTCGTTTGCCCGAAGAGGCAGTTGGCGAGCCGCGTCCGCCCCGAGCCCATGAGGCCGGTGATCCCGAGGATCTCGCCCTTGCGTAGGGAGAAGCTCACGTCCTCGAGGACGCGGCCGCTGCGGAGGTGCTCCACCGACAGTATCGGGGGACCGTATTCCACGCGGAGCTTGGGGTAGCGCTCGGCGCAGGTGCCTCCGGTCATCATGCGGATGAGTTGCTCGCGGCCCGCGGAGCCGTCGGGAAGGCTCGCGGAAACCCTGCCGCCGTGGAGGACCGTCACGCGGTCGCCTATCTCGCGTATCTCCTCGAGCTTGTGCGAGATGTAGAAGACGCCGACTCCGCGATCGCGGATCTCCCGCACGATCTTGAAGAGTATCTCGCGTTCGGGATCGGTCATGCCTGCGGTCGGCTCGTCGAAGACGATGACCTTGGCGTCGGCGATGCAGGTCTGCGCCGCCGTGACTACGAGCCTTTGCGTGTACCCGAGCCGGGATACGAGGGTCTCCGGGGATATGCCTATCCCGAAGCGGGCGAAGAGCTTCTCGCAGTCTTCATGGAGCTTGTAGCGGTCGAGGGCGCGCCCTATGGGCCTCGTGCGACGCGGTATGCGGCGGAAGAAGACGTTCTCCGCGACGCTCAGGTTGTCGAAAAGCTGGGGGTTCTGGTACTGCATGACGATTCCCGCTCCCCTCGATTCGTTGACCGAACCGAAGTCGATCACGCGGCCGTCGAGGAGGATGTCCCCCGTGTCGCGGCGGAAAATGCCGCAGACCGCGTTCATGAGAGCCGTCTTGCCGGAGCCGTTCTGACCTATGAGGACGTGGACCTCGCCGGGCAGGAGTTCCATCGAGATATCGCGCAGGGAGAAATCGTCGCTGAAGAACTTGCCCACGGAACGAAGCTCGATCAGGGGCGGTCCCATCTTAGTTCCCTCCCTCGAAGGCGTTGACCGAGGTGAAGAGCTGGATGTCCATCTCGAAGATCCTGGCCTTGTAGGCCGCGGGCAGGCTCGTGTTAGTGACGATCTTCCGCGCGAGGGAGATCGGGCCGAGCCGGTAGAACGCATTGCGGGAAAAACGGGCCGCTTCGCAGAGGATTATCTTGTCCTCCGCGCAGGCGAGGGCCTCCTTGATGAGGGCGGCCTTCTCCTGGCTGGAAACGGTGAGCTGGAGCTGCTCGCTGATGCCGTCGGCCTCGACGAATATCTTATTGACGAAAAATGTCTGGACGTTGGCCTGGGCGAGGCTGCCGAAGAGGGCACGGCTCTCGGGATCGGGGCTCCCGCCTAGGAGGACGGCGCGGTTGCCAGCCTGGCCGGCGATCTCGAGGGAGACCTGGATGTCGTTCGTCAGGACGGTCACTCCCGCCCTGCCCGCGAGCTTTCGCGCCAGGCGGAGGGCTATGGGGCCGTTCGTGAGCATTAGGACGTCGCCGTTCTGGACCATGAGGTAGGCGACCCGCGCTATCTCCTCGCGATCCGCCTCTTCCTGGGCGTCCTGCGGATCCTGGCCGGGGCTCTGCACCGATTCCCCGGCTCCCTTGATGATCGCGCCTCCGTGCAGCCTCGTCAGGAAACCCTCGGCCTCGAGCTTTTCTAGGTCCCGGCGCACGGTGACTTCGGATACACTCAGCAGTTCGCTCATCGAATGGACATCCAGCTTCCCACGCTCGCGCAGGTAGCTTTTCAGGATATTGATCCTTTCGACGGCAAACATATTGTAGGGATTGTAGGGAATGAGGGGCCAATACTCAAGGTTTTTCCATTTGACAGCTGAAAAAACCTGTGGTAGTGTGCGAAAGTAATCGAAGCAAATCGATCTCAATCGTGCAAAAGGCGGTCAATTCGTGATCGCGACCCTGAGCTGGGGTATTGGGGCGGTCGTTAAAAGGCCGTAAAAGTCATATCATGGAGGTATTTGGATGAAGAGAGCGATGGTAATTCTGCTGGCGGTGGCGCTG
>CAZBGA010000097.1:0-10821 GCA_964491385.1 uncultured Treponemataceae bacterium | reverse complement strand
AATGTTGCGGCGAAGAGGACTTGAACCTCCATACCTCTCGGCACCAGCACCTCAAGCTGGCGTGTCTACCAATTCCACCATCGCCGCATAGGACGGGAATTTTTATACCCGGATGACGCCTCGGATGTCAAGCAGGCCCGCCATAGCCGGGAATCCCGGAGTTCCCCCGAGTATGGATATTCCGGCACCGTCGATACTTCGGCAATCCTCTCGGGTCAGAGTTCCTTCATTCATACGGTGTAATAATATATACATTTACCATGTTTTGATTATTGAATCCTCAAAACCGACTTTTTCCCCGACCAACCACGTACTATATTATTAATAACGAATATTGCATCTCTTTGAAAGGCGAGGAGAATTGCCGTACCAGGCAAGCCATGCTTGCCTTGATCATACGAAGGTGTCGAACATGATGAGCATAAAAACGATTCTCCTAGTGGAAGATGAAGTAATAATCGCGCTTGCCGAGCTCAATACTCTCAATCGACTCGGCTACGAGGCAGTGATCGCCGATTCCGGCGAAAAGGCGATACTATTGGCGGCCGAGAATCCGACGATAAGTCTCATTCTTATGGATATCAACCTCGGCGCGGGAATCGACGGGACCGAAGCGGCGCGACGGATTCTGGCCGCACGGAATCTGCCGATTGTCTTTCTCACTTCCCACTCCGAGCGAGAGATGGTGCTGAAGGTCCGCGGTATCACTCGCTACGGATTCGTGCTGAAGAACGCAGGCATCTCCCTCCTGCAATCGGCCATCGAGATGGCGTTCGAGCTGTTCGAAGCGCTCGAGCGGGCCAGGGAGAAGGATGCGGCGCTGGCTCAAGAGCAATATCTGCTTCAGACTCTATTGGATAATAGCCACGATTACATCTACTTCAAGGACGACGCGTGTCGTTTCATCAGGGCGAGCAAGGCTCTTGCCCGGTCTTTCGGTTTGGACGAAGCCTCGCAGATGATCGGGAGGACCGATTTCGATTTTTTCTCGGAAGAGCATGCGCAGCAGGCCTACGAGGATGAGCAGGCGATCATAAGGACGGGCGAGCCCTTGGGTAAGGAGGAAAAGGAGACGCGGCGCAACCGTCCCGACGCGTGGGTATCGACGGAGAAGATGCCCTTGCGCGACAAAGAGGGAAAGGCTATAGGCACTTTCGGTATCTCCAGGGATATCACCGAACGCAAGCGCGCGGAGGAGCGCGTAGAATACCATATCCGCCTCTACGCTACGCTCAGCAAAATCAACAGGGCGATCGTCTACGTAAAGCGCCAGGCCGAGCTGTTCGATATGATATGCGAGAGCATCGTGGCCATCGGGAAATTCCAAATGGCGTGGATCGGCTTACTGGACGAGACATGCAACGGGATCAGGCTCGTGGCCTCGCGGGGAAGGGACAATGAGTACCTGTCGCACGTAAGCGATGTCTTCAAGGAAATGTCGCTGGAAAAAAGCCCGTTCGGTACGGCGATCCGCACCGGTAAGGTGATATTGTACGAAGATCAGGCGAGCCTCGGCCGAAAGGCCCCCCATAAGGGCGATTCCCGCTCTTCGGCTGCCATTCCCTTGAGCTTGAGGGAAAGGGTCATCGGGATATTGAATATTCACGCCACCGAGACCGGATTCTTCACTCAAGAAGAGCGAGGCTTGCTCGAAGAAATCGGTCTCGATATTTCCTTCGCGCTGGATAAAATGGAGTTGGAGAAAGAAGTGGAAAAGGCAGTGGGCTGCGCGGATACGGCATAGAGCGCGACCTATGCGAGACGCCTGAAGCCTTCCATCCGGCGGAGGCTCAGGGCGCGATGCGGCCCATCCGACGGCTTCAGAATCCTTCCTGCGCCGTCCTGCTGATTATCTCCTCCTGGTGGTTCCTGTCGAGGTCGACGAAATAATCCGAATAGCCGGCCACCCGCACGAGGAGGCTTCGGTAGTCCTCGGGCTTCTTCTGCGCCTCGCGCAGGGTCGCGGTATCGACGACGTTGAACTGGATGTGGTGTCCCCCCAGCCTGAAATACGTACGAACTAGGCTCGCGAGCTTGTCTATCCCGTCTTCGCCCTCCAGGGCCGCGGGCAGGAAGCGCTGGTTGAGGAGGGATCCGCCGGTCCGCGCGACGTCGATCTTCGCGAGCGATTTCGCCACCGCGGTCGGCCCCCTTCGGTCGGCGCCCTGGGCGGGCGAGGCGCCGTCGGATTCGGGCGCCCTGGCGCGCCTGCCGTCGGGGGTCGCTCCCGTCATGAGCCCGAAATATACGTGGCAGGTGGTCGACAGGAGGTCGATATGGTAGGTCCCCCCTCTCGGGGAGGGACGGCCGTCGATGGCTCGGCGCCAGCTGTCGACTATGCGCCGCGCGATCGAGTCGGCGCCGTCGTCGTCGTTGCCGAAGCGGGGCGTCTTGTTGGACATGAGGAGCCTCAGCTCCTCCCTTCCCGACCAGTCCGAGGCCAGGGCCTCCGAGAGCTCTTTCCACCGGACGTCGCGCTTCTCGTAGACGTGGGTCCTGATGGCCGACAGCGAATCGGTCGTCGTGCCCAGGCCGCAGCATTGTATATAGTCGGTATTGTAGCGCGCGCCGCCGTCGTAGTAGTCCTTCCCTCTCGAGATGCAGTCGGCGACGAGGGCCGAGAGGAAGGGAGCGGGAGCGTACTCGGCGAACATGCGGTCGAGGAAGTTGGACACTCGGACTTTGACGTCGACTACGTAGCCCAGCTGCCGCTCATATGCCGCGTACAGATCCTCGAAGGAGGCGAAGCTCTCGGGCTTGCCCGTCCTTATGCCTATCGCCTTGCCGGTCGCGGGGTCGACGCCGTCGTTCAGGGCGAGCTCTAGCAGCTTGGGGGAATTCAGGTAGCCGTGGAGGAGGTAGGCCTCCTTCCCGAAGCAGCCCGTCTCGACGCAGCCTGAGGTGCCGCCGCCGCGCGCGTCCACGAGGCTCTTGCCCATGCCGACCTGGGCCATGACGACCTCGTCCGCGTTGAAGAGCGAGGGATAGCCCGAGCCGCGGCGCACGACGCGGCAGGCGGCCTTGAGGAGGCGCTCCGGCGTCCTCGCGCTCACCTGGAGGTTGGCCTGGGGCTGGAGGAGCTGAAGCTCGTCGAGGACCTCGAGGGCGATGTAGGACAGCTCGCTCGAGCCGTCGGAGCCCTCCGCGTCGAGGCCCCCGAGGTTGATGTTGGTGAAGTCGTTGTAGGTCCCGCTCTCGGCCGCGGTGACGCCCACTTTAGGCGGGGCGGGCGTGTTGTTGACCTTGATCCAGAAGCAGGCGAGGAGCTCCTTCGCCTCTTCGCGGGTCAGGCGGCCCTCGGCGACGTCGCGCTCGTAGAAGGGCGCGAGATGCTGGTCCAGGTGGCCGGGGTTCATGGCGTCCCATCCGTTGAGCTCGGTTATCGTGCCGAGGTGGGCGAACCAGTAGCTCTGGAGGGCCTCCCGGAAATCGCGCGGCGCATCGGCCGGCACGCGGGCGCAGACCTCGGCGATCCGGCGCAGCTCGGCGGAGCGCTCGGGATCGCTCTCGGAGGCGGCCATAGCCTCGGCCGCCTCGGCGTGGCGCCTCGCGAACGCGATCGCCCCCTCGCAGGCTATGTCCATGGCCTTGAGCTCTTCGTCCTTGGCGAGGGCTCCGGGATCCCTGCCCCAGTCGAGGGCCGCGCGGGAGGCGGCGATCTCGGCGCGCCGGGCCTCCAGGCCCTTGCGGTAGATCGAGCCGTCGAGGCTGGTATGCCCCGGAGCGCGCTGCTCCATGAATTCGGTGAACAGCCCGGCCTCGTAGAGGAGCTTCCAGTCCTCGGGGATCTGGGCGAAGGCGCGGTCGCGCATGCTCCTGCCGCGCCAATAGGGTATCACGAGGTCACGGTAGGCGGCCGCGTCGGCCGCGGATACGGAATAGCTCGCCATGGGCCTCGAATCGAGGATGCGGAGGTCCTCCTCCGAGTGGCAGGTCAGCTCGGGATAGGTGGAGACGGCCTTCGGTCTCGGTCCCCTCTCGCCGACGATGAGCTCGCCCCGACCGATGTAGACGGCCTTCCTCTCGCAGAGGTTTCGGAAGTTCATCGCGCGCAGCACGGGGCTCGAGACGCGGCCCAGCCATTCCTCGTAGAACTCCGTCGTCAGGACGGCCCTCTCGGCCGAGAAGCTCGGCCTGCAGGAGAAGCTTTCCTCGCGGAGAAGCCTGACTCTCTCGTTCATCTTCAACCTCCGATCGTCACGGCCAGTCCGGCCCTCTCGAAGAACAGCGCGGCCTCTCGGACGGCTTCGGGCGTCGGGACCGCCGTTCCGGCCATGGGATAGGCCGCGCCGCGAAGGCGATACTTGCCCCTGGCGGAATCATGGTAGGGGAGTAGGTGCACCCGGATCGCGGCGCCGAGGGAGGCCCCGAGGCGAGCGAGGCCTTCGAGATCGGCCGGCGAGTCGTTGATGCCGGGGACGAGGGGCACGCGGAGGGCGATCCGCGCGCCGGACGCGGCCAGGGCCCGGAGGTTGTCCGCGATCGGCCCGACGGGTACGCCGGTCGCGTCCCTATGCCGCGCATCGTCCGCCGATTTCACGTCGAACAGCACGAGATCGGCCAGTCCGCCCGCCTCGAGCGCGAGCTCGCGACCCGCCCAGCCCGACGTGTCGAGGGCGCTGGAGATACCCTCGGCCCTGCAGGCGCGCAGGAGGTCGATCAGGAATTCCGGCTGAGCCAGGGGCTCTCCGCCCGAGAAGGTCGCTCCTCCGCCCGAGTCCTCGTAGAAAGGGATATCCGCGCGGATCGCGGCCATGACCTCCTCGACGCTCATCCTGCGCCCGACGAGCTGAAGGGCCTCGGCCGGGCAAGCCTCGGCGCAGGCCCCGAAGGCGGGACAGGATCCGCAGCCCGCCGAGCCGGCTTCCTTTCTCGGATCCAGGCCGACGCGGCAGGCCCTCGCGCAGCTTCCGCAGTCGATGCAGCGATCGTCGCGCTTAAGGATCTCCGGCTCGGGCGACAGGCCCTCCGGGTTGTGGCACCACAGGCAGCGCAGGGGACAGCCCTTGAGGAAGACCGCGGTCCTGATGCCCGGGCCGTCGTGGATGGAGTACTTGCGGATGTCGAACACGAGGCCGCGGCTCATCGCCCTCCGCCTCCCGCGGCGAAGTAATAGGTCCGGATGTAGCGCTCCTGCACCTCGAAGTTCCAGTGCACGTCGCGTATGTACCCTGCCGCGCCCTTGAAGTCGCCGGAGCGGAGGCGGGCCGTGATCTCGACGTGCTCCGCCGTGGAGTCGAGCTCCCACTCCTTGACGTATTCGGATCGGCGCGGGAAGTCATAGAGCCTTTCCTTGAGGATGCGCACGTCGCGCACGAGGTCCTCGTTGTCCGACAGGTCGAGGTACACGTCGTGAAAGGCCAGGTTGGCGGAATAGTAGGCGTCGAAATCGTCCTCGCCGAGGGACTTGATCATGGTCGCCCGGAAAGCGTCCATGCGATCGGCGTCGGAAGCCCGGAAGCGAAGGGCCATCCGCTCGACCACCGAGGCCTCGAGGGCGCCGACGATCTGGTAGATGTCCCGGATATCGGCCAGGTCGAGGGTCCTCACCATGACGCCCCTGCGGGGATACACGACGACGAAGCCCTCGAGCTCGAGGCGTATCATGGCGTCGCGGAGCGGCGTACGGCTCATCCCGAGCTCGCGGCCCAAGGCGGAAAGGTCGATGAACTGACCCGGCCTCAGGAGGCCCGAGTTCAGTCGCCGCTTCAGGTCCTCGTACACCATCGAAGAGAGCGAAGTTGTATCGAGCTCGAGCTTACATTGTTCGTCCATCGGCCCGAATATATCACTGATATATCAGTGATGCAATGGCCGTGCAACGCCGAGCGATCTCCTTACGGTCAACTTTTCAGGAACTCGCGTATGCACTCGACCACCAAGGCGTGGTCGTCTTCCTGCGGCAGGCCCGAGACGGTTATGGTGCCCACGAGCCCGGTTCCCTTGACGAATACGGGGAATGACCCGCCGTGGGCCGAGTACTCGAGGGGGTTCACGAAGTGCTTTTCCTCCAGGCTCAAGCCCGCCAGCTTGAGCCGGATACCGATCAGGAAGGAGGAGTGGCCGAAGCGCTCGGCCGCCCTCCCCTTGCGCAGGACCCACTGGTCGTTATCGGCGCTGGTGCCTTCGAGGGCGCAGTGGAAGAGCTGCTGACCGGATCGGCGGATGTCTATCGTGACGGCCTGGCCGCGTGAGCGGGCCTTTTCCGCGATGGCCGCGCCGAGGGCGATGGCTTCGGTGTTCGAGAAGCTCGGGAAGCGTAGCTCCGCCTCCTGCGCCTCCAGTTCCGCGATCAGCGATTCGAGCTCCGTCCTGTCCATCGTTCGCCTCCCATCGACTCGGCCGGGCCGGTCCCGGCTCGGCCGCCGCTCATTATACCTGATCGCGATAGCCGCTCCTAGGTGAAGTTCGCCGAGGGCGAGAAGGACGGTTTCCTGATCAGGCCGGGACTGCGGGCTCTTCGAGGAGGCCGGGGACTTCTCCTTCTCCGCCGTCGACGAGGCGCGGCCTGTGCCCGAGTCCCGCGGCCCTCAATGCCGGGCCCCTGCGGTATTTGTCCGGGATCGTCTCTTTGCCCGATTCCTCCGTCTTGAAGAAGGCGATGGCTCCCGAAAGGAGCTCCGCCTGGCCCGCGAGCTCCTCGGCGGTGCTCGCGAGCTCCTCCGCGGTCGACGAGTTCCGCTGGACCACCTCGTCGAACTGCTGGACCGCGGTCGCGATCTGCTCGGACCCCGCCGACTGCTCGCGCGTGGCGCTCGCGATCTCCTCGGCGAGCTCGGCGGTCTTGAGGATATCGGGCAACAGGCCGTCCAGTCTCTTGCCCGCCTCCTCCGCCCTGCTCACGCTGAGCGCGGTGAGCTCTGTGATCTCGCGGGCGGCGGTGGCGCTGCGCTCCGCCAGCTTTCGGACTTCGCTGGCGACCACCGCGAAGCCCTTGCCCGACTCCCCGGCGCGCGCGGCCTCTATGGCCGCGTTGAGCGCCAGCAGGTTCGTCTGCCTCGCGATCTCCTCGATGATGACGATGCGGCCCGCTATGTCGCGCATGTGCTTCGCCGTCTCCTTGACCACGGCGCTCGAGCCCTCCGCCTCGACGCCGACCTTCCTCGCGAGCTTGTCTGCCCCGCCGGAGGAATCGGCGTTCTGTCTCGCGGACGAGGCGAGCTCCTCGGTGGAGGACGACAGCCCCTCGACGCCCGCCGCCTGCTCGCTCGCCCCGCTCGAGACGCTCTCCGCCGTGGCCGAGAGCTCCTCGGCCCCGGCCGACACCAGGGAGGCGGCCTCGGCGATGCGGCGGACTATCGAGCCGAGAGTATCCCGCGTGGCCCTGGCGGCGTTGACCGCGACGCCTATCTCGTCGGTCCTTCGGCTCGCCTTGTCGAGCTTCCCGGCCATCGCGGAGTCCTCGCGCAGCTCGCCCAGCGACAGCCGCTCTATGGTGGCCGTGACTACCTTGACCGGCCCGGTGATGTACCTTCCGAGGAGGATCGAAGCGAAGACGGCCAGCGCGAGCGCCAGCGCGAACACGCCGAGCAGGCTCCGCACGAGGGTGACCGCCGTCAGGTTCAGCTCTTTCGTCGGGATGGTGATGCCCATCCTCCATTCGGGCACGGAGGGCACCGCCTTGGCGAACATGGTGATGGCCGTCCCGTCGGGCTTCGCATAGTGCGCGATGACGGAATCGGAAGCGAGGGCCGCCCTGCCGGCGGCCTCGAGCCCTACCCATCCGTCCTTCGCCGAGTCGAGAGTATTGAGCTTGAGCACGTAGTCCCGGTTCTTGTGCGCTATGATGTACCCGCTCTTGTCCATGATGTAGGCGTAGCCGTTCTCGCCCATGGTGATTCCCGAGACGTAGGCGCTGAAGTACTCGAGCAATATGGTGGCGGCGACGAGGCCGCCGGCTTTGCCTCCGGCTCCCGTCAAGGGACGGGCCAGGACGACCACGGCTTTCCCGTCCACCCTCGATATCAACCCGTCGGAGACCGCCCTATCCCTTCCCCCGGCCATGATCGCCTTGAAGTAGTCGCGATCGGCGATATTCCCCGAGGCGCCTTCCGAGGTATAGAAGCGGCCGGAGCCGTCGGCCCATAGGACGAATTGCATCTCGGGAGGCAAGGCGGACTTCTGATCTCGAACGAACGCGTCCCTGGCGGCCGAGTCCTTTGCCGCGCTCACGCCTCTCGCGATGTAATCGAGCTGGAGGAAGGATTTCTCGGCCAGGCGGCCGAGCTCGGCGGCTCTCGCCGCGACGATCGATTTCGCGTCCCGCGCGGTCAAGTCCGCGGTTACGCTGTGCGCGACCAGGGAGACGCTGACCGCCGAGGCGGCCAGGATGACCGCGACGAGGGTCGTTACGACGAGAGCGACTCTCGTCGCGAGCTGAGTCCTTCTTTTGGGCATGAGGCTCTTCCTTGTTCAAGACCGGCAATATGGAACCGCCGCCATCCGAGGATGAATATGCGCGAGGGGACGGGAAACGGCCGCCGCGCCGTCCCACGGCTCTTTCTTGCGATGCTCGCTCCGCCGACGCCGATTTCGAAGAGATACCAAGGTGCCTGACAAGGGCGATCAAGGAAACGATTTACGCTATATCACAAGCTTAGAGGAAGTTTTTCATTTGTCAACACCGCTATGCCAGGACTCGCTCCACCGAAAGGCATCGCCCGGTTTCCGCGTCGATGGCGAAAAGGACCCCCGAGATCGATGCATCGCCCTCGGCCGATTCCATCTTGATCGGCATTTGAGTGAGTCCCCGCCTGACGCAGATGTCGATCTTGACGCCGATTACGGAATCGACGGGTCCGCTCATCCCGATGTCGGTGATGTAGCCGGTTCCTTTGGGCAAAACGCGCTCGTCGGCGGTCTGCACGTGCGTATGCGTGCCAGCCACCGCGGCGACCCGCCCATCGAGGTAGAAGCCCAGGGCTTCCTTCTCCTCGACGGACTCGGCGTGGAAATCCACGAGCACGATCGCCTCCGGCGCCGCCGCCCGGATCGCCGCGAGGGCCGCGTCGGCGCCTCGGAAGGGGCAGTCTATGGGGGACATGCCCTCGCGCCCCTGGAGGTTCAGGACCGCCCACGAGGCTCCGCCCGACTCGAGGATCGCTCTCCCGACTCCGGGCGCCCCCGGGGGGTAATTGTCCGGCCTGAGGAGCCGCTGCGTGGCGGCGAGCAGGTCGCCCGCGCCGGGGCGCTCCCACACGTGGTTGCCGGTCGTGATGACCTGGACTCCCATGGAGAAGAGCCTGTCCGCCTCCTCCTTGCCGATGCCGAAGCCCCCTTGGGCGTTCTCGCCGTTCGCGACCACGATATCGGCGCGCGTCGAGCGGACGAGGGGACCCAATCCGGCGAACAGGGCCTTCATGCCCGGCTGCCCGATCACGTCCCCTATCATCAGAGCCTTCACTATCCTGCCCATGCGCTTCCCCGATCAGCGGGCGTATTCTACGATGCGGGTTTCCCGTATGATCGTTACCTTGATCCTTCCGGGATAGCGCAGGTCGTTCTCGATCTTCTTGGCGATGCTCTTGCAAAGGTCCTTCGCCTGATCGTCCGAGACCTGCTCGTTGTTGACGAGGATGCGGAGCTCGCGGCCGGCCTGTATGGCGTAGGCCTTGTCGACTCCGGAAAAGCTCTCGGCTATGTTCTCGAGATTCTCGAGGCGCTTGATGTAGTTGTCCAGGGTCTCGCGCCGCGCCCCGGGCCGGGCGGCCGAGATCGCGTCGGCTATCTGCACGATGACGCTCTCGATGCAGATCGGCTCGACGTCGTTGTGGTGGGCGCCTATCGCGTTGACGATGCGCGGGTCCTCTCCGAGCTTGCGCACGAGCTCCATGCCGATCTCCGCATGGTTCTGGTCGCCGTCGGTCTCGATCCCCTTCCCGATGTCGTGGAGGAGGGCGCCGCGCTTCGCGATCTCGCGGTTCGCCCCTATCTCCGCGGCGAGCATTCCCGCGATGACGGCCACTTCCTTGGAATGGGCGAGGACGTTCTGGCCATAGCTCGTGCGGTAGTGGAGGCGACCCAGGGCCTTGATGAGTTCGGGCGCCATGTTGTGCAGGCCGATGTCGAAGACGACTTTCTCGCCTTCCTCGTAGATCTTCTGGGCGATCTCGCGCGTGACCTTCTGGACGATCTCCTCGATGCGCGCCGGATGGATCCGCCCGTCGGCTATAAGCCGCTCGAGGGAAACCCTGGCTATCTCGCGGCGGACCGGGTCGAAGCAGGAGATGACGACGGCCTCGGGCGTGTCGTCTATTATGACGTCGACGCCGGTGAGAGTCTCCAGCGTGCGGATGTTACGGCCCTCCCGGCCGATGATCCGACCCTTCATCTCGTCCGACGGCAGGCTGACCGACGTGACGGTGACCTCGGTGGTGACCTCGGTCGCGATCCGCTGGATGGTGGTGACCAGGATGTCCCTCGAGCGCCGCTCGGCCGACAGCGCGGCTTCCTGCTCGATCTTGTTGATGATGATCTGGGCGTCGCGCTTGGCCTCGTTCTCGAGTCCCTGGATGATGAGCTTCTTCGCCTCCTCGGCGGAAAGGCCGGAAATTCTCTCCAGCTCGACCCTATAGCGCTCTTCCTGCCCGGCTAGGGCCTCTTCTTTGTCGGAAGCCGCCTTGATGCGGGCCTGGAGGGCCTGTTCCTGACGATCGAGGGTCTCAATCTTCTTGTCTAGGGTCTCTTCCTTCTGTTGAACCCTGCGCTCATAACGCTGAAGCTCGGCTCGTCTTTCCCGTATTTCCCGTTCCTGCTGGTTGCGTTCTCGAATGAGCTGATCTTTCGCCTCTACCAGGATTTCTTTCTTCTGAGATTCGGCCT
>CAZBGA010000096.1:0-10937 GCA_964491385.1 uncultured Treponemataceae bacterium | reverse complement strand
AGGACGTCTCGGAGCTCCGGGCCCAGTGGGACGACTATCGCGCCTACTGGGGCGGCCTGCGCTCCCAAGTCGGCGCCCTCGACTCCATGATCGACGAGTTCAACCGCGAGGTCCTGCGTTGATCCTGCTGAAAAACTGCTACTGCGTCGCCGGGGCGGGCAGGGCGCCGGCGGAGAAGTCCGCGCCTGACCTGTACGGTGCCGACATCCTCATAGAGGGAAACCGCATAGCGCGGATCGCGCCGGGCATAGCCGCGCCGGAGGGCGCGAAGGTCATCGACGCTTCGCGGCACGTCGTGCTGCCGGGCCTGGTCAACACTCATCACCATTTCTACCAGACCCTCACCCGCGCCCTGCCCGCGGTGCAGGACGCCAAGCTCTTCGACTGGCTCCTTTACCTCTACGAGATATGGAAGGGAGTGGACGAGGACGCCGTGTACTGGTCCTCGCGCCTCGCGATGGCCGAGCTCCTCAAGACCGGCTGCACGCTCACGACCGACCACCACTATCTCTATCCCCGCGGTTTCAAGGACGATCTGCCGGGCATCCAGTTCGCGGCGGCGACCGAGATCGGACTCCGCTTCGCCCCGACCCGCGGCTCCATGTCGCTCTCGAAGAAGGACGGCGGCCTGCCTCCCGACTCGGTGGTGCAGGACGAGGACAGGATCCTATCCGAGTGCGAAGTCACGATCTCGAAGTACCACGACCCGGCTCCCGACGCGATGCGCAAGGTCTCGCTCGCGCCCTGCTCGCCCTTCTCGGTCTCGGAGAAGTCCATGAGGGACGCAGCCGATCTCGCGCGGCGCCGGGGCGTGCGCCTCCACACCCACCTCGCCGAGACCTCCGACGAAGACGAGTTCTGCGTGACCAGGTACGGCCGGAGGCCGCTCAGGCTCATGGAGGATTGCGGCTTCGTAGGTCCCGACGTCTGGTACGCCCACGGCATCTACTTCGACGACGATGAGCTGAGACTCCTCGCGCGCACCGGCACGGGCGTCGCGCACTGCCCCGCCTCGAACATGAGGCTCGGCTCGGGCATAGCCCGCGTCCGCGAGATGCTCGACCTCGGCGTGCCCGTGGGCCTGGGCGTCGACGGCTCGGCCTCCAACGACTCCTCAGACATGCTCGGCGAGGCGCGGCAGGCCATGCTCCTCCAGCGCGTCCGCTACGGCTCGGGGGGCCTCGCCGCGCGCGAGGCCCTGTCCGTCGCGACCGAGGGAGGCGCGAGGATCCTCGGATACGGCAAGCTCGGAAGGGTCGAGGAAGGCTGGATCGCCGACCTCGCCCTCTTCGACGTCATGAAGCTGGAGTACGCGGGAGCGCTCGCGGATCCCGTCGCGGCCCTCCTCCTTTGCGGCTACAGCCACGGCGCCGACCACGTGGTCGTCAATGGGGAGCTCGCCCTCGAGTCCGAAAGGCTCGTCGGCCCCGGCGCGCGGGCCGGGACGGACGAGGAAGCCATACGGATCAACTCCGAGCTCGCCTCGCGCAAGCTCCAGGAAAAGGCAGGCCTCTCGAGATGACCAAGGTCGCGAGATACGTGAAGGCGGCGAGCGCCGCCGAAGCCCTGGAGGCGAAGCGCGCCGACCCTTCGGCCGCCTATCTCGCGGGCGGGACCTACGTCCTCGCCGGGGACGGCCGCGACAAGCCCGAGTCGGTCATCGACCTGGCGGCGGCCCTCCCTCGAGGCTTGATCCGCGATGGCGCCGTACTGACCATCGGCGCCGGCACCACATTCCGGGAGATGGCAGAATCGAAGGATGCGCCGCGGTGCATAGTCGAGGCCGCCCTCACGATGGTCAACCGCAACACTCGCAACCGCGGGACCCTGGGCGGCAATCTCGGGGCGGACAAGTCCTGCTCGAGCATGCTGCCGATCCTCATCGCCCTCGAAGCCGAGGTCGAGGTCGTCTCGACCTCCTCTCCGGCGCCGCGCAGAGTCGAGTTGGAGGCCTGGCTTCGCGGTCGAGAACCCGGACTTGGGGCGACCCCCGCGGTATCCGCGAAAACCGACTCCTCGGACCTCCTCCTCCGCGTCCTGGTGCCCATTAAGGAGGGTCGCCGCGCGGCCTACCGGCGCTGGAATCGGGTATCCTGCGACCTCTCGGTGCTGGGAGCCGCCGCCGCCTACGAGCTCGAAGCCTCGCCCAAGGGATCGCCATCCGGCGGCGCGGTTCGCGGCCTCCGCATCGCGTTAGGCGGTCTCGGTCCCAAGGCGCGCCGCTTCCCCGCCCTCGAGGCCCTCTTTCAAGGCAGGCCCCTGCCTTCCCGCGAGGAAATCGAGGCCGCGGCGGCTCCCTTGCTGAAGCCCATCGATGACCTGAGGGCGAGCGCGGCCTTCAAGCGGCTGCGCGGCGCCCAGCTCCTGGCCGACGCGCTCATCGAGGCCGCGCCATGAGGACCGCGTTCAGGCTCAACGGCAGGAGCGTAGCCTGGGACCTCGATCCCGGGATCTCCCTACGCGACGCACTCCGCGCCAGGGGCATCGTATCCCTGCGCAACGGATGCGACGGCGAGGGCTCCTGCGGCCTCTGCGCCGTCCTTCTCGACGGCCGCTCCGTCAATTCCTGCCAGATCCTCGCCGTGCAGGCCGACGGCCATGAAGTCCGGACGGTAGACGGCCTCTCCAAGGACCGCGAGCTGTCGATCGTGCAGCGCGCCCTGGTCGACGCTGCCTGCGTCCAGTGCGGCTATTGCACGCCGGCCGTCGCCCTCGCGATCCACGAGCTCCTCGAGCGGTCCCGAGAGGACTCTCGGGGCCGCGAGCCCTCGCGCGAGGCGATAGCCGACGCCCTCTCGAGCACGATGTGCAGGTGCACGGGCTACGAGCAGTTCTTCAACGCCGTACGCCTCGCGTACAAGCGCCTCGCGGAACCGGCCTACTCCGAGGCCGCGGCCCCCGAGTTCCGCCCCGATCTGCGCCATATCGGCAAGGACCGTGAGAAGGTCGACGCTGCCCGCCTCGCCTTGGGCGAGCGGGCGTTCGTCGAGGACCGCGTCGACGCCGACGCCTGCCACCTCAAGATGCTCGCGAGTCCCCACGCCCACGCCTGGATCAAGTCGATAGACGCGTCGGCCGCCGAGGCCATGCCGGGCGTAGTCGCCGTGCTGACCCATCTCAACTGCCCCGATCAGGTCTACACGACGGCCGGCCAAGGCTATCCCGAGCCCTCGCCTTACGACCAGCGCATGTTCTCGAGGAAGGTGCGGTACGTCGGGGACCGCGTAGCGGCCGTCCTGGCGGAGAGCCCGGAGGAGGCGCGAGCCGCCCTCGAGGCCATCAAGGTCGAGTACCAGGTCCTGAAGCCCGTTCTGTCGATCGCCGAGGCGAGGGCCCAGGGCGCGCCCCTCGTCCATTCCGGCGAGGTGAGCTACCTCGCGGGCGATCCGCCCCCGGGGACGAGCACGGAGGGCGACGGCCGCGACGACCCGATCGTCTACCAATTCCCCCTCGGCTCGGACCCGCATCGCAATCTGGCGGCCAGCGCCGCCGACGGCATAGGCGACGTCGAGGCGGGCTTCGCCGAGGCCGATGTGGTGATCGAGCGTAACTACAAGACTAACCGCGTTCAGTGCACGCCGATGGAGCCCCACGTCGTCTACGCCCGCATCGATTCGGGGCGTCTAGTGCTCAGGGCGTCGACGCAGGTTCCCTGGCACGTCAGGCGGATCGTGGCGCGCGCGATAGGCATCAGCGAGAACAAAGTGCGCGTGATCAAGGAACGCGTGGGCGGGGGCTTCGGCGCCAAGCAGGACGTCGTCGTCGAGGACGTCGCCGGCTACCTCGCCTGGAAGACCGGGAGGCCGGTATTCTTCCGCTACGGCCGTGAGGAGGAATTCATAGCCTCGCGCACGCGCCACGCGATGGAGATCAGCGTCAAGCTCGGAGCCAAGCGCGACGGCAGGCTCACCGCCATCCTCATGCGGCTGGACGCGGACACGGGGCCCTACGGCCAGCACTGCCTCACCGTGCCGATGAACGCCATCTCCAAAAGCCTCCCCCTCCTCCTCTGCGACAACGCGCGCTTCGAGGTGAAGTCCTATTACACGAACCTCTCGCCTGCCGGGGCCTATCAGGGCTATGGCGCGCCCAAAGGCTCCTTCGCCCTGCAGACCTGCCTCGCCGAGCTGGCCTCGGAGCTCGGCATGGACCAGCTCGAGATGATAGAGCGCAATCGCGTCCGCTCGGGAACCCGCATCGAGATACTCCGCAGCCTCGGCGAGGGCCGGGCCGGCGCGGCCGTCACTCTGGGCGAATGCGGCCTCGGGGAGATGCTCGAGCGCGGCGCGGCCGCTTTCTCCTTGAAGGACGGGACCGCGGCGAGGAGGAAGGACGAAGGCGATTGGAGGACGGGCCGCGGCGCCGTGATCGTGCAGCAGGGCTCGGGCCTTCCCGGCCTCGACGCGGCCAACGCGGAGATCCGCCTCCTGGCCGACGGCACGATACTTCTCCTCTCGGGCGGCGCCGACCTCGGCACCGGCCTCGATACGGTGACCGCGAAGGCCGCGGCCGAGACCCTCGGCCTGGACATGGAGGACGTGGAAGTCGTCTCGGGCGACACCGACGAGACGCCCTTCGACAAGGGGGCCTACGCCTCCTCCGGCACTTACTTCTCGGGCAGCGCCGCCCTGCGCGCGGCCGAGGACCTGAGGGACAAGGCGCTCGCGGTGGCGGCCGGCGTGCTGGGCGAGGACAAGGCGAGGCTCAAGATCGCCCATCGCGGGCGCATAGTGGGCGAGCGGGGCGAGGTGAGCCTGGCCAGGCTCGCCCACATGTCCGTCCAGGGCGAGGGGCACCACGAGCTCGTGGGCTTCGGGAGCTTCAAGACCGAGCACGCCGCCTTCCCCTATGGCGCGCACTTCGTGGAAGCGGCCGTGAACGCGCGCACCGGCGAGGTGAGGCTCAGGAGATACCATGCCTACCAGGATTGCGGCACGCCGATCAACCCAGCCCTCGCCATGGGACAGATCTACGGCGGCGTCATGAAGGCGGTGGGCCACTCGCTCTACGAAGAGATGATCTACGACGAGGAGGGACGCTGCGTCAACCCTCGCTTCCTCGATTACAAGATACCTTCGATCCGCGAGATCCCCGAGGACTTCCGGGTCGAGCTCGTGCCCGTCGCGGACGATATAGGGCCCTTCGGGGGCAAGAGCGTATCCGAGATATCGCTCAACGGCGCGGCGCCGGCGATCGCCATAGCGATACACGACGCGGTCGGGGCATGGGTGAGGGAATGGCCATTTACGCCCGAGCGCGTGCTTCGGGCGATGGGAAAGCTATAGAGGACGGGAGGACGACGATGGGAGCCAGCGAAATAAGGAAGATAGTAGACGAGCTGAAAAGCAAGAAAATAAAGATGCGGGGGAAGGACTTCCTCCTCAGCTGGGAGAAGTCGCGGGACGAGATCGAAGCGACCTTCCTCGTCGCGGACGCGCTGAGGGCGATGCGCGAGGCGGGCATCTCGCCGCGGCTCTGGGACTCGGGGATCGCGGTGTCCAACTTCCGCGACAACTCGACCCGGACGCGCTTCTCCTTCGCGTCGGCCTGCGACCTCCTTGGCCTCTACGTCCAGGACCTCGACGAGGGCAAGAGCCAGATAGCCCACGGCGAGACGGTGCGCGAGACGGCGAACATGATAAGCTTCCTCACCGAGGCCATAGGCATACGCGACGACATGTACCTCGGCGAGGGCGACAAGTACCAGAGGGAGGTGGGCGCGGCCCTCGACGCCGGCGTGGCCGCCGGGGTGCTGCCCTCGCGGCCCGCGGTGGTGAACTTGCAGTCGGACATCGACCACCCTACCCAGGCGATGGCCGACTTCCTCCACCTAGCGCATTACTTCGGTGGGCTCGACAAGCTCAAGGGCAAGAAGATAGCCATGAGCTGGGCTTACTCGCCCTCTTACGGCAAGCCCCTCTCCGTGCCTCAGGGAATCATCGGCCTCGCGAGCCGCTTCGGCATGGAGATCCGGCTCGCCTACCCCGAGGGCTATGACCTAATACCCGAGGTCGTCGAGCTCTCGAGGAGGCAGGCGAAGGCCTCGGGCGGCTCTCTCGAGACCCTGCACTCGATGGACTCGGCCTTCCAGGGCGCCGACATCGTGTACCCGAAGAGCTGGGCGCCCTACGACGTGATGCAGAAGCGCGTGCCCCTCCTTCATGCGGGCGACCAGACCGGTCTCAAGGACCTCGAGCGACAGTGCCTGGCCAATAATGCGCGCTTCAAGGACTGGGAATGCACGGAAGGCCGGATGAGGCTTACCAAGGACGGCAAGGCTCTCTATATGCACTGCCTCCCTGCGGACATCACCGGTGTCTCCTGCGACGCGGGAGAGGTCGCGGCCTCGGTCTTCGACTGCTACCGCGACGACACCTATCGCGAAGCGAGCTACAAGCCCTACATCATCGCGGCGATGATACTTCTCGGGAAGGCCGAGGATCCGGCAGGAACGCTGGAGAAGCTGTTGAGGCGCAAGAGCGTCAGGAGCTTCATCTGACGCAAACCGCCGGTCGACTCATGCTCAGGCGGCTCCCTTCGGCATCGCCGCGAGGCGGAACCTGCCGGGAATAGGTCTGCGCGTCGATGCCGCTCTGCTTCATCAAGTCGAGGCTTTGCCGCCCATTGCCGCTTCGGCGCTCGACTCCCCCCCGCGGAGCTTCATGCGGGGGCGTGCCGATAGAGGCCCACCTTCTCCGTCGTGAAGTAGAGAAGCGCCCCGGCGGGGAAGACGGCGGCGATTCCCAGGGCCATGGTCCCCCCTCCCGAGGCGTAGGCCCAACCCCCGATTGCGGAGCCGACCGCGCCGCCGGCGAAGAAGATCGCCAGGTAGAGGCCGTTCAGCCTGCTGCGGATCGCCGGATCGAGAGCGTAGATCGAGCGTTGGCCCAGCACGAGATTCGCTGAGACGCCCATGTCGAGAAGGATCGCGGAAAGGACGAGAATCGCCAGCGCGGCGTGCGAGGGACCGCGAGCGAAGCAGGACAGCAGCAGCGCGATAAGCATTGCGGAGAGGGCGAGTCCCGTGGCCGGGCGGGTAAAGCCCCTGTCGGCGACGCGACCCGCCACTGGAGACACGAGGGCTCCCCCGGCTCCCACCAGGGCGAACAGGGCGACGCCCTTCTGACTGAGATGGAAGGCGGGGCCGGAGAGAAGTTGGGGAACCGCGGTCCAGAACAGGCTGTAGGCCCCGTACGCGCAGGCCTGGTACGCCGCGCGTCTCCTCAGGATAGGCGTCGTCTTCAAGAGGCCCCACAGGGAGCCCACGAGAGAGGAGTAATTCGTCGTCGCGAGGGGGCGGCGGGAAGGCAGGGCCAGAGCGAGGACTATGGCGAGGGCTACGGTGACCGCCGAGGAAAGGGCGAATATGGCGTGCCAGCCGAAAAGATGCGTCATCATGCTGGACACGGGACGGGCGAGCATTATGCCGAACAAAAGCCCGCTCATGACATTGCCGACGACGCGGCCTCGGGTGGCCTCGAGAGAAAGGTGGGCGGCGAAGGGAACGAGGACTTGAGCGGCGACGGATCCGAGCCCGACGACCAATGCCGCGCCGAGAAAGAGCGTCGCGCTTCGGGCGATCGCCGCGGCGAACAGGGCGAGAGCGGCGACGAGGAGGGACAGCGCCACGAGTCGGCGATTTTCCACGAGGTCGCCCAGGGGCACGATGAAGAGAAGACCGAGGCCGTACCCGATCTGCGTCAGAGTGACGATGAGGCCGGACGCGCGGGGAGGCAGACCGATAGAGGCTCCGATCTGCGCCACCAGGGGTTGCGCATAGTAAATATTGGCGACGATGATTCCGCATGAAACCGCCAGGAGAAGGGTGATCCGGAACGGAATATCCTTATCGCTTCCCCGCCCCGCCCCGTCGAATGCCCGCATAGATCCCCTTTGAGATGAATCCGGCCCCCGGGCGTTCAACCCCGCAGGCTCTCGATCGCCCGCCTCGCCCAACCGGAGTCGGCGAGGACCGCCCTGCCCACGCCTATGAGGTCGGCCGCGCCTTCGGCGAGGAGGCGCTCGGCCGCGGCGGCCTCGGTGATCCCGCCCGTGAGAATGACCGGGACGGACACGGCGCTCTTGACCGCCCTGGAGAGCGGCGCGAAATAGCCTTGGCCCTGGAGGCCCGGCACGACATAGCCCGTGAAGCCGCCGGATATGTCGATGACGTCGACGCCGGCCTCCTCGAAGGCGAGGGCGGCCGCGCGGCCGTCCTCGGGCGTCGTGCCGCCCTCGGCAAAGTCCGAGGCTCCGAGCCTGAGCAGGATGGGGAAGTCGGGACCCACGGCCCCGCGCACCGCCTCGATCACCTCGAGGTGGATGCGGATGCGTCGCTCGAGACTTCCGCCGTACTCGTCGCTCCGCCTGTTGGCGAGAGGGGAGAGGAACTGGTTGAGGAGGTAGCCGTGGGCCGAGTGGATCTCCACGGCATCGAAGCCCGCCTCTTTCGCGCGGCGCGCGGCGTCGCGGAACGCGCCGACGATGCCGCCAATCTCCGCGCGGGCGAGCTCGCGCGGCAGTCCTCCCAGGCGCGGATTGGCTATGGCCGAGGGCCCGACCGGCCCGACCCCGGTTATGCCCTCGCTCGTCGCGCTTCCGGCGTGGTTCAGCTGGGCGGCGCATTTGGACCCGTTGCGGTGTATGGCAGCGACCAAACGGCCGAGCCCCTCGATCATGCCGTCGGCTGCGAGCGAAAGCTGATTCGCGCTCGCCTTCCCGTCGGGCCTCACGTAGCTGTGCTCGGTGATGACGAGCCCGAAGAAGCCGCCCGCGGACTTCTCGGAATAGTAGTCGAGGAGCGCCCGGCTTACGCTCCCGCCGGCCTCGGCCTTGGATGTCGCCATGGGCGGCATCACCAGGCGGTTGGCCAACTCGAAGTTGGGTCGGCGCAGCGCTTCGAGAAGGTGACTCATGCCCGTATCTCCCCTCATGGTGTCCGCTCTTCGCAGAGCGCCGCGGCGAGCGGGCTTCGATCCTCGCTTCCCCGCACGAACGAGAACACGGCGGCCACCAGCGAGAGCGCCAGCGAGACCACGAAGGCGCCGCGCATGCCGACGACGAAGGACTGCATCGAGGCGGAGCCCATGGCTATGTTGGTTCCGACGAAGAGCTTCATCATGTCCTCTCGGGGCAGGCTTCCCGCCGCCACCGCCATGGCCAAGGCGAGACTCGTGACCATGCCGGTCTGCCGCAGGGTCGCGAGAGCCGCGGAGGCGACGCCCAGGCGGTTCTTGGGCGCCGCGTTCATGGCCGCGCTGGTATTCGGCGAGAAGAACATGCCGCCGCCGAGCCCCATGAGGGCCAGCCCCAGCGCGATGCTCTGGTAGGGCGTATCGGGCCTGAGCAGGGTGAACCAGGAAAGGGCGGCGCCCTGGATCAGCACTCCGATCGTCGCGGGAGCGCGGGCCCCCACGCGGTCTGCGACCATGCCGCTCACCGGCGCGACCACGGCCATGACCAAGGGCATCGGGATCAGGAGAAGCGCAGCCCTGAGCGGATCGTAGCCGCGGACGGCCTGCAGGTAGAAGACGATGAGAAAGCTCACCGCGAACATCGCCAGGGACTGCATCATGGCCGCGAGCGTCGAGAAACCGTACACGCGATTCCTGAAAAGGGTGAGATCGAGGACCGGGTTCGCCGTCCGGCGCTCCTGCCGGAGGAAGAGGAATAGCATCGCGAGGAAGAGGCCGAAGAGGCCCAGGATGGGCGCCGAAGCCCATCCGGCGTTTATCCCCAGCGTCAAGGCGGCCAGCAAGGCGAGGAGGCCCAGGCTGAAGGCGCCCGCGCCGACCGCGTCGAAGCGCTCGCCCCTGCTCTGCGCCGGAAGCCTGCGGAGCGCGCGGTAGCCCCATACGGTGCCGAGGATGCCTATCGGCACGTTGATGAAGAAGATCCAGCGCCAGCTGGACGCCGCGAGGATGAGCCCGCCCAGCACGGGACCGAGCACGCCGCCGGCCGCGAAGGTGATGCCGTTGATTCCGAGGGCCCGTCCCCTCTCGTTGGGAGGGAACACCTCGGTGAGCAGCGCGGCGCTGTTCACGACCATCATGGCGCCGCCGCCGCCCTGGACCATGCGGGCCAGGATCAGCTGCATCGCATTCTGCGAGACACCGCAGAGCACCGAGCCGACCGTGAAGGTCACGAAGCCCAGGTTGTACATCCGTACCCGGCCCAGCATATCCGCGATGCGCCCGAGCGTCAGGAGGATCACGGTGCTGATCAGGATGTAGCTCATGATCACCCAGATCATCTGGACGAGGTCGGCGTGCAGGCTCACCATCATGTCCGGCAGGGCCAGAATGACGATGTTGCCGTCGATCGCGGCCATGAGCGCGCCGATCGTGGTGACGCTCAGGACTATCCACTTGTATTCGATGTTTCCCAATCTGGCTCCGAGGCCCGTCTGCATTCCCAAAATGCGATCCTTTCTCGAAGTGATGCGACCGCGATCCGATGATGCGGCCGCGCCGACGATGGCGGTTCTGTTACTATTTTATTTCAGAGGCTTCGAATCTCCTGATCGCCGGAGGCTCGGCGGTCAAATCGCCGAGCGCCTTCCGGAACGCGGCGAGGTGCTCCGATTTCATATGCGAGTCCAGAGCCTTCTGGCCTTCCCACTGCTCGAAGAGGAAAAAAGTGTCCGGCGAGTCGATACCGGCGTAAAACGTGTAGTCGATGTTCCCCGCCTCGCGGCGGGTAGTCCCGGCGCATATCTTCGCCGCCTCGAGCGCCTCTTCCCGTTTCCCGGCCTTGGCCTTGTACGCGACCGCGATCACGATCATGTCACCATCTCCTTTCTTTCAGTCCGCGCATCAGTGTCCTTCCACGGCGTGGGGCACGTAGGGCTCCTCGAGTCGGGCGACCTGAGCTGCATCGAGCTTGATCGACAGGGCCGCTATCGCCTCGTCGAGGTGCTCGATCCTGCTGGCGCCCAC
>CAZBGA010000095.1:0-11426 GCA_964491385.1 uncultured Treponemataceae bacterium | reverse complement strand
GTCGTCGTGCGCTTCCGCGAGCCGATCGCGGAATTCCGCGCCTGGTACGTCCTCGCCTTCAAGATCGTGCCCCGCGAATATCGAGGCGGGCCGATGCCCTCGGACCGGATAGGCGCGGCGGGAGCGGCCTTCGGAGACGCTCCTATCGGCACCGGGCCATTCCGCTTCCGCTCGAGGAGCGCGGACGAGATCGTGTTCTCGGCGAACAAGGACTGCTACCGCGGCGCTCCCGCGTCCGAGCTCATCGTCCTCCGGCGCATCGCGGGTTCCCGGGATAGGATACGGGCCCTTCTCGGGGGGAAGGTGGACGTCATCGCGGACACGGGCCCCCTGGACGGTCCCGCGCTCGAGCGCGCGGGCGACGTGATGGTGCAGTCCTACATGCCCCACGCCTTCTACGCCGTGGCCATGAACGCGACTGCCCCCGCCCTGGCGAAACCCGAGGCGCGCGAGGCGCTCGCCCGCTCGGTGGACCGGGCCGCCCTCCTCCCCGGCCTCACCGATCGGAGCACGGGAATCGAGATCAACCGCGGCCCCTTCCCGGACAGTCTCCTCACGAAGGTCCTGCCCGAGTATTTCTATACCGGCTTCCCGGACCGATTAGCCTACGACCCTTCGCTCGCCGCCCGCCTCGCCAAAGTCTCCGGGCTCGCCGAAGGCTATCCGGTCGGGGCTTCCTCCAGGGCCCTCAAGATCGCCGCGCCCGCGTCCTGGGGCGAGTTCGGCTCCCGCCTCGCCTCGGCCCTGGCCGCCCAGCTCGCGCGCTCCGGGGTCGGCGCGGAACCGGCGATCCTGACCGACGAGGCCTATGGCGCCGCGCTCGCCGAAAGGAACTACGATGTGGCCCTCGTCTTCCACGAAGGCTACGACAATCTCTTCTCGGGCATCTCGGAGCTCTTCAGGAGCGACTCCCCGAAGAACGAGACCGGCATCTCGTCGCCTCGGCTCGACAGGCTGCTCGCGAGCAGGGACGGCGCGGTCGAGGCGACGGCCTGGCTCTCGGATACCCTCGCCCTCCACGACCTCGTCTCCGAGCTCTGCCCCTATATTCCGCTGTTCACGATCGAGAAGGACATCTTCTATCGCCGCGTGAAGGGCGTCCTCATCGCCTCCGACAATCCCTTCCTCACGGCCGAGCGCTGGTCGCGCGGCCCGTAGCGCGGTCGATCGGCTCCCCGGCAGACCGGGTTTCCGGCCCGGCCGCACTTTACGGCCGCGGCAGTCCCGGCTATCATTCCGCCATGACGACGGTCCTGTCCCTGGGGGGCTCCATTGTCGCGCCGGAAGGTCCCGACCCCGCCTTCCTATCGGCCTTCCTCGCCCTCGCGCGCGAGCACCTCTCGGCGGATCAGCAGCGCAGGCTCATCATCGTAGTGGGCGGCGGCGGTCCCGCGCGAACCTGGCAGCGGGCCTTTCGAGAGTCGGGCGGCCCGCCCGAAGACCACGACGCCCAGGATTGGATCGGCATCATGGCCACGCGCCTCAACGCGCAGCTCGTGAAGGCCTTGCTCGGAGACCTATGCCCTCAGGAAGTGACCACCGACCCGACCTCGCTTTCCATCTTCATGGGCAGGGTCCTCGTAGCGGCGGGCTGGAAGCCCGGCTTCTCCACCGACTACGATGCCGTCCTCCTCGCGGAGCGCTTCGGCGCCCAGCGGATACTCAACCTGTCCAACATCTCCAAGGTCTACACCGACGACCCCCGAGAGAACCCCTCGGCCAAGCCCATCGACGCCATTTCCTGGGCCGGTTTCCGCGCCATCGTAGGCGACGAGTGGAGCCCGGGCAGGAACGTACCCTTCGATCCCGTGGCGACGCGGAAAGCGGCCGAGCTGGGCCTTTCCGTCATCTGCGCGGCGGGCCGCGACCTCGACAACCTGCGCCGGATCCTCGAGGGCGAAGACTTCGTGGGTACGATTATCGGTCCGGATTGAATCGCGGCGAGCGAGGGGCGTCCCCGCCGTCTCGCCGCATCAGGGCGAGGGGGCTCCACGCGCCTTGCCTTCCGCCGCGTCGAGCTTGGCGAGCAGGGCCGCATACCGCGTTCCCTCGGCGTCCTTCCTCAGCTTGGGCGCCAGCGCGATCAGGGCGTTCAGCGCCTTGCGCACCGAGACCGCGTCGTCGACCGACATCGCGGAGTCGAAGGACCTGCGCCAATAGTCCCAGGCTTCCGCGTCCTTCTCCAGCTTCGCGCTGAGGCTGGCCGCGGCCGCGAGGTCGCCCGGCACCGCCCTGGCGTTCTCGGCGCGCTTGTCGGCGTCCAGCGCCCCGAGGGCGGCGGCCAAGGCGTCGGCCGGGCGCCCTTCGTCCGAAAGTACCGATGCGAGGGCGTAGCGGTTCGCGCCGAGCTCCGTCCAGCGCTTGGCCTCGAGATTTATGGCTTGGGCCCTCTGGAGATCGGCTATCGCCTCCGGCCGGCGACCAAGGGCGGCCTTGGCCACCGCGCCGTCGTGGAGCGCGATCGCCAGCGCCTTCTCGGCGGCCGCTTTCTCGGCCTTCGCCTTGTCCGCGATCGCCGCGCCGGCCAGGGCCGTCGCCTCCTCGAAGGAAGCGAGGGCCGCCTCCTTCGCGCCGGCGGCGTAGGCGACCTCGCCGAGTCCCGCCGTCGCGATGGCCCTGGCGGCCCCCGAACCCGCCATGCTCGCGTAATCGAGCGAAGCCTCGTACTCCGCCTTCGCGGCATCCGCCTCGCCCGCCGCCAGATAGGCCCTGCCCATGGACGCGTGCGAGGCGGCCACTCCCTCGAGGTCGTCCACCGACGAGCCGGACTTGAGCGCATCCTCGTAATACTGGAGGGCGGAAGCGTACTGGCCCTTCGCCATGAAAGAGTCGCCCATCTTGGCCAGCTCCGCGGCCTTGTTCCGCTCGTCGAACACGCCGTCGGGCGGCTTGGGGGCCGAAGAGCACGAGACGAGGGCGACGGCGGCCGCAAAGACGGCGAAGAGCCCGCGCGGACGCCTCATTTGAAACTATCCTCCCTCATGCTCTGGCTAAGCGGCTCCCGCTCGACCTTCTCGGGAATCCCTCCCCGGAGGAGGGGATTGTTCTTGAGGCCGGTGAGCACGTCCTGGGCCTGCTTGATCGCCGTCCTCCCTTCGTCGATCGTCAAGGCGATCGCGGGCATCTGGCCGTTGAGCGACGCCGAGATGTCCTGCACGTTCTTCAGGGTCCGCTGGAGCTCGGCGATGCTTCCGTTGATGCTGTCGTACAGGGCGTTCTTGTCGTCGAGGATGGTCTTGAGCGAGCCCTTCGCGTCGAGGAGCTTGGGAACGAGTCCCGTCGGGTCGCGGATGGCGGCGGTAGTCGCCTCCAGGTTCTTCGCGATCGCGTCGAGGTGCGCTACGGTGTCGGAGGCGTTCGTCACGATCGACCCCAGAGGCCCCGAGCTCTGGCCGGCGATGGCTCTGTTCATCTCGGTCAGGGTGCGGTTTATCGTGACGATCGTCTTGTTCGCGTTCTCGATGAGGGGGTCGATGCTCGCGACGAGGCGAGTGACCGTGTCGTCCTTGGGCGGAATGTCCACGAGGCCCTGATCAATGAGGTCCTTGCCCTCGTCGGAATCGGCGAGCGGGATGAAGCTTCCCGGGGGCGCGACCGAATCCCCCTTGCCCGGATGGAAGAGGAGCTGCGTGCCCAGGCCGATCGGGGAGGTGACGAGCTCGAGCAGCGAGTTCAGCTTCACCTTCGGGTAATAGCTGTCGTAAATGACGAAATCGGCGTCGACTTCGTTGGCGTCATTGAGCCTCACCTTGGTGACTTTGCCCACCTGGAAGCCCCTCATCATGATCGCCGTCCCCGGAGACGCTCCCGCCGCGGAGGAAAAGCGCGTCGAGAAGCGGATGTCCTTCGAGAACCACCGCTGATTGGCGCCGAGAAAGATTATCCCGGCCGCGAGGAAAAGAGCGGCTAGGAGTACGAAGAGCCCGACGATCTGGTCGGCGTGCTTGATCCTGAATCTCATGATC
This sequence comes from uncultured Treponemataceae bacterium, assembly GCA_964491385.1. Classification (GTDB taxonomy): domain Bacteria; phylum Spirochaetota; class Spirochaetia; order Treponematales; family Rectinemataceae; genus UBA1306. The sequence goes on along the minus strand of CAZBGA010000095.1, from coordinate 7,461 downwards.
CGTCCTTCCCCTCATCGACGTCGTTGATGATGTCGCCGAGCGAGGACATGCCGTCCTCGCCTTTGCCCGCTGCCGCGGAGTCCTCGGCAGTCGTCGCCGGACTCTCGGCGACGGCGCTGACCCAGGCGCCCGCGAGCCCTCCTTCCCAGGCCGGCGCGGACGCGCGGGCCTTCAGCCTTCCCGTGACGCCGCGCACTAGGGGGTCGGCCCACTGAGCCGCCTCGGCGTAGGCGCCGAAGGCCGCGAGCCTTCCTTCCAGGAGGACCGCGACGCTGTCGGCGCAGCGGGAGGCGAACTCGGAAGCGGCGCTCGCGACGAGCAGGCTGCGGCCGCGGGCCTTAAGGGCATCGACGATCTCCGGGACGCGCGCGGCCGAAGCCTCGTCCAGGACCGACGTGGGGTCGTCCATGAAGAGCAGCTCCGGATCGAGGACGAGCGCGCGGGCGAGGCCGACGAGCTTGCGCGCGCCCGATGGGAGCTCTGCCGGCCGCGCCCGCAGGTCCTGGCCGTAGCCGACGAGGTCGGCGGCCCGCATCACTGCGCGCTCGACGTCCGCCTTGCCCCAGGACGGCTCATGGAGCCGAGCCGGCAGGGCCAGATTGTCGAAGAGGCTCTGGTTGGACCATAGCGCGGCGTCCTGGAATACGAAGCCCGACGCCTTCCGGAAGGCCGCCTCCTCGCGGGACGTCAGCCGCGCCAGCGACTTCCCCCTGTACAGGACATCGCCTTCCGCGGGCAGGACGATGCCCGCCGCCGTCTTGATAAGGACCGACTTGCCCGAGCCCGACCCGCCCATCGCGAACAGAGTCTCGCCCCGCCCGAGCGACAGGCTGACGTCGCGCAATGCCTCGTAGCCTCCGCGCACGGAGCTGACGCCTCTCAGTTCTATTTCGGGAGCGACAGCCATTCGGTTAGCCCAGGTATTGGATGGCCGTCATGACCACGTCCGCGAAGATGCAGAGCATGAAGCTCGATCCGACGGCCTTGATGCCCGCCACCGGCACCTCGGTGACCGATGCTTCCACCGAGAAGCCGCGGTAGAGGGAGACCACCGAGATGATTACGCCGAACACGAGGCTCTTGGCGAAGCCCGAGAGGAGGTCTCCGGGCGTGAGCGCGGCGAAGAGGCTTCGGAAATACTCGTCGAAGCCTATCGGGCGCAGGAACTGCACCACGACGAAGGAGCCCAAGAGACCGAATATATTGAAATAGACGTCGAGGACGACCATCGAGACGACCACGCCGAGGAAGCGCGGCGCGGCGAGGTAGGAGATCGGATTGACGCCGACCGCGACGTAGGCCTCGATCTCGTGCCCCACCGCCATCCCGCCGAGCTCGGTGGCGATGGCCGTGCCCGAGCGCGCGATGACGATGAAGGCGGTCAGGAGGGGACCGAGCTCGCGCGCGATCACCACGATGAGTATGGTGTACATGAGCTTGCCCTGGCCGAACTCGGAGAGCAGGGAGGAGCCGATCAGGTTGATCGCGGCGCCGATGGCGAGGGCCATGGCCGCGGCTATCCCGAGGGCTTCGATACCCGTGAAGAGTATCTGCATCACGAGGACGCGGAAGCCCACCTGCCTGCGGCGAAACAGAAGGACGGACTCCTTTACCACCTGGGCGAAGAAGCCGAGGGCGTAGAGGAATTCGTCGAGTCCGTCGATCGCGGCGCGGCCGATTCTATCCAGCATCCTACTTAATATCGGCTCGAAGCGCCGTAATATTCATCAGGCGCCGAAGAGCCCGTCCAGCACTTCCCTCGTGATGGCGTAGAGGGGCGGTATCCCCTCGGAGGGCGAGAGCCGCTCCGAGAGACTGCTTCCCGCCTCGAGGGGGAGATCGCTCACGTAGTAGAGGAAGCGCCTCCGGGCGTCCCGTCGGAGCACTCCGAGCTCCTCGGCCTCGAGCACCGCCCTCAGGTACCAGATGCCTTCCATCTCGAGGCCGACGCATCCCCAGATCCTGCGGTAGAACTGGAGCATCGCCCTGTTCTGCAGGAGGGTGCCGCCGACCGTCAGGAGGGGGCCCGTTTGTACGCTTCGGCCCGGCAGGGCGGACCGGAGCCTGGAGACGGCCTCGGACGATTCCCCCGGCAAGGGCTGGAAGGCGTCGTTGGACTGCTCTATGAAGGCCGTCGGGGCGATGACGTCGCCCCGGGCGCCAATGAGCGCCCCGGCTTTCCCGAGCACGTTGATGCTCCGGACATTGCGCCCGAAGAGGAGGAGGAGGGTCCGCATGATCTCCTCGGCCTGCTCGCCGAAGGCGTAGTCGATGTTGATGAGGAGGGAATGGTCGGGACAGCGTCCCTCGCAGACGCGGGCGGCGTCGATGAGCTGGACCGAGATGCCCGTCGTCACCGTCTCGGGGAGTCGGGCTATCCCGCGCTCGGCCTCCGCCGCCTCGAGCTCGCGGCGCGCCTCGGGGTGGGCCAGGAGGTAGGGCCTCGCGAGATAGTAGACTTCGTCGAAGGGATTCGGCCAGGCACCTTCCCGGGCGCCTTCGCCTTCGGCCCACGCGAGGATCTCCTCCTTGCGGCGCGAGAAGAAGGGATTGAGGCAATTGCTCACCGAATGCGTGTTCGAGGAGATGATGTGCACCTCGAGCGCGTCCGGAAAATCGCTCGGCCGCGAGCCGGCGAGCTTCTCGGCCGCCTCGCCGACCTGGCTGGCCCACAGCTCCGAGAGCCGGCCGTTGTAGTTGTTCACCTGCTTGCGCACATCGACGGAATAGGCCTGGCGGTGGAATACGATGTCGCGCACCCTGTCCTCCGCCCCCGCGGGCCAGAGCCGCCGCAGCTGCGCCCGCTCCGCCGCGTCGAAGGGCAGGCGATCGAGGGGCGCCCCCGACTCGAGCCGCGAGATCTCGCGTATGAGGTCGGGATGGTTCAGGCGGTAGCGAATCTTTCGCGCTTCGACGGAAAAGGCGCAGAGGCAGGTCACGAAGTCGGCCAGGTCGGACAGGCCGTCGCGCACGAGGACTATATCCTTCCCCGGCATCATCTCGTACACGAAGCGGTGACGGGCCTCGGTAGGCACGAAGGGGAACAGAAGCTCGGGGCTCGCGTAGACGGTGGGCAGGTTGTCGGTGAGGAGGAAGACGAAGCTGCGCGTGATGTTCTCGGGCAGTCGCCTCGTTGCGTAGGCCAGGGCGCCCCAGTCGATCGCGGTCTCGTCCGAGGCCAGGGGATGGAGGGCGGGCTCGAGGGCCTTGTACAGCTCGACGAAGCGGCGGACCTCGACATGGCCGAGGGCGATGGCGCGGGTCAGCTCGGCATTGAAGCGGTCGAAGGCCTCGAAGAGGCCGAGGCCTTCGCGGAGCTTGGTGCCGAAGGCTTGGGCGAAGGGCCGGGAAGCGGCGAGGAGCCTGAGGAAGCGCGCGCCGGGGATGACGAGGCAGGTCGAGTCCTCGAGGGCGCGCACGGCGAACAGCCGAGGCGTGCCGAACAGGCAGGATCTCTCTCCGAAGTATGAGCCGGAGTCGATGACGTTGAGCCTGAAGGGCGGACTCCTGCTATCGTCCAGCGATTCCGCCGAGCCGTCGAGGAGGACAAAGACCTCATCCGAGGCGGCCTCCCCCTGACGGACGAAGTATTCGCCCCGGACGTAGCGCCTCAGCGCGGAGTCGGCTTCCAGGGAGTCGATCTCCACGGCCCGGAGGTATCGGAAAGGCACGATCGAGGACAAGCCCCGCAACGCTTCGATCGCCATGATCCGAAGCTTACCCGCGCCGCCTCCGCGGCGCAAGCCGCGGGGCTTGCCCTGGACGCCTCCGCCCGGCTAGGCTCGGGCTCATGAAAATTGCGAAAGCGACGCTCAAGGCCGACGGCCTCCTCCTCCTGACGGCCGTCATATGGGGCACGGCGTTCACCGCCCAGAGAAGCGGAATGCGGAGCGTCGGGCCCTTCGCCTTCAACGCGGTGCGCTTCGCGGTGGGAGCGCTGAGCGTCCTGCCTCTCGCCGCGATGGCGAGGCGCCGCGGCCGAAGGGCCGGCCCCTCGGTCGCGCCCCGCCCCGGGCGCGCGACGAGGCTCGCCTACGTCTCGATAACGGGCGCCGTGCTCTTCTGCGGCACCAGCCTCCAGCAGGTCGGCCTCGTCACGACGACCGCGGGCAACGCGGGCTTCATCACCTGCCTCTACGTCGTCCTCGTTCCAGTGGCCGGCTTCGCCTTCGGAAGGAGATCGGGGCCCCGCGTATGGGCCGGCGCCCTCCTCGCCCTCGCGGGCCTCTACGTGCTGAGCGTCGGCTCGGGCTTCAGGATGGCGCGGGGGGACTTCCTCGAGCTGGCGGGGGCCCTGTTCTGGACCATGCACATACTGGTCGTGGGGCGTTTCGGCGGCCGCATGGACGGCCTGGAGCTTGCGATCGGCCAATACGTCGTCTGCTCGCTCCTCAGCCTCGCCGGCGCGCTCTGCCTCGAGCCCGCTCCCTTCGCGGGGACCCTCGGGGCGGCCGTGCCCATACTCTACGGCGGGATATTCTCGACGGGCGTCGCGTTCACCCTGCAGATATTCGCGCAGAAGACGGCCCATCCGGCCCACGCGTCCATACTGCTCTCGATGGAATCCCTGTTCGCCGCGATAGGCGGCATCGTCCTCCTGGGAGAGCCCCTGACGCCGCGCCTGGCGGTCGGCGGCGTCATGATGCTCGGCGGCACGGTCCTGTCCCAGCTCGAGCCGCAGACCCCTCCGCGCTAATGAGGTTATCGACCATGGATGGAGACGCCGATTTGATTCCTTGGGGACCCGACCTCGAGCTCGGCATACCCGAGATCGACGCGCAGCACCGGGCCCTCGTCGACCTGGCGAATCGCCTCTACGACGAGCTGAAGACGGCCAAGCGGGGCGAGCAGGCCAGGCGCGCAGTAGCCGAGCTCTTCGCCTATTCGGCCACGCATTTCGCCGACGAGGAGGCCTTCTTCTCGCGCTTCAATCTCCCGAGCATGGAAGATCACATGTCGGCCCACGCTGCCTTCGCGGCTCGGTCCGTCGAGTTCGAGGACAGGCTCGCGTCGGGCTCCCCGGCGGATACCGTCGAGATCCTGGGCTTCCTGGAATCCTGGATACGGCGCCACATCGCGCGCGACGACCGCGAGCTCGTGCGCATCGCGCGCCGAGCGGGATTCGGGGACTAGTCCCCTCGGAAGCGGCGGGCGCGGCCCCTATTCGCCCGTCAGATCTTATCGATGAGCATCGAGCACTTGCCCGACGGGATAGGCAGCGTCTTCTTCTTCTTGCCGAGCACGTTGATCGTGAAGTAATAGAGCTTCTCGCTCTCCATGTGTATTTCCCAGCCGCGGCCCGACTTGTTGGAGAGGATCGTGATAAGATTGCGCTTCAACGAGAGATTCTCTATGCCCATGATCTCAAGGTTGGGGATTATCCAATCCACCGTCTTGCGAGGCAGCGAGATATAGAGCCCTACTATGTTCTCGATCATGAGCGCGATGGTGGAGAGGCCCGTGAAGGCGAGGAACTGGGGACGAGGCCAACCGTGGCGCTCGGGCCAGATCGCCTTGCCCTCGTTCTGGGGCTGGTAGGCCTCCCAGACCGTCGGCCTCTGCTCCCGCGATCCCTTCTCGGACCGCCTATCGCCGTCCTCCTCGTGCTCCTCCCCGCCCTGGTGCATCGAATCCAGCACGAAATAGAGATGGCGTATGGCGCAATCGCGGGCGAGCTCGTACTGGTTGTACTTCTCCAGGCCCTTGATGACCATGTAGGTGAAAGGCGGCACCACGGAGCCCCTGTAGCCCATCCCCCTCTTGTCGTAGGCGGTCTGGTCCGCCGCGAGGGTCGGGAAGGGATGCTCCGTGCCGAAGAGGCCCGGGTCCTTGAGATGCGCGATGAGGCGCTCGGACCTCTCCTCGTTGGGTATCTCGGCGAGGAGGGGCCAATAGCCGCCTATCGTCTTCGTCGGCACCTGCTTCTCGGCCTTGTCGAGATCGTAGTAGAAGCCGTCGTCCGCGCTCCACATGAGGGAATTGATCCGCGTCTTCAGCGAGAAATAGGCCCGCTTGAACTGGAAGGAGGCTTCCTTGTCGTTGAGTATGTCGCCGAGGGCGGACAGGTAGAGGGCGTTCATGGCCATCGCGGAGTTGAAGTCAGAGAGGTACAAGGCGCCGGCGCGCGGCGAGTTCTCCATGCCGGTCGCGGAGACGGGAACTCCGTAGAGGCCGTTCTCGCGCTTGAAGGTCGCCTCCATCCAGGCCCAGTGGCGCTGAAGGGCCGGCATCACTTCCTTGACGCGCTTCTTGTTCGCGGTCTTATGGTAGAGGTTGTATTCCGCCCAGGCGAACAAAGGAAGCCCCAAGCCCTCGGGATTGTCCTTGGGGAAAATCGGGTTGCCGGTCGCCGCGTCGTAGCGGGACCTGATCGCGCCGCTGGGCTCCTGGAGGGCGTACAGGGTATCGAGGCCGCTCGACGCGGCGTAGATCCTGTTCGAATAGACGAGGAAGAACGACGCGAAGACCTGGTCCATCAGATCTATCGTCGCCTCTCCGTTGTATCGGAAATACTTCGTCTTCTCTATCGGCGTCCCCTCGCCGCCCGAAGCCCAGCAATCCGAGATCCAAGCCCAGGTGCGATCATACACCTCGACGAAATCCTGATCATAGAAATGCACCCGCGGAAAATCCCTTTTATTCAAGAACGAACCCCTTATATCCGACTGCCGCCTCGGCTTGAGGTACGCGAGAGACCGCAGGATTTTCTACGCTTTTCAGAGAAACGACAATTTACGGTTAAAGAATCAATATAGTGTCCTTTTTGAGCTTTGTCAAATTGATTGGAATGCAAATATGCATCATCCATGCCCTTCATTCCGTTCGGCAGAGAGAAAAAACGCTAAAAGGCGATTTAATAACTATTGCATTCTCACGCTCAAGGAGTAATTTATCCATGAAAGCTTGGTGATGTTTCGAGTATTTCAAAACCATTCACAGGGTCCGAGCCGCTACAAGGCGGCGATCGGATTCCGGAACGATTCGGAGAGGAGGGCCATCATGGAATCCCCGCCCGAGGGTTCCGAGCCGGCCTCGAGGCGCGATTAGAAGCCCCGGGGATGCCGGCTGCGATCTGTTGCCGAATCGCGTGCGGCGCGCCGGCCCGAGAGGAGTCGGCGGGGTCCGCGAACTGCGGTAGGCGCGGCCGCCGAAAGGGCGGCGGATTCGCGCGGCGCGACCCGGTCAGGCGTACGCCTCCTGCCGGTCGCGGGCATTCTTGCCGAGCCGTTGATGCTCAATAATGCTTTTTTCAAAGCATTCGCTCGCCGCGGATAAGTGCTACGGACTTCGGTCCTCAACGCGGCGCCAGCCTCGAATCGGGGGTCCCGCCGTCAGGCGTCGACCCCTTTTTTTCGCGGTTAACGCCGCGGTGAGCGAGGCCGATATGTTATCGAGATGATCATAACCATGTAAGGGTTCCTGAAAAACCCTCTTTTGCTGATCAGGCAACAAAATCCAGCC
>CAZBGA010000094.1:0-11744 GCA_964491385.1 uncultured Treponemataceae bacterium | reverse complement strand
AGGACGGCGAGGAAGGCCTCCTGCGGGAGCTCGACGTCGCCGACCATCTTCATGCGCTTCTTGCCTTCCTTCTGCTTCTCGAGGAGCTTGCGCTTGCGCGAGATGTCGCCGCCGTAGCATTTGGCGAGGACGTCCTTGCGCACGGGGTTTATGGTCTCTCGCGCGATCACTTTCGCGCCGATGGAGCCCTGGATGGGGACCTTGAACTGCTGCCGAGGTATGACGTTGGCCAGGCGCTCGCACACCTTGCGCGCCCTCTCGTAGGCGTTCGGCTCGTAGACGAGCTGCGAGAAGGCGTCGACCGGCTTGCCGTTTATGAGTATATCGAGCTTGGCGAGCTTGGTCGGGCGATAGCCGATCACGTCGTAGTCGAAGCTCGCGTAGCCGCGACTCGTGGATTTCAGCTTGTCGTAGAAGTCGAAGAGCACCTCGGCGAGGGGCATCTCGAAGCAGAGCTCGACGCGCTTCTCGTCGAGGTGGGTAAAGGAAGTCTGCGCGCCGCGCTTGTCCATGCAGAGGCTGATGAGATTGCCGATATAGCCCACGGGGGTGATGATCTGGGCTTTGATGTAGGGCTCCTCGGCGTCGTCTATCCGCGCGGGATCCGGATAATCGGCGGGGTTGTCGATGAAGACGCTCTCGCCGCTCGTGAGCTTGAGCCTGTAGCGGACGCTGGGAGCGGTCAGGATGATCGCCTGGTCGTACTCCCTCTCCAGGCGCTCCTGCACGACCTCCAGGTGGAGCAGCCCGAGGAAGCCGCAACGGAACCCGAAGCCGAGGGCGAGGGAGTTGTCCTTCTCGTAGACGAGGGAGGCGTCGTTGAGCTTGAGCTTTTCCACCGCGGTCTTGAACTCGTCGTAGTCGGCGGCGTCCATCGGGTATATCGACGAGAAGACGACGGGCTTCACCTCGCGGAATCCGGGGAGGGGGGCCGCGCACGGCCTTCCCGAGTCGGTGACGGTGTCTCCGACTCGCACGTCGGAGATCGTCTTTATACCCGCGATTATATAGCCGACCGAGCCCGAGTTGAGCCCATCCGTCTTGGCGAGCGTTATGCGAAACTGCCCCGTCTCCTCGACGACGTACTCGGAGCCGTTGTACATCAGCCGGATCCTCTGGCCCGGCACGATCGACCCGCCGAATACGCGCAAGTGGACCACGACGCCGCGGTAGGGATCGTAGTGCGAATCGAAGATCAGGGCCTGGAGAGGATCGGCCGCCGTCGCCTTGGGCGCCGGCACGCGCCGGACTATCGCCTCGAAAAGCTCGTCCACGCCGGTCCCGTAGCGCCCCGATACCAGGAGGGCCCCGTCTGGATCGAGGCCGAGATCGCGCTCGATCTGGCGCCGAATCTCGTCCGGGTCGGCCGAAGGCATGTCGATCTTGTTGATGACCGGGATTATCTCGAGGTCATGCTCGAGGGCCATGTACATGTTCGACAGGGTCTGGGCCTCGACGCCCTGCGTAGCGTCGATCAGCAGCAGCGCTCCCTCGCAGGAGGAGATGGCGCGCGAGACCTCGTACGAGAAATCCACGTGACCGGGAGTGTCGACGAGGTTGAGCGTATAGGTCCTGCCGTCCGCGGCCTCGTAATCGAGCGCCACCGCCTGGCTCTTTATCGTTATGCCCCGCTCGCGCTCGATGTCCATGTTATCGAGCATCTGATCCTGCATCTTCCGCGCGTCGACCACTCTCGCCTTCTCGATGAAGCGGTCGGCGAGGGTGGATTTCCCGTGATCGATATGGGCGATGATGCAGAAATTTCGGATGAGCGCGGGATCTCGCATGATCCCATGCTAGCTGAAAATAGCCGTTTCATCAACATACACGGAGCAGAGCTTCGAGGTATGGACCCGCTTGCGAATCAACCCGGGCCGCGGCTCGCGACGACGCCCTCAACATTTACCCTGGGGACCGATTGAGGTATACTTTACGGCATCGACGTTCTTCGCCTTCGCGCAAGGAGGAATCATGCTTGATACCCTGACCTATACCGACGTGCCGGGCGGCCGATCCGACCATGAGATAACCGTCTACGCGCTCTCGACCTGCGGGTTCTGCAAGCGCGCGATGGCCTTCCTGAACGCGAGAGGCGTCGCCTACCGATACGTATACATGGACCACGTCCCCCTTGAGACCAAAAACGAGGCCAAGAAGGCCCTGAAGGAGCGCTACAAGTCCGACGTCGCCTTTCCCTTCGCCGTCATCGACGGAGAAAAGCCTTTGGTCGGCTTCATCGAGCTCGACTGGGTCAAGACCCTCGGCCTCTGAGAAGAGATACGCATGGCTCCCAAAAGCTTCGACCAGACGATGACCTTCGCCTCGATGGTGGCGAAGAAGCAGGGATGGGCGCTCAACCCCGACGCCGGTTTCACCAAGGACCTCGTCGAGGGCCTCGCGACCAACTGGAACCGCTACGGCTATTTTCTCTGCCCTTGCCGCGACTCAGACGGCTCGCGCGAGGCCGACGCCAAGATCATCTGCCCCTGCGCGCCTTCATGGAAGGACGTAGAGGAGCACGGCCACTGCTTCTGCGCCCTCTACCTCGACCCGGCCTTCGCCGCTTCCGGCAAAGAGCCGCGCAGCATCGCCGATAGAAGGGCCCAATTCTGAGGATGACCTACCTCGACTGGGCGAGCACGAGCCCGCCGGACTGCGGAATCCTCGCCGAAGCCGCCCGCGTCGCGGAGGAGTCCTTCGGCAACCCCTCGAGCAGGCACGCCCTCGGAGCGGCGGCCAAGTCCAGGCTCGAGGAGGCGCGTTCGCGCCTCGCGGCCGCAATATTCGGCGCATCGACGGCTCCGGGACGACTCGCGTTCACGGGCGGCGGCACGGAGGCCGACTGCATCCCCCTTCTCGCCCTCCTGCGGGCCGCGATCAACGCGCGCCGCGACGGGAGCATCAAGCGGCTCCACCTCGTCGCATCCGAGATCGAGCACGCGGCCGTCTACGAGGAGGCCCTCCTTCTCAAGTCGTTCGGGATCGGCGTAAGCCTCGTGGCGCCGGAGCCCGACGGCAGGGTCGATCCTCGCAAGATAGGCGCCGCCGTCGAGAAGGACAGCGCGCTCGTCGCCGTGATGGCGGTCAACAACGAGACCGGCGCCATACAGCCCGTGGCCGAGATCGCCGAGGCGGTCGCACAGGCCGCGGCCGCCTTCGGCCGCTCCCCTCCCCGCCTCCACGTCGACGCCGTCCAGGCCCTCGGCAAGATACGCTTCGATCCCGCGGCCGCGGGCGCCGCATCGGCCGCCTTCTCGGCCCACAAACTGCGCGGCCCCCGCGGGGTCGGCGCCCTGTGGGTCGCGAACAGCCTCGAGCCCATCGCCCTGGGCGGCGGACAGGAGAGGGCCTTGCGCCCGGGAACGGAAAACCTGCAGGGCGCATGGGCCTTCGCGGCGGCAGCCGCCGCGTCGCGAGACGGTTTAGAGCAAGGGGCCGCGCGTGCGAGAAGCCTCGAGGCGAGGCTTCTCGCCGGCCTCTCCTCTATCCCCGGCGCCCTCCCCCTGCCCCTGGGCAGGACGCCTCTCGACGAGCGATACTCCCCCTACATACTGAGCGCCGCCTTCCCCGGCCTTTCGGGCGAAGTGCTGGCCCGCTCGCTCTCCGATTCCGGAATCGCCGTCTCGACCGGGTCGGCATGCTCTTCCAACGCCAAGCGAGGAGACCGGCGGATAATGCGGGCCATGGGCCTTCCCGAGGACATCGCCATTTCGGCTATACGCGTATCCACGGGGGAAGGCAGCGACGAGTCGGATATCGACGCCTTCCTCGAAGCCGCCTCGGACGCCTACCGCAGGCTGAAGGCGTAAAGGATCCGCATGGAAGCCTTCTACCTTATAAAGATCGGCGAGATCCTCCTGAAGCTCGGCAACAGGAAGGAGTTCGAGGACAGGCTCAAGGCGCAGCTCCATAGGCGGTTCGGCTCCGCGGGCCTGACCCATAAGATCGAGATGTATCCCGGACGCTATTTCGTGACGGTGCCCGAGGAGAGAGCCGAAGACGCCGAGTTCCTCCTCTCTCGAACTCCGGGCGTGAACGGCTACGCCAGGGCGATCAAGGCCGTCAAAAGCGTCGAGGCTGTCCTCTCCGCCGCCGTCGAGGTCGCCCGCGGGTGCATCGCCCGGGGAAAGACGAGCTTCAAGGCCGAGTCGAGGCGGTCCGACAAGAGCTTTCCCCTGGGCTCGTTCGAGCTATCGGCGCGCATAGGCGATGCGGTGCTCGAGGCTTTCCCCGGATCGCGAGTCGATCTCCACCATCCGGATTTCACGATCAACGCCGAAATCCGGGAGCGGGCCTACGTCTTCGCCGATCCCGAGCGCGGGCTACGCGGCCTTCCCGCGGGATCCGGAGGCAAGGGCCTCCTCCTCCTCTCGGGCGGCATAGACTCGCCGGTCGCCGGCTATATGATGGCCCGCCGCGGACTCGCCCTCGAAGGCCTGTATTTCCATGCCTACCCCTACACCTCCCAGGAGGCGCAGGACAAGGTCGTGAGCCTGGCGAAGGTGCTCTCGACCTATACGGGGGGCATGGCCCTTTGGACGGCTCCCTTCACAGAGACTCAGCTGAAGATCAAGAAGGACGCGCGCGGGGACCTCACTACCCTGATGATGCGCTCGGCCATGATGCGGGCGGCGCAGATTCTCGCGGATCGCATCGGAGCCAACTGCATCGTCACCGGAGAGAGCCTCGGGCAGGTCGCGAGCCAGACAGCGGAGAATCTCAGGCTGACCCAAAGTCTTACCGACTACCCCGTCCTGCGGCCCCTGATCGGCGTCGACAAGGAAGACACTGTCGCCTTGGCGAAGCGGATCGGGACCTTCGACATCTCCATATTGCCGTACGAGGACTGCTGCGTTCTCTTCTCTCCCGAGCATCCCATGCTGAGAGCCGATCTCGAGCGCGAACGCGACGCCTACGACGCGCTCATGCTCGATCCCTTCATCATGGATAGCCTGTCGAGGGCCGAACGACTCGATATCCCGTTCACGCTGACGCGCTGAGTCCCCGGGAATCGGACTGGATCTTGAGCACTTCGGCTATCGCCTTCTCCAGCTGCGGTTTCGGCAAGGCGCCGAGAGCCATGCTCGGCTGCCCTTCCTTGGGGATGAAGAGAAGAGTGGGTACGCTCTGTACGCCGAACAGCCCGGCCAGTTCAGGCTCTTTGTCGATGTCGACCTTGAATACGCTCATCTTCCCGACATACTTGCCCGAGAGATCCTCGAGAACCGGTCCGAGCATTTTGCAGGGCATGCACCATTCGGCGTAGAAATCCACGATCGCGGGCAACTCGCCTTCGTACTTCCATTCCTCGCTTTTGCCCCAATCGAATACCCTTTTCCTGAAGGTCTCGGTGTCTAAATGCTCAGTCATCTCGCTCTCCTCATATGGTCGTATATTCAATATAGTTAATTTCGAATACTTTGAACAATAGGAAAGCCGCCCCTGAAGAGGCGGCTTTAGCGTGGGGTCGGGAGAGCCATCAGAACCAGAAGCGGAAGCCGAACCCCGTCTGGATGCCCGCCCAGTCGAAACCGATGGTATTCGGCTGGATGATCGCAAATGAAGGCGCGATTTCGAGGAAGAGCTCGAGAGGCTTGATCGGGTAGCCGTCTATGCCGAACGGAATGCGTATCCCCGCATTGGTCCCGGAGGAGGCAAAATCGGCGAAGAGGCCGGGCCCGACGTAATAATCGACGAAGCGCACCAGCTTGCCCTGCGCCAGCCACCAATCGGCCATGAGCCCGAGCGAGCTCTGGCCTCCGCTCGTCGCTATGGTCCCGCCGATGCCGAACACCGCCGGTAATTTCGGCAGTCGGAATGTGATGAACGCTGCCGATCCGGGAAGACCGTTGCCGAGACCGCTGAACGCGAACTCGCCGCCGATAGCCGCGGTGTACGCCGAAGCGCCGAACGCGGTAACCAGCGTAAGCGCGAGCGCGAGGGCCAGGACTTTCCTTCTCATGCTTCCTCCATGGGCCGAGTATTTACAGAGATGATATCGTATTGCCAGGGCGATTTCTACCCGAGCGCAGCCGTCTCCGCCGCGGTCTTGTAGCCCGCGACGCTCTCATGGAGCTCCTTGACCGATTCGGCTATTTTCCAACTCAGGTCGCGCAGGTGCTGCATCGAGGCCCCGGTGTCCCTCGAGCCCGATTCTATCTCTCCCATCCCGCCTTTGATCTCCGCACCCAGTCCGGTCACTTTCTCGGCCGCCTCCGCGGCGTCGCGGGAGCTGGCCAGGATCTCCCCGGAACGGGCCTTCACCTCGCGGGAATTGCCCGCCGCGATCTCGAGATCGTTTGCCACGCCGGACGCGGAGGCCGAAAGCTCCCGCACTATCCCCTGGAGCTCCTCCATGCTGGATCGCGCTTCGCGCGTAAGCGCTTCGATGCCCTTGAAGTCCATGTCCGTCTTCGCGCTCGATCCCGATACCTCGCCGATCCTCCTGGCCATGTCGCCGATGGTATCGCCGATGAGGATCGCGTTCTCGTTGGTAGACTCGGCGAGCTTGCGAATCTCCTCGGCTACGACGGCGAAGCCGCGTCCCGCGTCTCCCGCATGGGCCGCCTCGATGGCCGCGTTCATCGCGAGTATATTCGTCTGCTCGGCGACCGCGTTGATTATCTCCACGACGTCCTTGACCTTCTCCACGTCCTCGACCGTTCCCGCTATCGCCGCGTTAGTCTGACCGAGCCGATCGAGCTCGGCCGCGGCCAGGAGCTCCAGCTTCGCCGACTCCTCGCCCTGGCGCCGCGCTATCGCGTCGGCCCGCGAAGCGGCGGCCTTCATCTCGTCCGCCCTCTGGCTCGAGCGCGCCAAGGCGGCGCTCTGCTCGGCGAGCCGCTCGTCCAAGGCCCCGACGCTCTGCCCGATAGCCTCCGAAGCGTCGCTCGATGCCTCGAGCCGCGGCACCATCTCGTCGATCCGCGCTCGGATGGAGCTGATATTGGCCGCGATCTGCTCTATGGAGGCCGCCGTCTCGCTCGAGGCCGACAGCACTTCCTCCCGTACCAGGGTCGCGCCCTCCGCCATGCCGGACACTCTGCCGATAAGGTCGGCGAAGTCGTCTATCGTACCGTTTATCTGACCGGCGAGGGCCGAGAGCTCGTCCTTCCCGCCCAGGGCCACCTTTACGGTAAAGTCCTTCGCGTTCCAGGTCTCGATCGCGACCTTGAAGCTCCTCAAGGATATGTTGAAGGCCCTGGCGAAGGCGAGGAGGAGCGACGTCGCGCCAAGCCCGGCTACCAGGGAAAGCACGATAATTATGAGGGAGAGCGAACCCTCCGTCGCGTCGGCCTTCTTGGCCACCGAGGCGTTCAGCTTGATGAGCGCGTTATCGAGATAGGTATCGAGCGTCTTCACCAGCTGCGGAATCCGATCGTCGAGCAATCGCGCGTCCGGGGAAGAATGATCGATGCTCATGTTGACTACGCGAATCGGGATGACGGCGCCGCCGAGCTTCTCCGCCGCCTCCTTGACCGCGCTCGTCTGGTCCATCGCGAGGGCCCATGCTTTCCTCAGATCGTCGCGCTGCTTCGCGTCGTCTTCCGTATTCATCGTCCTGGCGACGGTCTTATCCTGCGTATAGGCTTTAATGAGGGCATCGATCAGATTAAGGCTCGAAGACCAGTCGGGGTAGGTCGATTTGAAGTGCGTCGAAGTAAGGAGCTCGTCGCTGAGGTAGCGGAGTCGGAATATCTCCTTGCCCAAGGTCAAGGAGACCATTCTCATCTTCTCGAGGTCGGCGCTCGTGCCCTTATAGACGAAAAACATCGAAACGCTCATTACGAGAGCGGCTAAGGTCACGACCAGCAACAGCAAGAGCCTGGTGAGTATCTTCACTAGATCCTCCACGCGCCTCGATGAATAGGGTTTTTATGGATTGCTTCATATTTTATCATAATTACGCTGTTTCGAATAACGATTTTTTAAAATGCGGCAAATGATTTTCCTTGACCGTGGCTGGAAACGGGCGCTAGAGTTCCAAAACCCTTGAAGGAATTCCCCCCGAGGATGGTTCGATACCTAGGTAAGGAGATCCAAATTGACTTGGCTGGCTTTGGCCTATCTTCTCTCGGCGGGGACTCTGGATTACAATGCGTGTCAGCCGTCGATTAACTTCGTCCAGTCGCCCCCGGATAGCTTTCAGACCACCCTCGGATTAGAGGCCCAGATGATCGATAATCATGTCTTTGCCGGTGGGACCATCGAGACATGGGAGACGTCCGACGTGAAATCTTATTTTTCTCCTTGGGAGAGCCTGTACACGTTTAATGCGGGCCTTCGATTCGGAGGTTTCGAGGCCGGTTATCGGCATGAATGCGACCACATAACCCTCGGGACTTTCAACCCTCCTCCCGGATTCTTCGCGAATAAGGATGAGGTGTACGCCAGTTTCCGGGCAACTATCAAGGTTTTCTGAGGCCATTCCCGTATGCGCGCGGAGTCTAGAGGGAATCGCCTTACGCTCGCTCGCTTCGATTCCCCTTGGGTCCTAAAAAACTGGCTGTCCACAGGACAGCCAGTTTTTATCCCCAAGGGGAATCGAACCCCTGTTGGCGGGATGAAAACCCGCTGTCCTAACCTCTAGACGATGGGGACTAAAGCTTTTGAGCAATATGCCTTATGCCGTGGACGAGTGTCAATATACGGATGTGGCGTAATCGGGCTTATTCTATGCCTGCCAAAGCTTTCCGTCCACCGACTACATTTTCATCTTGCCTATCGCCAGCTCCTTCAGCCGCGCCGCTTGGGCGTTTTCGGGTTCAAGCTTGAGCGCCGCATCGGAATCCGCCAAGGCCTGCGCGAAGTCGCCTAAATGCCAATATGCCATTCCACGACGATAGAGCGAGAAGAAATGATAGGGATGGATGTTCAAGGCTAGATCGAAATCGCCTATCGCCCCGATGAAATCCTGGAGCACGCTTTTCACTACGCCCCTGTAATAAGCGGCCTTGTGATCGTCCGGGGCCAGCTCGAGGCTCGAGGTGAAGTCATCGATCGCTTCCTTATATAAGGATCGGGAAAAATAGGCCATGCCCCTATGCTTGAAGACAACCGCAGCTATGTCCCGCTCGGGCCTCTGCGCGAGTATCTCGCTGTAAATCCGGGCCGCTCCCTCGTAATCTTCCCGGTTGTGCGCGCTGAGCGCCGAAAGCAGGAGGTCGTCCATGCTGGAAATTCGCTTCCTATCCTGGCCGAGCTCGCGCCTTTCGGCCTTCGTTATCTCGAACTCCGCCGCAGAGAGGTATTCTCGTGTAGCCCCCGCCGGCTCGAGCGGCTTGTCCATCGAGTCTTCTATCTTTCCGTAGAAAGCCGAGCGCCTTTTCCCGAGTTCGGAAGTGAGCCTCCGTTGATAATCGAGTATTTCCTGAAAGATGATGTCCGAAAGCGAAAGGTTCGCGTTGAGCGCCGCGAGCTTGCGCTTCATCGGTTCGTCGAATGGCGTGAACTCGGCCTTATAGACGAGTTCGTGCTCCACTTCGGCCCAGGCTTCCTGCAAGATGGTACGGAGTTGGACCTCGAAAGCGGTGCTATCTAGGCCGAAGGCTTCTCCTTTCAGGTCGTCGGGAAGTTCGATGAGGAGGTGGATGGATTCGTAGCCGAATTCCCGGAACGAACGCTCCGAGCCCTTTCTCTCGACATCTATGACCTTGAATGATGCGCCTATCGACGATTCGGCCAAGGTGATGTCGCCGAGGAAGGGGCAGACGACCCTGAGCGCGACGATATCCGTAATGGCTATCGGTTCCCTTCCTCCGACTCTGGCTTTCCTGAGGAGGCGGATGCGCTTAGCGTACCAGGAGTCGAAGGATTTTACCCGACCTTTGATGATCGGCGAGAGAGAGTCCTTTTCGAGGGCGGAACGAAGCCGCGCCTCGAGCTCCGAAAGGATTTGCAGATATCCGGGTCGCCGCGCCTCATAGGCGCATTTTAGCTCTCCCCTGTCGGGTATCGCCTCAGGGCCATCTCCGATGCTCGTCACGGTCCTAACCTCGTCGTTCTGGAATCGAAAGAGAAAAAAAACGGCCGGAACTCTCGTCCCGGCCTCCGCGTCTAGGATTGCGCGCTGTCTGCACTACTTCGTGGCGGGTTCGGGCGTAAAGTCGGACTTGTTCTCCTGTTTCATCTTCTCGAGGTAGCGAAGGACCTGCTGCGAGCCGAAGCGCTTGGACTCGAGGTCCTTGCGAACCTCCTCCTTCTTGCCGACGATGCCCCAAAGCGCCTCGTCGTCGATATCCATTACGGGCTCCAGGACCGCCTTATCGTAGAGGATCCTCACTTCCTTGACATAGGTCACGAAATCGCCGCCCTCATTGGCCGCGTCGCGGGTCACGATGAGACCGTCGAACTTGACCATCGGAGTAGTCTTGGGATAAAGGGGGAACACGCGGAGTTCCCGATTGCGGACATCCTGGACGTAGGCGGGATTGTCCCATCGGAGTTCCTTCCATCCGTCGAAGTTCAGGTAACCCATGAATACGTCGTTCTCGTTGCCGTCCGCGTCCCGCAGGACCAGCGTAAGGCCATGGGGGAAATTGAGGCCCTTTACGGTGACGGCGATGGATTTGATGACGCCTACGTTCTTGACGATCCCGAGGGCGGTCGTGATCTTCGAATTCGCATCGTAGCTGCCCTCGAAGCGAGAGAGCCGCGCGTTGATCGGGTCCGTGCCCTGAGCGCCGGCGGCTGCGGGAGTAATGTTGCCCTGGTCATCCACCGTGGCCTTGGGCTCGAAGGCGGGGATCTCGAAAGGCGGCTGAATCTTGGCCCAGCTGTTGAAGTCGGCTACCGGGAAGTGGACGCGAACGCCGAGGACGGACTTGCCGGCGAACTGCTTCGCGTCGGAGGCGATCGCAGCCTCGGCGGTCAGCGAGAGCGCCTGGTTCATGTTGGTCCTCGAGGACGAAGCGAGCACGACGTCCCAGTTCCGAATCGCGAGCGAGGTGCGCATCTGCTTCTTCTGCTCATCCGTGTAGCTCGCGCCGGCCGTTCCCGAGAAATCCATCATGGTGGCCCTGTTCTCGAGGAACTTGCCTTGGTTGACGGGATCGGCTTCGATATCGGCCTTGAGGAGGGAGAAGTCGATAAGCACTGCCTCGTCGGCGGAAACTACTGTGAACGCGCCCACTAGAAAAAGCGCCAGGGCGATGACGATTGCTTTACTTCTCATGCAATAACTCCTTTCATTGCACACGATTCCACTTATCCGCTATTTGATAAAGAAGTATACGCTGTCAAAAACCTTTGTCAATTATTTTCCGGTTTTTTTTATGTCCTTTCCCCCTTCTGCCATCAAGCCCTCGGCATAGGGTTCTTTGCCGCCTATCGTAAGCGATAGGCGCTTCATGCCGGGCAATGAAGCCTCGAGGCTGCGTTCCATGGCCTTGATCCCGAGCTTAAGCGATTCCGGGGCATCCAAGGCCGCCTCGGGCGATATATCGATGAAGAGCCTCCCCTTGCGGTACATGGCGGTCTCCACCTTGACTCCGGTCGAGAAGGCGGGCGAGAGGGCCGCATCCTTCGGGCCGAGCAAGAGCTCCGAGGCTATGAGCACGGCCCGAGCCTCCGCTCCGCGGCTGTGGGGGACTTCCCGCAATTCTCCGCGGAGGACACCCTTCGCGTCGGGGAAGAACAACACCGCCTCCTCGAAAGCCGAGCCGAAGGCCCATGAAGCGAAGGAGACGACGAAAACCAGGCCGAGCATGGCCAGGCAGAGGTTTACCGGCACGGAAAGCCACTTC
>CAZBGA010000093.1:0-12053 GCA_964491385.1 uncultured Treponemataceae bacterium | reverse complement strand
GGCGGCGGCGTACCGCCATGCGGTAGTCCCGCGAGAAGGCGATGGCTCCCCGAGAGCATGCGCTCGCGCAGTCCGCGCAGAAGAGACACTTGCCCAGGTCTAACCGCGTTCCGCCGTCGACCTCGAGGGCGCCGGTCGGGCATGTCGACGCGCAGGCGCCGCAGTCCTCGGGGCAGGGAGCGCCGGTCAGCTCGGGGCGGCCGCGGTAGCGGTCCGGCATCTTCGGCGGCGGTCCTGCGGGGAATTCCATCGTCCGATGCCCTTGCTTTATCCGGGCCAGCAGTTCCCTAAGCATCGCGCGCACCTTCTTCACGCATCATAGGTCGTGTCCGCAGTAGGACAGGTTGAAGCTCTTGTTGCATATGGGAAAGTCCGATATATCCTGGCCGCGCATCGCGTAGGCCAGGGCGGCCCAATTGTGGAACGAGGGGTCGACTACTTTGTATCGCGCGAATCGGCCTCTCTCGTCGGTGATGGCCGCGTGGCAGATCTCGCCCCGCCAGCCCTCGACGAGCGAAACGGCGAGGCTGTCCGGAGGTAGGGGCTCGAGAGGAGACGCGATCTCGCCCGAGGGGAGGGCGCCGAGCAGGTCCCGGACGAAGACGATGGACTGCTGGATCTCGAGCCATCTGACGAAGGCCCGGGCGAAGACGTCGCCCGAGTCGTAGGTCGATACGGGAATCTGGGCGAAACGGAATATGCCCGAGGGCTGATCGAAGCGGACGTCGCGCGCGAGGCCCGAGGCGCGGGCGGCCGGGCCGACCAGGCCCAGCTCGACCGCGACGCTCCTGGAGAGCGGCCCGGTATCCTCGAGCCGGGCCATCACCGATTGGTTGTCCCAGAGGAGATTCACGGCGACTGCCGTCTCCCTCTCCGCCGTCCGTAGCCGGCGAAGGAGCTCATCCGCGCGATCGGGCTCGACGTCGTAGCCGACGCCGCCGGGCACGACCATGCCGCGCCCGAAGCGATTGCCGCAGACGAGGCCCGTCATATTGAGGAAATCGCCGCGGATGCGGCCGCAGAAGCTCGCGCTGGGCTGGTAGCCGACGTCCCCGGCGAGCGCGCCGAGGTCGCCGACGTGGTTGGCGATGCGCTCGAGCTCGAGCGCTACGCCGCGGAGCGCCTGCGCGCGGGCGGGCTCCTGGCGGCCCGCCAGGCTTTCGCAGACCTGGGCGTATGCCGTCGCGTGGCCGACGCTCGCGTCGCCGGCCATCGTCTCGGCGTAGTGGATCGATCGCCTGTCCGGGCCGCCTGCCATCGCGGACTCTACTCCTCGATGCTGATAGCCCAGGGCGATCTCGAGGTGGAAGACTTTCTCGCCGTGGCACTGGAAGCGGAAATGTCCCGGCTCGATGATGCCCGCATGTACGGGGCCGACGGCCACTTCGTGCACCTGATCGCCCTCGACGCGGAAGAAGTCCCCGACCCCTGGCAGGATCGGCGCCCCGGCTTCCCTTCCCCAGGCGTCTCGGCCCGTCCACGATGCATGATAGCGCAGGGGCTTGAGCCAGGGGTGACCTTCGGGCATGAGCCCGTACTGCTCGGCGATTTCGCGCTCGAAGGCCTGGGCCTGCGGGCACCGGGAAGCGAGGCTCGGGAAGCCATTGCCCTCGATCGAAGCGCGCGCGACGGAGAGGAGGTTCCGCGCGTCGTCGGCCAGCACTGCGAAGATCTGCGGCCCCTCGATCCCCTTCGTCCTCGCGCCGAACATCGATGCGATGCGCCCGCCCGCGCCCACAGCTTCCAGCACGATACCGGTGAAATCGCCGAAGGACAGGAGGGGAATCATTCCGAGGGGGAGGGGACTGCCGCCCGCCAAGTCCCTGGGGCCGGAGCCGCCCCCATTCATAGAGGAGCCTCGAGGTAGCGTATCGCATCCGAGATCAGGCCGCCGAGGGGCGTCGGAACGTAGACGCCGAGGAGGAGGACCAGGGCCATCAGGGCCGCGACGGGAGCGGCCGTGAGGAAGCCGTCGCGATAGCCCGCGTCCTCGGCGGGGGCCGCCGCGCGGCCCATCGTAACTTTGAGAACCGTCCTGCCCATCCCGACGAACACGACCAGGAGGAAGAACAGGAAAAGCCCCGCGACGAGGAATCGACCCGCCGCGAAGGCGCCGTTGAGTATCGAGAATTCGCTGATGAAGGGCCCGAAGGGAGGCGAGCCCGTTATCGCCAGGAAGCCTGCCAGGAAGAGGGAGCCCGAGATGGGGAGGCGCCGTATCGCTCCGCTCACCTGGTCGGTGCTCTTGCTCGCGTAGGCTCGATGGATATTGCCGGCCGACAGGAAGAGGAGGCCCTTGGTCGCCGCGCTGGTCGCCACGTGGAGCAGGGTACCGTACAGGGCGGGCTCCCCGATGCCGAGGCCGAGCATGAGGATGCCCATGTGCTCCACGCTGGAGTAGGCGAGCATGCGCTTGAAGTCCCGCTGCCCCGCCATGAAGAGTCCGGCGACCGCCATCGAGAACAGACCCATGAATAGGAGGAGTCGCGAGGCGAAGGCGCCTTCCCCCGCGGCGAGGCATATCTGGTAGACCCTCAGGAAGGCGAGGAAGGCGCAGCTAGTGACGCCGCCGGCGAAGACGGCTCCTATGACGCCGGGAGACTCGCCGTAGGCGTCGGGCTTCCAGGTATGCATCGGGGCGAGGCCCATCTTCGTGCCGTAGCCGACGAGGAGGAGGATGAAGGCCGCGTGGAGCCAGGGCTTGGAGAGCGCGGGCGCTCCGGCGAGGAGTTCCCCGAGCATGAGACTCGGCTGGCGTCCCTCTCCCATCGCCGAATAGGCCAGGAAGAAGGTCCCGAGGAGGGCGAGCGCGATGCCGACCGAGCCGACGAGGAGGTATTTCCAGGTCGCCTCGATGCTCAGCCTCGTTCGATTGAAGTAGATGAGCGGCGCGGTGACGAGGGTGGTCGCTTCGATCGCGACCCAGAGCAGGCCGAGGTGCTGGGACCAGGCTACGAGGCCCATGAGGCCCAGGAAGGTGAGGAGGCAGGCGCAGAAGACGCGATTCGAGCGCTCCTGTCGGTACTTGAGGTAGCCCGCGGCGTAGATCGAGCAGAAGAGGAAGAGACCGCTGACGACGAGAAGTATGATCTTGCCGAGGGGATCGAGGACGAGCCAGGAGGAGAAGCGCTGAAGATCGGGTCTCATCAGGACGAAGACGGTCATCCC
Organism: uncultured Treponemataceae bacterium; assembly: GCA_964491385.1. GTDB lineage: Bacteria > Spirochaetota > Spirochaetia > Treponematales > Rectinemataceae > UBA1306. The sequence goes on along the minus strand of CAZBGA010000093.1, from coordinate 8,885 downwards.
GGAATGAACCATCGCCGCCAGCGGGAGGAGCCAGGGCCGGGCGCGGTTGGAGGGGACGGCCATGGCGAGGCCGGCGAGGAGGACGGGCAGGAAGACGAAGGCGAGGGCCATCGGGCGCTACTCCTTGAGAGAGGCCAGCCGGCGCGTGTCCATCGAGGAGAAGGCCCGGTTGATGTGGTTCGCGATGATCGCGATGACGAAGACGCCGACGAGGAGGTCCAGGAGCATGCCCATCTCGACGACGAGGGGTATGGCCTCGACGAGGAGCATGCCGAAGATGAATATCCCGTTCTCCAGCACGAGGTAGCCCACGGCCTGGTTGATCGCCGTGTACCGCGTCGTGAGCAGGAGGAATCCTACCACGGCCGTCGAGATGGAGGCGGGGACGATCAGCGCGCTCGTCCGCGAGTCCGAGAGCTGCAATTGCCCCGAGAAGAGGAGCGCCAAGGCGGTCGCCAGCGCGCCGAGGACGATGGAGGGCAGGAGACCGATCAATGGCTCCACTTCGCGCTTGATCTGGGCGTCCCGGAGGGCGCGCATCATGATGGAAGGCACGGCGAAGCCCTTGAGCGCGACGGCGGCGAGGGCCGCCGCGGCGACGGAGAGACTAGGCCGATCGTGAATGAGGAGGGGGAGGGCGCCCAGGAGGGCTCCCTGGACCGCGACTATGCGGATGACGGCGAGGAGCCTGCTCGTGCCTAGCGCGAAGAGATTCAATACGAGCACGACGACGAGGACGGCGTTCAACAGATCGGGCATCACCATTCACCTCACCAGAAGTATGAAGGCGGATCCGCAGAAGAGGATCGCGCTCACGAGCAGGTAGGGCACCCGGCGCATCTTGAGCCGGGCCATCGCCGATTCCAGGAAGCCGATGACGATCGCCAGGGCCAGGGTCTCGCCTACGAAGATCGGCCAATCGAGCCAGGCCTTCCCCGTGCGGAAGGGGACGATGACATTCGCCAGCACCGCCACGAGGACAAAGAGCTTCAGGGAGGACGCGTAGAGGATCGTCCCGAGCCAGGGGCCTCCGTGATCGAGGATCATGGCCTCGTGGATCATGGTGAGCTCGAGGTGGGTGTTCGGATCGTCCACCGGAATCCGGCAAGTCTCGGCCAGGAGGATGACGAAGAGCCCGAGGCTGATCAGGATCAGGGGAGCCGCCGCGCCCGAGGCGAAGGACTCGGGCGAGACCATGAGCATCTTGCCCAGCGACAGCGAGCCCGACAGTTTCGCGAGGACCAGGAAGGCGAAGAAGAGCGCGGGCTCCGAAAGGCAGGAGAAGGCGGCTTCCCGCGACGCGCCCATGCCCTCGAACGAAGAGCCGGTGTCGAGGGCGGCCGTCATCGTGAAGAAGCGCGCCATGCCGAAAAGGTAGGCGAAAAGGATCAGGTCGCCGGCGAAGGCGATCGGCGCGTCGAAGCGACCGAAGGGAATGAGGAGACCGGCCGCCGCCACGGCGGACAGCGCGACGGCAGGCCCCGCCCGGAACACCCAGGTCGCGGTCCCGCTCAGGACGAAGCCCTTCCGCGCCAGCTTGGCTATGTCGAAATAGGCTTGGAGCAGGGGAGCTCCGACGCGACCCGCAAGTTTGGCCTTGGTCTTGTTGATCACGCCGAGGAGGAAGGGAGGGAGGAGGAAGAGAAGCGCGACGTGGATGACGGTATCGACCATGGCTTGCCCTTCAGCGCCCGAAGAGGCGAGAGATCAGGTCCCCGAAGGGGATGAGGGTGCATAGCAGAAGCGCCAAGGCTACGAGGACGTAAAGGATGTATTGCTGCGTGAGCCCCTGCTGGAACCTGCGGAACCAGCCGAATAGCCGTCGGGTACCGCGGGCCGCCGGAACGATGAGGCGATCCAGCACGGCGTCGTCGACGTGGCTCTCCAAGCTCGCGTTTCGCGGGAAGGGACCCTCGATCCTGGGCGCCCGCTCGCGGGGGCGCAGCGCCCATGCGAACATGGACTCGATCGTCCGGGCGAAGGAGGAGGCGCTGTACTGCATCCTCGGGCCGGGGGAGGCATAGCCGCAATCCCAGGTAGGCGCGCGGCGTATGCGTCGCGCGCGCAGGTATTGGAACGCCGCAATGCAGGCTATGACGGCGATCGCCATCCTCGAAGCGAGGCCTACCGCGCCCAGGGGAGCCAAGGCCAGGACCGGTGGGAGAGCGTCAAACTGCGCAAGCGCGGGGGCGGCTACTGCGGCGTCGAGAACGGGGCCGAGCAGGGCGGGAACGCCTCCGATCAGCACGCAGCACAGAGCGAGCGGCAACATAGGCGCCAGCATGCCGACAGGCGACTCGCGGGCCGGCGCCGAATCGGGGCGGCGAGGGGTTCCGAGGAATACCATGCCGTAGACCTTCACGAAGCATGCCAGGGCCAGGGCGCCGATCATCGCGAGCACCGGCGCCGCCGCTACGGCGGCCGAGACCTTCGCGCCCGGGATTACCGCGGTTCCGAACAGGCCCAAGTATACCAGGAACTCGCTGACGAAGCCGTTGAGAGGAGGGAGGCCGCAAATCGCGACCGCGCCGACGAGAAACATCGCCGCCGTCCAGGGCATGGATCCGGCGAGGCCGCCCATGAGATCGATCCGTCTCTCTCGCGCGCCATGGACGACGGAGCCTGCGCCCAGGAACAGGAGCGATTTAAAAAGGCTGTGGTTCCAGACGTGGAGGAGGCAGCCGGCCAAGCCGAGGACCAGCCAGTCGGCTCGGTGGGCCGATCGGCCGAGCATCGCGAGGCCCAGCCCCATGAGGATGATGCCGACGTTCTCGATGCTGTGGTAGGCGAGGAGGCGCTTGATGTCGTGCTGGCCGATGGCGAAGACGACGCCGAGGAGCCCGCTGGAGGCTCCGAGGACGAGGACGAGGCCTCCCCACGCGGCGGGCGGATCGGGCAGGAGGAAGAGGAAGCGGACGAGGCCGTATATCCCCATTTTCAGCATGACGCCCGACAGCATGGCCGAAACGTGGCTCGGCGCGTTGGCGTGAGCCCCGGGGAGCCAGAAATGCAGGGGCATGACGCCGGCCTTGAGCCCGAACCCTATCAGGGCGAGGAAGAAGAGGGCATTCATGACGCCGACCCCGGCGGCTCCGGTGGCGATGGGCTCGAGCGCGAAGGAGCCCGTCGCCCATCGCCACAGAGCGAACATGCCGAAGAGGGTCAGGGTGCCGAGGTGGGTGGCGATGAGGTAGATGAAACCGGCTCGACGGCTCTCGGCCTCCCGATCCTCGGCGGTGATGAGGAAGAAGGCAGAGAGCGCCATGATTTCCCAGCCGAGCATGAAGGCCAGGGCATGCCTGGCGACGAGGAGGAGCCCCATGCCCGCGACAGCGAGCCCCCAGAAGGTCTGGAGCCTGCGCGCGCTGCCGGGATGCCTCGCCTGCGGCCAATATCCGAGGCCGTAGATGGAGCCTAGGCCGCCGAAGAGGAATATGGGAACGAGGAAAAAAGCGCTGAGGGCGTCGAGCCCGATTGCCGCGTTACCGGCCGCGGGCCAAGGGAAGCCGTAGACGGCCGCGGGGCCCGGGCGCAGGCCCATGCAGGCTCCGGATAGGCCGGCGAGGGCCGCGGCGCACATCAGGACGCAGGCGGCGCGCTGACCGCCTGCGGAGGCGCGCCCCATGAAGATGCCGGGCAGCCCGCTGGCCGTAGATAGAGCAATGGCTATCAGGATCAGGGTTAGAGCCAAGGACTACTCCAGGGACGAAATGACTTTCTCGGCGCTCGTCAGGCATTCCATGAGCTCATCGCGGGAGGCTTCCCGCTTCAGCGCATTCTTGAAGGCCGGATTCCTGAGCACGAAGCCCAGTTTCGATAACAGGTGGAGGTGCGCCCGCACGGAGGGGCTGATGAGCGTGAAGAGGATATTGACCGGCTTGCCGTCCATCGCCTGGAAATCTATGGCCTCCTCCAGGAAGCAGAGGGTGACCGTGGGCTTCAGGACGTGCAGGACAACGGGATTGCGCACGTGCGGGATCGCGATGCCGTCCCCGATGCCCGTCGAGCCCAAGGTCTCCCGCGCGAGCAGGACTTTATAGAGGAATTCGCGGTCCACTTCGTCCGGAAGCTGAAGAAGCTCGACGACCGACCGCAGCACCGAATCCTGGTCCCGGCCCCCGACGCGATATGCCACGCCGCCGGCTTTCAAGGCCTCCGAGAGGCTGGGCAGGGGAGCCGAGCTGGCCTGGCCTTCAGAGAAAATATCGGGGGACACCTGGATCCGGCGCGAAGTCGCCCATTCGAGCAGCTCGGTCCTATTGAAGCGATACTGCTCGTTTATGCGGTAGGAAGGAATGACGGCCTGTTTGATCCATCGGTAAATAGTCTTTTCCGAAACGTTCAAGATGCCCGCGGCATCCCTGACTGAGAGCTGCATCTGGGATTTCCTCTGGATGTTTCTGCCCGAGACTGGACAAATACGGAGGATATAGCGGCATGTCCTATAATGTCAATCGGTGGAAGGAGGACTATCGCCCGTATCGGCGCTGAAGAGTTTCCCTTTCATTTCATCGGCCACCGACGCGGCGAAATCGATCACGTCCGCGAGGTCCTTGTCCCTCAGGTAGCCGGGTATCTTTATCGAGAAATAGGCCAGGTAGGTGCCGTCGTCCGCGGCCTCAAGGCTCCAGGCGCCGATCTTCTCGGTGGCATTGTCGTCGAGCAGCTGCTTCATCTGATCGGCGGTAGGCTCCGCGTCGAAGTTTCCGGCGTTGGACCAGACTTCGCGGATCTCGAGACCGCCGTAGGTCTCCGTCTTGGACATGATGTAGACCGTCTGCTTGCGTCCTCCATCCAAGTCTCTGTCGATCGAGAAGTTCTTCGAGTCGGTAGTCGTATACTCGATGCCGAGCCTGTCGAGTTGCTTGGCGACTCGCGCATCGGCGCTGCCGTCGGCCGTCAGGGAGGCTCCCGCGAGGATGAGGGCCGCGGATAGGCTCAGGATTTTGCCGATCATCTTTGGACTCCTTGGCTACCAGTCTAGACGAAGGCTCCGAGTCCCGCAATGTCGCGGAAAGGCTATTTCCCCGTCCCTCGGCCCAGTCCGTATTTCTTTATTTTGTTGAGAATCGTCCGGCGGCTGATCCCGAGCTCTTCAGCCGCCTTCGTACGGTTGCCGTCCCGGTTCGCCAAGGCCCTCTCGATGGCCGCGCGTTCCATCGAATCGAGCGAGGACGCAGGCGAGGGCGCGGTACGCGCGGCCGGCGGGGGCATGGGTCCGCGCCCGCCTTCGGCGAAATCGAGGTCGGCGGCGAGTATCTCTTCGCCGTCGGCGTAGATGAGGGCGCGCTCCAGGATATTCTCGAGCTCGCGGACGTTGCCGGGGAAGGAATACAGCGCCAGGGCGTCCACGGCGTCGGTTCCGAGCCGCGAGGCGCCCTTGCCCATGCGCGCGCTCAGCTTCTCGAGGAGGAAACCGGCGATGAGGGGCAGGTCCTCCCTGCGATCGCGGAGCGGCGGCACCGAGACGCGCGCGACGTTGAGCCTGTAATAGAGGTCCTCGCGGAATCGACCTTCCCCGACCAGTCTCTCGATGTCCCTGTTGGTCGCCGAGAGGATCCGGGCGCCGATAGGTATGTCCCTTGTGCCGCCCAGGCGCCGGATCCTGCGCTCCTGGAGGACCCGCAGGAGCTTTACTTGAAGAGGCGGGGACATTTCCCCGATCTCGTCCAGGAAGAGCGAGCCCGCGCCCGCGAGCTCGAAGAGCCCGATCTTGCGCGCGTCGGCGCCGGTGAAGGCGCCCTTCTCATGGCCGAAGAGCTCGCTCTCCATCAGGCTCTCGTGGACGCCACCGACATTCACCGCGACGAAGGGTTCCTCCGAGCGAGGCGATCCCGAGTGTATCTCCCTCGCGATCACCTCCTTGCCCGAGCCGCTCTCGCCCGTGATCAGCACCGTCGTATCGGTGGCGGCTATCTTCTCGATCAGCCGCCTGAGCGAGCGCGCGGCTTCGCCCTCGCCCATGAAGCGCGAGGCGGATGCCGAGGTCCTGGCGCCCGCCTCTATCTGGTTCTCCCGGCGCCTGTTCGAGACGGCGGCCTTGACTTTGTGGATCAGCTCGTCGGGATCGAAAGGCTTGATGATATAGTCGACGGCGCCCGTCTTCAGCGCCTTGACCGCGTCGTTGATCTCCCCGAGGGCGGAGATGATTATCACCGGGCTCCTGTACCCTTCGTCCCTGATGCGCTCGAGGAGTTCCTGTCCGCCCATCACGGGCATCTTGAGGTCGGCGACGATAGCGTCGAAGGTCTCGGACCTCACGAGCCCGACGGCTTCGCGCCCGTCGGCAGCGGAGGCCGTGTCGATGCCCTCGAGCTCGAGGAGCCGCTGCAGGGACTCGCGTATGTTCCGCTCATCGTCCACGACGAGCACCCTCACGCCGAGGCCTCGGTCCCGGGTATAAGCAAGCGGGCCCTGCATCCGCCGCCGGAGCGGGGCTCGAGGGCTATCGATCCTCCGGCGGCTTCCGCGAAGCGCCGGCATACCGAGAGGCCGATGCCCGTTCCCCTGCTCTTCGTCGTGAAGAAGGGATCGAACAGGCTGGCGCGGGCCTCGGGCGAGAGCCCGGCGCCGCGATCCAGGACGTCGACGCGCGCGGCTCCGCCCTCCCTTCCGGCCTCGATGGACAGGGCTGCCTCGGGGCCTCCGGCCTCGATGGCGTTGCGCACGAGGTTCTCGAGCACCGAGCGGAGGCGTTCGGGGTCCATTCTGACTTTGGGCGGCGGCGGATCCGCTATATGCAGGATGTTGCGCCCGCAGAGCCTCATGCCTACTTCTAAGGCGATGTCCGCGGGATCGACGGGCCGGGGGTTGCCCGCGGGATCGCGGAGGTAATCGCCCACGCGATGGCTCAGGGCCGACAGCCTCTCGACCTCGTCCTTGATGATGCCTATCTCGCGTTTAGCGCCCTCCGGGCAGGTCTTCTCGAGTATCCGCGCCTGCAGCCTGATCGACAACAGCGGATTCTTGATCTCGTGGGCCAGGGTGCTCGCCGCGGTACCGAGCACGACGAGGTTCTTCTGCTCCTCGATGCGCCGCCGATATTCGCCGTTGCGGAGGAGCAAGGCGCGGACGAACGCGATCAGGGCCGCCAGCGCCGCCTCGATGATCGGGAACAGGACGGCCTCGGCGCGCCGGCTCCTCCAGTACTCGGGCTCCCGCACTTCGAGGTACATCAGATCGGCCCGCCTCAGCGTGGTGAAGAGGAAACCCGAGGGAGGGCGCCCCTCGCGCGGAGGGAGCCCTCCGGACTGCCTGCCCGCCGGCGGAGGCGGACCTCCGCGGAACGGACGGAAGAGCATCGCTATGGAATCGTTCGCGGGCATATCCTGATATATCGGCAGGTCGGAATCCGACCGGTCGCCTCGATGCTGCGGCAGGGTCAAGGCCTCGGGCGTCGGGCCCCAGGCGTAGAGCCTCTCGCCGCTCTCAGCGTACGCGGCGACTCCGACGACCCTTTCCTTGAGCTGCTCGATGCTCACTACGGCCGAGCCGAAGTCGGCATGGTCGCGAAGGCCCGCCAGGAGGAGGTTGACGGTGCTTTCGGCGTCGTTGCGGCTCTCGAGTATGTCCCCCTTCCCGATCTCGCGGAAGATCAGGATATCGAGCGCCGTGAAGGTCGAGAAGGCCAGGAAGGCCAGGCCGATCGACGCGAGTCTCTTCGCTTTCCCGGCGCCGCCCATCTCCGCCTCCCGTCACCGCACCAGCGCCGTGAGCTCGGCCGCGTCCTCGAGCCCCGCGAGGCCGCCGAGGATCGAGAGATCCGAGAGGAACCCGTAGCGCGCGGCGATCAGGGCGGTCTCGTCGGCGCTCACCAGGGCTTCGGCGGTCGACAGGTCGGAAGTCGTCGCGCTCGAGAGCTTGAACCGCTCGAGGACGCTCTCGTAGTTGCTCCGGGCATATTCGAGCGCTTTGGCCGTCGAGCTGATCGAGCCTGCGGAGGAGATCCATTCGTAAAGAGCCTGGACCAGATTAAGCTCGAGATCGGTCTCGCCCTGGCTGGCTCCCATGATCGCCTGCGCCGAGGCGACCGAGGCCGAATCGACGGCGTTCTTCGCGCTCCATAGATCGAGGCTCATGGATGCGGTGAGGGAGACGCTGCCCGGAAAGGAGGGACTCGACGCGCTTCCGTAGACGAGGCCCTGGGAAAAGCCCGCCGCGACGGTCGGCACATAGGCCTTGCTGGCGACCGCCTCCGCCAGCTTCGCCTGCCGGCTGGAGAGCGCGTAGCCCGCGAGCGCGGGGCTGTTGGCCTTCGCGAGCGCTATGACATCGGTCGCGAGAGTGTCGATTGCTGCCTCGTCGAGTTCGGAAAGCCTGGCGAGGAGTCCGGCATAGCTCGTGAAATCGATTTGCGCGAGGTCCGTCGCCGGGGGCAGCCCGGTCAGGGAGGCCATCCTGGCCTTGGCCGAGGCGAGGGTCTTCCTGGCCAGGACGAGAGTCGTCTCGTAGCCGGCCGTGTCCGCCTCGGTCTGAAGATAGGCGGACTTGGATAGGCTGCCGGCCTCTATCTTCGCCTGGGCGATGGTCTGGCGCGATTCGGCCGCTTCGAGATCGCTCGCGGCGGCATCGACCGATGCCTGGGCCTCGAGGACGGCGAAGAAGGCGGCATCGGCCTGGCCTATGAGGGATACGCGGGCCGAGCGGAGGCTCTCCCGCGCGGACTCCGTCGCGAAGCCGTATTTTTCCACCAGGGCGGAGGTCTTCCCGCCGTCGAAGACGGTCATAGAGGCGGCGATCTCCGCGGAGGCGGCCAGGTAATTCCCCGGCCGGGCCGAGGAGGCGCTCGGCGGGTAGTCAAAGGAGACTCCCGCGGACGCCGTAAGGCTAGCCTGCTTTTCTCACGACAGATACGGCGGCCGTGATTTCAAAGCAAAAAGTAGACA
>CAZBGA010000092.1:0-12082 GCA_964491385.1 uncultured Treponemataceae bacterium | reverse complement strand
ATCGCGGGCAGGGCCGCGATATTGTCGAAGATGTTCTTCGCCCAACGGTCGCCGAGGACGGTGAGCGCGGCGCGATTGCGCCATGAGGACTCGAATTCGGCGGATAGGGCGGCGGCCATGGCCTTGTACGCGCTTGCGTTCAGCGCCTCGCCTCCCGAGGGAGCGAGGACCGAACAGGTCCTGAACGCGCCCAGCGAATTTGCCGCCTCGACTGCCTCGCCCGGGGAGCTTGCTTCCAGGAAGGCGACCCTGTCGTCCTCGGCCAATGCGCGGGGCATGAACGAGCGCGCGAGCTCGGCGAGGGCGGGATCGGCCTCGACGCACAATACGGCGCTGCCGGGCCCCATCGCCTCGAGGATCTCGGGGACGCCGTACCATAGGAGGGGAGAGAGCACGAGGTGGAGCCGCGAGGGGCCCGGATCGCATGCGGCCGCGACCCTGGTCGGCAGCTTGGAAGGCTCTCGCCCCGAGTAGAGGAGCCGGCCCCTGTAGCTGACGCAGAGGCCCCCCGACGTCTCGAAGACGAGGGGGGTCTCTGCGTCGCTCATCGCATTCAGTTCTTCTTCGCCGGAGCGGGCTGGAAGTACTTGAAGAAGACCTTGCTGAAATTGTCCTTGAAAAGCGGACTCTTCATGAAGAGATCGTGCGCCTCGGTCTGGGCTTTCATGCCATAGAAGGAGGGGTAGAGGTAATCTATCATGCCCGTCTCGTCGTCTTTGGCGGAACCCGCCTCCTTGACCTTGAGGACCAGCGCCTTGTCGCCAAGGATGAAAGGATCGGATACCGATCCGGGCGCAAGGGAAAAGGCGGCGGTCAGGAACTTCTCGCTCGTCGAGGCTCCGGAGAGGTCGGGATTGTCGGAGGGCGCGACGGTCTTGAACAGCGGCATGCTCTGCCCGTAGGACGGCAGATAGACCGAGACGTTGCCATAATTGAGCGGGAATGGGCCGATCGTCTTCACTGGGACGCCCGCCTTCTTCGCGGCCGCCTCGAAGCCGCCGCCTCCCGAGGCCGCGATCTCCTTGGCTTTGGCGATGGCCCAATCCTCGATCGTGCCGCGCTCCTGCCTGTTCATATAGTCGCGGACGGCCGCCAGCGCGACGGCTTGCGAGAAGTCCGCGGGGGCCGCCTCCGCGTCGGCCCTGAAGAAGGCCCAAGCCCCGGCGGCGGTCTTGAAGACCGGCGACATCTCGCCCACCTTGAGGGCGGCCAGCTTCTCGGCGTCCTCCTTGGAGGCGAGGAGAGCCGAAATCTCATTGAAGTACCTGGGGCCCGCCGCTCCGGATTTTTGAGCGTAGGCGTCCTTGGAGCTGGCCTTGGCCGCGTCCTCGAAAGTTGCCTTCTTCGCCTTCACGTTCTCCAGGAGCTTCTGCGCGTCCGCCTCGCTCGACGTGATCGTTATGCTCGAGAGGCTGAGGCTGCGAAACAGGTCGGCGTGAGCCTTGCCCCAGAGCGCGACCTCCGAATCGGGATAATTGGAGAGCGGATAGGCCATGTATTCGACGGTCCTCGAATCCTTGGCCATATCTTTGATGAAGGCGATCTCCTTCGAGCTCGGGCCGACGCTCATCACGTCGTTGAAGTAGGCTTGGTAGAGAGCGTCGTCGCGGATCTGGTCGCGAACGTTGAGTTTCTGGGCGAGATTCGCGTCGTGGTACTTCTGGGCCGAGAATTTGCCGTTCTCCTGGAAGACCGGGCTCTCCGCGACCTTCGCGTCGAGCCAATCCTCCGTGACCCCGCCGCCCGCCCTGGTCACGGTGTCGATAGCAGCCATGCGGAGCAGCGTCCGCTCGAAGGCTCCCCGGTAGACCTGGTAGGCCAGGAGCTGGTAATTGTCCTCGTTGACTCCCTGTTGCCGATAGCGGTCGTTGAGCTCGCGGACCTGCTGGTTCATATAGGAGTCCTGACTATAGACGATGGGCTTGCCGGAATAGCTTCCGAAGTCGAGGGATCGGCCGTTTCCCGAGATCATGGAGCTGCTGCTGCCGCCCATCGGCAGGAACACGAAGGCGATTACGACTATGACGAGGACGACTATGGTCCCGGCATATATCGTCGGATTCTTGATGCCCCTCTGGGGCTCGCGCGAATCGCTCTTTGCGGGGGCTTTAGGTGTCTGGGATGCCATGGTTTCCTTCTGGACTATCTTGATGACGCGGTCTTTCGGGACTGCGCGCGACCTTTGAAGATCGCGGAGAGGACGAACGGAAACTGCGCTTCCGCTCGACCCGCCTGAGTCCGGAAGGATATCACGGCCTTCCTCGGCCTGTCAACGATTTAGACCGGGAGGACTCGTCGGCTCGTCAGGGCCCAGGCGAAAGCGGAGGGTCGGACTCGGCCCTGGCGAAGGCGTATCCGTTCTTATCGCCGCGCTTGACGCGGTACATCGCGTCGTCGGCGGCGCTCACGATGCCTTCTATCGAATCGCCGTCGTCGGGGAAGACGGCGATGCCCATCGAGAAGCCGACGCGGCATTCGGCATTGTCGACCGTCAAAGGCTGGCCGCACTCCTCCAGGATTTTCTTCGCGGCGAGGGCTATGTCCGCCCTGTCCTTCACGGTGGCCAGGACGGCCACGAATTCGTCGCCGCCGACTCGGGCGACGGTATCCGAGGCGCGGAGCATGGCGCGCAGGCGATCCGCGATCGCGACGAGGGCCCTGTCGCCCGCCAAATGGCCGAGGCGGTCGTTTATCGGCTTGAAATCGTCCAGGTCGACGTAGATGACGCCGACCTTGGTCCCGTTGCGCCTGGCGATCGCGAAGGTATTCTGGAGGAGCTCGAAAAGAAGCCGCCTGTTGGGCAGGCCGGTGAGGGGATCGTGGTTGGCGAGGTGCGTGATGCTCACCGCGGCCTTCTCCAGCTCCTCCTTCTCGCCGCGGATGGCGCGATTGAGGGTCTCGAGGCGGTCGTGGATGAGGCTGTTCTCCACGGCGACGGCGACGTAGGGCGCCAATGCCTCCATGAGTCTGAGATGGCCGGACGTGATCGCGCCCCCGATCTCGCTTTGGATGGTGAGCAGGCCTATCACGCGGTCGTCGATGACGAGGGGAAGGAATACGAGGGAGCCCGAGCGGGGCCCGTGGAGGATGGGCTCTCCCTCCAGGAGGCCCGCCGGCCTGTGCTCGATGTCCGGCACGAATACGGAAGCCTTGTCGCGGATGCATATCGCGGCGAAGCTCCGCTTCGGGTCGCGGGAGATCCGGGGGCGCTGTATGCGCTTGCCGCGAAGTATGTAGGCGCGGTAGTCGAGGGAATTGTCCTCCTCCTCGTACAGGGCGAGGCCGAGACGGTCGAAGGGGATGTAGCTGCTCAAGGTATCGTAGAGCGTGTTGATGATCGTATCGAGGTCGAGGCTCGCCGTGATGAGCCTGCCCGTCTCGGCGATCGCCAGGATCTGCCGGTTGGCGGCCTCGAGCTCCTCCGTCTTCTCCTTGAGCTCGATGTTCTTGAGACGGTATATCTCCGCCTCCTGGCGGCTCTTCTCGACCTCGTACTGGACGGTGATATTCTTGATCTTCCGGCTCGCGTCCTCGTTGAGCGCCTCGTGCTCGAAGCGGGAGAAGCGCTTGTAATAATCGAGCGCCCGGTCGAAGTCCCCCAGCACCTCGTGGGCCTCGGAAAGCCTCTCGTAGGCGGTGTTGATGAGTCGCTTGGCGCCTATCCCCTCGGCGCTGCGGAGGGCAACGCCGTAGCGCTCGAGGGCCAGGTCCAAGTCCCCTTTTATGACGTGGAACGCGCCCAGATCGAGGAGGACGGATGCCCTTTCCCGCTCGTTCTTGAGGGTCTCGGCGAAATCGAGCGCCTTCAGGTATTGCGATCCGGCGAGCTCGACCCTGTCGGTCGCCAGGGAGATGAGGCCGAGAAGGTGCCAGCATTGGCCTTCCGCCTGCATATTCACGCTCTTCTTCGCTATGCCCATCGCCTTCTCGGAGAATTCGCGGGCGAGGGACCAGTTGCCCATGCGGTGGTAGGCCTTGCCGACGTCCAGGAGGATGCTCGCGACGATCTCTCCCTCGTCGTCGTCGGGGAGGGTCTCGTAGGCGCGCAGGAGATAGTCGAGGGCTTCCTTGATCTCGCCGAATTCGAGGCAGACCTCTCCGATGTTGTTGAGCGTCGCCGCCTCGCGAAGGCGGTTCCCCTGCCTCCGCGCCTCCTCGAGGCTCCGGGTGTAGTAGTCCATCGCCCGCTCGTAGCGCCCCATGTCCATATAAGTCACGCCGAGGGCGTTGAGCGATTTCATGACGCCGAGGCCGTCGGGAATGGCGGCGAAGGCGTCCAGCGCCCGCTGGAAGGATTCCACCGCGGGCCCGTGCTGCGCCAGGAAGTACTCGCACCATCCGACGTTGAGCCTGGCCTCGGCGATGCCCAGGGCGTAGCCTATGTCGTCCGCGCCGGAGAGGGCAGTCTCGGCGATCGAGAGGGCGCGCTCGGGCGACGAGAGCGTCAGGGCCCAGGCTTCCTTGTTCAGATCGTCTATCCTACCCGCCGAGGGATTCATCGGATTCTTGTCATTCGAAGTCGAAGCGCTCGCCATCCTCGGGCCCGTGGCAGGGATCGGTGGTGTTGAGGTACTCGAGCGCTTCCTGCGCTACGCTCTGCGCGTGCTCGTACCAAATGGAGTACAGCTCGGCCTTCACGACCCCCGGGGAAGGGGCGCCTTCCACGTCGCTCATCAGCTGCCTGAGTATGGCGAGGCCTTTATCGTCCATGGGCTTCTCCTTAAAGCGGCAGTTCTTTCACCAAGGTGTCGGGACGGCCTCGAGACATGGATTGTACATCCTCGGCGCGGGAAATCAAGACCGAGGAGGCCGAGCGGTACGAAGCCGCCAGGCGGCCCGCCGCCGCCGATATTTCCGGACCTCGCGCGGCGAGCATCGCGTCCCTCTTGGCCTGCCTGTGCCCGTCCTCGATGCCATAGAGCGAGCGCCTGAAGTCCACGAAGCCCTTCTCCTCGGGAAGCATGGGCCTGAGCTCCTTGCCGATGGCCCCGATCGCGGCCTCCTCGACTTCCTCCTCGGAGCCTTCGCCGCCGGGCGCATAGCGCGCTTCCGCCGCGGCCAAAGCCTCCCCGAAGAAGGCGAGCGAGTCCACCGGACGCGGGTCGCGGTAGGAGGAGAAGCAGGCGATTCCCTCTAGCCCGTCGGTCCATGCGGAGGCGCCGTAGGCTCCCCTCTTCACCCGGAGCTCCTCCCAGAGCGGGCCCGTGCTCAGGAGATGGGCGAGGAGGGACTCGTGGCCGAAGGCCGCGGTCCCGATCCTCGAGGAGGAGCAGGCCGCGGCCGCGAAGCCGACCTGGGCGGAGATCGAATAGGCCTCGCTTCCCGCGGCGGGGGCGAAGCCGCCGCCGGAAGCGATCGGAGGGGAAGCCGAGGCTGATCCGGCGTCGGCGGGCAGGATCGCGAGCGAGGACTCGATCGCGGAAAGGACCCCGGGCACGGCTCCTGCCTCCGCGGTAATATTGAGCCTGAGCCCCTTCCTCGTGAAGACCGAGCCCGAGATCGAGCGCAACGCGACCGCGAGCGCCTCGCCCTCGGCTCCCTTCAGCCCGAGGAGGAACTCGATCTGGCTCGTTCCCCTCCAGAGATCCTCGATCGCGGACGCTTCTCCGAAATACGACGCCGCCCTCGTCTGGGCGAAGGCATTGCCGGCGGGAACGACCGCCGATGCGACGTCGTTGCGCAGCTCCGCGTAGATGTCGGATATCCTCTTCGCGTCCCCGTAGTCGGCGCCCCCCAGGAGGCTCGCCACGAGTTCGAGGGCTTGGGGGAAGCGCTCGGAGAGAGCCTTCAGCCTGAAGACGAGGAAAGACCGCGCCTTGGTCCGCCCGTCGGGAGCGACGCCCGAAGCGGGACCGGGGGGAATCGGGGTACCGGAATCGAGAAGGGCGCTGAAGCCTCCGGCGCTCCTCGCCAGACGCTGCGCGACTCGGTCGTAGCTCTCTCCGACGAGGCCGGCGCCCGTGACGAATCGCGACGCGAGCGGAAGCCAGGGGAAGGCGGACTTCGCCAGGGCATCGAGGGGGAAGGCCATATCGAGGTAGGCGATGCCGTTCGTGAACATGGGATGGACAATGGCGTCGACGCCCGCCAGCGGCGCGGCGTCCCTAAGGATTGTTTCGACCTTTCGCGGCAGGTCCGCCCGCGCGAGGCGCGGCAGGGTGGCTATCTCATCGGGCGAGTCCGGTCGCGCCATGGCCGCGGCCAGGGAGGCCCCCCGGGCCCTTATCGCGGCCTTCTCCTCCGCGGAGAGAGACCGTGCCCGGGCCTCGAGGGCGGCGGCGCGCTCCGCGAGGCGCCGCTCCAGGAGCCCGGCCTCGGGGTAGATCGTCACCGTGCTCCGATGGGGATTGTGCGCGATGAGCTCAAGGGCCATGGACTCGAGATAGCGGGGATCGGCCGCCATGCGCGAGCGAAGCTCGGCCAAGGGGGTTTCGAAGGAGAGGGTCGCGTCCGGACCCGCGCCGTGCAGCCAGCCGCGCGCGGCGCGGTTGAAGAGCCGGAGGCCGTAGGCGCCCGAGCCCCTGCGGATTTCGCGGTTCGCGAAGGCTATCGAGTGCATCGCCGCGTCGAGGGCCTCGGGCGGGAAGCCTTCGGCCGCGGCGCGCTCGACCGTGTCGACGATGAGCTTCTCGACGGCGCCTTCGTCGCCTCGCCGCGCGCCGCGGAGCCCGGCCGAGAACAGGATCTGCCTGAACCCCGAATCCGACCCGCATTGGGGCGAGAGGTCCTCGCCGAGCCCGGAATCCCTGAGGGCCTTGGCGAGAGGGGCGCCGTCGTGGCCGACGAGCAGCTCGGACAGGACTTCCATGGCCAAGGCCTCGGTTCCGTCGGTCACCGGGACGGTGAGCCAATTCACGACGATCGACGTCGCCGAGTCGGCGCCCTCCGCCAGCGGGTAGGGAACGTCGATTCGCCTGGGCTCGAGTATGCGGCCCTGCAGCGGTATCATGGTGTCCACGTCCTGTGCCCCGAACCGCGAGAGGAATCGGCTGTCGAGGAAATCCAGCTGCCTTTCGGTGTCTATATTCCCGTAAAGGAAGATTCGGCAGTTGGACGGATGGTAGTGGCTCGCCCAGAACGACTTGAAGCCGGCGTAATCGAGATTCGGGATTTCTTCGGGATCGCCTCCCGAGTCGAAGGAGTAGGGATGGCCCGGCGAGAAGAGGCTCGTGTACGCCGCAGTGGCGGCGAGGGATTCGGAAGACGAATAATCGCCCCGCATCTCGTTGTAGACGACGCCCTTTATATCCAGCCTGCCGTCCTCGCCCAGCTCGAGCCTGTGCGCCTCCTGGAGGAAGGTATCCTCGGTGAGTCTCGGGAAGAAGACGGCGTCGCCGTAGACGTCCATGAGGTTGAAATAGTCGGCTTCGACGGCGCTGGCCGCCGGATAGACCGTCTTGTCCGGATACGTGAAGGCGTTCATGAACGTGGCCAGGCTCCGCCTTGCCATAACGAGGAAGCTGTCCTTTACGGGGAAGCGCTCGGAGCCGCAGAGCACCGAGTGCTCGACGATGTGGGCGACGCCGGAGCCGTCCCGCGGCCTCGTCCGGAAGATGAAGGCGAAGACGTTCTCCTGGTCCTCGGCCTCCAGGCGGTACAGCTCGCATCCGGTCCCTTTATGCCGGATGAGGGTGCCCCGGCAGCGGTATTCCGGAAGCTCGCGCTCGGAGAGGATCTCGTAGGCGGCGTTTCGTAGGGTCATGGAAAGAAGATAGCACTTTCGCGTTGGGCCGAGAAGGAGGTATAGTCTTCGGGTGTCCATCACGACTAAAACCGGCGACGACGGGTCGACGGACCTATGGTCCGGCGAACGCGTACCTAAGGACGATCTCAGGATCGAGGTCTGCGGCGAGATCGACGAGCTCTCCTCCCTCTTCGGCTTCGCGTGCATGGCGGTTCGGCTGGACGGGACTGCCGAAGCCTTGCGGGCCCTCCAGCGGGATCTCGTGCGCATGGGCGGCGAAATAGCCTCGGGCGAGCCCGCCTTCACGGACCCTATGCAATCCTGGGACGAGGAGAGGCTCACCGAGAAGATCCACGAGATCGAGGCCAGAGTCCCACTCAGGGGCTTCGTCCTGCCCGGCAGGACGGAAGGGTCCGCCCGCCTCGACCTCGCGCGCACCGCAGCTCGGAGGCTCGAGAGGCGGATCGTATCGCTCTCTCGCGCCCGCCTCGACGATATCCCGGTCTCGGATATCCTGCGCCGATACGTCAACAGGCTGTCGGACTACCTTTACATGCTCGCCAGAAACGAAGAGTCCGCGGAGGGGAAGATCGAATACTCGTGAAAGCAGGGAGTAAAACATGCTCAAGAAGACTCGATGCGACGGGACGCTGATCCGGGACCTGCCGCCCTTCATGGTCCTCCTGCCCTACGTCATGCCGACGAGGACGGGCTCCATGATCTATTACGAGCAGGAGCTCGACGTCACCGATACGCTCAGGCGCATCAAGGCGATCAACAGGGATCTCATCAGGCGCAGGGAGGTGCTCACCCTGTTCGACGTCGTCATCTGCGCCGCGGTGCGCACCCTCGCCTTGCGTCCCAAGGCGAACCGCTTCATCTCGGGCAAGCGCTACTACCAGCGCAACCAGATCGTTTTCAACTTCGTCGCCAAGAAGGAGCTCTCGGACGAGGGCGAGGAGATCAACGTCAAGATCCCCTTCGACCCTATGGAGACCCTCGTGACGGTCGCCGCGAAAGTGAAGCGCTATGTCCGGAAGGCCCTCTCCCCGGAGGGGATGGCCAACGACGAGGTCGTGAAGACCCTGGTCAGGTTCCCGCACTTCGTCCTGAAGATCGTGGCCCGGACCCTGCTCTGGCTCGACGAGCACAACCTCATGCCGGCCGACATGATCGAGAGCGATCCCTGCTTCTGCTCGATCTTCCTGACTAACGTAGGCTCCTTCGGCCTCGATACGCCCTTCCACCACCTCTATGAGCGCGGCAACTGCCCCATCTTCCTCGCGGTGGGCAAAGTGAAGGACAGCGACAGGCTCGAATCGGACGGGACCGTCTCAGAGCGCAAGATCCTATGCCTGCGCTACTCCTTCGACGACCGCATCGCCGACGGCATCTATATGGGCAGGACCTTGGAGCTCATGCGCGAATTCGTCGAGAGGACCGAAGCTCTCGAGGCCCCGCCCGACCTCGACCCGACCCGCTTGGCCCAGCTCAAGCTGGTCGACCCGGCGGTCTCCTACAAGAAGAAGAGTCGGCAGGGGGCCTGGTAAGGGGCGGAGCCTCCTATTCGACCATCTCGTCGTCGCCCTCGAGGGCTATATCCCCGTCCTCCCACGCGCGCTTTAGGTAGCCCAGGAATTCTCGGCCGGCCTCGGCCGCGTCCTCCCGCCGTACCGGACCCAGGATGGAGTACTCCTCGAGGATCATCGAGCGGCGATTCGCCGAGACGCAGCCCAGGATCTTGGCCTTGAAGACTTCGTCCCTCCCCTTGAGCACGAGCGCTATATCCCTGTCCTGGAAATCGCGCAGGGCCTTCTGCATGGCCTTGGCGGGAACGCGCAGCACGTCGTCGAGGGTGAAGAGGCGGTCGCGAACGTTCTTGGAAAGCTCGGGACTCTCTTCGGTCAGCGCGTCGAGCACCCTTTCCTCCATCCGCGGATCGACGTGCTTGAGTATGCCCGCCAAAGCGGCCTTGCCGTCGATCTCCTCGTGGCTCACGGTGCCGACCTTGCGGATCCGCTCCCTGAGGCCTTCTTCGACCCGGCGAATCACGTCTGGATCGACCTTGTCGAGCTTCGCGACGCGCTTGACCAGATCGACGCGCTCCTCCTCGGGCATCCGTTCGATGAGGCTCGATGCCTTCTTGGGCTCGAGGTAGGGGAGGATGACCGACAGGACCTGGGGCGATTCTCCCTTGAGGATCAACGAGAGTTCCTTGGCGTCGTAGTCCTTCAGGAACCTGAAGGGCCGCGAGGATTCCGGCGAGGCCTTGCGCATTAGGGCGCGCGCCTTCTCGGGCCCGAAGGCGGTCGTGAGCATCTTCTCGGCGGTCTCGGGCCCGCCGGCCACGGACCAGCCCTTGGTCTTCACGAGCCATCCGAATTCGGCGAGGATATCGTTGGCTTCGGGGGCGTCGATGCTCTTTACCTTCAGTATCTCGAGCGAGACCGCCTCGATCTCCTCGGGCCCCAGGTGGGCGAGGACCTTGGAGGCCTGCTCGGTGCCGAGAAGGAGGAGGAATTTGGCGGCCTTGCTTATGCCGGGCTCCGACCCGGTCTTGAGGAGAGCGGTCGCCTCGTCGCCCGCGGCCGCCAGGGCTTCCCCGAGGGCGAGAGGCTTGGGCCTGGCGATCCGCCTCGCGCGGGAAGGGCCCTCCGGAGGGAAGGACTCCCCGGAGGGGACGATCGGGCGCTTTTGGCCGCTCGACCCGCCTCGTCTCCCGGATCCGTAAGCCTTGTCGACTCTGTCCTTCATGCTCATGGCTGGCATCCTAGCGACCCGGCGATGAAAGGTCAACGTGAGCGGCATACTCCGCCTCGATCGCCTCGGAGAGGGCGAGGGGGCGGCATATTTTGGGAGAGAGGACTGCGCCGCCCGCGTCGCGCAACGCGAGTCCTCCCTCTCCGATTCCTCGAGCGAGGGCCGGCGAGGAAAGGCGGCCCTTCCAATAATCGAGCACGAGGTCGATCGCGCGCGCGGCCTCGCCCACGCCCTCTTCTATGAGGTCGAGATAGGAGGCCCTCGATCGGCGACCGTCTCCCGAAGGATGCTCCCATTCCGCGCCGGCCAGGTTCATGGGATCCATGCCCTCGGGAATCCTCTCGGGGTAGACGAGGGAGACTAGCCTCTTCCCCTCCTCCCTGCCGAGCCGCCCGATCCAATCGCCGCCGAAACCGTGGCGGACAGTGGCCGCGGGCTCGGTGACCTTGAAGAAATTCCTGGCGTCGGCCAGGGCGTTGGCTATCCTGACTTCCAGAGACGGGTCCGCGCCGGTCGCGCGGGGATAGGCCGCCCGGAGGCCCGCCGACCAGGCGGCGACCAGTCCTCCGTCGCTGGCGTCTTCGATGCTCGAGCCGGCGCCGAGGCGCTCGGCCAGGCCGTAATCGCGAGGCGGAATTCCGAGCCTCCGCTCGAGGAGGCCAATGTCGAGCAGGCGCTCGAGGAAAGGGTGGCAGCCCCGAAAGCGCGCGGTGTCCGGGTCAGACGGAACGACCCAGCCCGAGAAGTAGATGATGAAAGGATGAGTAGCGCGGTCGATCGCCGCATGCGTGGCGAGCCCGAGGAGGTAGGCGCCAGAGGGGCTCCCGTAGCCGCGCTCCGCAGCGGGAATGGACGCGGCCGCGCCCGCGAGGAGGCTGCCGAAGCCGCGGCGGTGGGCCAGGGCGCCGTAATGGAGGCCGGAGGGCATCGTCCGCCGGTTGTGGTAGAAGATATCCGGGCCCTGGCAGCCCAGCCTGAAGAAGGCCGCCGCGCCCTCCGGAGAGCCCGGATCGGCTCCTCCCGATGCGAGATCGAGCGCCTCTTCTCCGGCGATTATGTGACTGATCTGCGCCGCCATCGTTTCTAATATACAGCCGGCCTCCCTTCCCGACAGCCCGCGCCCTGGGATATATTCAGCATATATTCAAGGAGAAGGATCATGAGACTCTACAGCCGCAGACAGCTCGTGCTAGCCGGCCTCGCGGGCGCGGCGCTCTCGCTGGCGATAGCCTACGGAACAGGCTTCGCGCGATTCACCCGGGCCGACGAGCGAGGTGCCGCTCGCGACGCCGCCGAGGCCCCAGGATCGGCCGCGCTTCAGGTCGACGCGTCTCCCTCGGGTCCGGCGGTCTCCGGCGGCGGCGCCTCGGACGTGCAAGCCGAGTACTCGCCCGACGAGAAGCAGAATATCGACGTCTACGAGCGTTTGAACGAAGGCGTCGTCAATATCACCACGGAGCAGCTCTATTACAATTGGTTCTCCGAGGCGGTGCCTCAGGAGGGGGATTCGGGCTCGGGCTCCATCATCGACGCCCAGGGCTACGTCCTCACGAACAAGCACGTCGTGAAGGACGCCTACAAGGTCTACGTGGGTCTCGCGGACGGCAGCCGCTTCGAGGCCAAGGTCGTCGGCATCGA
>CAZBGA010000091.1:0-12699 GCA_964491385.1 uncultured Treponemataceae bacterium | reverse complement strand
GAAGCCTCGTCCTGGGCTATCGTATAGGCGCCGGCGTCGCGCATCTCGCGCATCCCCCGAGCTCCGTCGTCGCCCATCCCGGTCATGATGACGCCGATGGAGTTCTTGCCGGCGTATCTCGCCGCGGATCGGAAAAGCACGTCGACGCTGGGCCTATGCCTGCAGACCAAAGGCCCTTCCTTCACCTCGACGTAATACCGCGCCCCCGATCGCTTCAGGAGGGTATGCCTGTTGCCCGGGGCGATGAGCGCGCGGCCGCGCAATACCGTATCGTTGTCCTCGGCTTCCTTGACGTTGATCCGGCAGAGCCCGTCCAGCCGCTTGGCGAAGGCCTCCGTGAAATGCTCGGGCATGTGCTGAACGATCACGATTCCCGGCGCGTCCTCGGGAAAGGCCTCGAGGAATTCCCTCAGGGCCTCGGTGCCGCCCGTGGACGCGCCGACGACGACGACTTTTTCCGTCGTATCCACTATGGTCCTGTCGGGCTTCGGGAGCATCACGTCGGCGGTGAGTTTGGGCGCCGCTTCCGAGGCCGGACGAGGCTTGGTCCCGCCGAGCTTTCCCCTGCTCATCTCGGCCGCCCTCACGGCGTCGCAGATCCGCATCCTGGACTCTTCAAGGAATTGCTTCGTGCCGAGCTTGGGCTTCTGGATTATCTCGACCGCTCCGTATTCCAAGGCGCGTATCGCGTTCCCGGATCCGTCTTCGGTCTTGCTCGAGCAGACTACGACGGGGATGGGGTCTTTTTCCATGATGGTCTTGAGGAAGGTGATCCCGTCCATCCTAGGCATCTCTACGTCGGTTATTATGACGTCCGGCCTTTCGTTCTCCATGCGCTTGAGGGCGAATATCGGATCGGAGGCGACTGCCATGATCTCGATTCCCGGATCCGACTCGAGGATCTCCTTGAGAGTCTGCCTGACCACGGCTGAGTCGTCCACGATCATCACCCTGATAACGCCGGCCATCGGTCCCTCCTGCCTCAGCTTCTTTCGTAGATCGTAGGGGCCAGCGCCCTGAGTGGCATTTCCATCCCGGTGAGGGTCTCGGAATGCCCGAGTATGAGCGTTCCCCCGGGGCGGAGGTGCGCGCAAAGCTTGCGGATTATGGATTCCTGGACGCGTCTCTCGAAGTAGATGATGACGTTCCTGCAGAACACCACGTCGAACCTATCCGCGATCGGATAGCTGTCGTCCATGAAATTGATCCGATCGAAGCTGACGCGCGCGCGGATCTCGGGCTTCATCCTGACGAGGCCCGAGGACCTCTCCCTGCTCCTCAGCATGTATTTCTTCTTGAAGCTGAGGGGTACTACCTCGGCCCTGGATTCTTCGTAAACGGCCCCCCTCGCCTTTTCCAGGACCTGCGACGAAAGATCGCTGGCGAAGATTCGGTAGTCGAACCGGGGCAGGGAAAGCCGCCGCTCTTCGAGGACCATCGCGATGGTATACGGCTCTTCCCCGGTCGAGCATCCGGCGGACCACAGCAGGAGGGGCCGGGACAGGCCGGCCCCGTCGCGCGCCGCCGCCGCGGGGACGATCTTCCCGACCAGGTATTCGAAATGCTCGGCCTCTCGGAAGAAATCCGTCTTGTTTGTCGTTACGGCGTCTATCATGTTTATGAGCTCGGTCTCGCGTCCCTCGCTCGAGAAGACGAAGTCTACGTACTTCCGGAACGAGTCGAAGCCGAAGCGCCTGAGCCTTTTCTGGAGCCGCGACTCGAGCATGATGCGCTTGGCGTCGGGCATCCTGATGCCGAGCTCGCTCTCGATGAAGCCGGAGAGCCTGCGGAAATCCGCGTCCGAGAGGACCGCCGGGCCAGCGGAGGCGAGGTCGGCGTTCGGGGACGAAGGGTCGCGCGTCGGTATTCGCGGATTCATGGCTCTCTAGGCCTCTCCCAAGGAGGCCTTGATCCCGCTCTCCCTCTGCACAACGAAGGCGAGTCTGTTGACGTCGAGGATGAGGGCGACGGTACCGTCGCCGAGTATGGTCGCTCCCGATACCCCGTCGATGTCGCGGTACAGCCGCCCCAACGGCTTGATCACGGTCTGGTAGTCTCCGATGACCTGGTCCACGACGAGGCCGATTCTGTATTCCTGGGCCGAGGCGATTACGATCTGCTCGATCTCGGGCTCGTCTTCCGCCTTTTCGCCGTCCTTCTCGCCAGAGAAGAAGCTCCTGAGATGCACGAAAGGCACGAGCTCGTCCCGATAGCTGATGATCCGCCGCCTCCCCATGGACGCGAGGGTGTCTCGAAGGACCTCTATGCAGCCGTCGACCGACGAAAGCGGGACGACGAAGAATTCGCTTCCGATGCGGACGAGGAGGCCTTCGATGATGGCGAGCGTCAACGGAATCTTGAGCGTGACCGTCATGCCGGCGCCCGGCGACGTCGACAGTTGAGCGCTTCCGCCCAGGGAATCGATCTCGCGCTTGACGACGTCCATGCCGACTCCGCGCCCCGAGACCGTAGTGACGGCCTTGGCGGTCGAGAAGCCCGGCTCGAAGATCAGCTGGTAGAGGTCCTGATCCCCCACCTCCTGCGTCGGCGAGATGAGGCCGCGCTCTATCGCCTTGGAGCGGATCGCGTCGCGGTCGAGCCCCTTCCCGTCGTCGGACACCTGGATGAGGACATAGGCGCCTGAATGGCGCGCGCTGAGCTTGATCGCGCCGGCCCTGGGCTTGCCTCCGCGTTCGCGGACCTCGGGCTTCTCGATGCCGTGATCCACCGAATTGCGGATGATGTGGACCAGGGGGTCGCCGAGCCTCTCGATGACCGTCTTGTCGAGCTCGGTCTCGGCGCCCTCGGTGAGGAGCTCGGCCTCCTTGCCGAGCTCGATGGAGAGGTCGCGGACGACGCGCCTGAACTTGTTGAAGGTGCTCCCGATCGGCAGCATGCGAATGCTCATCGTGTTGTCGCGGAGCTGGGAGATCAGGCGCTCGAACTGCTCGGAGACCGAGGCGAGGCCTCCGTCCTTCATGTCGAGCGAGGTCTGGGCGAGCCTGGCCTGGAGGGTGACGAGCTCGCCGACCAGATCCACGAGCGCGTCGAGCTTATCGCTCGCGACGCGGATCGATCCGGCCGTCTCGTTCCGCTGCTGGACCTTCTTCAGGTGCTCCTGCTCGACGAGGGCCGACTCCACCTGGGGCTTCGAGACGATGCGATTCTCGACGAGGACCTCGCCCAGCCTCTTCTGCGATCCGAGCGCGTCTCGCAGCGCCCCGGCCGATACCGCGCCTCGGTCCACGAGGATGTCGCCCAGGCGCCTGACCTCTCCCTCGTCGCCCCCGGCCACCGCCGCGACACGCAGCTCCGACTGGTCCTCCACGAAGATGAATATATCCCGGATCGCGTTCTCGTCGACCGGGGCAGTCAGCAGGATTTCCCACCACGCGTAGCAGGCCTCGGGATCCATCTCGCGAAGGCGGGGCACTCCTTCCATATGCGGGAAGACGTCGGCCTGGCCGAGGCCGGAGAGCTCCTCGATGAGGTTGAGGACCTTGGTACCGTTCTTGAAGACGTCGCTCGCGGGCTTGAAGGTTATTCGATAGGTCCTGGCCTGGAGACTCTCGGCAGCGGACCCGGCCGGCGCGCCCGCCGGTCCTTTGTCCGGATGGGCCGTCGTGACGGAGCCGGTGGCCTTCCCGGAGAATTCCTTGAACCGTCGCAGGAGGGACTCGCTCTCCTCCGCTATGTCCGCGGGGAGGCCATCCTCGAATTCCATGAGCTGGCGAAGCTGGTCGCGGCCTTTGAGGGCGAGGCCGATGAACTCCTTGGTTATCGAGAGCGCTCCGCCGCGGCAGAGGTCCAGGACGGTCTCCATCTCGTGGGCGAATCCGGAGACGGCGTCGAAGCCGAACATCGCCGCGGATCCCTTGACGGTATGTATCGCCCGGAAGGCGGCATTGATCAGCTCGCCGTTGAGGGGCTGCGACTCCAGCTCGAGGAGCTTGTCCTCGAGCTGGGCCAGGAGCTCGAAGGCCTCCTCGCGGAAGGTGGCCTTGAATCTATCCAACGATTGCGCCATCGCCACCTCCGCCTAGAAGCCGACGAGCGCCGATTCGAATCCTTCGGCATGCTCGGACGGGCCGCGCAGGAATCCGCATGCCGTCAGGCGGTTTGTGACCCTGGAGGGCACCGAGCCGAGGAAATGCAATTCCTTTCCCAGGGCCGCGGCTTCGGCCTTGGCCGCGTAGAGGACCTGCAGGCAGGCCAGGTCAAGCTCTTCCACCAGCGAGATGCTGAGGAGGACGTTGTCATGGCCTTCCAGCGCCTCGGCGATCTCTGCCTTGAGCGCCGACGAGCGTTCGATCGTGAGAGGCCCATGGAGGTTGATGATCTTGGGCGACTGGCCTGTTTGCATATTCTTATCTCCCGGCTTCTTTACTATAGATCGCCATCGCAAAAATGCAAGGCCGGCGAGTCGAGTACCCCGGATTGTCGCTCTTAGATGAAATCGGGGATGTCGAGGCTGGCCGGGATCTGGATTATGCTCTCCAGAAAGCCGGCCTTTCGCTTCTTCACGTAGAGCTGGGCATAGGCCACGCGCTGGTCGCGGTCGACGAAGAAGCGCTTCAGGGAAATCGGATCGTTCTCCGAGAGCCCCGATTCGTCGGCGATGGAGCCTGGCCATACTTTAGAGACGCTGAAATTGGCGGACTCGAATATATTCCCAGGCATGGGGCTCAGGGCCATGCCGTAGAGCGCGGGGAAGAGCCTATCCTGCCTGTCCAGCCTCGACGCCGACTCGAGCGGAGAGAAGGGACGCTCGGCGAGGTATCGCAGCTCGACCTTCTCCTTCCCATCGCTCGACACGCGCATAAGGACAAGGCTTCCGGGTTCGTGGCGGAGCATCATCGACTGCGCGTCGGGAATGTCCTTCGGCTTCTCGCCGTCGATGTCGATGAGGCGATCTCCTTCCTCCACTCCGGCCGCCGCGGACGGATGCCGATAGGTCACCTCTATGCCGCCGATCGCTGGGCCGGACTCCTTCTCCGCGAGGGAGATCCCCAGCCACGCGCGCTTCAGCTCCCCGCCCCTGAAGAGATCAGGGAGGACCTTCAGGATCCAGAACGAAGGTATGGCGAAATTGAGATTCTGGAATTGCGGCATGCCGGCGAAGACGACGCCGACCGCCTCGCCCGATTCGTCGAGGAGAGGTCCTCCGGAGTTGCCGGGATTCAAGGAGGCGTCGACCTGCATCGCGTCTCCGATCTGCAGGATCTTGCGCCCGACCGCGCTCACTATGCCGGAGGTTACCGTGTCCTCGAGCCCGGCCGGGGAGCCTATCGCGAAGATCTTCTGGCCGGGGAGGAGGTCCGAGCCGTCGGAAAGCGAGAATACGTAGTCGGGAACGGCGTCTACCTTTACGATCGCCAGGTCGAGAAGCCGGTCGTAGCCGACTACCTTCGCCCCGATCCTCTCTTCCGGGGCGTTGGCGGGCCTGACCGACATGTGCGAATAGCCTTTGTACTTCGGATCGACCTCGCTCGCTATGACGTGATAATTGGTGAGAGCGTAGCCGGCGCGATCGATATAGAATCCCGTGCCGAGGACGCGATCCGGCATGCCGAGCCCCTGCTCGACCTTGATGCCCTTGTCCACCCAGATCGTGACTACGCCAGATCGCATTTTCGCCATAGTATCCCGCGAGGCGAGGAACTCCTGGGCGCCCGGCGGCAGCGGAAGGGACCGGGAAGCCAGCTCCGCGCATAGGAGCCGCAAGGTCCGCCTATCGCGGGCGCCCAGGGCCCTGCCGGCCCAGAGCGTCAGCTCGTTCGCGGAAAACGAGGGACTCCTGGCCCTGCCCGCGTCCAAGGCCGCGAGATATATTAGGAAGGCGGGCGTCTCCTGCGATTTCGAGTAGAAATCCTCCGCCTCGGCCGCCATTAGGGAGCTTCGATTCTCGCTCCAGGCCGCCGCCAAGGCTCGAGCATCTTCGGGCAACAGCTTTGCGAAGCCGTCGATCGAGTTCAAAGCCTTAAAGGAGTCGAGCCGGGCGAGGGCGGTAGGATAGTCCTTGGACGCCAGGGCGGAACGATACTCGGCCACGATTTTCGCCTCGGCATCGGTGGCGAGCGAGGCGAGCTCTGCGTCGGAGGGACCTTCCGCCGGCCTTTGCGAGGAATCCTCGCCGAGAATTGATCCGATTGCCTCGAGGGCGTGGGAGGCGTCGGCATGGGAAAGGCTCTTCAGCTCTTCGATCTTAAGCTTCGAATAGGAAGGGGCCGACTCGCCGGTCTCGGCGCGCGGGGCCGACGAGCATGCGAGCGCCGCAGCCGAGGCTGCCAGTAATCCGAGCCATTTTGCCCGCCTCATCATGGAATTATCTCCCCGAACGCGAGATCGCCGATTCGCGTCAATCTATACCTCGTTCCCTGGTAATGGAAAAAGCCCTCTCCCTCCGGAAGGTTACGCCCGAGGTCGAAGCTCTTCCTGCCGATCCACGTAAGCTTCGCGTTGGTATCCGGCAGCAAGGCCAATGAGACCCCGTCCCTGGAGAGGGCGACTATCTTTCCGGACTTGACT
Organism: uncultured Treponemataceae bacterium; assembly: GCA_964491385.1. Lineage (GTDB taxonomy): Bacteria > Spirochaetota > Spirochaetia > Treponematales > Rectinemataceae > UBA1306. The sequence goes on along the minus strand of CAZBGA010000091.1, from coordinate 6,171 downwards.
ATCAGCGATTCGTCGAGCCGGCCGTCGAGACGAGAGGAGAACTCCTGCTCGATCGAGCCGTCGGGCAGCTGGAACTGCACGGCGTCGACGCTCCCGTTGCGATCGAAGTCCCATTCCTTCCGGAAGGGAAAGACCGTCTGCTCATAGTAGTCGAACACTCCGTCGCCTTGGGAGGCGGTGCGGATCCAGGCGACGTCCGATGATCCGTCCGGCTTCAGGTAAAAGCCGCGCTCGGTCCTGAAGCGACCGTCGCCGTCGACATCCGCCTTCTCGAGGACGGGCTGCCCCCGCTCGTACGAGGTCGTCGAGTACAGCCTGCCGTTCTCGTAGCCGGTCGAGGACAGGGGCAGGCCGTGATCGAGCTGGGTCACTCTGCGGGACGAACCCGAATCGACCGCTACGCTCAGCGCGGCGGCGACGCACGATCGTTCGCTGATGTCGGCGGAAGGATTCGCGTAAGGGAAGGAGATGGACGACCTACCGTCGCCGACGAAGCGCCGCATCGCGAGAGGGGCGAAGCTGAAGGCCTCCGGGCCGAAGAAGTAGCTGCGCCTTTCGGACTTTTCCTTGAACTCGACGGAGGCTACCGCGGGATACGCGGAATAGGAGATGTCGATCTCCACCCCCGCGCGATCGAGCGCGAGCGAGACGGGAAGCCCGTCGGCGAACAGGGCCCGCGTGTCCTTGCGTCCTTCGTGCTTCGAATCGAGCGCCCAGTCGCCGACGAGTCCTTTGGATATCGAGAAGCCCGACTCGGCCGTTCCGTCACGGTCCGACACGATCTCTCCCGACCAGGCGGAAAGGGCCGTGGCTACCGCTTCCCTGCCCGCCGGGCTGCCGGCGAGGGCGAGGAGCGATCGTATGTCGCCCAATTCGACGGGGCCCGAGCCGGAAAGCAGCTCGGCCGAGGCCGCCGACTCGTCGATGAGGCCGTACTCCAGGGCCCGCAGGGTAGCGGCCGGGCTCGAGCCGCCGGCGGCCCTGAAGGCGAGGACAGCATCCCTCCTCGCCCCGATGTCCGCCATGAGAGGCGCGGCGAGCACGGGAAGCTCGGGATCGACGGCCGCGTAAATCGTCAGGCGGCTCAAGATAGTCTCTCCCAGCTCCCGCGCGGTTTCCGACGAAGGGATGCTTCCCGCGTGGGCCAGGAACAGCCTTGCGAAGGCCGGATCGTCGGGAAACCTTTCGAGGGCCTCGCGCAACTCGGCGGCGAAGGCTTCCTCATCCCCCGCTCCGGCGTACGCACGCGCCCGTATGCGCCGATAGGACCGATCGACGGAAGCGGCCGACGACGGCGATCCGAGGGCGTCCAGGGCTTCCTTCCAGCGGCGCTCGCGAACGAGGAGCTCGGCCTTGAGGGTGGATGCGTCCCGTGCCGTATAATACGAGAAACGATCGGCCGCGAGCGCGGCATTCAGGCTGCCGAGCGCCTCTCCAAGAGGCAGCTCCCTCTTCACCGCGGCGAGGGCGACGAGGTACAGGACATCCGAGTCTCCGGGGTCCTGCGCCGCCGCCTCCCCGATGTAGGCGGCAGCTCCCGCCCAGTCTCCGATTCCCGCCGACTGCCGAGCGGCGTCGAGGAGGGTTCGGGCGGCGCCGCTCGACGCGCTCAACCAGGCGCCCGCGTCTTGCGCGGAGGCGCGCAATTCCGGCAGCGCCAAGGCCGTGGCGGCAAGGGCCAGTATGGCCGCCGCGCGCCCGGCCCTCATGCCTATGCCCTCGCCTCGCGTGGGGCGAAGCCGAGGAGGAGCCTCACCTCGGAGTCCTCGAGGGTCTCGCGCGCCACGAGGGCATCGGCCAGCTTCTCGAGCTGGTCGCGATGCTCGGTCAATATCGCGGTGACCCGGGCGAGGGCCGACTCGAGTATCTTCTTGATCGCCTCGTCGATGCGCATCGCCGTGTCCTCGGAATAGTCCTTATGCTGGGCGATTTCCTTGCCGATGAAGATCGGCTCCTCCTCCTGGCCGTAGGCCACGGGCCCCATCAGTTCCGCCATCCCCCACTCGCAGACCATCTTGCGGGCAAAATCCGTCGCCTGGCGAATATCCTGCGCGGTGCCGGTAGTGGTCTCGCCGTAGACGATCCGCTCGGCCGAGTAGCCGCCGTACATTATGGCGATCCTGTCCTCGAGCCAGGACTTCGAGCGCGAGTACACGTCCTTCTCCGGGAGGGATATCGACAGGCCGAGGGCCCGTCCCCTGGGAACTACCGTCACCTTGTGCAGCGGGTCGGAGTGGGCGAGGTGGTAGTGGAGGAGGGCATGCCCCGCCTCGTGGACGGCCGTTGCGCGCTTCTCCTCGTCGGTGATGACCAGGCTGTGGCGGGCGACGCCCATGAGGAGCTTGTCGCGGGCATCCTCGAAATCCTCCATGAAAACCGTGGCCTTGTTCTTCCGGATCGCGAACAGCGCGGCCTCGTTGACGAGGTTGGCGAGATCGGCGCCGGACGTGCCCGGAGTGGCGCGGGCGAGGCGCCTGACGTCAACGTCGGCGTCCACGGGGATCCGCTTCATATGGATGGCGAGAATGTCCTCCCGCTCCCGGACGTCGGGCATCGCGACCACGACCTGCCGATCGAAGCGTCCGGGTCTCAGGAGCGCAGGATCGAGGACGTCCGGCCGGTTCGTCGCCGCCAGGATGATCACGCCGTCCTTGGTATCGAAGCCGTCCATTTCCACGAGCATCTGGTTGAGCGTCTGCTCGCGCTCGTCGTGGCCGCCGCCGTATCCGGCGCCGCGAGTGCGGCCGACGGCGTCGAGCTCGTCTATGAAGATTATGCAGGGAGCGCTTCGCCTCCCCTGCTCGAAAAGGTCCCGAACGCGGCTGGCGCCGACCCCGACGAACATCTCGACGAAATCCGACCCCGACATGTGGAAGAAGGGCACATTGGCCTCGCCGGCGACGGCCTTCGCGAGGAGGGTCTTGCCGGTGCCCGGCATGCCGACGAGAAGGGCGCCCTTCGGGATGCGCGCTCCCATCTTCACGAACTTCTGCGGGTTCTTGAGGTAGTCGACCACCTCGAGGAGCTCGTATTTCGCCTCCTTCTGGCCGGCGACATCCTCGAAAGTCGTCTTTTTCGTCGGTTCGACGTAGCGCTTGGCCCGGCTCTTGCCGAAGCTGAAGGCCTTGTTGTTCCCCTGCACCTGCCTCAGCATCAACCAGATAATGAAGAACCCGAACAGCCAAGGAGCGAACTCGATGATGATCTGCCAGGGGCTCGCGCCCTTGAACCCTCCGGAAACCCGAACTTCCTTCGCGCGCAGGCGGGCGAGGAGGTCGGGATCGGCGTACGGGATCGTGGTCTTGAATATGGCCTGCGCGCCAGTCTTGCCCTTGAGAGTTCCCTGTATCTCGGATTGATCGAGTATCTTGACAGTGTCTACCTCTCCCTGATCGAGGCTGTTGAGAAAGGACGAATAAGTGATCTCGCTGGCTGCCCCGCGGTCGTTGAAAAGGAACAATGCCGAGAACAGGATGCCCAAGGACAGGAAGAGGGCGAGCGCGGCTCTGCTGCCGCGCGCCGGTCCCTCGGGTCCCTGTCCGTTCTTTCGCTGCGGGGGAGGATTCTGATCGTCGAAATCCATCAGGACTCAGGCTCCTTTCACGATGACCGAGAGACGGCGCGCGCCTTCCCCTTCTGGGCCTTCGCCCAAGGGGCGCTCGCCCAAGGGGCGCTCGCGAAACCTATCCCTGCCCCCGAGCCCGGCACCCAGCACCGCCACTATGCCGTCGCGGTCCTCGATCACCGGAGCGGCTCCTCGAGCATCTTCCGGCATGGCCCATTCGGAGAATAGGGCATCGAGGCGCTTCGTCCCGTCCCTGACTGCGATAGCATCGCCCGGCCTTCGCGAACGTACGACGATAGGGAAGCTAAAGGTGTCGGCCCGGATCCCGGAGGAAGCGTCCGAGCTCCACGCGGCGCTTACGACCAGAGAGCCGACGCGAACCCGGCGGGGTCGGTCAATTAGTACAAAATAGCCGCCGCGACGGGGAAAATCAAGGCCACGGCGCAGCAGAATGTGATCGCCACGTGATCGGATCAAGAGCCCCGCGCCACTATAGGCGGCACTTTCGCCCCGTCCGAGGACGGCGAGGGCCGCGGCCGCCATCCCGGAGGAAAAGCGTCCCTTCGCGAGGAGCCTACCGGCGGCGCGGACTATCGCCCTTGACGAAACCGCGCGCGGCGCGGCGAGGAGCGGGGCCCTGGGCGCGGCGAGCTCGCCGGGCGTGAAAGGCGAAGGCGAGAAAGCCAGAGCGTCGGCCTCGGGAGCCAGAGCCTCTTCGTCCATCGCGGCCTTGAGCGCGGCCCGGGCAAGACCTCTTCGCCAACCCGGAAAGCTGGAGTCTAGCATAGGCACGAGTTCGCGGCGTATCCGGTTTCTCGTGAACCTATCCGATGAGTTCGTCGAATCCGCGGAGTAGGCGATCCGCCTTTCCTCCAGGTAGGACAGCAAGGTCGCCTTCTCGACGCCGAGGAAAGGACGGAGGAAGGGGCCTGATGCCTCGGGGATGCCTTTGAGCCCTCCGGCTCCCGACCCTCCGAGGAGTCGCATCAGGATCGTTTCGAGCTGATCGTCCATCGTATGGGCGAGGAGGATGGCTTCCGCTCCTGTCAGCTTCATGGCCGAGCGAAAAGCGGCATACCGGAACCGTCTGGCCGCGGCCTCCACTCCCTCGTCGCCGATCCTCGATCGCTCGAGCACGGCTCCCTGGCGAACGTGCGCCACGAGAAGCCGCGCATGGAGGGAAGTGCAGGTCGCATCGACCAAGGCCAGCTCTTCCTCCAGTTCTTCCCTTCCCCTGATCCCGTGATCGACGTGTACGGCGATCGGCCTTCGCGGCGCGATGGCCGACAATGCGGCAAGAAGAGCGGTCGAATCGGGGCCGCCCGAATAGGCCACGGCGATCTCGGCGCTCGGACTCAGGCCACGCTTGATCAAGAACTCGAGGAGGACGGCTTCGATGCGGCAACGAGCTCGAGCCATGGCTAGACCCGGGAGGCCAGCCTCGCTGGCCGGGCGTTCCCGCTCCGGCCCGAGGCTGGCCCCCGGCGCAACATCACTTCTTCTCGTCCTTTTTCGCGGGAGCCGCGCCTGCAGCCGGAGCCGCGCCCGGCGCGGGAGCCGCACCGGCGGCGGGAGCCGCGCCCGGAACGGCGGCGACTGCCCCCTCGACGGGAGCGGCCGCGACGACGGGTGCCGCGACGACCTCTTCCTTGACGAACTTGACGACGGCGACGACGAGCTCGGGGCTGCTGAGGACCTTCACCTTGTCCAGCGCGGGCAGTTCCCGGACGTGGATCGAGTGGTTGGCATGAAGCTCCGAGACGTCGACGTCGATCCTCTCGGGAAGAAAATCGGGATCGCACTGGACCTCGATCTCGTGCGCGGGATTCTCCAGGATGCCGCCCTCGCGGACGCCGGCGGGCGTGCCGACGAGCCGGAGCGGGACCCGTGCGTGGATCAGGCGGCCGGAAAAGACCTCGAGGAAATCGACATGTATGATCTTATTGGTCAGGCTGTCCCTTTGGCGAGCCTTGACGAAGGCGCGTCTCTTGGTGCCCGCGACATCTATGCCGAGGATGGTGCTCTCGGAGATGCCCGACGCGACTTTCATGAACTCCTTCTCGTCGAGAAGGATATGGGTCGCGCTTTCGCCGCCCCCGTAGATGACTGCGGGTATCTGACCTCCGGCGCGAAGCTGATTCAGCTCGCCTTTCGTGGTCGGCTCGCGCGCGACGGCCTTTAATACGGACTGATCCATTCTGAAGTCTCCTTGAAAACGCGTTTATACGCAAATATTGGGACGGCAGGATTCGAACCTGCGAATATCGGAGCCAAAGTCCGATGGCTTACCGCTTGCCGACGTCCCAGTACGATCGCAGTGTGCCGCGAGAACCGATACTAGTCGAAGTCGGCGGATGTCGCGTCCGCCAGCGGCGCGGCCTCGTATGCCTCCAGGATGCGGCTTTGGAGACGGCTCCGAAAATCGGGGTGGATAGGATGGGCTATGTCCTTGTACTCTCCGTTCCTCGTCTTCCGGCTCGGCATGGCGATGAAGACGCCGCTCTTGCCCTCTATGATCTTGACGTTGTGCACGACGAAGCAATCGTCGAATGTCACCGTCACGTACGCCTTGAGCTTGCCTTCGGTCGTGACCCTTCGGATGCGGA
>CAZBGA010000090.1:0-12746 GCA_964491385.1 uncultured Treponemataceae bacterium | reverse complement strand
AGAGCTGCCGCATGAGGGTGCTCTTGCCGGCGCCGTTCTCGCCGAGGAGGGCGTGAACCTCCCCCGGCGAGACGTCGAAGCAGACGCTCGAGTTGGCGCGGACTCCGGGGAAGCATTTGACGATGTCGCGCATCTCGACCCGCCGGTTCTTGATGGCCTTCGATTTCAGCGCGTCGACTTTCATGCTTCCCCGTCCTTCGCTTTAAGGCTGGACCTTTATGGTCTTCTTGGCGATGCCCTGGGCGGCGGAGACGCCGGCGGCCTTGACCGCGGCCGGAAGCTTGTAGTCGGGGTTGTAGGCGATCTTGAGCCCGCCGTTGTCGAGAGTGAGGGTGTAGGCGACGCCGCCGAGGACGCCGGCCTTGCGCTTCGCGAGGATGTCCTTGAGCATGCCGGTCCAGTCGTAGACCTGGCTCGCGACGACGAGGGCCGGAGCGAGGGAGGCCTGATCGGCCTGGGTGCCGAACCAGAGCACGCCGCCTTTGTCCTTCGCGGCGCCGATGGAGCCGACCACGGACTGGGAGGAGCCGGTGAGGGCGTCCGCGCCGTTCGCGATGTGGGTCTTGGCCGCGGCGGTCATGAGGGCCACGTCGGAGAAGGAGCCGGTCCAGGTCTTGGACACGGTTATGGACTTGTTCACGGAAGCCACGCCCTGGATGAAGCCGTCGATGTAGGTCTTCGCGTCGCCGACCTCGATGGGGCCGGTCACGCCGATCTTCTTCGACTTGGTGAGCTTGGCGGCGAGGACGCCGTTGACGTAGCCGCCCTGCTCGGCGGCGGCGGTGTAGGCGTAGACGTTGGGCAGGCCGTAGGTGTCGACGTCGGTGCCCCAGGCGAAGGTCACCTTGGGGAAGTCCTTGGCGATCTCCTGGACCGAGGAGCCGTACTGGGAGCCGTGGGCGATGACGATGTCGAAGCCCGAGCTGGCGTAGTCGCGGATGGCCGCGGCGGCGTCGGGGACGTTCCACATGTTCTCGGTGTACTTGAGCTCGATGGCCGACTCCCCGCCCATCTCTTTCTGGACGGACTGGAGCGCCTGCCACATGGACTGGCTGAAGGCCGCGTCCGTGGTGGCGCTGGGCATGATGACCGCGATCTTGACGGGCGCGGCAGCCGCGCCGGCTACGAGGGCCGCCGCGAGGGCCGCGGCGATCAGGATTGACTTCGCTCTCATTCTAATCTCCTCCTATGCGTGATGAGGCAGCGGCACGACGCCGCGCCTAGATGAACAATACTAACTTTCCCCCCGCTCGAAGGGTTTATTGAGCGCGGCGGGCTGGCGCGCGCGGTTGGCGGTCACCGTGAGCGCGAGGATGGTCAGGATGTAGGGCAGCATCACCGCGACGCTCGAGGGCAGCTTGACGCCGAGGACCTGCATCCAGAGCTGGAAGCTGTTCGCGACGCTGAAGAGGAGGGCCCCCGCGAGGACGCCGACGGGCCTCCACCCGCCGAAGTAGACGAGGGCCACGGCGATGAAGCCCAGGCCCGCGGTGAGGTTGTCCTGGAAGAGGTCGAGCTGGGCGATGGAGAGCGAGGCTCCCGCGACGCCGGCGAGGATCGAGCCTATGCAGACGGCGAGGTAGCGGATGCGGCCCACGCCGATGCCCACGGAGTCGGCTGCGGCGGGGTTCTGTCCGACCGCCTTGATCTTGAGGCCGAGAGTGGTCTTCTCGAGGACCCACCAGGCGACGGGCACGAGGAGGAAGGCGCCGTAGGTCAGGACGTCGGTATGGAAGAGGATCTGGCCGGCGAAGGGGATCTTCGAGAGGAGGGGGATGGCGACGGGCTTGAAGCCCTCGATGGTCTTCACCGTGCCGATGAGGACCTTGAAGAGGAGGCTCGACATCCCGAGGCCGAACATGTAGAGGCCGATGCCGCTCACGCCCTGCTCGGCCTTGAGGGTCACGCTTATGAGGGACATGAGGAGGCCCATGGCCAGGCCGACGAGGGCCGCCGCGAGGAGGCCGAGCCAGAGGCTGCCCGTGGTCAGGGCGACGTAGAAGGCCGCGAAGGCCGAGAGGAGCATCACGCCGTCGACGCCGAGGTTCACGACGCCGGAGGTCTGGGCGAAGGTCTCGCCCAGGGCGGCGTAGAGGAACGGCGCGGCGAGACCCACCATCGTGTTGAGGATCCCCGAGAGCACGTTCCAGGAGAGGAAGCCCTTCACGCTCCGGCTCCGTTATCGAGTTGGCGGGCGGCGTTCCTGCGCGCGGCCCAGCGGCGGGACCAGAGGGCCGTCCCCGAGACGAAGAGGACGACGGTGCCGAGGATCGCCGTCACGAGGGAGGAGGGCACCTGGGCGGCCCGCTGCATCTTGTCGGCCCCGACGAGGAGTCCGCCGAACACGACCGAGGCGGGTATGAGGCCGATGGGATGGAGCCCGCCTAGGAGGGCGGCGACGATGCCGGTGAAGCCGTAGCCGCTCGTCAGCCCCTCCATCAGCCTGTGTTGGACGCCGATGACCTCGATGGCCCCCGCGAGACCGGCATAGCCCCCCGCGAGGGTGAGGGACATCGCCTCGTAGAGGGGCACGTTGATGCCCGAGTAGCGCGAGGCGTTGGGATTGAGACCCACCGCCCTGATGCCGTAGCCCATCGTCGTCCTCCAGAGGAAGATATAGGCGACGATCGCGAGGACGAGGGCGATGATCGCGCCCGAGTGGAGGAGGGTCTGGGGCACGAGCCGGGCAAGCCAGGCCTGCTGCGGAAGCTGGGCCGATTGGGCGAGGAAGGTCCCGCGGGATATCCCCTCGGGGTCCATCAGGGGTCCCTGGAGGAGGAGATTCATGAGCTGGAGCGCGATGGCGTTCATCATGATCGTGCTCAGTATCTCGTTGACGCGCAGCCTAGCCTTGAGGATGCCGGGTATGAAGCCCCAGGCGGCGCCCGCGAGGAAGCCCATGATGCAGGTGGCGGGGATGAGGGCCCAGCCGGGCCATGTGTGGAAGGTGAGGGGGACCCAGGCGCCCATGAGGGCTCCGACGATGATCTGGCCCTCTCCTCCAATGTTGATGACGCTCGCGCGGAAAGCGATGCAGATGCCCGCGCCGACCAGGAGGAGCGGCGTCGCCTTGACGAGGGTCTGGGTGAGACCGAACCTGGAGCCCACCGCCCCGTTGAACATGGCGGCGTAGGCGGTGAGGGGATTCACCTTGAGGGCCAGAAGCATGACGGCGCCGACGCAGAGGGCCGCCAGCACTCCGGCGATGGGCATGAGGACGTTGAGTACGATCTTGGCCCAGTCTATACGCGGTCTATTCGAGAGCTCCGACCCCACACCATCTCCCTTGCTCAGGTCCAATTGCCGACATGATATATCATATTCGAGCCGCGAAGGTAAGGCTCCGAGCTCGTCGAAAAAAGCCACGCCCGGGTATGAAGCGCGGCTTCGCTCATGCGTCGCCGAATTCCCCGGCGAGGGCCCGGCGCATCTCGCCCACGGGAGCCTCGAGGCCTGTCCAGAGCTTGAAGCCTATGGCGCCTTGATTCACTAGCATGCCCAGGCCGTCGAGGGTCTTGGCGCCGCGGGCGGCGGCCTCCTTCAGGAAGGAGCTCCGGGGTGGGTTGGGTATGACGTCGCAGACCACCATGCCGGCTCGGATGGCGCCATACTCGATGTCGGGGCGGCTCGGATCGGGATACAATCCGATCGAGGTGGCGTTGGCGAGGACGTCGATCCCTTCGGGCATCCTGTAGCCGGGCGTCCAGGCCGCGTACTCGGCCTTCGTCCCGCCTATGCCGGCTACCCGCTCGGCGAGGGCGCGGCCGCGGCCTTCGTCCCGATTTACGATGACTATGCGCGCAGCCTTCGCCAGGGCGAGCTCGACTGATACCGCGCGCGCGGCCCCTCCCGCGCCTAGGATGACGAAGCTCCTGCCCGCCGGATCCAGGTCTCCTTCTTCCTTGAGGGAGGCGAGGAAGCCCTTGCCGTCCGTGTTCTCGCCGAGGAGCTTGTCGCCTCGCCGGTAGACGGTGTTGACCGCGCCGATGAGGGCCGCGTTCTCCGATATGCCGTCGAGGAGCCTGATCACCTCGATTTTGTGCGGGATGGTGAGGTTGACGCCCCGAAAGCCCATCGCCCTGGCGCCGCCGACGGCGGCCGCGAGGTCCTCGGGGAGGACTTCTATGGTGAGGTAGCGGTAATCGACGCCCGCCGCTCGGAAGGCGGCCTCCATCATGACGATGGTCGGGTTCTCGGCGACGGGATGGCCGAAGACGGCCGCGAGCTCGGACTTGTAGTTCCTGGATTCGGTCAAGGCGATTCTCCTTCGCCAGAGTATGGACTCGATTCGCGTTCCGCGCAAATGGGAACGATCGGGAGAATCGGATTGCCCCCTGCGCACCCAACCCCTATACTGGCGGGCTATGAAACCTAAACTTTCCGGGCCGGCCTGCTTCCTCGCCGTCCTCCTCGTCGCCCCGGCGTCGCTCGCCGCGGAGCGCGGCCCTCTCTACGTCGACCTGGCCGCCTCGCCCCTCTACGCCAGGGCGGGATTCGACCCGAGCTTGATCGGGTCGGTCCCGGCGCCCGGCTCTCCGGGGTGGAAAATGGTGCCGCCCGCGGGCGGGGCGGGCCGCACGGTGCGTCCGACCAGCCTCGGTCTTCCGGGGGTGCCCACGAGAGGCTTCTTCTCCCTCGCCCCCCACGCCGCGATGGATTTCACCTATCTCATACCCTTCCGGGTAACGGCGGAGATGGCGAGCCTCCTGGCAGGCTCGGGCGGAAGCGCGCCGCCCGTGCCGGGAATCCACATCGCCGGGCTCGGCGACGACTGGGAGATCTACCTCAACGGGAAATTGGTGAGGAGCGAGATGCACCTGGCGAAGGACGGCTCCATCCTCGTCCACCGGAACCTGCGCGACCTGCACTTTCCCGTCGACGGCCGGCTCTTCCGCGAGGGCGACAACCTCCTCGCCGTGAGGATAGTCACCGACCCCACCTTCCAGGCCTCGGGCTTCAACGAGGCGAGGCCCTACTATATCGACGATTACGCCGGCATCGAGCGCGCGAACGCGGACACCGGCCCGATGATCCTCATCGGGCTCTATCTCTTCATCGGCCTCTACCACATCTTCATGTTCCTCGTCCGCCCGCGCGACCGGCACAATCTCTTCTACGGCCTCTTCTCGCTGGACCTCGGGGTCTACCTCTTCATGCGCACCTACACGATCACCCTCCTCGGCCTCGACAGCGACCTGATATTCCGGGTCGAGCTTTTCACGCTCTCGCTCATACTCCCCCTCGTCGGCGCCTTCCTCGAGACGCTCAACGACAGCCGGATCAAGAAGACCACGCTCTGGTACGGCGCCTTCTGCTCGGTCATCGCCCTGGGCGAGCTGGTCATGCCCACGCCCTTCGCCCACGACCTCCTCCTCATCTGGCAGGTCTCCGGCCTCGTCATGGCCTTCTACTACTTCGGCATCGACATCCTGGGCCGCTTCCTCTCCGACGGGCGGAGGCGCTGGAAGCGGGAGCGCGGCACAGAGGGCGGCAGGTCCCTCGGCCGCATCTACCTGAAGGCCCTGGTAAGGACGCCCATCGGCAACCTCCTCATCGGCGGCGTCATACTCTTCACGACGGCGATCTTCGACATCGTCGACGCCATGGTCATGCAGTGGGACCTCCTCCTGACCAAGTACGGCTTCTTCCTCTTCACGATGGGCACCGCCCTCATCCTCGCCAATCGCCTCGGATTCCTCCACGACCGCCTCAGCGGGCTCAACCGCACGCTCGAGGAGCGGATCCGCGTGCTGACGGAGACCGGCGCCCGGCTCACCGCAAGCGAGCGCCGCTACCGCAGCCTCTTCGAGGGCAGCTCCGATCCCATCGCCCTCCTCACCGACGAGCTCGCCTTCATCGAAGGCAACCGGGCCGCCGCGGAGCTCTTCGGCCTCGACAGGCGGGGCGCGGCTCCCTTCAGCCTTCCCGAGACCGTGTACGCAGAGAAGCGCGAGGGAAGCCTCCCCGTCGAGTTCCTGCGCGCGGCCGCGCGCTCGCTCAAGGACAAGGTGGGCCCCAGCGAGATACTCCTGCGGATCAAGGCCCCGGTCGGCGATCCAAAGTCCTGCACGCTCCGGCTCGAGCGGATCGACGCTCTCGACCGCAGGGAGATACTCCTGCGCGTCGTCCCCGAGGAGAAGGACCCCCTCGCCGACGCCTTCGTGGAGGCGAGGGAGCGCTTCGACGTCGATTCGAGCCTCACGGCCGCGGACAGGGTCTGCCGGCGCGCGACGGCCTATCTCGCGACCTACGCGGGGCGGGACGAGTCCCGCTTCCTCGCGAGCTGCCTCCGCGAGATAATCGTCAACGCCGTCGAGCACGGCAACCTGGAGATCGGCTTCGACGAGAAGAGCGACAGCATGAAGGCCGGCCGATACTTCGAGCTCCTCCAGGAGCGCCGCACCGATCCGCGCTATCGCTCGCGGAAGGTCGTCGTGGAGTACTCGATCTCCTCCTGTCGAGCCACCTTCCGCGTCACGGACCAGGGCCCGGGCTTCGACCACCGGAGATTCGCGGGGGGCGACGGGGCGCCCGGTGAGGAGCTCCTCGAGCACGGCCGCGGACTTTTCATAACCATGAGTGCCTTCGACAAGGTGCTCTTCAACGAAAAGGGCAACCAGATCACCCTCGTGAAATTCTTCCTGCCTCCGGCCCGCGATCCTTCGTATATTACAGGGTGATTATCCATAACAGACAGATAGCGGAGGTTTTCCATGCCCGTGATCAAGATCATCGTCGGATCCGTTCGACCGACCAGATTCGGTCCCCAGCCCGCCAAGTGGCTCTTCGACATCGCCAGGCAGCGCAAGGACGCTCAGTTCGACCTCGTCGATCTCAAGGAGCTCGGCCTGCCCTTCCTGGACGAGCCACTCACGCCGTCGAGCGGCAAGTACGAGAAGGAGTACACCAGGAAGTGGGCGGCCATCGTCGATTCGGCCGACGGCTTCGTCTTCGTTACCCCCGAGTACAACCACTCCTATGCGCCCGCGCTCAAGAACGCCATGGACTACGTCTACAACGAATGGAACTACAAGGCCGCGGCCTTCGTCAGCTACGGCGGCGGCGCGGGGGGGCTCCGGGCCACCGAGCACCTGCGCGCGGTCGCGGCCGAGTTGAAGCTTTTCCAGATTCGCGATACGGTCAATCTGCTGAATTATTGGAACAATCTCGACGAGAAGGGTGGCTTCAAGTTCACCGAGGAGCACGCCGCCGCCGCCAAGACCCTCCTGGACGACCTGGTGTTCTGGAGCGAGCGGCTCAAGGCTCCGCGCGCCGAGCTCGCCGCGAGGAAGAAGTAGGACCCACCGCTGCAAGCGTGGCTCGATATATTGAAGGAGGAAACATGAAGAAGATTTCAGTGGCACTGGCCCTGGCGCTCGGCGCGGCGGCCCTGTTCGGCCAGGACATCGCCCTCGTCAAGGCGCCCTCCAAGCTCGGCATCGACGTCCTCGACGCCATAAGGGCGCGCGCGGCGGCGCGGGCCTTCGTGAAGGGGGACGCGCCGATCGCCGATCTCTCGGCCGTCGTGTGGGCGGCCGACGGACTCAAAGGCACTCCCGACGCCATGTCCTCGGCCTCCAAGGCCGGCGGCACCTTCCCCGTCTCGGGCGACGTCAACTACGTGAATCTCTACGTGCTGACCGCCAAGGGCGTGTACCGCTACGACCCCGCGGGCAACGTCCTCAAGCAGGTGGACTCGAAGGACGAGCGCGGCAGCGTCACTCCGGAGAACATCGCCACCGCGGCCTTCATGCTGCTCTTCACCTGCGACACCGCCAAGCTTCCCTCCTTCGTGAAGGGGAACGCCGCGATGGGCCAGGCGATGGGCATGGCCACGGCCAGCTACGGCGGCGAGAACGCCGCCCTGGTGGCGGCGGGCCTCAAGCTCTCGTCGATCGTCATGTTCAATATTGTCCCGGCCGCGACGGCTCAGGCGGCGAAGCTCTCCAAGACCGAGTCGCCCCTCTTCATCATGCAGGTCGGCTATACGAAGTAGCTTCCGCGCCTGGTGAGAAGTCCGGGCTAGGCTCGGGGGAGGAGGAGGCGGAACACCGTCCCTTCGGCCTCGTCGGAGGTGAAGCCGATCTCTCCCCCGAGGTACTTCTCGGTCAGCATCTTCATGCTGTAGGTGCCGACGCCCCTCCCCCGGCCCTTCGTCGAGAAGGAGCGCTGGAAGATCTGGAGCTGTGTCTCGCGCGGGATGAAGGCCGAGTTGCGGACTGAGAGCTCGGCTCGGCCGTCCGATTCGGCCAGCCTGAGCGCGACTTCCTCGCCGGGGCCCGAGGCCTCGAGGGCGTTCTTGAGCATGTTCACGACGACGCGCCCGAGGAGGACGGGATCGGAGGACACGCGCTGCGCGGGTCCCTCGGCGAGGAGGGCGATTCGCTTGCCCTTCGCGTAGTCGGCGATCTCGACGCTCCGGACCGTCTCCAGCGCGAGGCCGCCGAGGTCGACCTCGCGGATATCGGCCTCGAGATCGTCGCTCTCCATCGTCATGAGGTCCCTCTGCTGGTAGACCTCGTCTATGAGGCTCTTGGTGGCGGAGGCCAGCCGGCCGAGGTAGTCGCGCCCGCTGGCCATCGAGCCGAATTCCTTGCTGAGCAGGATCACGCAGGCCTGGAGGTTGGAGAGGCTGTTCATCAGGTCGTGGAAGAAGAGGCGCTCCAGCACCTGCCGCCTCTTGGTGTCGCCGATGTCGTGCATCGTCACCACGGCGAACTTGCCCTGGCCGGTGGCGACGGGCACGGCGGTGACGAGGAGGTCGAGGCTGACCGACTTGCCGTCGACCTCGGTGCTTATCCGGCATTCCTTGGCGGACTTCTTGTCGCCTTCTAGGGCGTCGAGTATGGCTCCGACCGCTCCGCAGACCCGGCAGGCCTCGGAGGTTCCGCAACCGCCGGCCAGATCGCCGGAATGGACGCATTTGAGGATCTCTCCCGGGCGGGCCCCGATGACTTCCGTCGACTCCAGGCCGAGGATCTTCAGCGCGGCGTCGTTGGCGAAGAGCACCTGCCTGCGCTCGTCCACGATGAAGGTGATATTCGGCATGAGGTTCAGCACGATGTCGTACCGCAGCTGGTCGTTCAATCCGGCGAAAGACCGCCGAACGTCCTCGACCTCGCTCCTCGCGGCCGGCGCGAACAATGTTTCCACCGTATCTCCTGTCCCGCCAAAATAGGCCGCGGCCTCAGGCCCTGTCAATCCGGGCCGATGGACGAGGCCGGCGCCTTTCGGTATCATTCGGGCGCCATGGGGGAACCATGAGAGCCAAGTATCCGCTTGGGACGACGCAGGTATCGAGGCATAAGGCCTACCGCCTCGTCTCCTACCTCCGCTTCATCGGCTGGGTCGTCGCGGCCGCCGCCCTCGCGATCGGCGTCCTCGCCTTCGTCCAGCTCGCCTTCCATCCATTCGACGCCGTCCTTTCGAAGGCCGAGCGAAGTCTCGCCGCGACGGACAGAGTGCTCCAGGGAGACGAGTTGGCGGGCGTCTCGCTCGGGACCTTCGTCCTCGTGGCCGCGGTCGCTGCGCTTCCCCTCTTCAGGAAAGGCGTGCGGCGCCGGCAATACGGCCTCTCTTTCTGGCGCGGCCTCCTGTCCTCTGCCATCTTCCTCGGCACCGACCGCCTCTACCGCTACGTCCAGGGCCTAGGCGCCCTCTACTTCAGCGCGACGGTGGCCCTCTTCATCGCCGCGACGATAGTCCTCGTGGAGATCGTCGCGCGCGCGGGGCGGATGGAGACGGAGTCGGAGACGAGGACCGAGCTTCTCGCCTCAATCGTCTCGGGCCTCGTCTTCGGACTCCTGGTCCAGCTCGCCGGTCACCTGCTGCGGAGGTAGCAGTCCCGCCGCGATCCGCTATAATGAGACATGGCACAAGCCGAAGTCCTGGAACCGGAAGACTTCTTCTCGGCGGCGGTACTGAGCAATCCCGACGTCATCTCCGTCTCGCGCCTCGAGGACGGCGGCTTCCTCCAGGTCAACCAGGCCTTCCTCGACATGACCGGCTACCGGCGCGACGAAGTCATAGGCAGGACGGCGGGCGAGCTGGGGATCTGGATCGAGGGGGCCGAGCGCGAGCGCCTGATCGCCCTCCTCGCCGAGAGCGGCCGCGTGCAAGATCTGGACGTCCGCTTCCGGATGAAGGACGGGAAGGTGCGGAGCTTCCGGATGTCCGCGGCCGTCGTGCGCATCGGCCGGAGCGACTGCATCACCGCCGCCTGCAGGGACGTCACCGAGCGCAACGAGATGGTCGAGCGCCTCGAGAAGGGCCGCTTCCTCCTCGAGCGCGCCGAGGAGATGGCCGACATCGGCAGCTGGGAATTCGACTACCTCACCGGCAAGGTCGTCGCGTCCCAGGGAGCGCACAGGATCTACGGCGTCGAGGAAGGCGAGTTTTCCGTCGGGTCGATCGAGACTATTCCCCTCCCGGAATTCCGGCCCGAGATGGATAGGGCCCGCGACGCCCTGATCCGGGACGGGACCCCCTACGACATCGAGTTCAGGATCGCCCGGAGAAGCGACGGCGCCGTCCGCGTCATCCATTCTAAGGCCCGATGGGACCCGATCAACAAGCGGCTCTTCGGCATCATCAGGGACGTGACCGAGGCGAAGGAGACCGCCGCGGGGCTCAAGCGGGCCCTAGCGGAGAAGGAAACCCTCATCAAGGAGCTCTACCACCGCACGAAGAACAACATGCAGGTCATCTCCTCCCTCCTGGGCATGGAGGCGGGCAGGCGCGCCGCTCCCGAGCTTCGCGACGCCCTCGACGAAGTGCAGCGCCGGATCGACGCGATGGCCCTCGTCCACGAGATGCTCTACCAGTCGGGCGACCTGTCGCGCATCGCCCTCGGAGACTTCATCCCATCCCTCTCGGAGCTCCTGAAAGCGAGTCTCGGCGACCACGAGGGCCGGATACGTTTCCTCTACGAAGTCGAGGATGTGGAGCTCCTCATGGAGACGGCCGTGCCTTGCGGGATCGTCCTCAACGAGCTCGTGACGAACGCCCTCGTCCACGCCTTCCCCGGGAAGCGCTCGGGGACGATCCGGATCGGGGCGAGGCGCGAACCGGAGGGCGGCGTGGCGATCGAAGTCAGGGACGACGGCGTGGGGCTGTCCGGGGACCGGGACTTCCGCGAGGGAGGCGGGCGTCTGGGGCTGTCGCTCGTCGCCAGCATAGGGAGATCCCAGCTGGGCGGCTCCGTCGATTTCGAGACCGGCCCCGTCGGCTTCGGCTGCGTCCTGCGCTTCAAGGACGGCCTCTACGAGGCGAGGGTCTAGGTCGGGGGCCGGGCGATGGACGATTTCAGCATCCTGGGCATAGCCGAGACGAGGGATCCTAGACTCGTCAAGGAGGCCTTTCGCGCCAGGGCGAAGGAGCTCCACCCCGACATGATCGGGAGCGGCGGAGATCCCCTCGAGGGGCACTATCTCTTCATCGCCCTCGTGCGGGCTTACCGCCGGGCCCTCGCCGGATGCGCCTCCCCGAAGGCCCCCGCCCGGAGCGGCGCCGAGGAGGACAGGCCGGCCGCGAGCGCGGCCGGCCCGGTCCCGCCTGCCCGGACCCGAGGCGAGGGATTCCTCGCTCTCCACAAGGACCCTGCCTACGTACTCTACAGGACGGGCATGCGATATTACATGGCCATCCATCCCGCGGCCTGGAACCTGGGCTCGCGGACCTCGGACGAGGAGATGAAGGCCAAGGTCGGGAAGCTCCTCGGCCTCTTCCCCAAGGCCTACTATTATTTCGGCCTCGTGACGAGCGAGCACGCGGACAGCCCCTGGGCGGCCGACGCCCGTGACAAGATGGACGTCATCGAGCGCCGCTCGTCCGCCTACAGGAAGATCCTCGAGTCCTTCGGCGCCTGGAGGCGGGCGGGGAAGGAGCGCGGGCGGGAGCTCGCCGGCATCGTCGACAGGACCAGGAAACTGCTGAAGGAGGAGGGCGGCGAGCTGCGCTGGCCGAAATCCCCAGGGAGCGATCGCCTTCGTCCGGGTTGAGCCGATCGAAAGATTCAGTCTCGATCCGATTCGAGCCGATCATTAACGGTGTGTCGAGAAGCTCGAGGAGGATCGGAATGAACAGGACCATGCTCGCCCGCGTCGCGCTCGTCGTTATCGCGCTCGGCGGATTCGCCGGCGGCGCCTTCGCGGCCGGCGAGACGCCTTCGCCCCTCGCCCGGAGCATTCTCAGTCCCGCGGTCCCGCCTCAGGCGCCGGCGGGCAAGGCGGAGGCGGATAAGGCCAAGGCGGCGGCGAAGCGCAGGCCCGCTCCCCCGCGCCGGGCGCTCTCCGAGAGGGGATACATCGTCGCCATCCGCGCGGCCGACTCGGCCAGGAAGCTGCCCGAGCGGATAATCGTGGCGATCGGCAAGAGGACCGTCGAGATAGCCGTCGAGTCCGGCACCGCGGTGAAGGGCGCGAAGGGCAGGGCCGTCGCCGCCTCGAGGCTGAGGAAGGGCGAAAGGGTCATGGTGGCCTACAAGCCGCGTAGTCGGCGGATGAAGGCCGACTCGATCACCATCCTCTCCTGAAGGCCTCATCCGATCCGCGCAACGCGATCGGCCGCCTTATCCAGCGCTTCGACGTCCCCGCCCTCGAGCTTCCACCCGAGGGCGCCTGCATTCTCCTCGAGGTGGGCGAGGGTCCGCGCTCCCGGGATGGGGATAGTTCCCTTCATCATCGTCCAGTTTAGCGCGATCTGGGCGGAGGTCTTGCCGCCCCGCGACTCCCCGATCGAGGCCAGCA
>CAZBGA010000089.1:0-12759 GCA_964491385.1 uncultured Treponemataceae bacterium | reverse complement strand
GGCGCTTTTCGGGGGAGAGGTTGATGACGCAGTTCGAGATGACGACGTCGACGGAATCGTCGGCCACGGGCAGATGCTCGATCTCCCCGAGCCGGAACTCGACGTTCGAGAGCCCCGACTTCGCGGCATTGCTCCGAGCCAGCGCCACCATGTCGGGCGTCATGTCGACGCCGATGACGCGACCTTCCGGGCCGACCGCGCGAGAAGCGAGAAAGCAGTCGATTCCGCCGCCTGAGCCGAGATCCAGGACGATCTCGCCCTTTTTGAGCTGCGCGATGACCTGGGGATTCCCGCAGCCGAGGCCGAGATTGGCGCCTTCGGGCAGGATCGCGATATCCTCGGCCGTGTAGCCGAGCTTCCGCGAGGCCTCGGCCGACGACGAGCTGGCCGGAGAGCCGCAGCACGGAGACCCCGACGAGCTTTGGCAGCATGATTTATGCTCTTGCGCGATCGAGCCGTAGCGCTTTCGAACCGCGGTCCTTATCGTCTCTATATCCATGATCCTCCTCCTTCCTCGCCCGGCAGTTCCACGAGCCAGGCCGCGACCTTCGCTTCGATATCGTCTCGAATGATCCTGATGGCCGCGAGCTTTTCCTCGTCGCTTCCCTTGAGCGCGCTCGGGTCGGGAAAGCTCCAATGCAGCCTTGCGCCTTTGCCGGGAAAGTAGGGGCAGCTCTCGGCGGCCGCCTGGTCGCAGACGGTCACGATATAGTCGAATCTTTCGCCCCGATCCGCGAGATCCTGAGCCTTCTGCGTCGTGTTGCCGGAAATATCGATGCCGCGTTCGGCCATCGCACGTACGACCAGGGGATTGAGGATCCCCGCCTCGATGCCCGCGCTTTCCACGTCGAAGCGAGGCCCGCCATGGATTTTCAGGAAGGCCGCCGCCATCTGGCTTCTGGCGGAATTGTGGACGCATACGAAAATGACTCTCGTCTTCATACGGCCTCCGCCGCCGGCATCCTTTTTCGGTATCCGCGCGCGAATCGGACCAAGAGGACCATGACGGGCACTTCGATCAGCGGGCCCACGATCGCCGCGAAGGCTTGCGGGGATCCGATTCCCCACAATGCGATCCCGATCGCGATCGCGAGCTCGAAGTCGTTGCTCGCCGCCGAGAACGACAAGGCAGTCGCATCCTCGTAACCGGCTCCGATTCTCCGGGCGACGAAAAAGGTCGAGAACCACATGACGAGGAAATATACGAGCAGGGGAAGCGCGATCCGGACCACGTCGAAAGGATGCTCTACTATGTACTTCCCTCTCAGGGAGAACATGACGAGGATGGTGAAAAGAAGGAAAATCAGGGTCAAGGGGCTGATGCGCGGCAGGAAGCGCGATTCGTACCACGACCGCCCTTTGAGTCGGACCAGGAGCGACTGCGAAAGCAGCCCTAAGAGGAAGGGCGTGCCCAAGTACAACAGGACCGTCGAGGCGGAGTCCCAGAACGAGACGTGGAGGCCCGATTCGCCGCCGAAGCCCAGCGCGCCCAGGAAGACCGAGACGAAAAGGAAGATATACAGCGCGTAGAACAGGACCTGGAAGACCGCGTTCAGGGCGACGAGGCCGATCCCCAGTTCGCGATTCCCTCCGGCGAGATCGTTCCACACGATCACCATCGCGATGCATCGGGCCAGGCCGATGACTATGATTCCAACCATGTAGCCGGGCTCGGCGCGCAGGAACAGGAGGGCGAGGGCGGTCATCAGGATCGGTCCGACGATCCAATTCTGCAGCAAGGAGAGAACAAGGAGGTTTTTCTTCCCGAATGTCGCGCCCATGCGTCCGTAGCGGACTTTGGCGAGAGGCGGGTACATCATGAGGATGAGCCCGACGGCGATGGGAACCGACGTGGTCCCGACGGACAGGCCCGCGAGCCATCGCGACCACTCGGGCGCGAGGAAGCCCGTCGCGAGCCCTGCCGCCATGGCCGCCAGTATCCAGAGCGTGAGGAATCTGTCGACGAAGGACAGCGAGCGGACTACGGTGTCGGGTCGGTCATCCATATTACCATATAGTCATACAGTAATGTCTCTGCCGTCAATATCGTCAACAGGTTTTAACCGTTTTCTTACTCTTTTTCCCGAAGGCCGAGAGATCCTTCTTGAAGAGGGAATCCCTGCGCATGGACGCGTACAGGAGGTCACCCATGCCCCTGTACGGCTCGGGCAGAGGCAGGCGGCTATAGTAGGTAAAAAGCCCCCGCTTTTGCGCCGATACCAAACCGGTCGAGCGAAGCTTCGCGAGATGGCGACTCAAATTCGCCTGGTTGAGACCGAGGATATCCTCGAGGTCGCAGACGCAGAGCGTATCGCCCTGCAACAGATTCAGGATACGCAGGCGGTTGACGTCGGATAGCGCTTTCATCAGGTCGCTCAGGTTCATGATCATATAGTAATATAGCGCCCCACATAGGGCAATATCGTCCCTCCCTCTGGGCAAAGAAAAGGAGGACGAGGTCACGCTGCATTACGGAGTCGTCGTGCTGGCGATTTCACTCAGAGCGCTCGAACCCGATGAATTGATCGCTTCGACGGCAAACTTATATAAAGTCCCGGTACTTACATTTACAAGGTATTTCGAAGGCTCGGTTATGAAATAAACCTTGAAGTAATTGGTATTTGCAGGTGTTGTACCATCTTTTGTATCTTACAGGACATAGGACGCTGCGCCGCTTACGGCATTCCAGGATATAGTGATCGAGTCGCCGCCCGCAATTGTAGCTGAAATCGCCGAAAGGTCAGTCGGCATTCCCGGCAAGGCCAACCCGGCGGGGATCGAATCGTCAAATTTCTTCCATTCCGAGAAAGCGGAGTCGTTGCTGAATTGTTCAAATAAATCCCTGCGTTCCATGGCGGTTATTTTTCTAAAATAATAATTGGAAACAATGGTCCTTCCGACCCTTCCTGGTTTTTTGACGAAAACGAAATCGGCGAACACGATATAGCCTGGTTTATACGGCAATACCATATCGGTCTTATTCTCAACGGATTGCCCACGAAAGCCGAAATTCGCTCCACAGGTGACCGATTTCACGCTGATAGCGGAATCTCTGACTACCACCATCGTGTAATTTTCCGTTATGACGGCCGGCGAATAGTCGCCTGAAAAATTGAACTGAAAGACTTCGCTGTTCTGTTCTTTGGGGGAAAGATATGGGTTGGTGACAAAATCCGATTTGATCACGACGAGACAATCGCCGGGACTGGTGATACTGGGAGCGGCGCTCGCGCAATTCGGGGGGAGTAGTAGAATAATTACAATCAATAGCCCTGCAGGAAGGACGGTTTTTGTCATAGCGTCATGTCTCCCAGGCAGCCGATCCGGCCATTTGCGTCGACCCGACCGTCTCGGCCTCAATTCTACCTCGTCCGGGTATCGTGTCAAGCCAACTTGAGGCCTTTGACATCTGGGAGACCTTCTTTCAGCCATTTCCGCGAAGAGGAGGAGGCCGAGGTCGCGCCGTCGCGAATGCCGCGGCGTCGCCCCGGCCGATCGTGGCGGACAATTCGTCCTAGACGCTGATCAATACACTACCCCTCCATCGACCGCGGCCCTTCCGGCAGACTGTCGGTCGCGCCCTTCGCCAGGAGCCCGCGAAAGGCGCCGGGGGCGAGGCCCATCTCCCTCTTGAAGACCCGCGCGAAGTACTGGCTCGACGAGAAGCCGCTCTGCAGCGCGACCTCCAGGATCGACATGTCCCTCTGGGCGAGGAGGGCCGAGGCCTTCCTGAGCCGGAGTCCCAGGAGGAACTCGCTCGCGGTCATGCCGTAGGCCCGGCGGAAGCGGCTCCGGAGGTGCCGGGAGCTGACGCCCATGGCGGCGGCGAGGTCCTCGATGACGACGCGCTCCTCGTACTCGTTGGTCAGCGCCGCCGCGAGTCCCTTGGCCAGGGTCTCCGAACCGGGCTCTCCGCCCGAGCCCGAGTAGAGCCCCTCGACCTCGCGGGAGAGGAGGATGAGGAGCTGGGCGAAGAGGAGCTTGAGCATCTCCTGTCGGCCGCGGGCCGGATGGCCGGACTCGTGGCGGATGCTCCGGATGCAGGCGCTCAAGGAAGCCTGGGGCAGGAGCTTCAGGAAGGGGCGCGTGGGCGAGCGCAGTTCCTCGAGGAAGGAGAGGCTTTCGCCGGTGGCCCGCGGCAGGGCGAGGGTGGGGAAGTTCTCCACGGCGAACTCGAGCTGGACTATGGTGCAGGAGGACCGGGCCTTGGTGAAGAAGAAATGCGGCGCCTGGGGGTAGATGAGGAGGCAGTCGTCCGCCGTCAGCCTCACGGGCTCGGAGCCGAAGAGCATGCCGCAGCCGCCGCGCTCGATGAAGTCCAGCTCTATGAAGCGATGCGCGTGGGGACCGAAGGTGAAGGAAGGCGGGAACTTCCGGACGGCGACATTGTCGATGGTGAAGCGGATCTCGGGCGACGCGAGGATGCTGACGATCGTGTCCTTCAAGGTCGAGTCCTCCGGCCCGGCAATCGTCGGCATGCCCGGATCATAGCATATTCAGGCCGGCTTCTTCCCTACGAGGCGCCTTACGATCCTGTAGCTCTCCGCCGTCAGCTCGTCCCGGTCCCGGCTCAAGTTCAGGTACTTGCCCTCCGCCAGCGCGCTCTCGGGCGAGATGAAGGTGGCGAGGATCGCGCCCTTGGGCCTCAGGATGGCCAGCAGCTCGCCGAAGTAGGCCTCCAGGTCGAGGGGGGAGAAATCACAGACCATCAGCGCGAGCCGCCCGTCGAAGAGCTCCTGCATCCTGGCGACCTGGCGGAAATCGCCCATGCAGAAGTTGTTGATGCCCCTGAGGCCCGGGGTCGCGAGGAAGTTCTCGAGCTGGTGGATGGCCGTCCCGCAGAAATGCAGGGTCCCGCCGCCGAAGGTCTCGAAGATCCGTCCGTTGCAGGGCACGACGAACTTCCGGTACAGCTCGGGAGAGATGACGGTGCAATCGTCGTCCGACAGCCATACGCCGCCGAAGCCCGGAGGCAGGGCTATGCCGTGGGGGAAGGCCCCCGAATCGAGGGCCTGGCCGGCGTGCTCTTTCTGCGCCTTCACCCAATCGATGAAGGCCTGGGTGCAGAACTCCATGATCTCGCGCACGTGGCCAGGCTCGTCGTACATCCAAAGAAAGAGATTCTCGACCCCGCAGATGCAGAGGGCGATGTTGAGCGGCCCCTGGGGATCGGTGAAGGAAACCGGAAGATCTGAGTTGGCCGCCATGTAGTCGATAGTCCCCAGCACCCGCGGCATCAGACCGTCCCGGCGGGGATCGGGCAGGGAGAGCTTCCTGATGTCCTTCGCCTCGCGCAGGACCGCGCCCTCGACCGCCGGGTCGAGCCCGGCCTGGAAGGCGATCCGGCAGCCGAGCGCCGAAGGGAGGACTCCGGTGCCGTACCAGGGGAAGAGGAGGGGGATGTAGTCGTCCTCGTAGCTGTCCAGGTGCTTTCGGATCCTGCCGACCTGGTAATCGAACATCGCCTTCGGGTCGGTGAAGTAATCGTCGGGCATGGCGCCCGGAGCCTCGCCCGAGAGCCAGTAGTTGACGTCGGAGAAGACCAGGGGAAGCTCGCCATTCTCCTTTTGCCGGTACGCGTCCCCGATCCTGGCGAGCGAGGCGGCGAAGCGCTCGCGGTGCTCGCGGGCTATCTCGATCATTTCCCGTATCTCCCGTATTTCGCGCCGGCCGCGTAGAAGGCGTCGACGTTGGCCAAGTCGGTGTCGGACTGGAAGTGGTGGGCGCCGGCCAGGATGAAGCCCCCGCCCTTGCCGCAGCCCTCGACGAGGCGCCTCACCTCCGCCTCGACCTCGGCGGGGCTGCCGAAGGGCATGACGCGCTGCACGTCCATCGCGCCGAAGAGGGTGAGCCTGTCCCCGTACTTCCGCTTCACCGTCAGCGGATCGATCGCCAGAGGCTGGACCGGGTTGAGCACGTCGAGCCCGATCTCGATCATCTCGGGGAGAATGGCCTCGCAGTTGCCGCAGGAGTGATAGGCGATCTTGACGTCGGGGGCGAGCTCCTTGAACTCCCTGAACAGCGTCGCGTAGCGCGGCTTGAGGTAGTCCCGCCACATGTCGGGAGAGATCATCATGCCTGCCTGCGTGGATACGTCGTCCCCCATCCACACCATGTCCACCCCCATCTCGATGTACTTCTTCAGGGCCCGCCGCGGGAATTCCATGACCTTGTCCATGAGGGCGTCGACGTAGTCCGGGTTGAGGGCGAGATCCACCAGGAACTGGTCGAGGCCCCGGAGGTACCACGAGGCCTCGAAGATGCTGCACTGGCAGGAGCCGACTATCCAGTAGTCCGCGCCGTAGCGGTCCAGGAGCCTCTCCATCGGCTCGTAGAGGGCCGGATCGGAGGGATCGGGAATCCGGTAGCGCTCGAGCTTGCCCTCGTCCCCCGCCAGGGGGGAATCGACGATCTCGGTGTAGTGCCCGCTGTAGTTGTAGACGTTCTTCCAGGTGATGCCGAATGGGCAGACGTAGGTCGGCTCCTCGTTCATGTAGTAGCTCATCTCGAGGCCGACGCAATCCTTGACGATATCGTTGCCCAAGGCGACGCCGACGTCGAGCTCCTCCCCGCCGATCCGCCGGCGGAGGGCCGACGACGTCTCCGGCGTGTAGGTCGCGAATATCGGCACGCGGTCCGGCTCCCGGTGCTCGATGGCCGTCCTGACGCGCTCCTTGGAATTCATGAGCTCCTCCGTGTCGCTCGGATAGAGCAGGGTATGCCCGCCACGGCACGCTGTCGTGCATCGATCCGCGCGATCGGTGGCAGCTTTGTGCATTTTTCGGAACGGCGCGGGACTTCCCGATACCGCGGCCGGGGAAAGCGGGTTAGAATCCCTCCGTGAAAAGACCCGCGACGATCCGACGGCGCCTCCTCCTGTCCTTCGGGGCGATCATCGCCCTGCTATCCCTCTTCTCCGCCCTGATCTTCTCCTCGATCCAGCAGACTCACCGCTTCCTCGCCGTCGTGCAGGAGGACGTGTTCGGCATCGGCTCCCTCTCGGCCGGGGTGGAGCGGCTCTACGCCGCGGCCGACAACTACCTGCACTCGGGTCGGCCGGAGTATCTGGCCGAATACGACGGCGAGCTCGTCTCTTGCCTCTCCGGCGCGGCGGCTCTCTCGCGGCGGCTTCCGGGGGACCTGGGCTACCAGATGGGCGACATCCGCAACATGGTCCGCAGCATCGACGAGCTCAAGTCCGAGGCCGTCTCGCGCTACGACCAGGGGCTGGAGACGATCTACGTGAACCGCTACGCGGCCGAGCTCGGCCGGCTCCGAGGCTACACGCGGACCGAGTGCTCGCGGGTCCTCGACGGCTACATGCTGGTCGTCAGGGACCGGGCGGCCCGGATCCTCTCGGGCATCGAGCGCAGCGAGTGGCTCTCCTACGCGGTCCTGGCCCTGGTCACGGCCGCGAGCGTCGCCCTGGCCTTCCGGATGACCCTGGACATCTCGCGCCCGATCCACCAGCTCGCCGAGTCCCTCCTCTCCTTCGCGGGCGGCAGGCTCGATCTGCCCCCGATCGAGCGCCGCCCCCGCGACGAGATCTCCACCCTCGTGGAGTCCTTCAACCTGATGACCGAGCGAATCCGCGGCCTCGTCGAGGAGATCAGGCGCAAGTCCGAGCTCGAGTCGGAGCTCAAGAGGGGCGAGATCAAGGCCCTCGAGCTCGAGAACGCGCTCAAGCAGTCCGAGCTCGAGACCCTCCAGGCGAGGATCAATCCCCACTTCCTCTTCAATACCCTGAACGGCATCGCCACCCTGGCCGACCTCGAGGAGGCCCCGAGGACCAAGTCGGCCATGGGCAATCTCGCGGCCCTGCTCAGGGCCCAGCTCGACTCGGCGCGCGGCTGGGTCGGCGTCGGGGAGGAGCTCGAGTCCGCCGAGCACTACCTGCGGCTCCAGGGCATCCGCTTCGGCTCGAGGCTCGCCTACGAGGTCAGGGCCAGCCCGGAGTCGGTCGGCCGGCGCCTCCCCGGAATGGTGGTCCAACCCTTCGTGGAGAACGCCGTCATCCATGGGCTCGAGCCCCTGGAGCGCGGGGGGAGGGTGCGCGTGAGCGCGAGAGTCGAGGGCCCCGACCTCGTGGTCGAGATCGAGGACGACGGCGTGGGCTTCGACGCGGCCCGACCTCGGAACGAGGGCGATGCCCGGCGGCACGAGGGCATCGCGAACGTCTCGCGCAGGCTCGAGCTCCTCTACGGGCGCCAGGCGGTCTTCGTGGAGAGCGCGCCGGGGGAAGGCACGCGGGTCGCCATCAGGATACCCTCCGACTGCCCCGAGAAGCCCTGACCGCGGCCGCTATCGCGGCCTGCCCCGAACACTGCCGAGGCGGCGGGCGTAGGCCTTGGGAGCGAGTCCCGTCCGGCTCTTGAACACCTTGGTGAAGTGGGCCGAGTCCGTCCAACCCAGTCTCCGGCAGAGCTCCCGGACGGTCAGCTCCTCCTCGGAGAGGATGGTCTTGGCCGCCTCGACTCGCAGCCCCGACGTATACTCCACGAAGCGAAGGCCGAAGAGCTCCTTGAAGAGCCGCGAGAGGCGCTGCGGGTTCATCCCCACGCGCTCGGCGACGCGCTCGAGGCCGAGCTCGCCCAAGGGCAGGGAGGCGATCGCGCGCTCGATGGCCGCGCGCGGCCCGGCGCACCGCGCCTCTTCCAGGGCCTGCAGCGCCAGGACGACGCCCCGCGCGAGCGAGGCCTCGAGAGAGGAAGGGTCGGGACATGAGGCGATCTCGGATGCGGATGGGAAGCCTGAGGCCTCGGCGGCCTCCGGGGACAGCCCGAGGGCGCGCAGCTCGCGCTTGAAGCTCGAGAGGAACTCGAGACAGCGCTCCGCGAAGTGCTCGGGCCCTCCGCTCCGCAGGGCCTCCACCATGGCGCGGGGATCCGCTTCCCCCTCGCCCCGAGCGATAGCCCGGAAGAACTCGGCCTCCGCCTCGAGGGGATAGGGCGGACGCTTGGCTCCCGCGGAGGGCCGGCGCCCTCTTTCCGCGGCCGCGCTCGGCTCCTCGATCTCGGCCAGGGCGCCGCCGAAGACGGCCTCGAAATCCGCCTCGGAGACCGGCTTCAGGAGATAGCCCGAGACCCCGATGTTGATCGCCCGCTGGGCGAAGGCGAAGCTGTCGTAGGCGCTGAGCACGATGACCTTGACGCGGCGCGGGCCGGACAGGATGGCCTGGGCGGCCTCCATGCCGTTCATGCCGGGAATGCGGATGTCCATGAGCACGACGTCGGGGCGCAGCGAGAGGGCCAGCTCGACGGCCGCCCGGCCGGTCGCCGCCTCGCCGGCCACCAGGACCGAGGGGAAGAGCCGCGAGAGGAGCTTCCGCACGGCTATGCGGGAAAGCTCCTCGTCGTCGACGATCAGGACCGACGCCACGGTCTTCAGGCTCTCGGGACGAGGAGCCTAATGCCGGCGCGGGAGAGGGCGCAGGCGGCTCCGGCCTCGCCCTCGGCCGCCTCGACCAGGACGGGGCCCTCGGCCCCGGGCCTCGACGCGAGCTCGAGCGCGGCCTCGATGAGGGAGAGGCGCCGGATGAAGAGGGAGCCGGAATCGAGAGGCGCCTCGAGGCGGAGCGAGAAGGAGGCGTCGATCGCCGCCAGGTCCGTGAGCCGCTCGAGCTCCTCTCCGAGAGTCGCCGTCCTGTCCTTCGAGGCGTGGTAGCGGAAAAAGCGGTCCGCCGCGGAGAGGTAGGCGAAGACCCCGGGCGCCTCCTCGACGTAGGCCAGCTGGGCCGCCCGGGATATGGCCACGATCATCAGCTCGTCCACGCTCTCGACAGTCATGCGCCCCGCCTCGAGACGAGGTTAGCACGGAAGCGCCTCCCGCGCCAGCGTCGGGCGAGACCGCGCCGCGGGCCAGGAGGTCGGCGCGCGGCGCGCCCTCCGCTCAGGCATAGGTCCCGTATTCCCGCATCGCCTCCCACATGGCCATAAAGTTCTCCGGCGGCACGTCGCCCTGGACGTTGTGGACGGTGGCGAAGACGAAGCCGCCGCCGGGCGCCAGGTCCTCTATCCGCCGCCTCACCTCGTCGCGTACCTCGGAGGGGCTGCCGAAGGGAAGGACGCGCTGGGTGTCCACACCGCCGCCCCAGAAGGTGACATCCTTGCCGAACTCGCGCTTGAGGACCTTCGTGTCCATGTCCGCGGCGCTCACCTGGACGGGGTTGAGGACGTCTACGCCCTCGTCGATCAGGTAGGGGATGAGCGGCCTCACGGCCCCGCAGCTGTGGTAGAAGATGTGGACCGGGGAGTTCGCCTTCGTCCGGATGAATGAGAACAGCTCCTTGTGGTAGGGGTGGACCATGCGCTCGTAGAGCTCGGGCGAGCAGAGGAGGCTCGACTGGGTGGCCAGGTCGTCGGCCTCGGAGACCACGAGGACATTGTCCCCCACGGTCTCGAGGGCCTTCTCCCAGTAGGCGATCTTGAGCTCGGTGATCTTGCGCATGAGGGCGTGGGCGAAATCCTCGTTGACGAGCATGTCGGCGAAAAATTTCTCGAAGCCGCACATCCACAGGGCGGTCTCCCAGATGCCCGCGTACTGCCGGCCGAGGATGTAGGCCTTCTTCTCCCCGAAGACGGCGCGGTCGGCGCGCGACTTCAGCGTGGCGAAGCGCGCGGCCTGGGTCGGGTCCGGCCAGGGGAATCCCGCCAGGTCGGCGGCGCTCTCGGCCGTCTTGAGCGGCTGGTCGGTCATGTCGAAGTAGTGGCCGCCCTCGACCGGCATCTTCCACGAGATGCCCCACTCGTCCACCATGCGCCAGTACTCGCCGTCGCGGACCGGGCTCCTCGCCAGGGTGGGCCCCGCGGGAGGATCGGGATCTACGCAGGCGACGTCCACCTCGAGGCGCGCCAGGAGGTCCTCGTCGACGCGGGCCAGCTGCTGGGTCTCGTCCACGAGTCTCGGCTCGAGCTCGCTCAGGCCGAGGTAGCGGCGGAGCTTCGCGTAGGCGCGGCGGTTGATGCCCGTGAGCACTGAGCCCCCGAGGTCGAAGGGCAGGCGGTCGGGCTCCCGGTGCTCCAGGGCGGCCTTCACTCTTTCGTAGCTCGTCATGCCGATTTCCTCTCTCCGCCGCCGGAGCCCGCGGCGGTCCTGGCGGCGCTGGTCGCCTTGGCCTGCGCGCTCTTCTTGCCGAGCTGATCTATCATCACGGCCGCGAGCAGGGTGGCCCCGATGACGAAGGTCTGCCAATAGACGTCGACCCCCAGCAGCGTCAGCGCGTTCGTGATGAGGGCCATGAGGAGGGAGCCGAGGAAGGCGCCGAGGACGGTCCCCTCCCCGCCCTGGAGGCTCGCGCCTCCTATGATGACCGCGGTGATGACCCGGAGCTCGAGGCCGGAGCCCGCGGTCATGGACGCGGCGCCGAGGCGGGAGGTCATCACGATCCCCGCGAGGCCGGCGAAGAGGCCCGTGAGCACGTAGGCCAGGGTCTTCATGCGGTCGACCGCGATGCCCGAGAGGCGGGCGGCCCGCTCGTTGCCCCCGATGTAGTAGTTCTGCCTGAAGAAGCGGAAGCGGCGCAGCAGTATGTCGCCGACGATGATGAGGACGGCCGCGATGATGATCGGCGTCTGGACCCCGAAGACCTCGGTCTGCCCGATGGCCTTGAAGCCGTCGGGGAGGCCCGAGATGTTCCTGCCCTTGGTGAGGATGAGCGTGAGCCCGCGGAAGAGGCTCAGGGACGATAGCGTGGTCACGAAGGGGTTGATGCCGATCTTGGAGACGATCAGGCCGTTGAAGAGGCCGATCGCCGCCCCCAGCGCGATCCCCGCGGCGACCGCCACCGCGATCGGCGCGCCGTTCGCTAGGAGGAGCGCCGTCGCCGCGCCGGTGACTGCGACGATGGAGCCGACCGACATGTCGAAGCCTCCGGACACCATGAGGTTGGTCATCGCGACCGCGATGATGGCCTCGATGGAGAGGCCCAGGAGAAGGGCCAGGAGGTTCCCCGACGAGAGGAAGTAGGGCGAGGCGAAGCTCATCGCCACGATGACGCAGAAGACTATCGCCCCGATCATGAATTCGCGCTGACCGGTGACGCGCTTGAACCAGTTCATGCTTCGCATTCTCCTGTGGCCGAGCCGGTGGCCAGGGCGATTACGGACTCCTCCGTCGCCGCGCGGCCGTCGAGCTCGCCCGCGATCCGGCCGGACTTCATGACGTAGATGCGGTCGCTGAGGCCGAGGATCTCCGTGAGGTCGGACGAGATCATGACGATGGCCATGCCCCGCGCCGCGAGGGCCCGGAGGAAGCCGTAGATCTCGCTGCGCGCCCCGACGTCGACGCCCCGCGTGGGCTCGTCGACGATGAGGAGGCGCGGCTCGATGCCTATCCAGGCCCCGAGGAGGACCTTCTGCTGGTTGCCGCCCGAGAGGGTGCGCACCGGCTTGCGGCCCTCGCCCGAGGCGATGCGGAACTCGCGCACGGCCTTGGCCGCGGCCTCGTCGACGAGCCGGTCGCTCACGAGCGGGCCCGCGCTCAGCGAGGCCAGCCTGTTCGCCGCGAGGTTGGCGCGGACGGGAAAATCCAGGAAGAGCCCCTGGGTCTTTCGGTCCTCCGTGAGGTAGCCGATCCCGAGGTCGATGGCCTCGCGCGGCGAGGCGGGCGCGACGGCTTTCCCGTCGAGGATCATCTCGCCGGAGTCGGGCGGCGGGGCGCCGAAGACGGCGAGGCCGAGGTCGGTCCTCCCCGCGCCCACGAGGCCCGAGAAGCCCACGATCTCGCCCGAGCGCACCTCGAAGCTCGCGTCCGCGAAGATGC
>CAZBGA010000088.1:0-13016 GCA_964491385.1 uncultured Treponemataceae bacterium | reverse complement strand
ATTTCAAGGTAGCAATTTCAAAATGCATCTGCATTTTGAAATTGCCTCTCCTGTTCAGCCATTTCTTGCGCTAGTGCGATGTGCTTGCGAATGATATCGCAGGATCCGCTCAGCTGAGCCAACTCTTCCCGGTCAAGGGCCAGCTCGATGACAGCTTCGATTCCGCCTCGTCCTACCTGGCAGGGGACGCCGCAGTGCAGGCCCCGCTGGCCATACTCGCCCTCCAGGAAGGCCGAAAGCGGCAAAATGCGTTTCTCGTCCTCGAGGACGCAGCGACACAACACGGACAGCGCCTGACCGATCCCGAACTCCGTGGAGCCCTTCCCGTTGATGATATCCATGCCGCTCAGACGGGTGCGCTGTAGAAGAGCCGATCGATCCAGATTCGGAAACGCCTCGAAGGGCCTTCCCCCGATGCTGATCTGGGAAAACGGGATCATCGACGAATCGCCGTGCTCGCCCAGGGACAGTGCCCTGATGTCCGCCCGGCCGATGCCCGTTTCTTCCGACAAGAGGCGCACGAGGCGCGCGGTGTCCAGCAGGGTGCCCGTTCCGAAGGCCCGTGCCCGAGGCAGCCCCAGCCCCCTTCGGACATAGTTCGCCACGATGTCCGCGGGGTTGGTGATGGTGATGACGATTCCGCCCGGATCCAGAGGCTTGAGGATGGCCAGGAGCTCGTGGAGCATCTTGACCGAACTCCCCAGCAGATCAAGTCGCGTCTGTCCGGGCAGTCTCGGTTCGCCGATGGCGATGACCACGATGTCGGCGTCGGCACAGTCCGAATAGGCCCCGGCCCTGACCTGGGAAGTCGAAGGCGGAAACGATAGGGCATCCGAAATGTCCAGAACCTGAGCCTTGGCTTTCGGTTCGTCCTTGTCGATCAGCACGATCTCGCGGCCGACAGCTCCAGCGGCCAGGGACATCGCGCAGTGCGATCCGACGTGTCCGGCGCCGACTATGGCGATTTTCCCTTGGCTGCTCATCTTCATACTACCTGCCTGCGCCAAAAGCCGGGGACTCGAGCAATCTTTCTGGTTGTTTCTCTGCGACAATACAAAATGCTTGACCGACTATAGCGGGTCGGCAACCAAGCGTCAAGCACGAACAGTGGGGTGACAGCCGAGGTTCTGGGCTCAGAAGGACGTCGATCCCCTCATCAAGATGGCGATCATCCAAAAACCGCACACGGCTGACTCGAAAATGCCTTATCGTGGAGATGATGGTTGCTGTAAATTTGTCCAACGGGCGAGGTCTTGAGCGTCATTGGCTACAGGAGGGCCACCACGAAATATATCTTGTTGCTGCACGTAAAGGAGGATGGCGATAGGAGTCCCGCCGCAAACCATGGTGTGGTCGAGGTTCGTCCGCTCATGACGTATTTCACGGCAGACAGGCAGAATGGCCGCGGAAACGCTGGAGCTCATCAAAAAAGAAGCGGGTGACACGGTTAAGGTCGTCCTAAAGGAAAGACTCGGGTGAAGCGCCGCCATCGCTAGGGAATGTCTCACGCCGCTTTAAGTTTGTAGGGTCCGCATTGCGAATAAACACGCAAGCACAAGAATACCAAGGCACCATGCGAGCGCAATCCAAATGCTATTGCCAACTGGCTGGCCTGACAATAGTGCGCGGATCGCTCCCACTATCGAAGTCACCGGTTGGTTTTCGGCAAAGGCGCGAACAACCGGACGCATCGATTGGGTTGGAACAAACGCCGAGCTGATAAACGGCAGGAAAATAATCGGATAGGAGAAGGCGACTGCGCCATCCACCGATTTTGCGGACAATCCGGCAATCGCCGCGATCCATGTCAAGGCCAGCGTGAACAGCGCGAGTATGCCGGCTACGGCGAGCCATGACAGCAGCCCCGCCGACGAGCGGAAGCCCATGATGAGCGCGACGAGAATGATGACGACGACCGAGATCGCGTTGGATACCAGAGAAGTCAGCACATGCCCCCACAGCGCGGCCGAACGCGCAATCGGCATGGAGTGGAACCGATCGAAGATGCCGCTTTGCATATCCATAAACAGATGGTAAGCCGTATAGGATATGCCGCTTGCAATCGCAATCAGCAAGATACCGGGCAACAGGTAATTCACATAGTTATCCGTACCGGTTTGAATGGCACCGCCGAGCACATAGACGAACAGCAGCATCATAGCAATCGGCATGATGGTTACCGTGATGATGGTGTCCATGCTGCGGAAAATATGACGCATGGAACGCCCAAGCATAACGCCCATATCGCTGAAAAAATGTTTCTTGACGGCTTCCATTTACTTTCCCCCTTTTTCCCCGACGATTGCGAGGAATATTTCCTCCAAAGTCGGCTCTTTTTCCACATATTCCACCTTTGCGGGCGGGAACAGTTTTTTCAATTCCGCGAGCGTGCCGCCGGCGATGATCCTTCCATCATGCAGAATGGCGATTTGATCGGCAAGCTGCTCGGCTTCCTCCAACTGCTGCGTGGTAAGGAATACCGTCGTACCGCCGTCGGCAAGTTCTTTGACGACCTTCCAGACCTCGATGCGCCCCTCGGGGTCGAGCCCGGCGGTCGGCTCGTCGAGGAAGATGAGCTGCGGCCTTCCCACGAGGCTCATGGCGATGTCGAGCCTGCGGCGCATCCCGCCCGAATACGTGGCTACCCTGCGGTCGGCGGCGTCGGCCAGGCCGAAGCGTTTCAGCGAATCGCCCGCCACCTGACGCGGATTTCCGAAGTGCCGAAGCCTGGCGATCATGATGAGATTTTCCCGTCCGGTCAAAATCTCGTCCACGGCGGCGAACTGCCCGGTAAGGCTTATCGACTGCCGCACATAGTCGGGCTTTAACGCAACGTCGAATCCGTTTACGGCTGCGGTTCCGCCGTCCTGTTTGAGCAGTGTGGTGAGGATTTTGACGATCGTCGTCTTGCCCGCGCCATTGGAGCCGAGCAGGGCGAAAATGCTGCCCCTTTCCACCTCGAAATCTACGCCTCTTAGGACATGAAGCTTTTTATAGGACTTTTGCAGCCCTTTTACATGAATTGAATTGTTTGGCATATTCTTCTCCTCCTTATATGATGGTAACCTTTGACAAATCGAAATCGACTCCCAAACCTTTGAGCGCGGCGTAGGTCAGCTTGTCCATCATCGCGCCGTCAAAGTTGATGGTTGCCATGGCACGGTAGTTTTTATTGGTTAAGGCAAACGCCGGACGGAAAGATACATTTCTCAGTGTCGCGCCCTTAAACGTAACTTCGTTCAGCGCTGCCTTGTCAAACCTGACGCCGATGAAGGTCAGCCCGTCCAGGCGCAAGCCCCGCAGATCGGAATACTTGAAGTCCACGCCGTCGAAAATACAGTTCACAAAGATCGTTTTTCTCAGGTCGGTCATCGTTAGGTTGACGTCGGTCAGCTTTACATCGATGAATTTGGCCCCGGCCAGCTCCGACTGGCTGATATTGGTACGCACAAGGGTTGATTGATGGAAGCTCGCACCCGACAGATCAAGAGTATAAAAATTGCAGTCTGTCAGATTTGCGCCGTCAAAATTGGCTTCACGCACATCGCTGCTCTTAAACGAGCTGCCTTTCAGATCCGCGCCCGAGAAATCGGAGCCGCGTAGTGCGCTTGCCGTGAACTTTCCATTGTGTGCAACAACGCCTGCGAAATCGCTCTTCGGCAGGTTACTCGCACTGAAGTTTGTCACAACCTGCCGTTCCAGCGAACGGGAAAGATTGGCGACCTCCAGTACCGTTTGCTCGATGTCACCGATGCCGTCGATGGTCATCTCAAAAGCCGTTTCATCGTCCTTGCCCTCGGCCTTGAGTGCATTGAATCGCTCCCGCAAATCGGAGAGCAGGTCGGCCTTTAGTTCATCGACGCTTTTTACCCCGTCGTATGGCGCAAAAACACCGTTCAAATACAGGATCAATTTCTCGTCCATATCGTCCGTCTCCTTACAATAAGTAGTCGAGTACGCGTTTTGCATACTCCCAATTGCTTTTGTTGGCGGCGTACGTGGCTTTACCTTTCTTGGTGATCTTGAAATACTTGCGCCGTCCGCCCTGAGATTCATCGCCCCAATACCACTCAATATTGCCGTCCGTCTCGAGCCGCCGGACGCTGGAGTACATTGTCGCTTCCTTTAACTCATACTCGCCGCCCGAGCGCTCGGCGATCAGTTTGACGATTTCGTATCCATAGCGATCTGCTTCGAATAAAAGACGTAAAACCATCGTGTCGGTATGTCCGCGCAGCAGGTCGGATGTGATCGTGTTCTCGCTCATATCGCCATCTCCATGATGCTATAATACGACATACTACTATGACAGTCAATATACTACTTTATTCAACATACGATGACTGATTTTATACAGATACGTTATTGCACAACAAACATAAAAAAGCCGCTGCAGCTGGCTGAAACTAGCGGGCGGCGCTCCTACCCCCGACGCCGAGCCCGATACTCGCCGAGCACATTTTCTTTTATTGACTTGACAGGTTACAAAGGTACCTGTATATTCCAGACCAGAAGGTACCTTCATACTAGGTTTAATACGGAGGAAGGATATGGACAACGATACACATGATCTTCTCGAGCAGCTTTTCCGACTGGCGGGCTTGCTGCGCCGCAGGACTGTACAGATGCACGGGGAGCGCGGCCCCTTAAGTTCGCCACATCAAGGGCAGGGTAGAGTTTTGGCTCTCCTAAAGCTTAAGCCCGAAGTCAGCCAAAAAGAGCTCTCGACCATACTGGATATTCGATCCCAGTCCTTAGGCGAGTTCCTCGCCAAGCTCGAGCACCAGGGATACATAACGCGGACGCCCTCGGAAGAGGATCGCCGCGGCATGAATATCAGCCTGACCGAGGCTGGCAAGGCTGCATCGGAACATCAGGACGAGAAGGCCGACTTTGACTCCTTCTTCGACTGCCTCGAGCCCGAGGAGCAAAAGAAGCTCGGCGAGTTTCTCGAGCGCTTGAGCCGGCGCCTCGAGGAAGAGATCGCGGCTGCCGGCGGAGATGGAGATTTACAGGCTGCCTTCGACGCGAGGCACAGAGGCTTCGGTCGCCCCGGCGGATTCCCCGGCTTCGACCGGGGCAATGGCGGGGACAGGCGGCCGCCCTTCGGCGGTCGAGGCTTCGGTCGCCCTGCGGCGGAGGATGAGTAGACCCTAGGCTTTTTCCGGATAAAAGCGACGTGACTCAAGGCGCCTTCGGGCGCCGCGATGGCGGGATCCATATCCCGCAGGGAGAGGTGTACATGAAGCGATTGACTAAGTATCTCTTGCCCTACCTGGGCATAATTATTGCGACTATCGCCCTGCTCTTCGGGCAGGCGAACTGCGATCTCGCCCTGCCTGATTACATGTCGAGGATAGTCAACATCGGCATACAGCAGGGCGGTGTCGAGGGCTCGGTGCCGGCCGCGATGCGGCAGAGTACGATGGAAAGGCTCGTCCTGGGCATGGACGAGACAAGCGCCACGCGCCTCTCGAGCGACTACGCGTACATCCTGCCGGGAACGGAAGCGGCGAAAAAATATCTCGGCACGTATCCTGCGGCGGCGAGGGAGAGCGTCTGCGTCTTGAAGAACCCGAACAAGGCTGAGCGCGTATGGCTCGATGAAACACTGCCTAAGGCCATGGCCGCCGCCCCCGATTTTCGAACGGCCCATGCAGGCACGGCGGCGGTCAAGGCCGAGTACCTGGCAATGGGCATGAGCGAGGCTTCGATCCAACGCGGCTACATGGTAAAGACTGGCGGGATGATGCTCATCCTGGCCCTGCTCAGCGCCCTCGCCGCAGTCCTCGTGGGTTACCTTTCCTCGCGGCTGTCCGCGGGGCTCGCGAAGGATCTGCGATCGGCGGTCTTCGCCAAGGTCGAGGGCTTCTCCCAGCGCGAGTTCGACCAGTTCTCCACCGCCTCGCTGATAACGAGGACCAACAACGACGTGATGCAGGTGCAGATGATCGTCGTCATGCTGATACGCTCGGTGGTCTATCCGCCCCTGATCGGCGTGGGCGGCATCATCCACGCCCTGGGCAAGAACGCCTCCATGTGGTGGGTCATCGCCCTGGCAGTGGCCGTCCTCGTCTCCCTCGTCGCGATCATCTTCAAGATCGCGGTGCCGAAGTTCAAGATCGTCCGCAAGCTCGTAGATCGGCTTACGCTCGTGAGCCGAGAGCGGCTCACGGGCATGATGATCTCCCGCGCCTTCAACACGCAGGCGATCGAGGAGGAGCGCTTCGACGGGGCGAACGGGGACCTGACGCGGAACTCGCTCTTCGTCAACCGCGTCATGGCCTTCATGATGCCGACGATGATGCTCGTCATGAACGGAGTCTCCCTCCTCATCATCTGGATAGGCGCCGAGCAGGTCGGGCAGTCGGCGATGCGCGTCGGCGACATGATGGCCTTCATGCAATACGCGATGCAGATCGTCATGGCCTTCCTCATGATGTCGATGATCTTCGTCATGCTGCCGAGCGCGGCGGTCTCGGCCGACCGCGTGGCCGACATCCTCGACACCGAAGCCTCGCTCCGCGATCCCGAAGAGCGCAAGTCCTTCGGCGGCGCCTTTTCAGGGACCGTGGAGTTCCGCGACGTGCGCTTCAGGTACCCGAACGCCGAGGAGGATGCGCTGCGCGGCATCAGCTTCGCGGCGCGCCCCGGGCAGACGACTGCCATAATAGGCGCGACCGGCGCGGGGAAATCGAGCATCGTGAACCTCGTGCCGCGCTTCTACGATGTCAGCTCGGGCTCGGTCCTCGTTGGAGGAATAGACGTGCGCGAGCTCAGCCAAGGCGAGCTTCGCGAGAAGATCGGCTATGTCCCGCAAAAGGCCAGTCTGTTCTCCGGGACGATAGAATCCAATCTCCGCTTCGCGGACGAGAACGCCACAGAGGAGGAAATCAGCTCCTCTTCCGCCATCGCCCAGGTCGCCCAGTTCATCGACTCCAGCCCCAAGGGCATGGCCACGGCCATCGCCCAAGGCGGCGACAACGTCTCGGGCGGCCAGAGGCAGCGTCTTTCGATAGCGCGAGCCCTCGTGAAGAGGCCGCCCGTCCTGATATTCGACGACTGCCTCTCGGCCCTTGACTTCAAGACGGACTCTGCGCTGCGAAAGGCCCTCAAGGCCAAGAGGAAGGAGAGCACGATCATCATCGTCACGCAGCGCGTGGCGACGGTCATGCAGGCCGACCAGGTGATAGTCCTCGACGAGGGCAGGGTGGTCGGCTCAGGCGACCACGCATCATTGATGAAAGGCTGCGAGACCTACCGCGAGATCGCGCTCTCCCAGCTCAGCCAGGAGGAAATACTATGAGCGATATCAATACAACCAGAAATGGAGCGGGCCCCGCGAAGGGCGGGAATGGCCCGAGCGGGCGCGGCGGCGGCTTCGGAGGCCGAGGGGGCGGCTTTGGAGGGGGCGGTCATGGGATGATGATGAGCGACGAGAAGGCCCGCAACTTCAAGGGTACGATGCGCAAGCTCCTCGCGTACCTGGGGCGCTACAAGATCGCCATCGTCGCCGTCCTGATCATCTCCCTCGCCTCGACTCTGTTCTCGATCCTCGGCCCCAAGATACTCGGAATGGCGACGACGAAGCTCTTCGAAGGCGTCATGGCCATGGCCGCGGGCTCAGGCGGCATCGACTTCGGCGCCATCGGGCGGATAGTCCTCATCACCCTCGGGCTCTACGTCCTCTCGGCGGCCTTCACCTACGTCCAGGGCTGGATCATGGCCGGCATCTCGACCAAGATTTCGTACAGGCTCCGGAAAGACATCTCCGAGAAAATGGACAGGCTGCCCCTCAGGTACTTCGACGCAACTACTCACGGCGAGCTTTTGTCGCGGATAACCAACGATGTCGACGTGGTCAACCAGACCCTGAGCCAGAGCCTGATGCAGCTCATCTCTTCGGCCGTGACGGTCGTAGGCGTCATCGCGATGATGCTCTCGATCAGCTGGATCCTCACCCTCGTCGCACTGGTCGTCATGCCCATATCCCTTCTCTTCGTGACCGCTTTAGTCAAGAAGTCGCAGAAGCTCTTCAAGGAGCAGCAGGCCTACCTAGGCAAGGTCAACGGCCATGTCGAGGAAATGTACGGCGGTCACCTGGTCATCAAGGCCTTCAATGCCGAAAAGCGCAGCATCGCGGTTTTCGAGGCTTATAACGCCAAGCTCTACGGGGCGGCCCGGTCCTCGCAGTTCATCTCGGGCCTCATGATGCCCTTGATGTCCCTCGTCGCCAACCTGGGCTACGTGGTAATCACCGTTCTCGGGGGAAGCCTCGCGCTCAGGAAGGTCATTACCGTGGGCGACATTCAGGCCTTCATCCAGTACATCAACTCCTTCTCCCAGCCCCTGGCGCAGATCGCGAGCATCTCGAGCGTCCTGCAGCAGACGGCTGCGGCGGCGGAGCGCGTCTTCGAGTTCCTGGAGGAAGACGAGGAGGCCGACGAGTCCGAAACCCCCGTCGAAATGGAAAATCCGGAAGGCAGGGTCGAGTTCAAGAACATCCGCTTCGGATATTCGCCCGAGAAGCTGATAATCGAAGATTTTTCCGCCCTTGCGGAGAAGGGCCACAAAATCGCCATCGTCGGCCCGACGGGGGCGGGCAAGACCACGATGGTCAAGCTCCTCATGCGCTTCTATGAAGCGGACTCGGGCGTCATTCTCGTCGATGGGGTGGATATCAAGGAGCTCCGGCGCAAGGACCTTCGCAAGCTCTTCGGTATGGTCCTCCAAGACACCTGGCTCTTCAACGGAACCATACGCGACAACATCCGATACGGCCGTCCCGGCGCCACGGAGGCCGAGGTGATCGAGGCCGCCAAGATGGCCCATGCCGATCACTTTATCCGCGCCCTGCCCCAGGGCTACGACATGGTCATCAACGAGGAGGCGAGCAATATCTCGCAGGGGCAGAAGCAGCTGCTCACGATAGCGCGGGCCGTCCTCGCCGACCCGGCGATGCTGATCCTGGACGAGGCCACCAGCTCGATCGACACCCGCACCGAGCTCCTCATCCAAAAGGCCATGGACGATCTCATGCGCAACCGGACGAGCTTCATAATCGCCCACCGGCTCTCGACGGTAAAGAACGCCGATCTCATCCTGGTCATGAAGGATGGAGACATAGTCGAGCAGGGCAGGCACGCGGAGCTCCTCGAGAAGGGCGGGCTCTATGCGGAGATCTACGAGAGCCAATTCGACTCCTCGGTCCCGGCGGAGGAGGGGGCGGGTCCTGACTTCGAGCCTGTACTCGCGGCCTCGAGATCGGGTATCTTGCCGTCGACGAAGGTGCTCACGATATGACTGTACACGGCCATCCTCGCCTCCCCCGCGGATGCCGAAGATGAGATGAAAATGACGCCCTGTTCTACGTCGTCCCAGGTGAAGCGAAGACGGCTTCCGGTGACGTATAGGATCTGACCCGCCTATCCGGAGTCGATTGAGCCATGGATATCCGCATTCTCGACGCGGGTGATCACGGGGAGCAA
The DNA here is from genome assembly GCA_964491385.1 of uncultured Treponemataceae bacterium. Taxonomy (GTDB): domain Bacteria; phylum Spirochaetota; class Spirochaetia; order Treponematales; family Rectinemataceae; genus UBA1306. The sequence continues at coordinate 3,528 of CAZBGA010000088.1, read as the reverse complement.
AGGCGGCGGCGCATCGACGAGCTCGATCGAAGAGCCGAGCCGAAGCCGATCCAGGAACGGGCGAGAGCCGCGGATCATGAGTCGCAAGTCGTCTTCGCTGATCTTCTGGCCACGATCCGGCCCCCGACCCTCGGCTTCGATGCCGGGGCAGTGGACGCTCAATTTGATAGCGACGATGGGAGTCAGAACTTCGCTCCCCTCGGTCAGGAAGAAGGCCAGGGCCTCGGCGAACTGGAGGAAGACCGACCGGAGATCGCTCGCCGAAAGACTGGTGGTCATGTCCATGTATTCGAGTAACCCGTCGAAGCCGACTTTATTAAGGCTTTCATCCATAAGGCGACACGACCATCGGGAGTGTCGCGATGAAAGCCTTTACACGAAGCCTTCCTTAATCCTGCGACGCGCGAAGCGTGTCGCCTTACTATCGCGGGCCTTAGTATATCGCTGTACGACGCGCGGCACGAGCTTCACATCCTTGCGGATATTGTTTCTGACCAAGGCGACTTTAATAGCCACGATTGCCCTCCGAGCTTTATACGCCAATGAAGAAACCCGGCGATTGAGGCTCGAAATGAAAGATATTGAGACTGAAAACAAAGAAATTTCAGGCTGAAAACAAGACAAACTGAATTGAATACGGACCGTCCTCTGCCTCATAACGGACCCAAAGTAAGTTTGTCCAGGGTCCTCGTTCGATTGTAGAGTGAAATGGCGCAAGCGGCTGGACACATGAATTCGACCTTTTCGGGGAAGATCCTTTCAAAAAGCCATTTCGCCCGCGAGGCGCATCCGGACATGAGGGAAAGGCATAGGCAATTGTCGCCTCGAGCATGAGTTGACATTTGTCTACGCGCCCGGGGAGTCACAATTTAAGGAGGAGGAATTTCTTAGTGGTCGCGGAGGAATTTACCACCGATGATGTCGGCCGGGACCATTGAAGAATTCTCCCTGGACCAGTGGTAAATTCCTCCATTGTCATCTGGTCGAGTCAATTCCTAGGAAGCTGCAAATTCATTATAAATAATTTATAGAGGCAGCCCCTCTGCAAGATGCTTCAAACCGGCATCAAGCAACTCGTAGAATCGATCGATAAATCCTTCCGATATATCTTCTTGTGTACTGATCCATACAGCGGTCCATATCCCGCTAATCACACAGGCAAAGTTACATACTGCAAAGTCATCTGGACTGCGTCCAGTCCGTTTCGCCACCATTTCGCCGATTAATCTGATTTTTCCGGCATAATGGCTCAATGTGGCAGTGCGCAACTCAGGAACCGTACGCAATAAAAGGTGACGCTCTTTAAGCATTTCTAATTCTTCGTCGGGACTTTCTAAGTATAATTTGGAAAGCGCCTTGCGCAGGGCCTGAATTGGGCTCATTTCTGAAGGCTCTGACAGGGTAGCCTCCATGACCGTATTATCAATAAAGTCAATATCACAAAGAACAACGTCGGCTTTCGTCGCAAAATATCGAAAGAAAGTTATGCGTGAAATTTCCGAGGCTTCTGCTATCTGTTCTATCGTTGTCTCATTGTACCCTTGCTCTTTGAACAGTCTAAGTGCTTCTCGCTGAATAGCGGCTCTTGTTTTCGCCTTTTTCTTGTTACGCCAGCCTACAGCTGGCTGAATGTCGCCATGCTGGCCGGTTTTTTCCATCCGGCTATTCTCCCCATCGGGTAAGTCCCTTATATCTATCATACCATATCCATTGGCCATCTTCGTCATGCATGCTTTGTGAGGCCAAAGACGTCGTCGAGCCAATCGAACTCGATCTGTGCCTTGAGGGCCGGATTGTTCAGGCCGCAGTGGGCATCGCCGCCCACTTCCGCAGTGATCATCTTGTCGGTTAATGATGCGCAGTTGGTCATTTTGGCTATGTATTTCTTTGCCAGTGCTATTGCGCCACCTTCGCCTTCAGAGGACATGTTCAGGTAATGGCAGGTGATCTCGTCTTCCAGCCCTTCAACTGTGAACTCGCCGGCAAAGTCAAGGAATTCGGCGATTGTTTTGCCTTGCATACCATGTGCCCAGCGCACTCCATCAAGTAACCAGCCTGCGACGCTGTTGGACATATCGACCAGGGATTCAAGATCTCGCGGGTAGGGCTCGAATGGATTGAGACCCAGGGCACCCATCCAGCCGATACGGCAGAGCGGCATGGTGGGGTACGCGATAGCGGCCTTGATACGATGATCGTGGGCAACCGCGCGCGGAACCATGTAGCCGCCATAGCTGTGTCCGTTGATGGCGATTTTATCGGGATCCACATCTGGGCGTGAGAGCGCGTAATCAACGAAGCGGCTGATCGGGACCTCCACATCGGGGCGGAACTTCAGGTCGGGGTCATGGGTCAAAGCGCCCGTCTCGCCCGAAACATCGAACATCAGGGCGTTCCAGCCCCTGCCCGCTGCCGCAGCGCCATCGCCCCAGTAGTAGATTTCCTCGGCGCAGGTGTCTCCGCCGCCCATCACCAGTAACGTGGGCTTCGGCTTGTCGGTCTTGTCCGCGCGGATGAAGTAGCCGGGCAGGGTTTTGCCGTTGTCGATCTCGATTTCAAGGATCTCGATCTGCGGATCCATCAGCTTGCAGGCTTCCCGGAAGCAGATGCGGTTCTGCATCCGGTACCGCGCTCGGGGATCTTTATAATCGCAGAAAAAACCCGCGGCCTGCCAGTAGGTGGAGGCGCGCTTGAAGGCATCGCGAGCGCTGACCGGATGGCCCTTGGCAAGGCAATCGCGTGCTACGCCCTCGACCCGCGTGGCAGTCGCAGCCCAAGCCTGGGTCCAGCTTTCAAAGTCGCCGTCCGTGATTTTTTTGATTGTGGAAAAAATCTCGCCGGACTCTGCGCCTCCGTAGTTGATGTGGCTGAAGGCCTTGGCCAATTGCATGTCCATGATGCTTTGGAAATAGGCCGGCATGCCGCCAGTTTTTCCGAAATACCAGCTGGTGGTACGGCCAGTATTCGTAACTTCATTTTTCGTATTCGTACTTGCCATAACGCGCTTCCTCTCCTAATATAAAAGATACCAGTAAAATATTATACTAGTTTCATTTTGTCAATGCTCGCTCACAAGAGAACAACGAATATCGGTCAAAGCGATAAGCGTATTGGGGATCCGGGAAGGGATGGAACCCGCTCGGAGGCAATTACCTTGGATAGGAATACTCACGAAGAACTCATTGATGAGGAGCTGGCGCGGATGTACCAGTGAGTTTATACGAGGCGTACTTCGAAAAAGCGAGGACAAGGAAACGATCGTCAGGAAGTCGGACCGGCCCATAGTAGGGGAGCAACGAAATAACGACCCATTAGAACGAGAATCCGCCCGAAGTGATCGGCAGCGATACTACAGTTTTCAAGTAACCTCACCAACCATGTTTTTCGTACGGCTACTTGTCCGCAATTGAGCGCATGCGCATATCCCGCGCGCTTTCGGGGAGAACCTTCGTCTTGCCCAGCTCCGGCGGGATCTCAGCTCGGAAATGGTGGCCGAAAGGGCCGGTATCAGCAGAGCGACACTCAGCG
>CAZBGA010000087.1:0-13412 GCA_964491385.1 uncultured Treponemataceae bacterium | reverse complement strand
CGGGGCGGGACGCCCTCATGAACGCGGTTTCCCTCAATTCGGCCGCCTTCAACACTGCGCGAATCCTCGGCCCGGGCATAGCCGGCCTCCTGATTGAGGTTATCGGCATTGCCCCCTGCTTCTTCCTGAACGCCCTGTCGTTCGTGGCCGTCATCGCCGCTCTGCTCTTCATCGACGCTCCGCCTCGGGCCTCAAGCACGCCGATCGTGAACGCGCGCGAAGTCCTCGCGAGCGCGCGGGACGGACTCGCCTACATAAGGGAAAGGAGCGAAATCGCCCAACCCCTGATCCTCATGGCCGTCATCTCGACCGTTGTCATAAACTACAACGTATTCGTGCCGACCTTCGCCAAGATATCCCTGGGAAGGAGCGCGTCGGGCTACGGCTTCCTGATGACGTCGATGGGCATCGGCTCGCTGATGGCGGCGCTGACCCTGGCGATAAGCAGCGGGTCCGGGCCCAGCCGCTTCAGGCTCTTCGGAGGGGCAGTGGGCCTCTGCGCCGTCATTCTCGCCTGCGGCCTCCAGCGCAGCTACGCATTATCATGCGTTCTTCTCGGGCTCGCCGGATTCGCCACGATCTCCTTTACTACCTCGACCAACGCGACCATCCAGCTGGCATCGGACGACGAGCATCGCGGACGCGTCATGAGCGTCTATTCATTGGTGTTCGGCGGGGTCACGCCCATCGGGGCCCTCTACGCGGGATTCGTTTCCGAGGTCGCGGGGCCCGGCTTCTGCATGGCCCTCAGCGGCGCCATCGGCCTCGCCTCGTCGGCCTTCCTTCTCGGCCGGCGGCGACGGCGGCGCCCGGCCCCGTCCGCATGAGGGCTCGACCCGCGGCATTCGCGCGGCTCCCGAGGATCAACTGACCCTGGAGCGCTCGCCGTCCTCAAGGCTCAATTCCGCCACATGCATGCCTTCGCTCGTCCGAGCGGTCGGAAAGTTGAGCCACATTCCCGGTTCATGGGGGATTATCATGCGGTCGAGCCTGTTTCTCGAAAGTCCGCGAATAGTATCCAGGGCTTTGACCATCTCAGTCAGATTGCCGACGCCGAATCCCACCGGAGAGTAGACGTCGAATTCTCCTTTCGGGCCGAAATTCTCGAAGGAGTAGCAGGCGTCGCTCGTGAATACCCAGGGCCCGGCTTCGCCCCCTCCTCCCGAGTCGTCGATCACCACCAATTGGAGGCCGTAGGTGTGGCTGTCGAAGGCCGGGACCACCGAGATCCCCGGCAGGAGCTCCTCCACGGCGCCGTCGAGGAGAGTCAGCCTCCTGTCCGACATCAGGTCGATCGCGCTCTTGATGTCGTTCGGATCGACGGCCATCGACAGGGACTCGAATTGCCTGGGCAGGGCGAGGACCTTTATCCAGTCCAGCAGCTCCCGCTGCTGAATATAGAAGCGCGCTTTTGGGAAAGCCTTGATGCCGCCCATGTGGTCGTAGTGCGCATGCGTGATGATGACGGTATCCACGTCCTCGCCCTTGATACCGATCTCCTTCAGGGCGAGGTCTATGGGCTTGACCTTGTCGACGCCGAACCTGAGCGTCAGGTCGTGGGCATACCCCTCGTCGTAGTACCCGGTATCCACCGCGATCAGGCGGCCACCGCCCTTGATGATCAGGAAGCTGAAGGGAATGGCGCGGGTGCCTTGGTTATGCCTGCCGTACACGAGACTGGACACCGGTTGAGCCGAGCAGAACGCATATTCGACCAGCCACATCGAGTATCTCCCCATCTTCGCCTCCCTATGGAAATCTGCGGTCATTTCGTCGCGAGGGATCGGGCCACGGAGCTCAACCCGACCGCCAGGACCAATATCCCGCCGCGGAAAAAGTATTGCACGAAGGTCGGAACGCCGAATATCGCGAGGCCGTTGAACCCGATGCCGATGAAAAAGACCCCCACCAAAGTGCCGACGATATGGAAGTCCCCGTCCCTGAGGGTCGCGGAACCGAGGAAAACCGCGGCGAAGGCCGGCATGAGGTACCCATCGGCGGCGGCCGAGGTGCCGGAGCCGATCAGCGAGGCCAGAAGTATGCCCGTGACGGATGCGCAGATCGAGGCGATCGACATGCCGAGTATCTTTATCCTGTCGACGCGAATTCCCGATAATCGGGCGGCGGAAGGGTTCCCGCCCGTCGCCCTGAGCTGGACCCCCCACTCCGTATGGTTGATGAAGACCCAGAGGACGAAGAGGACGACGATCATGATGGCGATGTTATTCGGAACGCCGAGGACTTTGCCGAAGGCGAGCTGCTTGAAGGACTCCGGGAGGCCCGAGGCTATGGGCACGCCCTGGGCGTAGGCGTAATTCAGGCCGACGACGATGCTCCCCGTGCCGAGAGTCGCCACGACCGAATTGACTTTGAGCTTGGTGATGATGAGGCCGTTCGCGATGCCGATCGCCGCGCTGACGAGGACGACGGCCGCGATGGCCAGGCCCACCGGCCACCTGGATTGGACCATCAGCCCCGTCACGAGCACGCCGGCGAAACTGGCGACGTTGGCGATGCTGAGGTCCATCTCTCCGATGATCAGGGCCACCGTCAGTCCTCCGGATATGATCGCCGACAGCGTCGCCTGATTCGCGACATTGACCATGTTCCTGAAGGTCGGGAAGATCGCGGGTACGGCGATCGAGAAGGACAGGATCATGATCGCCATGCCGATCAGGGTCCCGAATTTGCTGATCGTCAGCAGCCTTGCGTTCCTCTTGGTCTTCCTATTCCCCTGCTGAAGCATTATCGCGACCTACCTTGCGGATGAAATGCGCGCCGACTCACGGAGCGGCATGCTCGAAGCTCTTGTACAGGATCGCCTCTTTGGTGATCTCCGCCCCGCGCAGCGTCCCGACGATCCTTCCCTCGGACATCACGACGACCGTGTCGCAGACGCGGGGAAGCTCCTCGTTGTCGGAGGAAATGACGATGATTCCGGTACCCTCGCCAGCCAGCTCCCGTATCTTAGCATGGATCTCGGCGCGGGCGCCGACGTCGACTCCCCTCGAGGGCTCGTCGAGGATGAAGACCTTGAGCTTCCTCGAGAGCCATTTGCCTATCACGACCTTCTGCTGGTTGCCCCCGCTGAGGCTCACCACCGGGGTCTTAATCGACGGCGTCTTTATCACGAGCCTGTCTATCACGGACCTCGCCAGACGGGCGGAGGCCCTTCCGCTCATGAGGAACAGGAGTTTGGCCAACCTTATGGCCTTCAGGTTGGCCAAATTCAGGTTGAACTCGACGCTGTCCTTGAGGATCAGGCCCTGGCTCCTGCGCTCCTCCGGCACCAGGCCCACTCCCCTCTTCATCGCCTCGGTCGAATCCTTCGGCTCGTAGACCTCGCCGTCGAGCAGGATCCGGCCCGAATCGGGGCGCTCGATCCCGAACAGCAGGTTCGCCAGCTCCGTCCGTCCCGAGCCGACCAGCCCCCCCAGGCCGAGGACCTCGCCGCCGTGAAGTACGAGCGAGACGTCCACGACCTTCCCGCCTTTGTTCAGGTCCTTCGTCTCGAGGACTATCGGGCGCTCGTCGACGTCGGAGAGGAGCCGGAGTTCGGACTCGGCCGTCTTTCCGCCCACGATGGCCTCGACCAGCGACTGCCTCGTCGCATCGCGCGTATCCGTCGTGAGGGTGCAGCTGCCGTCCTTGAATACGGAGATGCCGTCGCACAAGGCCAGTATCTCGTCGAGGCGATGCGACACATAGAGCACGGATACGCCTTCGGCGGTCAGCTCCCGAACGACCTTGAAGAGCCTCTCCGATTCCTCCGAGGACAGCGAGGCCGTCGGCTCGTCCATGGAGATCAGCTTTATCCTCCGCATGAGGGCATGGGCGATAGAGACGAGCCATCGATCGGCAACGCTGAGCTCCTCGACGGGCGTGTCCATAGGGTAGCTCAAGCCGATGCGCTCGACCGCGCCCTTCGCTTCGCGCTTGACGGCCTTCCAGTCGATGAAGCCCAGGCGGCTGGCTTTCTTCTGTCCCAGAGTCAGGTTCTCGATTATGGAAAATTTCGGGATCAGGTTCAATTCCTGGTGGATGAAGCTGAACCCGAGCCGGTACGCGTCCTGTGGCCGGTGGATGGCGATGGGCTCCCCTTCCAGGAATATCTCGCCCGCATCCCTCGCTATGTCGCCGGAGAGGATCTTGATCAGCGTGGACTTCCCCGCCCCGTTCGAGCCGATCAGCCCGTGAACCTCTCCCGGGTAGACCTCGAGATCGACATTCCTCAGGGCTTGTACGCCGCCGAAGCTTTTGCAAAGGCCGGAGATCCTCAATAATGGACCTCCGGCCGTCCTACCCGCTGTATCCATCGAGCCGAAAGCCTCTATTTGCTGCCGTCGGCGCCGGGATGTTTCTTGAGGAAGTCCTTGATCGACTGCGCGTTCACGACCACGACGGGGACCTCGACCGCCTTGGGAATCCAAGCGGCCTTGGCCTTTATCGCCGCGTCCATGGTCTCAACCATTACGCGGCCTTCCTCTTCTACCGCCGCCCAGGCGGTCGCGGTCATCCACCCGTCCTTGACGGCTACGATGGCATCGATATTGCCGTTCTGGCCATAGACCTTCACGTCCGACCTTCCCTGCTGCTTGAGAGCCGAGATCGCGCCCAGAGCGGGGTCGTCCCATGATCCCCAGACGGCCAGCGGCCCGCTACCCTTCGGATGCGAGGCCAGCCACGCGGACGCGAACTCGGCTCCGTCCTGGAGATAGCCCGGGATCCGCACTTCGTTCTTGGTCACCTTGATGCCGGGGTATTTCGCGACCACCGCATCCAGGACGTTCTCCCTCTCCCGAGCGACCTCGCCCGCATGGTAGGTGAGGGCGAGGATGGCTCCCTTTCCTCCCATGTCCTTGACCATCTGCTCCACGATGGGCTGAGCCTGGATCCCGCCGGTGCCGTTCGTGGCGGCAACCTTCCCGCCGAGCCCGCCGCCCCAGGTACCGACGACGATGCCCGCGTCATCGGCCGCCTTCAGTCCCGCCCCGAGGGATGAGACAGGGAAGACCAGATCGATTATGGCGCCTACGCCGCGAAGGCTGAGATTTTGGAAAGCCGCGTTCGCCTCATCGGCGCTTCCATGCGCGTCGATCACTATCGTGTCCCAACCGAGCTTCTTCGCCGCCTCGGTAGCGCCCTGGATGAATCTGGCATTGCTCGAATCGTTGACGGTGATCGAAACCATGCCGAGCGTAAGGCTCTTCTTCGGCGCATCGGCGGCCCAGGCGACAATAGAAGAAATCGAAAGCATGGCCGCGATCAGGATCATTCCGCGTTTGAATCCCTTTCTCATGTAGCACTCCTTATTGGGGTATAATCCGTCATGGACGGATGATGGCCAAATTCAATATCCGCTTGATATTTAGTAAATCTCCTTATAAAGACCGAAATTCAGGCTTCGGAAGCCGTTTTACTTCGTTTAGAGGCATTATTGAAACTTTTTAACTATTTGTCAATAAAATAATTTATTAAAATATTTTATATTTTTTAGTCAAACATCCTATTATTTATTCAATTCCCTAGTACGCAACCCAATGAAATATGCTAGTATTTGGCATGGCACTTTCATTGAACCCAGGCGACGGAATAACCAAACCGACCTTGCAGGACATCGCGAAACAGGCCGGAGTCTCCTCCTCCACGGTTTCGCTCGTACTGTCCCAGAAAGGGAAAATCTCGAAGGAAGTACAGGAGAAGGTAAAGGCCGCGGCGGAGGACCTGGGATACATTAAGGGACCGCCGATCTACACGGGTAAGAGCAACAGCATCGCCGTGCTTTTTCACTTCGACCACAAGCTCGCCCACACCTGGAACATCCTGAGGCAGGTGACCCTGAAACTCCAGGAGCACCTGTCCAAGCAGAACTACATAACGATCCTGATACCGATCAGCTACGACATGAGCGACGAGGAAATATTCAGGCAAGTCATAGAGTCGCGGGCCGTCGCCGTCTTCTCGATGCATTTCGGGCGGGAAAGGCTGTTCTCGCGCCTGGAAGAATCCTCGATACCCGTCGTCATCATCATCAACAGCCAATTCCAGGACAAGTTCCATACCGTCTGCGCGGACAATTTCCAGGGAAGCTACGAGGCCGCGTCGCACCTGCTGAAGCTCGGCCACAGGAGCATCGTCTACGCCGAATTCGACATATACCAACTGCCCGCGACGCTCAGCGACCGTTTCCTCGGCTTCTACAAGGCGATCAACGAGCGCGGATTGGCCCTACCGCCGGAGCGGAAGCTGCATCTGGACATCAACGACGCCGAGGACATTCGGAAAAAGCTCGAGGCGGTATTCGCCGGGAGCGAAGCGCCGACCGCCGTATTCTTCGTCGACGACTACCTGGCAGCGCATTCGATCGGGATCCTGAAGGACATGGGCCTGTCCTACCCCGACGACGTCAGCATCATCGCCTCCGGAGGAGTGCTGGACTACAACGAGCCCTACGTCCCCCAAATCACGACCATGAACACGAGCCCGGAGCTCCTGGGGAAATTCAGCGCGGAGATGATGCTCAATCGGCTGGAGAAGAAGCCGGAGGAGAGCTACGTCCTGAAGATCAAGCAGCAATTGATCGACAGGGGCAGCTGCAGGGAAATCCCGGTCGCCGGCGAGAGATAGCGGGAACGGTCATCGGCACCTGGCGAGGAAATCCAGCAGCGCCGCGTTGACCTCGCCGGCCTTCTCCCAGTGCGGCACGTGGCCCGCTCCCTCGACGCAATGGAACTCGGCCCGGGGCAGTAGCCGCAAGAGCCTTCCGCTCTGCTCGAAGGGCAGGGTCGCGTCTTCGCGGCCCCAGAAGAGGAGAACGGGGAGACCCGAGCGGCCGAGATCCTCGAATATGCGCGCCAAGGGCCAATCGTCGATGCTCCTCATCGTGGCCAGGACCGCCCGCCCGACGCCGCCGTAGCGCAGCTGGGGTAGGTAGCGCGGGATGAATTCGCGGAAGGATGCCTCATCGAAGAAGTCGCCCCGCTGCCCTTCGGCCAGGATCCTGTCGCCGTAGACCGCCATGATCGCGTCGCCGATGAGGGGGGAGAGCGCGAGGCGGGCGACCCGCCCCAACTCCGGCCACTCGTATAGGGGATCGACGAGGGCCACCGCTCGCGCGAGGCCCGGGTGCCGCGTCGCGGCGGCGGCGGCGACTGGGCCGCCCATCGACAGCCCGACCACCGCGGCAGGCTCCGTCAGGCCGAGCGCGGCCAGGAGCTCGGACAGCTGCTCGACGAAGAGTTCGATGCCGTAGGCGGCACGCGGCCGGTCGGAAAAGCCGCGACCGAAATGATCGTATCGAAGGACGCGAAAGCCCCTCGACGCGATGGCGGGCGCGTTGCGGTCCCATGTCGAATAAGGCACGGATAGCCCGGACACGAGAACCACCAGGGGCCCGCTCTCCGGACCGGACATATCGTAATGTACGTAGCCGCGCCCGAGGCGGACGTAGGAGCCGGGCAAGGAGCCGCGATCGATTTCGATTTGCCTGCGCATGACGCTTCCCTCGGGAAGGGAGGACGGCCCCGATCGCGCCTCCCCAGCCCTGCTTTCTCAAGTCTTGAAGACGAGAAGGGACTTGTCGTAGGCCGCCGGGGCCCGGAAGCCGAGCAGCTCGACGCAGGTCGCGGCCAGGCTGGAAATGCCGAGGCCCTCCCGCAGCGAGGACTCGTACTCGCCCCCGTACTCCGGATCGAAGACTACGCAGGGAACCGGATTCAACGAGTGGCTCGTCTTGGCGCGCGGGGTCCCGTCCGCCTTGCGGGTCACCGCTCCGGTCTTCTTGTCGTGCTCGTACATGTCGTCGGAGTTGCCGTGGTCGGCGGTGAGGATCATGATCCCCCCCGCCTCCTGGACGGCCGCCCTGAGGCGTCCGAGCTGCAGGTCCATGCCCTCCATGCCGGCGACTACGGCCTGATAGACTCCGGTGTGCCCTACCATGTCGCCGTTGGGATAGTTGAGGCGGATGAAGGCGTACTTCCCGGACCCGACGGCCTCGAGTACCTTGTCGGTGATCTCGGCGCACTTCATCCAGGGCCGCTGCTCGAAGGGCACGCGGTCGGAAGGGACTTCGACGTAATCTTCGTAGGCCTCGGAGAACTTGCCCTGTCGGTTGCCGTTGAAGAAGTAGGTGACGTGGCCGTATTTCTGGGTCTCGGAGATGGCGAGGAGCTTGACCTTCGAGGCGACCAGGTACTCTCCCATCGTGCGATCGATCGAGGGCGGCTCGACGATGTATTGCCTGGGCACCTGGGCGTCGCCGTCGTACTGCATCATGCCGGCGTACTCGACATCGGGCCGCCTGACCCTGTCGAACTTGTCGAAGCCTTCCTGCTCGAAAGCGGCGGTGATCTCGAGGGCCCGGTCGCCGCGGAAATTGAAGTAGACGACCGAGTCGCCGTCCTCGATCGTGCCGACCGGCTTGGCCTCGGGGCTCCCGGGGACTCCGTCGACGATGACGAACTCGCGGATGTCCTGGTCGATGACGTTGGGCTGTTCCGCCCGGTAGGCCTCGATCGCCGCCTTGGCGCTCGCGAACTGCCTGCCCTTGCCGAGCACGTGGCAATCCCAGCCGCGCTTGACCTGCTCCCAGTCAGCGTTGTAGCGGTCCATCGTGATGTACTGGCGGCCCCCGCCCGAGGCGATCCGATAGTCGCGGCCCTTCGCGTTGCGCGACGCCAGGAAGGCCTCGAATGGCTCGACGTACTCGAGGGCGCTCTGCTCTCCCACGTCGCGGCCGTCGAGGAGTATATGCGCTCGGACCCTCTCGACTCCCTCGGCGTCGCAGCGCCCGATCATCGCCTTGAGATGGTCGATGTGCGAATGCACGTTCCCGTCGGAGAAGAGACCGATGAAATGGAAGGTCCCGCCGGCGGCGGAACCGTCGCCCTGGGCCTTCTTGAGATTGCCGACGAGCTTCTTCCAGACGGCGCCCTCGAACATGGCCCCGGTCGCGATGGAATTCGACACCAGCTTGGCGCCCTGGGAATAGACGCGTCCGCAGCCGATGGCGTTATGGCCGACTTCGGAGTTGCCCATGTCCTCGTCGGAGGGCAGGCCGACCGCCGTGCCGTGGGCCTTGAGCCTCGAGTGGGGCGACGCGGACTCCATGGCCCTGAACGCCCACATCTTGGAATCCGCGACCGCGTCGCCCTCCGCGTACCTGCCATAGCCGACGCCGTCCATTATCACCAGAACGAGGGGGCCGCGCCGGCCCTTCCAGGCGGGATTCTTCGAGAGGGCTTCTACCATTTCCTGCTCCTTACGGTTCGTGTCACTCGCCGAGATACTCGATGAGGGTCCTGACCGGCAGACCCTCGAGGTTTTCTTCGTAATGAAGGAAGGGAAGGCCGACGACCGCGAACACGCCCGACGGCGTCGCCCCGCCCTCGACGAGGATTTCAGCCACGGCCTTGACCGTGCCCCCCGTGGCGATCAGGTCGTCTACGATGAGGACCCTGCCGCCCTCGGGAATATCCGCTTCGTGCATCTCAATTTCGGCCTCGCCGTACTCCAGTTCGTATTTCCTCGAGCGTGTCTTGCCCGGAAGCTTGCCCTTCTTGCGCACGAGGACGAGAGGGAGGCCCAGCCTGTCGCACAGCGGAGAAGCGAAGAGAAAGCCTCGGGACTCGATGGCGGCGACCGCCTGGAGGCCTTCGTCCCTGTATATCGCGGCCATCGAATCGACGCAGAAGCGGAAAGCTCCGGGATTCGTGAGTATGCTGGTGATGTCGTAGAAAAGTATGCCCTTCTTGGGAAAATCCGGCACTTTTCGGATCGCCTCGTCGAGATTGAAGCCTGCGGCCATGGACACCTCTCAAGCGCTCGCCAGCACGCCCCTCAGCCAAGCCGCGAGGGCGGCGGGCTCGGGACGGCCGATGAAGTCGGGATGCGCGACGGAAACTTCGGTATCGGCGCAGATGCCTCGCAGCCATGCGACCGCGGCCCCCGAGGAGCCGAAGAAGGCGACTTTCCTGCCCGCTAGATTGATGCCTTTGAATACGCGAGACAATTCGGCGAAGGACGGGGCGCCCGAGGAGCCCGCCCCGAGAATATAGAGGCGGGAAGCGAGTATCTCGGATATCTCGACGCCGGACGCGCCTTTGACTATCGCGCCGCGTCCTTGCTCCTCGAGGCGATCGGCGATCGCCCTCGCCTCCCTCTCGATTTCGGGTTTCCCGTCCTCGAAGAGTATCAGGGCTTTGCTTGCATTCTCCGCCACGGAAAGGAATAGTATTCTCGGGCCGCGCAAGCTGTCAAGGTTCCGAGGATTCCCGCGCCTCGAGGAGACGCCTGGCCTTCTTTACTTTCATGGCGTGTATGTAGGCATCGATCGCCCCGACGACGACGCAGGCTCCGAGGGCGGCGCCTATCCTCGTATAGCGATCCGAATCCGTAAGAGGCGCGGAGTACTGGTTCTGGAAAGGCCAAGGGGCGTACTGGGGATTGTAGCCGCTCGCGGCGTACCGTTCGAGGTCGAAGCAGAATCCCGAGTAAAAGAGCATTATCGGGAAGGCGCCCAGGGAGACGATCTCGAAACGCCGGAAGGGATTTTCGGGACCTGCGGGGATCACCGGGAGCGCGGCCGCAGCGGCCGTCGCCCCCGAGGGCGCGGCCGCGCTCGAAGCGCCGGCCTGAGCCGCGGGGACCTGCGCGGGCGCCTGGACTTGAGCTCGAAGAGGAAGGGCCGCGAGGAAGGATAGGGCGACTATCGAGGCCGGGCCCAGGCGCCGCATCCGACCGGTCACGTCGTCCTGCTCCCGAACAGGGCGGTCCCGATCCGTACGAGATTGGAGCCCTCCTCGACGGCGATCTCGAAATCCCCCGACATGCCCATGGAGAGGACATCGAGGCACTCGGCGCCGGGGCGAGTCCCGAAGCGGGCGCGGGCGCCCTCCAGCGCCGCGCGCAGGGCGCGAAAAGAGGCCCTGACCGCGGATTCGCCGGCGCCGCCCGATCCGGCCGGACCGAAAGCGGGCGCTATGGTCATGAGTCCCCTTGGCTCGAGCCTCCGGTCGTCGATGGACAGGAGGAGCTCGAGGGCCCGATAGAGTTCGTCGGCTCCGGCGAAGCCTTCCTTTGATTCCTCGCCCGTATGGAGTTCGAGGAGGACCTCGAGCCGGGCATCGGCGGCCCGTGCCCTTCTTTCGAGCTCGAGGATGAGCTCGACCGAATCTACGGATTGCAGTCGGGAGAAGGTCGAGACGGCCTTTTTGGCCTTATTGGACTGGATGTGGCCTATCATGTCGAGGCGGGCGCCGGGCCGTTCGGCGAGAAATGCCGCGTATTTCTCCTGGGCCTCCGCCACGCGACTCTCGCCGAAGGAGGTCAGGCCCGCGTCCCACGCGGCGACGGCCGCCTCCACAGGGTGCGACTTGGTGACCGCGAGCAGCTCGACGTCGGAGATCCCGCGGCCGGAGCGCCCTGCCGCGGCTCCTATCCTGTCGCGGATCGCCTCTACTCTGTCTTTGACGAAGGAATACTCCATCGTCGCCATTATACAGCCTTTCGGGCGAGCAGGGCGACGACATCTCCGAAGCCCATCCGTTTCGCCAGGGCGTCCAAAGGGCGCTTGACGAAGGCGGGCCGAAGCCCCCTCGCCCATCCGCCCCAGGTGACGGAAGCGGAAACCGAGAAGCCGCGCGATTCGAGGAGGGCGACGAGAGTGCGCCGCGAGAAAAGGTACAGGTGGTCGTATATGGCGCTCCTCCACGCCGGTCCGAGCAGCCGCGCCTGAAAGCCGTCGGCGTTCGGGGTCGTCAGCGCCAGGATGCCTCCCGGCCCGAGGACTCGCGCCGCCTCATCGACGAAAGACGCAGGGTCGTTGAGGTGCTCGATGAGATGGGACGCGTGGACCAGATCGAAGGAAGCGGCCGGGAAGGCGGCCGATTCCAGAGTGCCGGCGAAAATTGGCAGGCCGCGACGAGTCGCGCCGTAGCTCGCCTGGGCGGCGGATATCTCGACGCCCTGAGGATCCCAGCCCCTATCGCGCAAGGCTGCCAGAAGGGCGCCGGTCGCGCAGCCGACGTCGAGGACGCGAGGCTTGCGGCCTTCGCCCGCGGCGCGATCGAAGATCCCGCGGGTCGCCGCCTCCAGCCCGAGATCGCCGAGGGCGAGGAGCTCGAGGTCCCGAAAAGCGTACTGATTCGCCTCCTCGTAGCGCAGATAGGCTTCGCCGTAGCGGGATGCCACCGCCGCCGGATCTGGCTGAGGGTTTTGCTGAAGCAGCCCGCAGCGGCGGCATTCGACGAACGCGAAAGCGCCGCAGTCCCATCCCCTCCGGAATGACTCGCCGCCGCAGAGACTGCAAGGCAGCCGCCGCATGGGCTCGGCGGAAGGGAGAGTCGAGAAGGTCTTTACCGCGTCGATGCGCCTACTCCACGAGGGCGGACCAGGAAGCCGAGCGCTTGTTGCCCGCCGCGTCCTCGACCCGCACTTCGATCGTCGTGCGGCCTCTGGGAAAGAGGCGTACCGCCAGGGTATAGCGCCCGTCCTTCGTCTTGAGCTCGTCAGCGGCCGTCGGGCTGCCCGAGGAAAGCATGAGCTTGCCCCCCTCTCCCCTCGCCACGTCGAAGGCCAGGTCGGCCACCTCGTCGCCGTCGATCGAAAGCCTGATGCCGTAGGGAGCGAGGGGACCGGCGGTCCAAGCCGAGTCCGCGGGATCGAAGACATCGACGGCCACGGCATAGGTGCCTTGGGGAAACGAAGCCGTCTCGCCGAGGACGTACACCTTGTCGGCGTGGGAAAGGGCGAGCGAGCGGATGACGGGCGGCTTATCGACGGCCAGCTGGGGAAGGACGAGAAGAGGATTGACCCATGAGCCCGAGCGGCGATCGAAGACCTGGAACAGGATGCCGGGCCCTTCGATCCAGCCGGACCTTCCCGATTTTCCCAGTATGTCGCCCGACTTGAATTTGGTGTCCGTCGAGAGAGTACCCGGGGCGAGGTGGGAATAGACGGCCGCCAGGCCCTTCTGATGCTCGACTACGATGAAAGAGCCCAGGGGCGAAGGCAATCCCGAGGGGTTGGCGCCTTCCTCGAGGATGAAGGAGGGCTCGCCGTCCTCGGCGGATCGCACCAGGTCGTCCTCGCCGGAAAGCGCGACCCCCGCGACGACGCGGCCTTTGGCGTAGGTGCCGAAGGTGGCGGCGATTCTCGGCGGGGCCAGGGGCCAGTCGAAGGCGTATGCGGTCCCTCCGAGAAGGGCGATGGCCGCGACCGCGACGACCAGATGCCGCTCGCTTCTCCCGGCTCTCATCGCTCCGCCAGATCCATGCGGACGATATCCTGGTCGAGGCCGAGGAAGAGGGAATCGCCCTGGGTCTCGACGAATGCGAGCTGGGCCTTCAAACCCAGGTCGACGACGCGCCGGTCGGGCAAGGCCGCGCAGACGAGCCTTCTTTCCTCGCCGTTCC